>NZ_BAAAQW010000023.1:0-990 GCF_039531875.1 Sinomonas flava | reverse complement strand
TCAGTACCCGCAGGAAGAGAAAACAACAGTGATTCCGTCAGTAGTGGCGAGCGAACGCGGATGGGGCCAAACCGTGCGTGTGTGATACCCGGCAGGGGTTGCGCGCATGGGGTTGTGGGGTCCTGCTTCGACTGTCTGCCGGCGGTCGGGGGTGTGGTGCAGTGGTGTAGGCGAACGGCCTTGAACGGCCGGCCGGAGAGGGTGTGAGTCCCGTAGCCGCAACGCCAGTCTGCCGCCCTTGCAGGTGTCCCCGAGTAGCACGGGGCCCGAGGAATCCCGTGTGAATCTGTCAGGACCACCTGATAAGCCTGAATACTACCCGATGACCGATAGCGGACCAGTACCGTGAGGGAAAGGTGAAAAGTACCCCGGGAGGGGAGTGAAACAGTACCTGAAACCGTGCGCCTACAAACCGTCAGAGCCTCCTCGTTGGGGTGATGGCGTGCCTTTTGAAGAATGAGCCTGCGAGTTAGTGCCATGTCGCGAGGTTAACCCGTGTGGGGGAGCCGTAGCGAAAGCGAGTCTGAACAGGGCGTTCAGTGGCGTGGTCTAGACCCGAAGCGGAGTGATCTACCCATGGCCAGGTTGAAGCGACGGTAAGACGTCGTGGAGGACCGAACCCACTTCAGTTGAAAATGGAGGGGATGAGCTGTGGGTAGGGGTGAAAGGCCAATCAAACTCCGTGATAGCTGGTTCTCCCCGAAATGCATTTAGGTGCAGCGTTGCGTGTTTCTTGCCGGAGGTAGAGCTACTGGATGGCCGATGGGCCCTACAAGGTTACTGACGTCAGCCAAACTCCGAATGCCGGCAAGTGGGAGCGCAGCAGTGAGACTGCGGGGGATAAGCTTCGTAGTCGAGAGGGAAACAGCCCAGACCACCGGTTAAGGCCCCCAAGCGTGTGCTAAGTGGGAAAGGATGTGGAGTTGCCCAGACAACCAGGAGGTTGGCTTAGAAGCAGCCACCCTTGAAAGAGTGCGTAATAGCTCACTG
>NZ_BAAAQW010000022.1:0-590 GCF_039531875.1 Sinomonas flava | reverse complement strand
TGCCTCCCAAAGAGTAACGGAGGCGCCCAAAGGTCCCCTCAGCCTGGTCGGCAACCAGGTGGCGAGTGCAAGTGCACAAGGGGGCTTGACTGTGAGAGAGGCATCTCGAGCAGGGACGAAAGTCGGGACTAGTGATCCGGCGGCACCTCGTGGAAGGGCCGTCGCTCAACGGATAAAAGGTACCTCGGGGATAACAGGCTGATCTTGCCCAAGAGTCCATATCGACGGCATGGTTTGGCACCTCGATGTCGGCTCGTCGCATCCTGGGGCTGGAGTAGGTCCCAAGGGTTGGGCTGTTCGCCCATTAAAGCGGTACGCGAGCTGGGTTTAGAACGTCGTGAGACAGTTCGGTCCCTATCCGCTGCGCGCGCAGGAAATCTGAGAAGGGCTGTCCTCAGTACGAGAGGACCGGGACGGACGAACCTCTGGTGTGCCAGTTGTACCGCCAGGTGCACGGCTGGTTGGCTACGTTCGGATGGGATAACCGCTGAAGGCATCTAAGCGGGAAGCCCGCTTCGAGATGAGATTTCCATCCACCGCAAGGTGGGAGAGGCCCCCAGCAGACCACTGGGTTGATAGGCCGGACGTGG
>NZ_BAAAQW010000021.1:0-1261 GCF_039531875.1 Sinomonas flava | reverse complement strand
TGAGTAGTTCGCTGTCCGAGGGGCAGCGGTCGGCGGCTGTAGCGTTGTTCGAGCAGGGTTTCGCCGATCGGGCCGCGGCAACTCGGCTGGGGGTGTCCCGGTGGCCGGTGCAGCGGCTGTATCGGCGTTGGGTGATCCGTGGCAGAGGAGCGCTGGTGGCCAGGACGACGAAGCGGTCGTACCCGTTCGAGCTCAAGCTGGCGGTGGTGAAGGGCTATCTCGCGGGCGAGGGGTCCGCGGGGGCCCTGGCCAGGGATCATGGCCTGTCCTCCTCGAAGCTGGTCGAAGCGTGGGCGCGCGCTTTCCGGGAGGGCGGCGAGGACGCGCTGCGGCCCCGGCCCAGAGGCCGCCCGCCCCGGGACGGGGCCACCTCCCCGGGTGAGCCGAGCGAGCTGGAGCGGCTGCGGGCGGAGAACGAGCGGCTGCAGGCCGAGAACGCCTACCTGAAAAAATTGCGGGCCTTGAGGGCGCAAGGACGGCAGTGAAGGCCCTCGCTGTCTCCTCCCTCAAGGCCGAGCACCGCCTGCCGGTGCTGCTCGAGGCAGCCGGGCTTGCCCGGTCGACGTTCTTCTACCATCAGGCCAGGCTCGGCCGGGCGGACCCCCGGGCCGACCTCAAGGAAGCGGTCCGGGCAGCGTTCGAGGGCGCGCACGGACGCTACGGGCACCGCAGGGTGCACCGGGAACTCGTCAAGGGCGGCTGGCAGGTGGCGAAGAAGACGGTGCTGGAGCTCATGCGCCAGCTCGGCCTGGCCTGCAGGGTCCGCCGGAAACGCCGCTACGCCTCATACCGGGGCGACGTCGGCCAGACCGCGGAGAACCTCCTGGACCGCCAGTTCGCTGCCGATGCCGTGAACCAGAAGTGGGTCACGGATGTGACCGAGTTCCGGGTCGGCAAGGACAAGCTCTACCTCTCCCCGGTCATGGACCTGTTCAACCGCGAGATCATCGCCTACTCCACCAGCAGATCACCGAACCTGCAGCTGGCCACCTCGTCACTGCGCCAGGCGATCGCCGCTCTCGGGCCCGGGGAGCATCCGATGGTGCACACCGACCAAGGATTCCAGTACCAGCACCGTGCCTGGCGGACGCTGCTCGCCGACGCCGGAGCGAGGCAGTCGATGTCCCGCAAGGGCAACTGCTTCGACAACGCCATCATCGAGAACTTCTTCGGCCACCTCAAGGAAGAGTGCTTCCACCACGTCCGCTACCTCAGTATCGAGGCGCTCGAAAACGCCGTCCACGACTACATCCGCTGGTAC
>NZ_BAAAQW010000020.1:0-1015 GCF_039531875.1 Sinomonas flava | reverse complement strand
CCGGAGTGATCCAGGGGTGGAGGCCGCACGAGTGAGAATGCAGGCATGAGTAGCGAAAGACGGGTGGGAAACCCGTCCGCCGGATGATCAAGGGTTCCAGGGTCAAGCTCATCTGCCCTGGGTAAGTCGGGACCTAAGGCGAGGCCGACAGGCGTAGTCGATGGACAACGGGTCGATATTCCCGTACCGGCGAAGGACCGCCCATGCCGGACAGCCGATGCTGACCGCCCAATCCCCGCACCGGGATCCCTTCGGGGAGCCCACCGCGGGGGGCGCGCGGGACCCAGAGCTGCGAGGCAAGCGTATTAACAGGTGTGACGCAGGAAGGCAGCCCGGCCAGGCGATGGTTGACCTGGTCCAAGGATGTAGGGCGCGCGGCCGGCAAATCCGCCGCGCATCAGGCCTGAGATCCGACGGGACCCCCTCGCGGGGGGATCGGGTGATCCTATGCTGCCGAGAAAAGCATCGACGCGAGGTCCCAGCCGCCCGTACCCCAAACCGACACAGGTGATCAGGTAGAGAATACCAAGGCGTTCGAGAGAATCACGGTCAAGGAACTCGGCAAAATGCCCCCGTAACTTCGGGAGAAGGGGGACCCCGGCCCTGGACAGGACACGCTCCTGCGAGGGGGTAGGGGTCGCAGAGACCAGGGGGAAGCGACTGTTTACTAAAAACACAGGTCCGTGCGAAGTCGCAAGACGATGTATACGGACTGACTCCTGCCCGGTGCTGGAAGGTTAAGAGGACCCGTCAGCTCTCACGAGCGAAGCGGAGAATTCAAGCCCCAGTAAACGGCGGTGGTAACTATAACCATCCTAAGGTAGCGAAATTCCTTGTCGGGTAAGTTCCGACCTGCACGAATGGAGTAACGACTTCCCCGCTGTCTCGACCGTGAACTCGGCGAAATTGCACTACGAGTAAAGATGCTCGTTACGCGCAGCAGGACGGAAAGACCCCGAGACCTTCACTACAGTTTGGTATTGGTGTTCGGAGCGGCTTGTGTAGGATAGGTGGG
>NZ_BAAAQW010000019.1:0-552 GCF_039531875.1 Sinomonas flava | reverse complement strand
GGCCGAGCATCTGGGGGTGGCGGATGCGCTGGCGCGCCGGTACCGGGTGCCGGGGCATGATCCGGAGGACCTGCGCCAGGTGGCGCGGCTGGGCCTGGTGATGGCGGCCCAGCGGTACCGGGAGGGGTCCGGGCATGGGTTCGTGCCGTTCGCGGTGCCCACGATCGCGGGCACGATCAAGCGTCATCTGCGGGACCAGTCGTGGGTGGTGCGTCCGCCGCGGTCGGTGCAGGAGCTGCGGCTGGGGGTGCGGGCGGCGCGGGAGCGGCTGGAGCAGGATCTGGGGCGTGAGCCCACCACGGCGGAGCTGAGCGAGGCCACGGGTGCTGCGGCGGGGAAGGTGGCCGAGGCCAGGGGTGCGGACTCGGCGATGGTCGGGGTGGCGATCGAGCCTCTGGATGGGGTGTCGGAGCCGGAGGCGGGGGGCCCGTCCTCGTGTGTTGTCTCGTTCACGGACCCGGGGTTCGAGCGGGTGGAGGAGCGCCAGATGCTCGCTGCGGCGCTGGAGGGTGCCAGTGAGGAGGACATGCGGCTGATCCGGATGCGCTTCGT
>NZ_BAAAQW010000018.1:0-1577 GCF_039531875.1 Sinomonas flava | reverse complement strand
GAACGATGAAGCCCTTTCGGGGGTGGATTAGTGGCGAACGGGTGAGTAACACGTGAGCAACCTGCCCTTGACTCTGGGATAAGCCTGGGAAACTGGGTCTAATACCGGATAGGACCTCCTGCCGCATGGTGGGGGGTGGAAAGCCTTGTGCGGTCTTGGATGGGCTCGCGGCCTATCAGCTTGTTGGTGGGGTGATGGCCTACCAAGGCGACGACGGGTAGCCGGCCTGAGAGGGTGACCGGCCACACTGGGACTGAGACACGGCCCAGACTCCTACGGGAGGCAGCAGTGGGGAATATTGCACAATGGGCGCAAGCCTGATGCAGCGACGCCGCGTGGGGGATGACGGCCTTCGGGTTGTAAACCCCTTTCGGCAGGGAACAAGCCTCTTGGGGTGAGGGTACCTGCGGAAGAAGCGCCGGCTAACTACGTGCCAGCAGCCGCGGTAATACGTAGGGCGCGAGCGTTATCCGGAATTATTGGGCGTAAAGAGCTCGTAGGCGGTTTGTCGCGTCTGCTGTGAAAGCCCGGGGCTCAACCCCGGGTCTGCAGTGGGTACGGGCAGGCTGGAGTGCAGTAGGGGAGACTGGAATTCCTGGTGTAGCGGTGAAATGCGCAGATATCAGGAGGAACACCGATGGCGAAGGCAGGTCTCTGGGCTGTAACTGACGCTGAGGAGCGAAAGCATGGGGAGCGAACAGGATTAGATACCCTGGTAGTCCATGCCGTAAACGTTGGGCACTAGGTGTGGGGGCCATTCCACGGTTTCCGCGCCGCAGCTAACGCATTAAGTGCCCCGCCTGGGGAGTACGGCCGCAAGGCTAAAACTCAAAGGAATTGACGGGGGCCCGCACAAGCGGCGGAGCATGCGGATTAATTCGATGCAACGCGAAGAACCTTACCAAGGCTTGACATGTGCCGGACCGTCCCAGAGATGGGGCTTCCCTTCGGGGCCGGTTCACAGGTGGTGCATGGTTGTCGTCAGCTCGTGTCGTGAGATGTTGGGTTAAGTCCCGCAACGAGCGCAACCCTCGTTCCATGTTGCCAGCACTTCGGGTGGGGACTCATGGGAGACTGCCGGGGTCAACTCGGAGGAAGGTGGGGACGACGTCAAATCATCATGCCCCTTATGTCTTGGGCTTCACGCATGCTACAATGGCCGGTACAAAGGGTTGCGATACTGTGAGGTGGAGCCAATCCCAGAAAGCCGGTCTCAGTTCGGATTGGGGTCTGCAACTCGGCCCCATGAAGTCGGAGTCGCTAGTAATCGCAGATCAGCAACGCTGCGGTGAATACGTTCCCGGGCCTTGTACACACCGCCCGTCAAGTCACGAAAGTCGGTAACACCCGAAGCCGGTGGCCCAACCCCTTGTGGGGGGGAGCCGTCGAAGGTGGGACTGGCGATTGGGACTAAGTCGTAACAAGGTAGCCGTACCGGAAGGTGCGGCTGGATCACCTCCTTTCTAAGGAGCATTGCGCCCCCTGTGGTGGGTGCCGGTGGCCGCATGGCGTGCCGGCCCTGGGGGGTCAGCAGCCCCGTTTCGTGCCCGGATGTGGTGCGGCGGGTGCTCGTGGGT
>NZ_BAAAQW010000017.1:0-1277 GCF_039531875.1 Sinomonas flava | reverse complement strand
GCCGCCGAGTCGGTCGTGGAGGAACAGGACGTGGCCGACGGCGGCGACGCCGAGCGGCCTGCCCCGGCGGCGGTGGATCGGGCGCTGATCGCGCAGCTGGTCGGCGACGCGCAGCGGCAGGGGCTCGCGATCGACGGCGAGGGCGGGCTGCTGGCCCAGCTGACCAAGCTCGTGGTCGAGTCCGCCCTCGAGGGCGAGCTGACCGCGCACCTGGGCTACGAGAAGCACGAGCGCACCGAGGAGCCGGGCGGGAACAGCCGCAACGGGATCCGGCCCAAAACGGTGCTGACCAAGGCAGGCCCACTGCAGATCGACGTGCCGAGGGACCGGGCGGGGACCTTCGAGCCCGTGGCCGTGGCCAAGCGGCAGCGGCGTCTGGGCTCGATCGAGGACATCGTGCTCTCGCTCTCGGCCCGGGGGATGACTCATGGGGACATCTCCGCGCACCTGGCCGACGTCTACGGCTCGGAGGTGTCCAAGACGACGATCTCCACGATCACCGACAAGGTCCTGGACGGGATGGCCGAATGGCAGAACCGGCCCCTGGACCCGGTCTACCCGGTCGTGTTCGTGGACTGCATCCACGTGAAGGTCCGCGACGGGCAGGTCGCCAACCGGCCCATCTACATCGCCCTGGCCGTCACCACCGAGGGCAACCGCGACATCCTGGGCCTGTGGGCAGGGGACGGCGGCGAGGGTGCGAAGTACTGGCAGCAGGTCCTGGCCGAGATCCGCAACCGCGGTGTCGAGGACGTCCTGATGCTCGTCTGCGACGGCCTGAAGGGGCTCCCCGACGCGGTGGGCAACGTGTGGCCGGCCACGATCGTGCAGACCTGCATCGTGCACCTGATGCGCAACAGCTTCCGCTACGCGGCCCGGCAGGACTGGGACGCGATCTCCCGGGGCCTCAGGCCCGTCTACCAGGCCGCGACCGTGGAGCAGGCCGAGGAGCGCTTCCTGGAGTTCGGCGAGCAATGGGGAGCCAAGTACCCCGCGATCGTGCGGCTGTGGGAGAACGCCTGGGCCGAGTTCGTCCCGTTCCTGCAGTTCGACCGCGAGATCCGCCGGATCGTGTGCACGACAAACGCGATCGAGTCCGTCAACGCCCGGATCCGCAAGGCCGTCAAGGCCCGTGGCCACTTCCCCAACGAGCAAGCCGCGCTCAAGTGCGTCTACCTCGCCGTGATGGCCCTGGACCCCACCGGGAAGGGCCGGGCCAGATGGACCCAGAGATGGAAGCAGGCCCTGAACGCCTTCGACATCACCTTCGACGGCCG
>NZ_BAAAQW010000016.1:0-14040 GCF_039531875.1 Sinomonas flava | reverse complement strand
CGGCCCCGGACGGCCCCGCCGCGGCGGGCGGATCAGCGGAGGCGACGCACGACGGCGCGGCCGCACCCGAGGCGGTCGTCGCGGCGCTCGTGGGGGCCGGGGTGCGGGTGCGGGGCTTCACGGCAGAGACGGCGAGCCTGGAGGAGCGGTTCGTCGAGCTGACGGGCGAGGGATTCGATGTCGCGGGCTGAGGCGGCGCCCCGGGGCACTGCAGCCAGCCCCGCCGTGCACACCGCGCGCCTGCTCGGCTCGGAGCTGCGGGTCCTGTTCGGGCGCTGGCGGACCTGGACGATGCTCGCGGCGCTCGCGGCCGTGCCCGTGCTGATCGGCCTGGCCGTCCGGTTCGCGCCGGGCCGGCCCCCGAGCGGGCGCGGCCCGGCGTTCCTCGACCAGATCACCGACAACGGGCTCTTCGCCGGCGTGGTGGGCCTCGTGGTGTGCACGCCGCTGTTCCTGCCGCTCACCGTCAGCGTCGTCTCCGGGGACGCGGTCGCCGGCGAGGCCAGCCTCGGGACGCTCCGGTACCTGCTCGTGGCCCCCGTCGGGCGGGTGCGGCTGCTCGTGGTGAAGTACCTCAGCGCCGCCGTGTTCTGCGCGGCGGCCGCGCTCGCCGTCGTGCTCGGCGGCGCCGTGATCGGGGCGCTGCTGTTCCCGCTCGGGCAGGCCACGCTCCTGTCCGGGGCGCAGGTCGGGGCGGCCGAGGCGTTCGGGCGGCTGCTCCTGATGGCAGCCTACGTGACCGTCTCGCTCCTCGGGCTGGCCGCGATCGGCCTGTTCGCCTCGACGCTCACGTCCGTCCCCGTCGGGGCCATGGCCGCGACCGCGGTGCTCGCCGTCGTCTCCCAGATCCTCGGTGCGCTCGACCAGCTCGAGTGGCTGCACCCGTGGCTGTTCACGAACCAGTGGCTGGGCCTCGCAGACCTCCTGCGGGAGCCGATCTCCTGGGACTCGTTCGGGCAGAACGCGTGGCTCCAGGCCGGGTACGTCGCCCTGTTCGGCGCGCTCGCCTACGGCCGCTTCGCGACGAAGGACATCCTCGCCTAAGGACATGACCCCTCAACCGGAAGGCGGCTGAGGGGTCATGTCCCTGTCGTGGAGGAGGCACCTCTCAGGCTAGGCCGAAGGTCTCCGTCTGCTCGAACGGGCCCACGACCGTAACCGTGCGCGGAGCGTTCGCGAGGAGGCGGGCGAGGTCCTGGACCTCGTCCGCGGTGACCGCGGAGATCTGGGCGAGGGTCTCCTCGATGTCCTGGAACTCGCCCGAGACGAGCTCGGCCCGTCCGAGCCGGGACATGCGCGAGCCCGTGTCCTCAAGGGCGAGCACGATCCCGCCCGAAAGCTGCCCGACGGCCTTGCGGAGCTCCTCCTCGGTGATGCCGTGCTCCGCGAGCTTCTCGAGTTCGGCGCCCATGAGGGCCAGGACCTGGGGGACCTTGGCCGGGGCGCAGCCGCCGTAGATCCCGAAGTACCCGGCATCGGCGTAGGCCGAGGCGAACGAGTACGTCGAGTAGACGAGGCCGCGCTTCTCGCGGATCTCCTGGAACAGGCGGGAGGACATGCCCCCGCCCAGGACGGCGTTGAGCACGCTCATGACATACCGGCGGTCGTCCGTCGCGGTGATCGACGGGCAGCCCATGATGACGTTGGCCTGCTCGACCTGCCGCGTGATGACGGAGAGGCCGGGCATCCCGCTGATCTCCGCGGCGACGGTCGAGCGCCTTCCGACGGGCGGCGCGCCTTCCGTCAGGTCCCAGCCCGCGCCGTGGAGGGCGTCGAGCACGAGCCGGCACACGACGTCGTGCTCGAGGCCGCCCGCAGCGGTGACCACGAGCTCGTTCGGGCGGTAGTAGCGGCGGTAGTGCTCCCACACCGAGTCACGGGCGACGGCGCGGATCGCCTCGGGCGTGCCGCCGATCGGCCGACCCAGCGGGTGCTCGCCGAGGACGGAGGCCACGAAGTGCTCGTGCGCGACGTCGGTCGGGTCGTCGCCGTCCATGGCGATCTCCTCGAGGATGACGTCGCGCTCCTGCTCGAGCTCATCGGGGTCCAGGACGGCGGAGGTGATCATGTCCGCGATGACGTCGATCGCCATCGGCAGGTCGGTGTCGAGCACGCGCGCGTAGTAGCACGTGCTCTCCTTCGCCGTCGCGGCGTTCGATTCTCCGCCCACCTCGTCGAACGCCGAGGCGATCTCGAGCGCGGTGCGCCGCTGGGTGCCCTTGAACAGCAGGTGCTCGAGGAAGTGGGTGGACCCGTGCTGGCCGGCGGCCTCGTCACGGGATCCCACCCCCACCCAGAAGCCGATCGCCGCCGACCGCTGGCCCGGCATCGCCTCCGTGAGGACGCGTACGCCCCCGGGGAGGACGGATCGGCGCACGACGGCGCCGCCCTCCTTCCCGAAGACGGTGGTCGACGCGGGGGCGCCGTCCACGAGCCGGCCAGCGGTCAGCGGCAGTTCGACAGTGGCCATCCGGTTACGCGTCGGCCGCTGCAGCGTCGGCCGGCTCGGCCGTCGCCTCGGCCGCAGCCCCGTCCTCGGCCACGACGGGCGCGAGGGAGAGCTTGCCGCGGTCGTCGATCTTGGTGATCTCGACCTGGACCTTCTGACCGACCGAGACGACGTCCTCGACGTTGTCCACGCGCTTGCCGCCCGCGAGCTTGCGCAGCTCGGAGATGTGCAGCAGGCCATCCTTGCCCGGGGTGAGGGACACGAACGCGCCGAACGTCGTCGTCTTGACGACCGTGCCGAGGTAGCGCTCGCCGACCTCGGGCAGCTGCGGGTTGGCGATCGCGTTGATCGCGGCCCGGGCTGCCTCGGCCGAGGAGCCGTCGGTCGCGCCGATGAGCACGGTGCCGTCGTCCTCGATGGAGATGTCGGCGCCCGTGTCCTCCTGGATCTGGTTGATCATCTTGCCCTTGGGGCCGATGACCTCGCCGATCTTGTCCACGGGGATCTTGATCGCGATGATGCGCGGGGCGAACTCGGAGAGCTCGTCCGGGCCCTCGATCGCGGCGTTGATCACGGACAGGATGTGCAGGCGGGCCTCGCGCGCCTGCTTGAGCGCAGCCGCGAGCACCGAGGCGGGGATGCCGTCGAGCTTCGTGTCGAGCTGGATCGCGGTGACGAACTCGGATGTGCCGGCGACCTTGAAGTCCATGTCGCCGAAGGCGTCCTCGGCACCGAGGATGTCGGTCAGGGCCGCGTAGCGGGTCTGGCCGTCCACCTCGTCGGACACGAGGCCCATGGCGATGCCCGCGACGGGCGCCTTGAGCGGCACGCCGGCGTTGAGCAGCGACAGGGTCGAGGCGCACACGGAGCCCATCGACGTCGAGCCGTTGGAGCCGAGGGCCTCGGACACCTGGCGGATCGCGTACGGGAACTCCTCGCGGCTCGGCAGCACCGGCACGAGGGCGCGCTCGGCGAGGGCGCCGTGGCCGATCTCGCGACGCTTCGGGGAGCCGACGCGGCCCGTCTCACCGGTGGAGTACGGCGGGAAGTTGTAGTTGTGCATGTACCGCTTGCGCGTCTCCGGGGAGAGCGAGTCGATCTGCTGCTCCATCTTGAGCATGTTCAGCGTGGTGACGCCGAGGATCTGCGTCTCGCCGCGCTCGAAGATTGCGGACCCGTGGACGCGCGGGAGCACCTCGACCTCGGCGGTGAGCTGGCGGATGTCCGTCAGCCCGCGGCCGTCGATGCGGACCTGGTCCTTGAGGATGCGCTGGCGCACGATCTTCTTGGTCAGCGAGCGGAAGGCAGCGGAGAGCTCCTTCTCGCGGCCCTCGAACTGACCGCCGAGCTGGGCGAGGACCTCGTCCTTGAGCTGGTCGGAGGCGTTCTCGCGGGCCTGCTTGTCCGCGATCTGGAAGACCTCGGCGAGCTTGTCCGCGGCGGCCGCCTCGACGGCGTCGAACGCGTCCTGCTCGTAGTCGAGGAAGACCGGGAACTCGGCGGTGGGCTTGGCGGAGCGGTTCGCGAGGTCCTGCTGGGCCTCGCAGAGGGCGCGGATGAAGGGCTTGGCGGCCTCGAGGCCCTCGGCCACGACCTCCTCGGTCGGGGCGGTGGCGCCCTCGTCCTTGATGAGGCCCCACGAGTGGTCGGTGGCCTCGGCCTCGACCATCATGATGGCGACGTCGCTGTTGTCCTGATCGCCAGCGATCCTACCGGCGACGACCATGTCGAACGTCGCGCGCTGCAGCTGCGAGTGCTTCGGGAACGCAACCCACTGGGCGCCGTGCTCGTCGTGCACGAGCGCGACACGGACGCCGCCGATCGGACCCGAGAAGGGCAGCCCCGCGAGCTGCGTGGACATCGAGGCCGCGTTGATGGCGACGACGTCGTAGAGCTCGTCGGGGTTGATCGCGAGGACGGTCACGACCACCTGGACCTCGTTGCGCAGGCCCTTGACGAACGCGGGGCGCAGCGGACGGTCCATGAGGCGGCACGCGAGGATGGCCTCGGTCGATGGGCGGCCCTCGCGGCGGAAGAACGAGCCGGGGATGCGGCCCGCGGCGTACATGCGCTCCTCGACGTCCACCGTGAGGGGGAAGAAGTCGAAGCCCTCACGCGGAGACTTGCCCGCGGTCGTGGCGGAGAGCAGGGCGGTGTCGTCGTCGATGTACGCCATCGCGGCGCCGGCGGCCTGCTTGGCGAGGCGACCGGTCTCGAAGCGCACGACGCGCTGGCCGAAGCGGCCGTTGTCGATCACGGCCTCTGAGAACTGGATCTCGGGACCCTCCATGGGAGAGCCACCTCCGTTTCGTGTTGCTCGGAGGCGGCGGAACCCGGTCTTCGATCGAGGCCCTTCGCGCGGCCCGTGAGGACGCCCGCAAAGGCCACTACCGAGGACCGCAGATTGCCGGCGCCTCACGATGGATTGTCTTAGTCGGTACGAGAACGCTTGCTGGATGGTGATGCGGCCCGCCGCTTCCTTGAAAGAAGAGGCGGGCCGCTCCACAGACTACCGGCGGAGGCCGAGCCGCTCGATGAGCGAGCGGTAGCGCGCGATGTCGGTGTCGTGCAGGTAGGCGAGCATGCGCTTGCGGCGACCCACGAGCGCGAGCAGGCCGCGCTGGGTGTGGAAGTCGTGCTTGTGCTGCTTCATGTGCTCAGTCAAGTCCTTGATGCGCTTCGTCAGGACGGCGATCTGGACCTCCGGGGAGCCCGTGTCGCCTTCCTTGGTCGCGTATTCCTTGATGATCTCCTGCTTGACGGCGGGATCCAAAGCCATGTGGTTTCGGTACCTCTCGTGTCGTGCCGTGCGGCCCGCAGAACGCTGCGTCCTCGGGGAACGCCGGGCCTTTTCGCTGGTGGGCGGCAGATCCGGCGCGGCCCAGGCCGCCACGGACTGCAGCGAGGACCACAGAGGATTCTATCGCTCCGCGCCGCGCCCTGTCGAAACGTGGTTCGGCGGGCCGTGCCGCTAGACCGAGCGCCCGGCCGCGGAGAGGATCTCGTGGGCCTGCTCGACGTCGAGCTTCATCTGGTCGATGAGGGCCTCGGGCCCGCGGTAGGCGACCATGCCGCGCAGCCGCTCGACGAACTCGACGACAACGCGCTGGCCGTAGAGGTCGAAGTCCTCGGGTGCCTCGTCAGGGCGGTCGATCACGTGCGCCTCCACCTGGCGCGCCACGCCGGCGAAGGTCGGGTTGGACCCGACCGAGATCGCGGCGGGCCAGCGGGTGCCCTTCTCGTCGACGAGCCAGCCGGCGTAGATCCCGTCGGCGGGGATGTGGCCAGCGGAGTCGTGGTCCAGGTTGGCGGTGGGGAACCCGAGGGCCCTGCCGCGGGCCGCACCGTGCACGACCTCGCCGTGCATGGCGTGCGGGCGCCCGAGGATCTCCGCCGCGGTGCGGACGTCGCCGGCGTCGAGCGCCTCCCGGACCCACGTCGAGGAGCAGCGGCGCTCCTCGGCGTCGTCCGCGTGGCCGCGCTCGACGGGCGCGGCGGGCTCGGTGAAGTCCTCGACCACCACGACCTCGAAGCCGAACCGCTCCCCCAGCTCCTGCATCGTCCTGAGGTCGCCGGCGTTGCCGCGGCCGAAGCGCACGTCGTGGCCCACGACGACGTGGCTCGCCTTGAGCCCGTCGACGAAGACGCCGCGCACGAACTCCTCGGGCGTCTGCTGGGCGAACTCGAGCGTGTAGTGGATGACGAGGATCGCGTCGAGGCCGTAGGCCGCCAGGGCGGCGAGCCGGTCCTCGATGCCCATGATGAGGTGCGGCGCCGTGTCCGGGCGGTGGACCCGGGCGGGGTGCGGGTCGAAGGTCACGGCGACGGCCCGGCTGCCGGAGGCTGCGGCGGCCGCCTTGAGCCGGGCCAGGACCTGCTGGTGGCCGCGGTGGACGCCGTCGAAGTTGCCGATGGTGACGGCTGTCGGGCCGAAGTCATCGGGAACCTCGTCCACACCGTGCCAGATCAAGCCCATCGTCCTCGCCTCGTCGCCTGCATGTCGCGTCCCTAGCCTACCGGCTCGCGGACGGGGCCCCGCCGCGCCCGGCGGCCGGCGTGCGCGGACGGTTCACGAACAGCCAGACGAGCCCGACGAGGGGCAGCACGAGCGGGACGTAGCCGTAGCCGCGCCCGAACCCGCTCCAGACGGTGTCGTGCGGGAACGCCGCCGCGTCGATGATGCTCGCGGTGCCGACCGCGAGGACCCCGATGAGCTCGACGACGATGGCCGCGAGCGTCACGTACCAGCTCGTCACCCCGCGCTTGGCCATCGCGACGGTCGCGACAATGTACACGGCGGCGGCGGCAGCGCTCAGGAGGTACGCGACCGGCGCCTCTGAGAACTTGGTCGCGATCTGGTAGCCGGCCCGCGCCGTCGAGGAGAGGGCGAACACGCCGTAGACGGCGACGATGATCCTGCCCAGCCCCACGCTGCGCGTCCTGGGCGAGTGCTCCGTGGTCCCGGTGGGGGGCTTGGTTCCCGAGGGGTCAGCGGTCATGACAGGGGGGCTCCGTCCCAGATCTGCTCCATCCGGAACAGCATCACGAAAATGGTCAGTGGCACCGCGGCGAGCACGGCGTTGCTCCAGCGGGTCTTGTCCAGGACGGCCCACCAGAACGCGACGACGGGCAGGATCAGCGCCGTCGCGAGGTACCCCCAGAACTCCCACGGCTCGCCGCGGAGCGCCTCTCCCCCAGCCTGGCGGATGGCCGCCCCGATGCCGTAGGCGACAAGGAACAGCTCGACGGCGGCCACGGACACGATCGCGGCGTCGCCCGGATACGTCTTGGTCGCCGCGGCGACGACGCAGACCACCAGCGACAGCGCGCAGATGGCGGCGCCGACGAAGAAGAAGGGGTCCGGGGTCATGCGTCGTCACCGTGGGCGGCGAACACGAGCTCCGGCTTGGCCTGCCCTCCCACGTCCTTCACGAGCGCCACGAGCGGGCCTTCGGGAGCGAAGGCCGCGGTGAGCCCGGAGGTCCCCGTCGCCGGGATGCGGCGCCCGAAGGACAGCTCGACGGCCTCGTCGGCGCTCAGCTCGCGCACCGGCAGCAGCGACCGGGCCGCCGCGGAGAGGTCGAGGACGCGGAAGTCCTCGGCGAGTTCCTCGAGCGTGGCGGCCTCCTCAATGCCGTAGGGCCCCACCTGGGTCCTGCGCAGCGCCGTGAGGTGGCCGCCGACGCCCAGATCGGCGCCGAGGTCCCGTGCGAGGGCGCGGATGTAGGTGCCGGAGGAGCAGCGGACCGTGACGTCGACGTCCTGGAGCTTCCCGCCGCGTAGGCGGCGCACCTCGTGGACCTCGAACGAGTGGATCGTGACGGGGCGCGCCTCGAGGGCGACCTCCTCCCCCGCACGGACGCGCGCGTAGGAGCGCTGGCCGGCCACCTTGATCGCACTGACGCTGCTGGGCACCTGCAGGATCTCACCCGTCAGGCGGGCCGCGGCGTCGTGGACCTGCTCCTCGGTCACCGCCGCGGCGATGCGTTCGGCGACGACCTCGCCATCGGCGTCGTCAGTCACTGTGCTCTGGCCGAGCCGGATGGTCGCGGTGTACGTCTTCTCCGTGCCCACGATGTACGAGAGCAGACGGGTGGCCTTGTTGATGCCGACGACGAGGACGCCGGTGGCCATCGGATCGAGGGTCCCGGCGTGGCCCACCTTGCGCGTGCCCGCGAGCCTGCGGATCTTCCCCACCACGTCGTGGCTTGTCCACCCACGCGGCTTGTCCACGATCACCAGTCCAGAAAGCACGCCTTCCAGTATATGGAGCCGCAGAGCCTCCGCCGTTCAGTACTCGGTGCGGCCCTCGAACGCGTTCCACGCCTCGAACGGACGTTCACGGCCGGCCACGGCGGAGCGGGCCACCGGCATGAGGGAACCCTCGCCGTGCGCATCCTTGCCGGCGTCGAAGTACTCGTAGAAGAGGGCGTCGTCGAATCCGGCCGCGGCAGCGTCCTGCCGGTCCGCGGCGAAGCGCACCGAGGCGACGCGCGCCCACAGCGCGGCGGCGAGGCACAGGGGGCACGGCTCGCAGCTCGCGTACAGCGCAGCGCCACTCAGGTCGAAGCCCACGACGGCGGCGGCGCGCCGGATCGCGACGACCTCGGCGTGCGCGGTGGGGTCGTTGTCCCGCGTGACGCGGTTCTGCCCCTCGAACACCCGCCCGTCGGGCACGACCACGATCGCGCCGAACGGACCGCCCCCGTCGGCCACGTTCGCGACGGCCAGGTCGATCGCGCGCTGGAGGTAGGTCTGGGCGTCCGCGGACTGCGCGTTCGGGTGAGGCTCGGCCATGGGGCCATCGTACGGAACGCACGGAGCGGGCCCGGCCGATTCGGCCGGACCCGCTGCGGAAGCCGCTATTGCCTAGTTGGCGTCAGTATCTGTCCGGTCAGAGGCCGAGCAGCTGGTTGAGCAGGGTGGCCAGGCCGTTCAGACCTGTCCCGTTGTCGAGCAGGCCCGCGACACTGCAGAGCAGGTTGCCGAGGAGGTTGCCCGGGCCGGACTGGGCGGTGATGTCGAGGACGACTTCGTTCAGGTGCACCTGGAGACCGAGGAGATCCAGATTCAGCGGGCCGAGGTCCAGGTGCAGGATGTCGCAGGTGCCGGAGGTGGTTCCACCGAGCACCGGCAACGAGACCTGCTGACTCACGTTCTGCACGACGCCCGTCACCGTGTTGGTCAGCGTGCCGGTCAGCGTGCCGACGGCCATGAGCTGGCCATTCTGAACCGCAAACTTCGTGAGGTCGAAGGTGCCCGCGAAGGTGGTGACGCCGTCGGTGGCGGTACCGGTGATCGGCACGGTAGTCGGCGCTGTGGCTCGCGGGGTGGACGCGGCCTGCTGGGCCGTCGGCGTCGGGGCTGCCGACGCGGGAACGGCGGCTCCCATCAGCGCGGCTCCGGAAAGCGTCGCGGCAAGCACAGGGGCGATGATCTTGGCTTTCATGGGTGTTCTCTCCTTCGACGGGCGGTGCCGATAAGGATGGAGCCCTCGTCACCCGCGCCCGCGATCGGTGTTTGTTGTCCCTCTGAACGTCCGGCCAGTGTGGTCTCGGACACGCCACCTCTTTCCCTAGGGCTCTTTTGAACAAACATTTTTCTCTACCGCTGCGGCAGCCGACATGAGCGCTGACGCCCTCTTGCGGGTCGATCGGCGCAGCCCCTAGTGAGAGGGCCGAGCATCGCATAGGCTCCAGCCGGGGGAGCTGACAGCGGTCTCGGATCGATCCGCATGCAAGGAGTCAGTTCAATGAAGAAGTCGCTCGCACTGCTCGCGGCTGGAGCACTCATCATGCTTCCCGCAGGGCCAGCCACGGCTGCCCCGCCGTCCCCGCCGCCTCCTGTCGACGGTCTGGTAGGCCCACTCCACGTGTCTGCCGGGACCGGCAACAGCGTCATCGTCTCCGAAGAGTTCGCCGGCAGGCTCACCCGCATTGAGGAGGGAACGAAGACCGAACTGTACGCGCCACCTGTGGACGAGCAGTGGGACGTCGCCGGGACCGCGACTCAGGGCAGCACCACGTATGTCGTCGAGAGCCAAGGCGCCGGACCGGAAGACCCGCGCCCGCTCGCTGGGCACCTTGTGGCCGTCGACGCCATGGGGAGAACCACGACGATCACAGACCAGATTGGTGCCTACGAGACCACCCAGAATCCTGACGGGGACGTGCACTACGGACTGGGACCGAACGCCCCCGCGGAGTGTTCCAGCCAGCTGACCAGTCTCGGATTCCCGGCGTCCTATACGGGAGAGACCGATTCCCACCCGTACGCCCTCGCTGTTCGGGGCAACACCGCCTATGTGGCGGATGCGGGGGGCAACGACGTGCTGGCCGTCAATCTGAGCACCGGCGCCATTCAGACAGTGGCAGTGCTGCCTCCCCGGCCCGCAACCATCACGCAGGATTTCGCCGAGCAGTACGGACTTCCGGCGTGTATCGGCCAGACCTACAACTTCGAACCTGTGCCTACCGACGTCGCGATCGGCTCGGACGGGTGGCTCTACGTCACCTCGCTCCCAGGTGGTCCCGAGGATGCAAGCCTCGGCGCGCGGGGTGCCGTGTTCCGGGTGAGCCCGTCAACGGGAGCTGTCCAACCCTGGATCCAGGGCATCATGTCCCCGACTGGTCTGGCCTTCGACGGCTCGGGCAACCTCTACATCGCTTCGCTCTTCGGCACGGGGGTTCTCAGGGCAGCGGCCGGGACGCAGACGGCACAGCCGTTCCTGGACAAGCCATTCACCGCCGACGTGACGGTCCAGGGCAACATGCTCTACGCAACAACTGACGTCTTTGGAAACGGAACGCTCATCGCGCAGAAGCTGACGCACTGACGCTCAAGGCGGCAAGCAGAAGCGGGCGGCGCCGGATGGCACCGCCCGCTTCTCGCGTCCTCAGGCGAGGCTCAGTCTTGGGGCTCCTCGACGCCGTCGAACTCGCCCTCGTCCTCGTAGTCGTCGTCCTCCGGCTCGTCCTTGCGGTACGG
Source organism: Sinomonas flava (assembly GCF_039531875.1). NCBI lineage: Bacteria > Bacillati > Actinomycetota > Actinomycetes > Micrococcales > Micrococcaceae > Sinomonas > Sinomonas flava. The sequence goes on along the minus strand of NZ_BAAAQW010000016.1, from coordinate 3,104 downwards.
GTCGGGGTCGCCGGCCGGCTGCGCGCCGGAGGCGAGCTTCGCCACCTCGGCGTCCCGGGCCTTGGCCTCGCGCAGGAGGTCCTCGAGGTGCGAGGCGTTGACGGGGATCTCATCGGCCACGAACTCGAGGGTCGGGGTCAGCCTGATCGTCAGGTTGCGCCCCACCTCGCGGCGGAGCACGCCCTTCTTCGCTTCCAGGAGGTCGCGCGCGCGCTGGGCAGCGGCCGCGTCGCCGAGGACGGTGTAGTACACGGTCGCGTGCTGGAGGTCGTTGGTGACGCGGGCGTCGGTGACGGTGATGGCCTCGGCGCGCTCGTCCTTGACGGCCTTGCGCAGGGCCTCGGCCACGACCACCTTGATGCGCTGCGCGAGCCGGGCGGCGCGGGCTGGATCGGCCATGTGGTTCTCCTTCGTGTGGTCGGGTCGGTCCGGGACATCTCCCGGGGGCACCGGGAAAAGGGGGCCCCGTGCGGGACCCCCTTTTCCTCGAGGCGACTAGGCGCGCGGCTTCTCGCGCATCTCGAACGTCTCGATGATGTCCTCGAGCTGGAGGTCGTTGAACGACCCGAGGCCGATACCGCACTCGAAGCCCTCGCGGACCTCGGTCGCGTCGTCCTTGAACCGCTTGAGCGACTCGATCGTCAGCTTGTCGCCCACCACGACGCCGTTGCGCAGGACACGCGCCTTGGCGTTGCGGCGGATCAGGCCGCTGCGGACGATCGAACCGGCGATGTTGCCGAACTTGGAGGACTTGAAGATCTCGCGCACCTCGGCGGTGCCGAGCTGCACCTCCTCGTACTCCGGCTTGAGCATGCCCTTGAGGGCCAGCTCGATGTCGTCGATCGCCGCGTAGATGACCGAGTAGAAGCGCATGTCGACGCCCTCGCGGTCGGCCAGCTCGGCAACGCGCTCGGCCGGCTTGACGTTGAAGCCGATGATGATCGCGTTGTCGACCGTCGCGAGGTTGACATCGTTCTGGGTGATCGCGCCCACGCCGCGGTGGATGACCCGCAGCTGGACGTCCTCGCCCACATCGATCTTGAGCAGCGAGTCCTCGAGCGCCTCGACGGCACCGGACACGTCGCCCTTGAGGATGAGGTTGAGGGTGTCGATCTTGCCCTCGGCCACAGCCTGGTCGAAGTCCTCGAGGCTGATCCGCTTGCGACGCTTGGCCAGCTGCGCGTTGCGCTCGGCGGCCTCGCGCTTCTCGGCGATCTGGCGTGCGGTGCGCTCGTCCTCGGTCACGAGGAACGTGTCACCGGCGCGCGGCACCGAGGACAGGCCCAGGACCTGGACCGGACGGGACGGCGTCGCGGCCTCGACGGCCTCGCCGTCCTCGTCGAACATCGCGCGGACGCGGCCGTGGGCCGTGCCCGCGACGATCGTGTCGCCGACGTGGAGCGTTCCGGACTGGACGAGCACGGTCGCGACGGCGCCGCGGCCCTTGTCCAGGTTCGCCTCGATGGCGACGCCGCGCGCGTCCTTGTTCGGGTTCGCGCGGAGGTCCAGCGCGGCGTCTGCCGTGAGGAGGATCGCCGAGAGCAGGTCGTCGATGTGCAGGTTCTGGCGGGCCGAGACGTCGACGAACATGGTGTCGCCGCCGTACTCCTCGGGAACGAGGCCGTACTCGGTGAGCTGGCCGCGGATCTTGTCCGGGTTCGCGCCCTCCTTGTCGATCTTGTTCACCGCCACCACGATCGGCACGTTCGCGGCCTGGGCGTGGTTGAGCGCCTCGACCGTCTGCGGCATGACGCCGTCGTCCGCGGCCACCACGAGCACCGCGATGTCCGTGACCTGCGCACCACGGGCACGCATGGCGGTGAACGCCTCGTGGCCCGGGGTGTCGATGAAGGTCAGCTTGCGCTGCCGGTCATCGTGGTCGAAGGCGATCTGGTACGCGCCGATGTGCTGCGTGATGCCACCGTGCTCGCCAGCCACCACGTTGGTGTTGCGGATGGCGTCGAGGAGGCGCGTCTTACCGTGGTCGACGTGGCCCATGACGGTCACGACAGCCGGACGCTTCTCGAGGTCCTCGTCGGTCTCCGCCTCGAGCTCAGCCTCGAGGTCGATGTCGAAGGACTCGAGCAGCTCGCGCTCCTCGTCCTCCGGCGACACGACCTGGATCTTGTAGCCGAGTTCGGCGCCCAGCACCGCGAAGGTCTCCTCGTCGAGGGACTGCGTGGCGGTTGCCATCTCACCGAGGTGGAACAGCACCGTGACGAGCGAGGCCGGGTTCGCATCGATCTTCTCCGCGAAGTCCGTGATGGACGCACCACGGCGCAGGCGCACGATCGTGCTGCCGTCGCCACGGGGCACCGAGACGCCGCCGAGCGACGGTGCGCTCATCTGCTCCAGTTCCTGGCGCTTCGCACGCTTCGACTTGCGCTGCTTGCCGCGACCTGCACCACCCTTGCCGAAGGCACCCTGGGTGCCGCCGCGTCCGCGGCCGCCCTTGCCGAAGCCGCCACCAGCGGGACCGCCGCCACCGGGGCCACCGCCGGGACGGCCCGGACCGCGTCCTCCGGTGCCGGCAGGACGGGCCCCCGGCTGAGGCCGGTCGGTGCGCGGGGGCATCATGCCCGGGTTCGGACGGGGACCTCCAGCGCCGCCGGGACGCGGGGCGCCCGGACGGGGAGCCCCCGGCCGCGGAGCGCCGGGACGGGGAGCACCGGGGCGCGGGATGCCGGAGGTGCCGCCGGGGCGCGGTGCCGCCGGGCGGGGACCACCCGGGCGGTCGCCGTCGCGGCCGCCGCCCGGACGGGGCATGCCCTGGGACGAAGCGAACGGGTTGTTGCCCGGACGGGGCGCCCGATCACCGTCGCGCCCCTGGCGCTGCATGCCCTGGGACGACGAGAACGGGTTGTTGCCCGGACGGGGACCGCTGGGGCGGGGACCCGGGGTCGCCCTGGGACGCGACGACGGCGCGCCCTCGCCGGAGCGGCCACTCGTGCCGGGGCGGGCGGGAGCGGCGGGGCGGCCGCCGGGACGCGGGCCGTCGGAACCCGGGCGGGGACCGGAAGGCGCGGGGGCGGGCCGCGGCGCGGACGGCGCCGGGCGCGAGGCCTCGGCAGGGGCCGGACGCGGGGTCTCGGCGGAGAGGCCGC
>NZ_BAAAQW010000015.1:0-32510 GCF_039531875.1 Sinomonas flava | reverse complement strand
ACCGGCTGCGTCCGCTCCCCGACGCCGTTGGACTCCTCACCATTGAGGAAATGCGGAATGGTCTTGATGCTCATGTGCTTCGTACTCCTGTTTTCGCTGGAATGCCTGGGATGTGGGGGTCAGCTGTAGATCTTGAGGTAGAGCTCCTCGATCTCTGCTGACGTCGGGACCACAGGGTTGTTGCCGGGGGAGCCGGACGCGAGGGCCTGCTCGGCCATGACCGGGACCGCACGCTCCCAGTCGGCGCGGCTGATGCCGCGGGACTCGGGGGTCGGGACGGCGAGGTCGCGGGCGAGAGCCTTGAGCTCGTCGACGAGCGACTGGGCGGCCGCGGCGTCGTCGTCCTCCACGTCCGCAACGCCGAGGGCGCGCGCGCAGTCGGCATAGCGTGCCTGGGCGCCGGGGACGGAGAACTCGGTGACCGCCGGGAACAGCATCGCGTTGGCGAGCCCGTGGGCGACGTGGAAGTGGCCTCCGATGGGCCGGCTCATCCCGTGCACGAGCGCCACGCTCGAATTGGAGAACGCGATGCCGGCCTGGGTCGCCGCGAGCATCATCGCCTCGCGGGCGGACCGGTCCGAGCCGTCCGCGTAGACCGCGCGGAGGTTCTTCCCGATGGTGGCCATGGCCGCGAGGGCGAACCCGTCCGAGAACGGGTTGGCCCGGCGGCTCACGTACGCCTCGATGGCGTGGGTGAGGGCGTCCACGCCGGTGTCCGCGCTGAGCCGGGCTGGCATGGAGAGGGTCAGCTCGTAGTCGACAACCGCGGCGATCGGCAGGAACGAGGGGCCCGTGCAGAGCATCTTCTCGTCCGTCTCAGAGTCGCTGATGATCGTGAACTGGGTGGCCTCGGAGCCGGTGCCCGCCGTGGTGGGGACCGCGACGACCGGCAGCGCAGGGCCCGTGTTGACCCGAGGCGCCTTGTAGTCCCGCATCGGCCCCGGGTTCTGGGACAGGAAGCCGAGCGCCTTGGCGGTGTCGATCGAGCTGCCGCCGCCGAAGCCGACCAGAAGGTCCGCGCGGTGCTCCTCCACGGCGGCGAGGCCGGCCTGGAGGGAGTCGGTGGTGGGGTCCGGGATGCACTCGGCGAACAGGCCGGTTTCCAGACCGGCATCGCGGAGGGAGGCCAGAGCGGCGTCGACCGTCCCGGATTCCTTCATGAAGGCGTCCGTCACCACGAGGGGCCGCTGCGCCCCGAGGTCCCGCACCGTCGTACCCAGTTCCCGGACCGCTCCGGCGCCCACGTTCATCAGTCGGGGCAGGGAAATCTGAAAGGTCATCGCGTGCCTCCCGCTCGTCGTCGAGGCCCGGCACACCTGGTGCCTGGCACATTCTCCAGTCTCTGTGCAGCTGACGCCACGGACAAGCGGCAATTCAGTACTGCCCTGTGCGCGATTGCACAGCACTCGTAGAGTGAGGCTGTGATCCAAGCAGACGACCTGCGCTTCTTCCTCGAGGTCGCCCGAACACGGCGGCTCGTCGCGGCCGCCAGAGGGCTGGGCGTCGAGCACACGACAGTGGGCCGGAGGGTGACCCAGCTGGAAAGGGCGGCCGAGACGCGGCTCTTCGACCGCACGCCTCAGGGGTGGGAGCTCACCGAGGCCGGGCGGGGGCTGCTGGTGCATGCCGAGGCGGTCGAATCGTCGCTGCTCGCCGCGGCCGAGGAGCTGGGCTCCGCCCGCGGGCGCCTGTCAGGAACGCTGCGCATCGCAGCACCTGACGGCTTCGGCGCCTTCGTGCTCTCGCCGGGGCTCGGAGGGCTGCGGTCGGACCATCCCGAGCTCACTGTCGAGATCGTGACGGAGACGCGCCTGAACCTGCTGGCCACGCGCGAGTTCGACATCGGCATCTCGCTCGAAGAGCCGACGACGCGGGGTGTGCGTTCGCGGCGGCTGGCGACGTACGGGCTGAGCTTCTACGCGAGCCGCGAGTACCTCTCACGCCAGGAACGGCCCCTCGACCTCGCCGAGGTGAGCCGTCATCCGCTCATCGGCTACGTCGACGCCCTGCTCGACATCCCGGCCCTCCGGTTCCTCGACAGCGCGCTGCCCGGCGTCCGTCCGGCAATCCAGACCAACAACGTCACCGGCCAGTGGATGGCGGCCGTCGCGGGCCTGGGGATCGCCGTCCTCCCGGACTTCGTGGCCGCGGGAGACGATCGACTGGTACGGATCGTCGAACAGACGAAGATCGAGCGCACGTACTGGATCGCGGTCCCCACAGAGCACCAGCGGCTGGCCAGGACGCGGGCGGGGGAGTCCGCCCTGCTCGAGCTCGTGCGGAACCACGAGCACCTCCGCGCGGTGTAGTCGGCGGGGGCAGATGCGGGGTGCTCAGTCCTTGATCTGGTTCTGAAGCGCCCGCCAGGCCTGGAAGCCGCCGACGAGATCGGTCGCTCTGGTCAGCCCGAGCCGCTGCAGCGTGTGGGCGGCGAGGCTTGAACTGTAGCCCTCGTTGCAGACGATCACGATCCGGCGACTGTGGTTGTCGGCGATGGGCAGCCGGGAGGGGCTGGACGGGTCGAGACGCCATTCGAGGACGTTGCGGTCAATGACAATTGCCCCCGGAAGGTCGCCGTCGCGCTCGCGCTGATCGGCCGGCCGCGTATCGACGACCAAGGCACCCGCGGACATCTCTCGGTTCAAGTCCTCCGGCAGAACCCGCTCGAGTCCCAGACGGCTCTGGATGAGCAACTGGTCGATGGTCAGCGCCGGCCGGTCGTCCACCCCGGCGCTGCCTGCAGAGGAATCGCGCTGCTGTTCCAGGACTTCCTCGCTTCGTCCGGCTAGCACCCCGCTGACAAGGAGCCAGGATCGTGGGAATGGGTGGTCCACACGGTAATTCGGCGGAAGAACGCGGGTCAATGGTGACCCGCGCCATCCTCAGTCTGCAGCAGGGAAGACCTTCCCCGGATTGAGGATGCCCTGCGGGTCGAAGACCTGCTTGATCCGCCGCTGGAGGTCGTACTGCTCCTCACCCAGTTCGTCCTGGAGCCAGCGGCGCTTCAGCAGGCCGATGCCGTGCTCGCCCGTGAGGGTCCCGCCGAGCTCCAGCGCGGTGGAGAAGATCTCCCCGGCGGCCTGCCAGACGTGCTCCGGCACCTCGTCTCCGGTGAAGACGAACGTCGGGTGCAGATTGCCGTCCCCGGCATGGCAGGTCGTCGGGATGGCGACGCCGTAGGTCTCCTCGATGCGCCGGATGGCTGCGAACGCCTCGGCCATACGGTCGCGGGGGACGGCGATGTCCTCCACGAGCATGGTCCCTTGTGCCTCGAGCGCCGGGAACGCGCTGCGGCGGAAGTCCAGGAGGCGCCGTGACTCTTCGGGATCCGTGGTGGTCTCGACGGTGCCGCCGGCGTCGTGGGCAATTGCCGCGAGCTGCGCCGCCGCGGCGAGGGCAGCCGGGCCGTCGCACTGGGCGAGGAGGTAGGCGCCGGCGCCGGGAGCCGGGCTGTGGCCGGTGTGGCTGCTCACGATGTCCAGGGTGCGCCCGTCCATGAGCTCCATGATGGCGGCCACGTGTCCGCGTCTGGTGGCCTCGGTGACGGCGGCGACGGCGTCGTCGACCGTGGCGAAGAACGCCCCGAGTGTCGCAACCTCGCCCACGACGACGGGCTGCAGCTTGAGCGTGCACTCGACGATGACCCCGAGGGTGCCCTCGGAACCGATCATGAGCGCGCAGAGGTCGTAGCCGGTGACTCCCTTGACCGTGCGATGGCCCACGGAGAGGAGGGTTCCGTCGGCCAGGACCACCTTGAGCGCGAGCACCGCCTCCCGCGTGACGCCGTACTTCGCGCACAGGAGTCCGCCCGCGTTCATGGCGATGTTGCCTCCGACCGTGGAGATGTCCTTGCTCGCGGGGTCCGGCGGCCACCACAGGCCGTGGTCGGCCAGGACCGCATTGAGGCGTCCGTTGAGGACCCCGGGTTGGACGACCGCGAGCCTGTTCGCCTCCGAGATCTCGAGGATCCGGTCCATGTCCCGGAATGACAGGACGATCTCGGCCGGTCCCGCGACCGCCCCACCGGCGAGGCCCGTCCCCGCCCCGCGGCTCACGATCGGCACCTGCGCCGCAGAGGCGATCCGGCACACTGCCTGCACGTCCTCGATGGTGCGCGGGTAGACCGCCGCGAGGGGTGACCCCGACGAGCGGTGGCCCGACCGGTCTGAGGTATACGGTGCGAGGCTGTCGGGGTCTGTTTCCACTCTGCCGGGGAGGGCAGACCGGAGCGACTCGACGACGGCGGCGAGCTGGGCGAGGGGCATGGACGTCCTTCTGACGGAGGTGGGGTTCGGTGTCCCTCCGGCGAGGATAGCGCCCGGGTGTCCCTACCTCCGTCTGGGGGTCACGTCCTGGGGGTCAGATCGTCTGCGACGCGCAGGATGTGACCCTCAGGATGTGACCCTCAGGACGTGACCTTCAGACGGAAAGGGGTGAGCGTGCGTCTGCTGCGTGCCTCGCGACCACGTGCCCCGCGGCCGCGAAGGCCTTTGTCACCGCCGAGCCCAAGGTTGCGCCGCCGCCGGGGTAGGCGTCCTTGAAGACCGTGGCCGAGCAGTTCCCCGCGGCGTAGAGGCCCGCGATCGGCTCGCCGGACGGCGCCAGCACGCGCCCGTCGAGGTCCGTGACGAGGCCGCCCGCGGTCCCGAGAGCCCCCGGGCGGATGCGCACCGCGTAGAACGGCGCGCGTTCGAGCGGGGCGAGGCACGGGTTCGGGCCCACCGTGGGGTCCCCGAGGTGCCGGTCCTGTTCCGTGGACCCACGCCCGAACTCGGAGTCGGTCCCGGTTCGCGCGTCCGCGTTGAACCTCCGCACGGTCGCCGCGAGCGCCCCCGCGTCGACGCCGATCGCCTCGGCCAGCCCGCCCAGCGTCTCAGAGCAGTGCATCCACTCGGGCACCGTCCCGGCCGGGCTGCCCGCCACGGGGTACCGCTCCCGGTACCCCGCATCGAACACGAGCCACGCCGGATCGTTCGCCGGCCGCGACGTCGCCGGGTCAACGTTCGCGAACACCCGCGAGAGGTCGTGGTAGTTCATCGCCTCGTTGACGAACCGCCGCCCCGCCGCGTTGACCGTGATCGAGCCGGGGAGCGTCATCTCGACGTTGCCCATCCGTCCGGTGGGCGCGCCGTCGTACTCCCACCCCTCGGGAGCGATCACGGGGACGCCCCAGATCGCGCCCGTCTGGCCGAGCATCGCCCCGGCCTTGAGCCCGATCAGGAGCCCGTCGCCGGTGTTCGACGGCGCCCCGATCGCGGTGGTTTCGAACCTCAGGAGCGACGCCGCGAGCTCGCGGTTCCGCTCGAACCCGCCGGACGCGATGAGCACCGCGCCCGCGGCCACTGCGGTGGCGGGGCCGGCGGCCCCGTCGCCCACCCGCACGAGCCATCCGCCGCCGTCGTGCGCCCCGCCCGCGCCGCCCTCGAGGGGCTCGAGCCCCGTCACCGGCGCCGACACCGCGAGGAGGACCCCGCGCTCGACGGCGGTCGCGACCAGGGCTCCGACGAGGGCACCGCCCATCGTGCGCACCCCCGCGGCGGCGCGCCCGGCCAGCAGTGCCGGGTCGGGCGCGGCGCCGTGGAGATGGTCGCGCTCGTTCATCGAGATGAGCGGCAGGTAGGTGGGGGGCCGGATCGCGTCGGCGAGGCCCGGCACGCCGCGGAAGCGGGCCGGGTCGAACGGGTCGTTGTCGAGGCTGCGGCCCCCGGCCACCGCGCCCGGCCATTCCATGTGGTAGTCCGGGCGGTCCAGCGGCGTGAGCCGGACGTGGGTCTCGCGGTCGAGGAACTCGACGGCCTCCCGCGACGTCCGCAGGTACCAGCCGATCTCCTCCTCGCCCATGGCGCCGCCGGTTGCCGCGCGCAGGTACGCCGCCGCGGCCTCGGGGGAATCGCTTCCGGGACGCATGAGCGGGTTGTCGGGTGCCCAGATGACGCCGCCGCCCGCTGCGGTCGTCCCGCCCAGGCGCGTGGCCTTCTCGAGCACGACGACGGCGAGGCCCGCCGCCGCTGCCCGGCACGCGGCGACGAGACCGGCGGCGCCGGAGCCCATGACGGCGAGGTCATAGCGGGGAGCCAGCTGTGGGGGAGCGGCCAGGAAGCTCATGCGCGATCCCCCCGGGAGGCCGCGGCGAGCGCCGGCTCCTCGCCAGACGGCTCGGGGAGGTCGATCGCGACCTTGCCGACCCTGACGGTGCGGTCCCGCAGGAGGCGGAACGCGGCGTCGAGATCGTCGAAGCCGAAGCGGTGCGTGATGAGGGAGCGGCAGGCGTCCTGGTGGCGGGCGAGGAGGTCCAGGGCGTCCTCCATGTGCAGGGAGTTGCGCGAGCCGAGGAGGTCGATCTCCTTGATCGGCAGCGACCGCATCGACAGCGTCAGTTCACGGTCGCTGATCCCCACAGCCACGACCCGGCCCGCGGGCGCCACGAGGTCCACCGCCGCGGCGAGCGACGCCGGTGACCCCGTCGCGTCGATCACGAGCGAGGGGCCCTGGCCGTCGGTCCACTCGTCGAGATTGCGGCGCTGGCCGTCGTCGGGGAAGCCCGGACCGACGGCCAGGACGGCCTCCGCACCCAGCTCGGCCGCGATGGCGAGGCGCTCGCGGTCGGTGTCGAGCACGACGACGCTGCACCCCGCCTCGCGCAGCGCGATCAGCGCGAACAGGCCGATCGGCCCCGCGCCGGCCACGAGGACGCGCTCGCCGGCCTCAGCGCGCCCGCGGCGCACGGCCTGCAGCGAGATCGAGACCGGCTCCCACAGGGGCGCGAGGTCCACCGGCAGCCCAGCGGGCAGCCTCCGAGTGCGGTCCAGCGGCACGAGGAGGTACTCGGCCAGGGCGCCGTCGTCCTCGTAGCAGCCGTAGATGCTCATGGCCCCGCACGCGTTCGGCCGCCCGACGGAGCACGCGTAGCAGGTGCCGCAGGCGGCGTAGGGGGAAACCGCGACGTCGTCCCCCACGGCGAACGCGCCGCCCTCGTCCTCAGGGTCCAAGGCCGCGATGGTCGCAGAGAACTCGTGGCCCTGGACCATGGGGAGCTCGGTGGCGTAGTCGTCCTCCCAGATGTGCACGTCCGTCCCGCACAGCGTCACGCTGCGCACGCGCACGACGGCGTGTCCCCGGCTCGGGCGTGGAATCGGCGCCTCCTCGTAGCGGACCGTCTCGGCGGCGACCGTGCGGGCGACCCTCATCGGGCGGCCTCGCTCAGCTCGAGCCGGTCGGCGCCGAAGAACGGCTTCCAGGCCGTGACCGTCCGGCGTGCGATGAGCCCCTCACGGCAGAAGGGGTCGGCGTCGAGGAGGCCCTCGACGTCGTCCGCGGTGGCGCCTGCGAGGATCAGGAGCGCGCCAGCGCCCCCGTCGGTCGGGCCGGAGACGATCAGGCGCCGGGCCTCATACTGGGCCGCCAGGAAGGCGACGTGCTCGGGGCGGTGCAGGTCTCTGCCGGACGGGTTGGCGGTGTACCGGTACGTGACGGCGAACAGTGCCACGGGCGTTCTCCTCGTAGAGGGCGGTCGGTCCAGCCCAGTCTGCTGTGACCGAGAGCACCCTCGGAGGGAGTGTCCCATTGAGTGGGACGCCGATTCGGGCTTGCTGGTCAGCGTTCGCGGCGCCACTTCGCCCGCGTGTACTGCGGCGGCCAGTAGTCCAGCTCGACGCCGAGCTCGTGCGCGGCGCGGAGCGCGAAGTGCGGGTCGCGGAGGAACTCGCGCGCCACCATCACGGCGTCCGCCGCCCCGCTGTCCACGATCTCCGCGGCCTCCTCCGGCCGCGTGATCAGCCCGACGGCGTTCACCGGCACCCCGGCGCCGCTGCGGACGGCGGTCGCGAACCCCACCTGGTACAGGGGCTTGACGGGGATGCTCGCGGCCGGCACGAGGCCGCCGGAGGAGATGTCGAACCAGTCCGCGCCCTCCGCGGCGGCCCAGCCCGCGACCGTCACGGTGTCCTCGAGGTTCCAGCCGCCCTCGACCCAGTCGGTGGCGGAGAGCCGCACGAGGAGGGGCACGCCGTCGCCCGTCTCCGCCCGGACGGTTCGGACGATCTCGAGCAGGAACCGGGCGCGGTTCTCCAGGCTTCCGCCGTACTCGTCGGTGCGGAGGTTCGAGAGCGGGGAGAGGAACTGGTGGACGAGGTAGCCGTGGGCGCCGTGGATCTCGAGGGCGTCGAATCCGGCGTCGACGGCCCGGCGCGCGGCGGCGGCGAAGTCCGCGACGATGCCCCGGATCTCGTCTCCCGTCAGCTCGCGCGGGGGCACGTAGCCGTCGAACGCGACGGCCGACGGTGCGACCGTCTCCCAGCCCCCGTCCTCGACGGCCTGGGTGCCCTTCCCGCTCCATTCGCGGTAGGTGGACGCCTTGCGGCCCGCATGGGCGAGCTGCATCGCGGCCGGGACGCCCTGGGCGTGGACGAACGCGACGATGTCCCGCCACGCCTCGGCCTGGGCGTCGTTCCAGATCCCCGTGTCCCAGTTCGTGATGCGCCCCTCGGGGCTGACCGCGGTCGCCTCGGTCATGACGAGGCCAGCCCCGCCCCTCGCGAACGAGCCGAGGTGGGCGAGGTGCCATGCAGTGGGCACCCCATCCCACTGCTCCACGGAGTACTGGCACATGGGGGACACCCAGAGGCGGTTCCTGAACTGGACGCCCCGGATCTCGACGGGGGTGAAGAGCTTCTCGGCAGCCATGCCGCCTACGTTTGCGCTCCCATCCCCCGCCGTCAAATGGTGCCTGTCATTCGGGCTTGGCGAAGGTCGCCGCGCTGACGAACTCGAGCCCCACGAAGGTCTCGTCGCCGACCACGCGGGCGTCGTGACCGGGCGGGATCGTGTAGGAGCTTCCGGCCGTGATGGTGGCGGTTTCGCCGCTCGTGAGCTGGACCTCGAGGGTGCCGGCCACGCAGTAGCCGACGTGGTTGTTCTGGCAGCTGTCCGTGCCCACCACGGGCTTGATGCAGCCCGACCAGCTCCATCCGGGGGAGAAGGTGAACCGGCCGATCGTGTAGTCGCCCACCGTGACGAGGTCGATCTCGGACTTGTCAGGGCGGCGCTTCTCGTCGGGGTCGTCGTGGGACTTCACGTTCAGGGTGGTGACGGCGTTGACGGCGTGGGTGGACATGGCAGGCTCCTCTGGTTCGGGCCGCCTCACCGAGCCTCCAGCTTCCCAGCGGGACGAGTCATCGGGACCATTTCAGGGTAGGCCTCGCCGCACCGGACCGGAAGGCCCCTGCCGCGATGGTTGGGTCGGTCCGCGGCGGGGAAGTGTGGCGGTAGCACCGAAGTGAAGCATCCGCTACGGGAAGAGGGCAGGACGATGAGCCACGAATACCGCGAGCCCGCCGGCCAGGACCGCGACTGGGACAGGGAACGCCGCGACGACCGGGAGTACCGCGAGGAACGCGACGACCGGGAGTACCGGGACGACCGCGAGCACCGCGAGGACGAGGCGCTGACCCCCGCCGAGCAGCGGAGGCGCTTCGGCGGCATGAAGGCCGGCTCGGCCTTCTTCGGGTGGCTCACCGCGACCGGCATGTCCGTGCTCCTGACCGCCGTGCTCACCGCGGCCGGGGCCGGAGTCGGCGTCGGCACCCAGACCGATCCCGCCAAGTTGGCCAACCAGGCGGGGCAGACCGTGGGCATCGTCGGCGCCGTGGTCGTGGCGCTGATCCTCTTCGTCTCCTACTACTGCGGCGGCTACGTCGCGGGCCGGATGGCACGCTTCGACGGTGCCCGGCAGGGCCTTGCCGTGTGGCTGTGGGCCGTGGTCATCGCCATCCTCTTCGCGATCCTTGTGGTCGTGGCGGGGAGCCAGTTCAACGTCCTCTCCACCCTGAACAGCTTCCCCCGGATTCCCGTGGACGAGGGCACGCTGACCACAGGCGGCATCATCGTCCTGGTGGTCACGGCCCTCATCACGCTCGCAGGCGCTGTCCTCGGCGGAGCCGCGGGCATGCGCTACCACCGCAGGATCGACCGGGCCGGGCTCTGACCCAGTCCTCGGGCGCCCGGCTGCACCAGGGGCCGCATGTCACGCCCGACGCCGCTCCCATCCAGCGTGCGCGAAAGTCACCACGGCCGTGAGCACGACCGCGGCCGCGAGTCCGAGCAGGAAGATCACCCCGTACTGCCGCTCATCGGCGTAGCCGGCCGTCAGGAACGTGCCGAGCGAGCTGCCCAGGAACAGCGAGCCGGCGAACAGGGCCACGGTCGTCGCGCGTGCCTCGGGGGCGACCTCGGTGGCCCAGCCCTGGAGTGAGGAGTGCAGCACGGCGTTCGTCGCACCGATCAGCAGTGAGGTCACGGTGAGGGCCGCCGGGTCCTGGGAGAGCGCGGACACCGCATAGGCGGCGATGATGACGCCCCCTCCGATCCCCATCAGCTGAGTGCGGGAGAACCGCCGCACGAGCCGCCGCATGATCCGTGCGCCCACGATCACGCCCACCCCGTAGCCCGCCGCGAGCACCCCGGCCAGCGCGATCGGGACGCCCGCGTCCTGGAGCGCCGGCACGATGTACGTCAGGACGCCCATGAGCACCGCGCCCTCGAGCACCGCGATGCCGTACACGCCGAGGGCTGCGCCCGAGAAGGCCCGGCGGAAGTCCGCGGGCCCGCGGAGGTGGGCGGCGGCGTCGTGCGTGTGGCGCAGGGAGAACAGGAGCGCGAGGCAGCCCAGGGCCGGCAGTCCGAAGACGAGGCGCCAGTCCGTGAAGGCCGCGAGCGAGCCTGCGGCGAGGGTCGCGACGGTGGTCCCCAGCGACGAGTAGACCTGCAGGTCGGACAGCCCCCGGGCCTTCTCGATGCCGGTCCGGGTGTCGCCGATGATCGTCAGGAGGGTGGGGTAGAGGCAGCCCGCCATGAGGCCCGCAGCCGAGCGGGCGAGGAGCAGCGGGACGTAGGAGCTGAGGATCGTGCTCGCCGCGGCGGCGATGAGCAGGCCCGTCAGCGCCGTCCGCAGCACGCTGACGCGGCCGAACCGGTCGCTCACGAACCCCCACAGCGGCTGGCCGAGGGCGTACAGGAGCGAGTAGGAGGCCACGAGCCCCACGGCCTCGCCGAGGGACAGGCCCGTGCGGTCGGCTAGGACGAGGAGCATCGGGGGAGTGGCGAACCGGTCGAAGAAGGACAGGAAGCCGATCCCCATGAGGACCCGGTTCGGGACTCCGTGGGTGCGTGTCTTCTGGTCGGAGTCCCTGGTCGCGGTCACGCCCTCCACCCTACCCATCGCTGGGCCGGCCCCGATGCTTGAATGGGAACGTGGAGATCAGGTGGCTCGAGGCGTTCGTCGCCGTCGCGGAGGAGCTGCACTTCGGGCGCGCGGCGTCCCGGCTGCACATGGCACAGTCGCCGCTGAGCCAGACGATCCGCAAGCTCGAGAAGGACATCGGCGTCCCCCTGTTCGACCGCAGCACGCGCAGCGTCTCGCTCACCGCGTCGGGGCGTTCGCTGCTCCCGCACGCCTACCGCGCGCTTGAGGAGCTCGAGGTGGCGCGCCAGGCCGCGCACGCCTCGGTGGGCACGGTGTACGGGCACCTCACGGTGAGCTTCACCGGCGCCATCAACCACCGCACCCTCCCTCGGCTCACCCGGGCGCTGCGGCGGCAGTACCCGGACGTCGTCCTCTCGCTCCAGGGCCGCGTGGTGACGGGCGATGCCGTCGCGCAGCTCCAGCAGGGCACCCTCGACCTGGCCTTCGTGGGGCTCCCGCTCGACCCGTCCCCGCTCGCGTCCCGGCTGATCGCGCGCGAGGCGCTCGGCGCCGTCGTGCCCGTGGACCACCCGCTCGCCCAGCGGGCCACACTCGACCTGGGCGAGCTGCGCGACGAGGACTTCATCATGATGCCGTCCGGCGGCGGCTCCGACCTGGAGCGGACGGCGACGGCGGCGTGCGTCGCCGCCGGGTTCCGCCCGCGCGTGGTGCAGACGATCGGGGACCCGTTCATGATCCTCACCTTCGTGGCCGCCGGCATGGGCGTGAGCCTCGTGAGTGAGGGGATGAGCGACATCCTCCCGCACGGAGCGGTGTACGTTCCGCTGGCGGGTGCGGCGCAGCCGTACCTCCGGCACGGGCTCGCGTGGGCGCCGTCGAACCCGTCGCGGGTGCTCCCGCATGCGCTCGAGGTCGCCGAGCGCGTGCTGCCCACCGTCACATGAGCGGGCTGCCGCCTGATGTCGTCCGGTGTCCAGCGCGGGGTCATCTGGGATTGGTACGATCCCGCGGTGAGCGCAAGCCTTGCCGTGACGGCCTCCCTGCCCTCCCCGACCGTGAGCGGAATCCAGATCGGGCCGTTGACGATCCACTTCTACGCCCTGTGCATCATCGCTGGGATCGCGGTGGCGATGTGGATCGGCACCCGCCGATGGCAGGCCCGCGGCGGCCTGCCGGGCGAGGCCTTGGACATCAGCCTCTGGGCCGTCCCGTTCGGGATCATCGGAGGGCGGATCTACCACGTCATCACCGACCCTGAGCTGTACTTCGTGCCCGGGAAGAACCCGTGGAACGCGTTCGCGATCTGGGACGGCGGCCTGGGGATCTGGGGCGCGGTGGCGCTGGGCGCGCTCGGTGCGTGGATCGGGTGCCGGCGCGCCGGGGCCTCGTTCATCGCGTTCGCCGACGCGATCTCGCCCGGCGTCCTCATCGCGCAGGGGATCGGCCGCTGGGGCAACTGGTTCAACAACGAGCTCTACGGCGACCCGACCGGCCTTCCCTGGGCGCTCGAGATCCACCAGATGGACCCCCAGGCCGCCCGGGCCGTCACCGACGCCGCGGGGAATCCCGTGGTCCTGGGCTACTTCCAGCCCACCTTCCTGTACGAGTCGGTCTGGTGCCTCGTCACAGCCGCCGTGATCATGTGGCTGGACCGGCGGTTCAGGCTCGGCGCCGGGAGCGTGTTCGCCCTCTACATCGCGGCCTACACGGCGGGGCGCTTCGCGTTCGAGCTCATGCGCTCCGACTACGCCAACCTGATCCTGGGCCTCCGCGTCAACACGTGGGTTTCGGGCCTGCTGTTCCTCGCGGGCGCTATCGCCTTCCTGCTCACCGTCCGCCGGCCGCGGTCGACGGCGCGCCCCGCCTCCCCAGCGCCGCCCGCCGAGGAACAGGCGGGGGAAACGCGGTAGCAGGCTCCGTTCACTGCTGCCCGCATGTGCTGCCCATCGCCGCTTCTCCTTGGTCAATTCACACAGGAGAAGCGGGGGAGGGCAGCCCTTGCGCCCCGCGCCCAGCGCAGAGAAAGCACTCCGGCTCGATTAAGCGCTGATCGCACATAGAGCGAGACAAACTAAGTGTTGGACGCGCCACAATTCCGTGGCGATGCTGGAGGAGCCAGCGCATCCCGCGCCTGGCACGAACGGCATCTGAACGGAGCACCATGTCAGCGTCGACATCCGTGGCACCCAAGTCCCACGCCGCGAAGACCGCGGCCTTCTCCGGCTTCCTGGGCAGCACGCTCGAGTACTACGACTTCTTCATCTTCGGCTCGGCGGCGGCCCTCTTCTTCGGGAAGCTGTTCTTCCCCGATGCGGGCGCGGCGGGCTCGCTGCTCTCCTTCGCCACGCTCGGCGTTGCCTATGTGGCGCGTCCGCTCGGCGCCGTCCTGTGGGGCCACTTCGGCGACCGCCTGGGGCGCAAGAACGTCCTGGTCCTGACCCTCGTGCTCATGGGCATCTCGACGTTCCTCATCGGCTGCCTCCCCACCTACTCGGTGGTGGGCCCGATGGCGCCGATCGCGCTCGTCGCCCTCCGCCTCGTGCAGGGAATCTCCGCCGGCGGCGAGTCGCCTGGCTCGAGCTCCCTGACCCTCGAGCACTCCCCCGAGGGCCGCCGCGCGTTCTTCACGAGCTTCACGATGAGCGGCATCCAGTTCGGGATCGTCATCTCCTCGGTCGTGTTCATCCCGATCACGATGCTCCCGCAGGAGCAGCTCATGAGCTGGGGCTGGCGGATTCCGTTCCTCGCGAGCGCCGTCGTGACGGCCGTGGCCTTCTACCTGCGCCGCAGGCTCGAGGAGCCCGAGGTCTTCGCCGAGATCAAGGAGGACGCCGCGACCGCCGCCATCCCGCTCGTCGCACTCTTCCGCCACGACTTCGCGAATGTGGTCCGTGTGACCCTCAGCTCCCTCGTGACCATGGTCAACACCGTCTTCACGGTCTTCGCCCTCACGTACGCCACCCAGGTGGTGGGCCTCGACAAGCCCATGATGCTGACCGTCATCGCGGTCGCGAACCTCGTCACCGTCTTCACCCAGCCGATGTGGGCGCTGCTGTCGGACAGGATCGGCCGCAAGCCCGTCTTCATCACCGGCACCATCGGCAGCGCGGTGCTCGTCTCCGCGTTCTTCACGGTCCTCGGCACCGGCAACTGGGCGCTCATCTTCGCCACCGCCATCGCCCTCACCGGCGTCTTCTACGCGATGCCGAACGGCGTCTACCCCGCGTACTTCCCCGAGCTCTTCCCGGCCCGCACCCGCTACACCGGCATGGCCGTGAGCCTCATGCTCGGCCTCCTCGTGGCCGGCTTCACTCCCGCGATCGGCACGGCCCTCACCGCCGGGGACCCGGCCAACTGGGGCCCGGTGGCGTGGATGACGGTCGGCTTCTGCGCCGTCGCCGCCGTCGCGGCCCTCACCGCCCGCGAGACGTTCCGCACCCCCAAGGCCCAGCTCGGCCTCAAGCCCGCACGCCGCGGTTCCGCCCCCGCCCCCGCGGAGACCGCCCAGGAGACCGCAGCCTGATGACCACCGCCCCCAGCCCCCGCGCGTCCCGACCGCAGCTCATCGGCCTGATCGGCGCCAACGTCGCCGGCTCGCTCTCGCCGCTCCTGCACGAGCGCGAGGCCGCCGCCCAGGGCCTGCGCTACGCGTACCGCCCTCTGGACCTCGACGAGCTCGGCCTCACGCCCGAGGACGCAGGCCAGCTCGTCCGGGACGCCGCCCGCCTCGGCTACACCGGCCTGAACGTGACGCACCCGTGCAAGCAGACGGTGATCTCGGGCCTCGACGCGCTCTCCGACGACGCCCGGGCGCTGGGGGCGGTCAACACCGTCACTGTGGATGCCGACCGCTCCGACCCCGCAGACAGCGCCGCGCACGACGCCGGCACCCGCCCGGGCGCGCGCCTCACCGGCCGCAACACGGACCACTCCGGCTTCCGCGCCGCGCTCGCCGAGGGACTCCCGGGCGTGCCCCTCGGAACCGTGGTACTCGTCGGCGCGGGCGGTGCCGGCTCAGCGGTAGCCCGCGCGCTCCTCGACTCCGGTGTCCGCGAGCTGCTCGTGGCCGACGTCGATCCCGCCCGCGCTGCTGCCCTCGCCGCGCGGCTGGGGGAGCCGAGGAGCGGCAGCCGCATCGCCGCCGTCGCCCATGAGGAGGTTCCGGCGCGCCTGGGCGAGGCCGACGGCGTCGTGAATGCCACGCCGATCGGCATGGTCGGGCACCCGGGCACCCCGTTCGACACCTCGGCGCTCACGCGGCGTCACTGGGTCGCGGACGTCGTCTACCGTCCGCTCGCCACCCAGCTCGTCAAGGCCGCGCTCGCCGCCGGGTGCCGCGTGCTCGACGGCGGGTGGATGGCTGTGGCGCAGGCCGCGGACTCGTTCGAACTCTTCACCGGCCTGGCCGCCGACCGCGCCCGGATGCGCGCCCACTTCCTCGACCTCGTCGCCGAGACCGACTGATCGCCCGAAAGGACCACCCATGACTGCCCCGTACCGTGTTGGGATCGTCGGCTGCGGCGCCATCAGCCGCAACCACCTCGAGGCCTTCGCCGCGATTCCCGAGGCCACCGTCGTCGCGGTGTGCGACGTCGACCCCGACCGCGCCCGCGAGACCGCTGCGCGCTGGGGGATCCCTCAGGCGCTCGGCTCGGTCGAGGAGCTGCTCGCCGCCGGCGTCGACATCGTCTCGGTCTGCACCCCGCACCCCACGCACGAGGCCGTGGTCCTCGCCGCCGCCGCGGCGGGCGTCCACGTGCTGTGCGAGAAGCCGATCGCGATCGACCTCGCGTCCGCCGAGCGCATGGTCGCCGCGTGCGACGCCGCGGGCGTGCGTCTCGGGGTCCTCTTCCAGCGCCGCTTCTGGCCGGCCGCGCAGCGTCTCCGCGCCGCCGTCGGCGACGGTACGCTGGGGCGCCCGATCCTCGGCCACGCCTCCGTGCTGCTGCACCGCGAGCCGGAGTACTACGGTGCCACCCCATGGCGCGGCACGTGGGCCACGGACGGCGGCGGGGTCCTCATGACCCAGGCCATCCACTACATCGACCTCCTGCAGTGGCTCATGGGCGACGTCACCGAGATCCACGGGCACATCGCCACGTTCCGGCACGACATCGAGGTCGAGGACACCGCCGCCGCGGTGCTGAGGTTCGCCTCCGGCGCGATGGCGACCCTGTCGGCGTCGACCGCCGCGACCCCGAGCCTTGGGGTGGGCATCCGCATCACGGGCGAGACCGGCGCAACCGCCGAGCTCACCGAGTTCCCCGAGGGGACCGACGGCCGCGTGACCCTCTTCGCGCGCGGCGGGACCATCGAGACCGAGCCCGCCCATCCGGCCGGCACGGATCCCAACGTGGACCTGTCCACCATCAACGGCCAGCTCATCCCCCACCACACGGCCCAAATCCGCGACTTCGTGGACGCGCTCGGCGCCAATGGCGACGAGGGCCGCGAACCCGCCGTGACAGGACGCGATGCCACTGCGGCCCTCCGGATCCTGCTCGCCGTCTACGAGTCGTCCCGCACCGGCCGCCCCGTCGACCTCACCCGCGAAGGAGCCCTCTCATGACCCGCCATGCCACAGCACCCCTCGCCCTCGGCCGCAACGGCCGGCCGGAGCGCACCCTCCGCAACAGGCTGTGGACTTCGCCCATGGAGCGCAACTACGGCACCACCGACGGCCGCATCACCGAGCAGTACGCGGACTACCTGGTCACCCGCGCCCGGGCCGGCCTCGCCGTCGTGACCACCGAGGCCACCTACGTCCGTGCCGACGGCAAGGGCCGCACCCACCAGCTCGGCCTGCACGACGACGCCGTCCTCCCCGGGTTCCGCGCGCTCACCGACGCGATCCACGCCGAGGGCGCCCTCGCCGCCGTCGAGATCAACCACGGCGGCCGCACCGCGCAGTCCGTGGTGACCGGGTTCCCGTGCGTCGCCCCGGCACCGGTGCCGTGCGAGGTTGCCGGTGGCGAGCTGCCGCGTGAGCTCAGCACCCAGGAGTGCCACGACCTCGTCGACGCGTACGGGGACGCGGCGCGCCGCGCCGTCGAGGCCGGGTTCGACGTCATCAGCATCCACGGCGGCCACGGCTACCTCGTCCACCAGTTCATGTCCGCGCGCACCAACGGCCGCAGGGACGAGTTCGGCGCACCCGAGCGCTTCCCGAACCTCGTGATCGCCGCCGTC
Organism: Sinomonas flava; assembly: GCF_039531875.1. Taxonomy (NCBI): domain Bacteria; kingdom Bacillati; phylum Actinomycetota; class Actinomycetes; order Micrococcales; family Micrococcaceae; genus Sinomonas; species Sinomonas flava. The sequence continues at coordinate 15,121 of NZ_BAAAQW010000015.1, read as the reverse complement.
CGCGCAGCCGCGCCCGAGGCGATCGTCGGGATGCGCGTCTCGATGCTCGAAGGAGTCGACGGCGGGCTCACGCCGGAGCAGACGCTCGACGTCGTCGCCCGCCTCGACCTGGACGCGCTCGACTTCCTCGACCTCTCCGCCGGGTCCTACGAGGCCGGCGAGTGGATCGTGCAGTCGGGGGAGTGGAAGCCCGGCGTCCTCGCCGACTACGCCCGCGTCTACCGCGGGTTCGGGATCCCGCTCGGCCTGGCCGGTCGGCTCAACTCGCCCGGGGCGATCGAGGCCGTGCTCGCCGACGGCGTCTGCGACTTCGTCTCCCTCGGCCGCGCCGTGCACGCGGACCCGGCGTTCGTCCCCGCCGTCCTCGGGCACAGCCTCGCCGGCGAGGCGGCGTACCGTCCCTGCATCGCGTGCAACGTCTGCATCGACAACCTCGGCGCCGGCCAGGTCACGTGCACCGTCAACCCCGCGGTCGGGCGCTCGCGGGTGCCCGTCCCGACGCCGCGGGTGCGGGCCGCCGACGACGCCGCGCCACACGCCGTCGTGCCCCACACCCTGATCCTGGGCGCGGGGCCCGCGGGCCTGACCGCCGCCCGCGAACTCGCCGAGGCCGGCGCGCGCGTCACCGTGCTCGAGGCGCGGGAGCGGATCGGCGGCCAGTTCGCGCTCGCCGCCCGCATGCGTCCCACCCCGGACTTCCACCGCTACCTCGACTGGAACCGCGCCGCGCTCGGGCGCCTCGGCGTCGAGGTGCGTCTCGGCGTGCGGGCTGCCGCAGCCGGCCCCGCGGACCTCGCCGCCCTCGCACGGGAGTGGGAAGCGGACGGGATCGTCGTCGCGACCGGCGGCGCCCGCCCCCAGCCCGGCTTCCGGGTCACAGGGCCGGGCACCGCGCACGACGCCGTCCTCGACGTCCGCGACTGGCTCGCCGCCCGACCCGGCCTCCTCGAGGGAACCGAGGCGACAACAGAGGCGACAACAGAGGACTGGCCCGAGGCCGTGACGGTCTGGGGTGCCGACTCGGTCGCGATGTCCGTCGCCGACACGCTCGCGGCCCGCGGCACACGGGTCCTGCTCGTCGGGCCCGAGCCGGCCATCGCCCCCGAGTCCGGGCGCCGCGCCAAGATCCTCGCCGTCCCACGGCTCGAGGCGAACCCGGACGTGCGCATAGTCCTCGACTCCCGCATCGTCGAGGCCGAGTCGCCCGGAACCGACGCCGGCCGCGTGCGCGTTGTCGGGCCCGAGGGCGAGCAGTGGCTCGATGCGCCCGGGCCGCTCCTGGTCTCGCGCGGCGTCGTGCCGCTCAGTGCGACCGTGGACCTCCCCGGCCGCGAGGCGGCGCTGACCCTCGGCGCTGGCGTTCCGGTGGTGCTCGCGGGGACCGTCGTGGACCACCTGCCGCCCACGGCGTCGAACGCCATCAAGCACGGGTACGACGCCGCGCAGCGCCTCGCCGCCGCACTCGCACCGGAGCCTGGGCGAGCCGCTCCCGCCGCCGCTCCGGCCAGCACCCGTGTCCTCGAAGGAGCCCACGCATGAGCCCCCGCTCGACCCAGTCCGACCAGCAGCCCACCCGGGCCGTCGGCCTCGCGCAGCTGTCCCTGCTCGACACCGCCCCGCCGGACCTCGTGCTGATCGCGGCCGAGGCGGGGTTCGACTTCGTCGGCGCCCGGGTCCGCCCCGTGACCCCGACGGAGCGGCCCTACGACCTCCAGCCCGGCTCGCCCATGCTCGCAGGGACGCTGCGCAACGTCCGCTCCACCGGCGTCCGTGTCCTGGACATCGAGTTCCTGCTCATGGACGGCCGCGGCGAGGACGGAACGGGCCAGCGCGAGGCATGGCTCCGCATGCTCGAGGCCGGCCAGGCCCTCGGCGCGGAGACCATGACCGTGGCCGGCGCCGACCCGGATCCGGCGCGCTTCGCCGACAACCTCGCGCAGATGGCCGAGGACGGGCGCGGGTTCGGCATCACGCCCACCCTCGAACCGATCTCGTACCAGCGCATCAACTCGCTCGGCCCCGCCGCGGCCGCGGCCCGGGCCGCGGGTGCGCAGGTGGTCGTCGATACGCTGCACTTCCGCCGCTTCGGCGGCACCCTCGCCGAGCTCGCCGGGATCGCGGACCTCGTTCCCCTGCTCCAGCTCTGCGATGCGCCCGCCGATCGCCCGGCGGACCGCGAGGGCCTCATCCACGAGTCACGCGCCGCGCGCCTCGCCCCCGGGGAGGGCGGCCTCGGCCTGGCCGAGATCGTCGCCGCCCTGCCGGGCCGCACTCCGGTGAGCGTCGAGGCACCGTCTCCCGCCGACGTCGTGCGCCTCGGCGAGCTCGGCTGGGCCCGCCGCCTCCGTGAAACCGCCCAGAATGTCCTGACCGAGGCCGCCGGCCTCGCCGCCCCTGTCTCGAACGCTGTCCCGAACGGAGCCCCCGCATGACCGCGCCCACCCTTCCTGCCATCGACACCGACGTCCTCGTGATCGGCTCCGGGGCCGGCGGCCTCTCCGCCGCGGTGACGGCCGCGTACCACGGGCTGCGCGTCGTCGTGGTGGAGAAGGCCGAGGTCTGCGGCGGCGCGACCGCGTGGTCCGGCGGCTGGGCGTGGACGCCCGGGAACCCGCTCGCCAAGGCGGACGGCGTGGACGAGGACCCCGAGCAGTTCCGCACCTACCTCCGCCACCGGCTCGGCGCGCGGTACGACGCCGCGCGCATCGACGCGTTCCTGACGGCCGTCCCGCACATGGTCGGCTTCTTCGAGGACCACACGCGCCTGCAGTTCACCCCCGGCGCGAAGATCAAGGACGTCTACGGCAAGACCCCCGGCGCCGGCACGGGCCACCGGTCCGTCGGCCCCGCGCCGATCGACGCGCGCCGCCTCTCCCCGCGCGTCCGGAAGCTCCTCCGGGGACAGCTGTACGAGACGTCGTTCCTCGGGATGGGCATCATGGCCGGGCCGGACCTCGCCACGTTCCTCTCCGCCTCACAGGGCAGTCTCAAGGGCCTGGCGTACGCGACCTGGCGCGTGGGGCGGCACGTCCTGGACCTGGCCCTGCACCGCCGTGGGATGCAGCTCGTCAACGGGACCGCCCTCGTGGGGCGGCTCCTTCAGAGCGCCGAGGACCTCGGGGTGGACATCCGCGTCTCCACCCCCGCCGTGCGCCTGCTGACCCACGACGGCGGCGACTCGCCCGCCCGGGTGGGCGGCGCCGTCGTGCGCGGCACCCTGCCGGACGGCACGCAGGGCGAGTACGCGATCCGGGCGGCGCGCGGCGTCGTGCTCGCGGCGGGCGGGTTCCCGAACGACGTCGGGCGGCGGCGCGCGCTGTTCCCCAAGACGCCCACGGGGCACGAGCACTGGACCCTCGCGCCGAAGGAGACGACCGGGGACGGGATCACGCTCGGCGAGTCAGTCGGCGCGCTGTTCGAGACGGACGTCGAGTCCGCGGCGGCGTGGTGCCCCGTCTCGCTCGTGCCGTACACGGTCGGGAAGGCGCCCGCGTTCGGCCGGAACGGCGTGTTCCCGCACATCATGGACCGGGCGAAGCCGGGGTCCATCGGGGTGCGGCGCGACGGGAAGCGGTTCGTGAACGAAGCCAACGGCTACTACGACTACGTCTCCGCCCTCGTCGCGGCGACGCCCGAGGGGGAGCCAGTCGAGTCCTGGCAGATCGCCGACTCGCGGTTCGTGCGGAAGTACCCGCTCGGGATGGCCAAGCCGCTGCCCGTCCCGCTCTTCCCGTACCTGCGCAACGGGTACCTGAAGAAGGGCCGGACGCTCGAGGAGCTCGCCGCCGCGTGCGGGATCGACCCGGCGGGGCTGCGCGAGACGGTGGAGCGGTTCAACGAGGGCGCCCGGGCCGGCGTCGATCCCGAGTTCGAGCGCGGCGAGACCGAGTTCAACCGGTACGGCGGGGATGCGAAGGTGGGGCCGAACCCCTCGCTCGCGCCGATCGAGAAGGGCCCGTTCTACGCGGTCAAGGTGGTGCCCGGGTCCTTCGGGACGTTCGCCGGGCTCGCCGCGGACGGGCGCGCGCGTGTGCTGCGGGCGGACGGGTCCGCGATCGAGGGCCTGTTCGTGGCCGGCAACGACCAGGCCAGCGTCATGGGCGGCTTCTACCCGGCAGGCGGGATCAACCTCGGGCCCGCGCTCACGTTCGGATACGTGGCCGGGCGGGAGCTCGCCGGCGTCGGAGCGCGGGCGTATGAGGACGACGGGACGCTGCCAGTTGAGCCGTCCGTTCCTGCCGCGCCGTCCGTTCCTGCTCGGTAAGGGGCCCCGACACGAGGCCCGGACCCCCGACACGCCGGAGTTCCGGGCCCGGGCGGCCCCAATGCGAGCAGGAACGGACGCGGCCGAGGCCTTGCCGGGCGTAGGTTGTGATCGGACACGTGGCGCTTGGACGGGAGGGCAGGATGTGGGGGCGACGCCGTCGCACAACGGGCCCGATCAGTGTTGCCGCGGCGGACCTCCGCGGAGACGCCCTCGTGGCCTCCTCGAGCTCCCAGACCAGGGACGGCTTCTGGATCAGCAACGGGGCGTTCGAGGTGCTGGCGGCCGGCGCTTCCGACCGGGAACTGGGAGCGGCGGTGCTCCGGATGCTGGACGCCTCGCGGACGGGAGTGCGGACGCCGAATCTGCGCCGCGGGCCGTCGCCGTTCGCTCCGGTCCTGGAGACCCTCGGGCTGCGGACATGGTCGGCCTACGCGCGGGGACTCCTGCACGTGCATGTGGAACGCGAGGACGACGTGGTGAGGGTGACGGCCAGCCGCAATGGGGGCTCCCGCGAGGGCCTCGTGGGGAGCGCGGAGCCGGTCGCAGCGCTCAAGCGGCCGGGGGACGACGCCCTGGGCGCGGCCATTCGTGCCGCGTTCGCCCGCTGCTCCTAGGGCCTGTATCCCCGAGGCTAGACGCGACGGGGCGCCGCCACACACGTGACGGCGCCCCGCACCTTCGCGCCCGAGGGCTCCAAGCGTCAGCCGACGACGATCTCCTCGCTGTCGAAGAGTCCGTCCTCGTCGTCCCAGGCGGTCTCCTCCGGGCCGAAATCGAAGTCCTGGGAGAGGTCCTCAGTGCTGGGGACGTAGCTGGCGTCGCTGCGGTCGTCGTTGACCATGGCACTCCTTCGCGGTGGCGGTGCTGGACGGCCCGAACTGCTTCACGCCGTGCCTTTCAGAACAGCACTGTCCGGCAGATCGGTCAAGGGAGCCCCACGGCCACAACCGCGCGTCCGTTCCTGCTCGCCTAGGGCTCCGCCACGGGGCCCAGAACGCGGGACACGCCGGGATCGTGTCCCTCCCGGTGGCCAAACCGAGCAGGAACGGACGGGCCCCGGAACGGGCCAGAGACGGCCCGCGCGTGAGGAACCTCCGATCCGGGTAGCGGGAGAACCTCCCCTCAGTGGGAGGCGCGGCGTACATTCAGTCGCGGAACCTCGTCCCCGTCAGGAGCGCCCCATGCTCGCTCTGGAACTCATCGTCGCGCTCGGCGCCGCCGTCGTGGTGGGGAGCCTGCTCGCGCCCAGGCTGCGGGTCACCCCGCCGGTGGTCCTGCTGGCGTTCGGGCTGCTCCTGACCCTTGTCCCGGTGTTCCGGGGCGTCGGGCTCCCGCCGGAGACGGTGCTGCTCCTGTTCCTCCCAGCGCTCCTGTACTGGGAGAGCCTCACGACCTCGCTGCGCGAGATCCGCCGGTTCATCCGCGGCATCATGCTCTCCAGCACCCTCCTGGTCGTGGTCACGGCGGGGGTGGTGGCCGCGGTCGCCCACGCGCTCGGCCTGGACTGGGGCTCGGCGTGGATCCTGGGCGCCGCGGTCGCGCCCACGGACGCCACCGCCGTCGCGTCCCTCGGCAAGGCGCTCCCGCGCCGGCAGATGACGGTCCTGCGGGCCGAGAGCCTCGTCAACGACGGCACGGCCCTCGTGGTCTACGGCGTCGCACTGGGCTTCGCGGCGGGCGAGGGCGAGATCAGCCTCCCGCTCGTCGCGGGCGAGTTCGTGTACTCGTTCCTCGGCGGCGCCGCCGTGGGCCTCGCGGTCGGGTGGGTCATGCTCGAGGCCCGCCGCAGGATCGAGAACGCCATGGCCGGCAACGCTGCCACCGTCCTGACCCCGTTCATCGCGTTCCTCGGCGCCGAGCTCATCCATGCCTCGGCCGTCTTGGCCGTCGTGGCGTGCGGCCTCTACCTCTCGCGGACCGCGCCGCTGGCCATCTCGGCCTACACGCGCCAGCAGACTGTCGCCGTCTGGTCGCTTGCGAGCTTCATGCTCAACGGCGCGCTCTTCGTCCTCGTGGGCCTCGAGCTCCCGTCGGCGGTCGGGGGCCTCTGGACCACCGCGGGGCGGGCCAATGGGCAGGCGCTGGGCCAGGTCGTGCTCATCAGCGTCGCGGTCTATGTGGCCATCCTCATCACCCGCCTGGTGGTGCTGGTCGTCTCGGCGTACGTGATCCGCGCCGTCGACCGCCGTCCGTACCAGCGCCAGCTGCGCACCACGAACCGCGCCAGGGTGATGAGCACGACGGCGGGCTTCCGCGGCGCCGTCTCGCTCGCCGTCGCCCTCTCGATCCCGGACGGCGGCCAGTACCCCGAGCGCAACGCGATCGTGTTCGTCACGGCGTTCGTGGTGGTCGCGTCTTTGGTCCTGCAGGGCATGGCGCTGCCCAAGGTGATCCGGTGGGCTCGCATCCCGGAGGACACGAAGATCGTCGAGGAGCTCGCCATCGCCAAGCGCACCGCCATCGAGGAGGCGTGTGAGGCGCTGCCCCGGCTCGCGCGGGAGATCGGGGCCGATGACGAGGTCCTCGAGCGCATCCGCAGCGAGTACGACGAGCGGCTCGAGGCCCTCAACGCCGGCTTCGACGACCACGAGCACCCCGCCGTCGTGCGGACCCGCCAGTACACGCAGCTCCGGCTCGAGCTCATCGCCCGCAAGCGGGCCACCGTGGTGCGGCTCCGCGACGAGAAGACCATCGACGACACCGTGCTGCGCACCATCCAGAACGAGCTCGACGCGGAGGAGGTGCGGCTCGGCCATCAGCGGGAGACGGAGTGATCCTCCAGCCACTGCTTGAGGGCCTCGTACGTCGCGGGGGTGTCCGAGGCGACGGACGACGCCGACCTGCCGCCCAGCCCAGCGATGGTCACCGTGAGCTCGCACTCGCCCCCGCCCGAGGGACGGATCCTGTACTCGAGCGTGCCCGGCGGCTCCTTTGCGACGCCGGCGTCCCACGTCGGGTCGAAGGTCAGCTTGAGGCGCTGCGGCGGGTCGGCCGCGATGACATGGCCCGCGGCGACCTCGGCCCCTTCTCCCCGCATCGTGTAGGCGGCGTTGCGTTCCCAGCTGCTGTGCACGGTCCAGCCCCGCATCCACGGGCGCGGGGAGCCGGTCTCGGTCAGTGCGGACCACACGGCATCGGCCGTGCAGCGGATGCGCACGCGGTAGACGGTCTCGGTCATGGGTGCTCCTCCTCGGGCAGATCCTGCCCCGCCGGCGCGGGTGCCAATCGGACCGGGCCACACCCAGCCGGCTCACATGATTTCCTCAGGCAACGGGCCGTACCATCGAGGCATGGCTGAGGACCCGGTTCTCGACGTGCAGGGCCTCGTGGTGCGCTACGGGGCCCAGACCGCCGTCGACGGCCTGAGCTTCTCGGTGCGGCGCGGCGAGATCTTCGGGCTGCTCGGTCCCAACGGCGCGGGCAAGACCTCGACGCTGAGCGTTATCGAGGGCCTCCGGGCGCCCGACGCCGGCCGCGTCATCGTGGACGGGCACGACGCCGGCCACGCGACCTCCGCGCTCAAGGCCAGGCTCGGCGTGCAGCTGCAGGCCTCGAGCTTCCAGGCCGAGCTTCGGATCGAGGACATCACGCGCCTCTACGCGGGCCTCTACGGCGTGCCGATCACGCGCCGGCAGATCGACGAGAGGCTCCGCGATGCGGGGCTCGCGCAGGAGCACGGCAAACCGTTCAAGAAGCTCTCCGGCGGCCAGCAGCAGCGCTTCTCGCTCATGGTGGCCATGCTCCACGGCCCGAGCATCCTCCTGCTGGACGAGCCGACAACCGGGCTCGACCCCCAGTCCCGACGCCAGCTGTGGGACCGCATCGAGGAGTCGCGCGGGGCCGGCGGGAGTGTCCTGCTGACGACCCACTCTATGGAGGAGGCCCAGGCCGTGTGCGACCGCGTGGCCATCATGGACCACGGCCGCCTCCTCGCCCTCGGCTCACCGGGCAGCCTCGTGGCGGAGCACCGCGGCGATCCACGCGTGCTCGCTGTGGCCCACGGAGACGTGACGCTCGAGGACGTGTTCATCGGACTGACGGGGAGGACCGTCCGTGACTGACATCCCGCTGCCTCCCGGCGCGCCCTCGGCCGGCCGTGCGCACGAGGCCGACCACGCGCCGTCGACCGCCCTCGCCGTCCGCGCGCTCCTGACCGCCGACGCGACGGTGCTGGTCCGCAGCCGTCAGGTGCTCCTGCTGAACCTGGTGGTGCCCATCGCGATCCTCTTCCTCACGAACAGGGGGCGGCTCAGCACGGACGCGGGCTTCCTCATCGGCATGGCCCTCACGTACGGGCTGCTGTCCTCGGGCATCATCGCCTACCCGACCACGCTCTCGCGGGACCGCGAGGCGGGGGTCTTCCAGCGGCTGCGGGTCACCCCCGCGCCCACGTGGGCGATCATGGGCAGCCGCCTCGCGGTCCAGTTCGCGGCGGACCTCGTGATGGGCGTGGTCGTGCTGATCGTGGGCAGCATCCAGCACCAGACGGTCTTCTCCGCGGGGGAGTACGCGCTCATCCTCGCGATCGCCCTCCTCGGCGCCGCGGTCTTCCTCGCCATCGGCCAGGCCCTCGTGGCGCTCGTCCGCTCCGCCGGCGTGGTCAACGCGGTGGCCCGGGTGCTGTACATCGTGCTCTTCCTGACGGGCATCCTCGGCGCGACCGGGCTCCTCGGCGACGACTTCAGGAACGTCGCGGCCTGGACCCCGGTGGGCGCGCTCATGGACCTGTTCGGGGCCGTGGGAAACCTCGCCGCATGGTCGGCGCAGAACACGTGGCAGGCGGTCGCTCTGGTGGGCTACGCCGCGGTCTTCGCCGCGATCGGGATCCGCTGGTTCCGCTGGGAGCCCGCCTGAGCCTTCCGCGCACGACGCCGCGTCAGCGGCTCGCCGAGGCGGGGAGCCCGCCGCTCGGGTCGGGGACGGCACGACGCCGGCGGCCCGCGACGGCCGCCGCGAGGACTGCCACGAGCGCCGCGGCCGTCAGGGCGGCGCACACGCCGAACACGCCGCCGTACCCGGGGGCCAGCGCTGAGCCGGCCGCGATGATCCCGCCGGAGATGATGGCACCGACCCGCCGCGTGTTCGTGAACAGGCCCGAGGCGATGCCGGGGCGGGGGATGACCTCCTGGAAGTACGTGAGCCCGACCCCTGCGACGACCGCGAAGAACCACGCGTTGAGCACCTGGGCGGCGATGAGGAGCACCGGGCCGCCCACGAAGGGCACGGCGAGGTAGTACGCAGCACCGGCGATGCACCCCGAGCCGATGAGCGGCAGGCTCGAGAAGCGCCGCGAGAGCCGGCCGAGCAGCACGAGCGCCGGCACCTCGAGGCCCGCGGACACGCCGAGGGCGATCCCAGCCCACAGCACGTCCAGCCCGAGCGACCCGGCGGTGAACAGGGCCATGACGGCGACGGCCGCCGCGTTCGTGGCCTGCAGGGCGACGAAGGCCGCGACGACGAGGACCACGGTGGTCCGGCTGGCCGGTCCCGAACTCGGCGTCTGCGCGCTGGCCGATGCCGCGCTGCCTGTCCCCGGAGTCCCCGTGCCGGCGCTCGGGCGGCCGTCCGCGCGGCGCCGCAACGCCGCCGTCGTGAGCCCGCTTGCGACGGCGACGACGCCCACCGCCGCGACCACCGACTGCAGCCCCCACCAGCCGATGAGGAGCATCGCGAGGGGCGGTCCGGCGACCCATGCGAAGGAGACCAGCGCGCGGGTGTTCATGACCTCGCCGGTGGTCGCCCCGTGGGCCCGCAGGTGGGCGAACAGGAGGGACACCCCCACGCCGGCCGGGCCGCCGACGACTGCGAGGGCGACGACGGCGAGCGGCAGCGAGGTCGCGAAGGCCAGGACGCCGGCGAGGACGAAGGTGAGCGCGCTGCACCAGAGCATGGGGGTCAGGTAGTCCCGGCGTCGGTCCGCGTGCGCCGGCAGGACGAGCGCGGCGACGAAGCCGCTCGCGTTGTACACCGCCAGAGCGAGTCCCACCTCGGCGTCGCTGGCGCCGAACTGGCCCGAGAGCACGAGTGCAAGCGCCGGGGTGAGGAACGCGAACTGGAGCCCCCACAGCAGCGCTGCAGCGGGGGTGAGGAGGCGGGTCAGGCCAGGCATGGGCGTCCTTTCTGCTTTCTGTCGCTCCAGTCCACCTCCCATCGCCGGCGTCCGGGAGTCCCGGCGCATCCCGGTACTGGCAGGACCTCCCTCCGTCGGGAAGCGCGGCGTAGCGTCGGGGGGACAACCGCTGACGAAAGGACCACGTGATGCAGTACACCCGTCTCGGAACCTCCGGGCTGCGAGTGAGCCGGATCGCCCTGGGCTGCATGAGCTTCGGCGACCCGTCCCGCGGGTTCAGCGAATGGGCGCTCGACGACGCGGCCGCCGAGCCGCTGTTCCGGCAGGCCCTCGAGCTGGGCATCACCTTCTGGGACACCGCGAACGTCTACGGCTATGGGTCCTCGGAGGAGATCGTCGGGCGCGCGATCCAGAAGTACACGCGGCGCGAGGACGTCGTGCTGGCCACCAAGGTCTTCTTCCCCATGCACGAGGGCCCCGGTGGGCGCGGACTGTCCCGCCGGGCCATCATGGAGCAGATTGACGCGTCGCTCACCCGACTCGCGACCGACTACGTGGACGTGTACCAGATCCATCGCTTCGATCCCGAGACGCCCGTGGAGGAGACGATGGAGGCCCTGCACGACGTGGTGAAGGCCGGCAAAGCCCGCTACATCGGCGCGTCCTCGATGTGGGCCTGGCAGTTCCAGAAGATGCAGCACGCGGCCGACGCGAACGGATGGACGCGGTTCGTCTCGATGCAGGACCAGTACAGCCTGGTGATGCGCGAGGAGGAGCGCGAGATGATGCCGCTCCTGGCGGACCAAGGCGTAGGCAGCATCCCGTGGAGCCCGCTCGCGAAGGGCCGCCTCACGCGGCCGTGGTCGGAGCAGCAGACCCAGCGCGCCACGACCGATCCCCTGCAGAGCCGCTACTCAGGGGAGACGAACGAGCCGATCGTGGATGCCGTCCAGCGTGTCGCGGAGGCGCGCGGAGTGCCGATGGCCCAGGTCGCGCTCGCGTGGGTGCTCCGCAATCCGGTGGTCACCGCGCCCATCGTCGGCGCGACGAAGTCCCACCACCTCCCGGACGCGGCCGCGGCCCTCGAGCTCGAGCTGACCGACGAGGAAGTCCAGGCCCTCGAGGAGCCGTACACGCCGCGGTTGCCGTCGGGGTTCTAGAGTCCGCAGTCTCCGGACGTGAAAGCGCCTCCGCCTCGCCCGGATGGGCGAAGACGGAGGCGCCCCGTCGCTGACCGGGGGATGGCGGCCCGGGCGGTCAGCGGTCCTGTGGGGGAGTGCGGCCCGCGGGCGACGCGGGCCCGGAGGGGCCTGCAGGCCCTGAGGGAGACGCGGCGCCGGACGGTGCGGGTCCGGAAGATGACGCCGGCCCGGACCGGGGCGCGCGCCCCGAAGGCGGCGTCCGCGTGGCCCGCCGGGCGACGGCACGGAGCTGAATGATCCGCACCGCCCCCGCCACGGCGACGAGCACCCCGCCCGCGACCGCCGCAATGAACAGGGCCACGCCGAGGGGGACCGGTCCGGTGAGCCCGAGGAAATGGACCTCCACGGTGTCCTGGTTCTGGATGAAGAACACGATGAGCAGGATGAAGACCATGAGGGCCGCGACGACCGCGGTCCACGTCATGGCCGCCCTCGTGGTGCGGGGTTCATGGCTCCGCCCCGCGTTCTCACTGGTGACCATCACGGATCCTCCTGGATGTGGAAAGCGTGTCGGTGACGGCTGGTCGCCTCAGGAACGGTGGGCCCCGCCTTCCGGCTCCGCAGGGGGCATGTACTGCCGCGCGGCGTCCTTGATCTGTTCGCCGGCCGGCGGCGCGGACTCGGCCTTGGCCTTGACGCGCGGGGCCTCCTCCTCGGCCCTGGAGAGGTAGCGCTCCCAACGCTCGGACATCGGCTTGATCAGGCCGCCGCCGACCCCGACGATCACGACTCCGGTGATCGAGGCCAGGACCGCGATGAGGATCGGGGTGGTGACCGTGACAGCGATGTCGACCTGGTTCAGTGCGGCGATGATGCCGATGCCGATGATGAAGATGCTCGCGATGTTCGCCAGCGTGCGGCCGTAGGACAGGCCGCCCAGCGAGCCTTGGATGAGGGTCTTCACGGCCGCGGCGATGGCGGCGCTGACGATGACGATGATGATGGCGACGACGATCTTCGGCAGGAACGCGATGATGGCCGCGAGGAGGGTGCTGACCGGATTCGGGCCGAAGACGCCGAATGCGAACTGCAGGACGAAAAGCACGAGTGCGTAGTAGATGATCTTTGAAACGATCGTGCTCGCATCGAGATTCGAACCCTGGAGCGCCCGCTTGACTCCGCCCCGCTCGACCCAGCGGTCGAAGCCCACCTTGGTGAGCAGGCGGGAGAGGGCATTGGCAACGAATCGCGCGACGAGGAGGCCGACGATGAGGATGACGAGGAACAAGAGGAACTGGGGGACAAACCGAGCGACCTCGGCGAGTCCAGCGGTCAAGGTATCGAACATGGCAGAGCCTCCAGTTTCCGGAGTCGCGCTGATGATGTCCTCCATTTCTTCCCAAAGCGGTTTAGTGCAAACAAGCGGAGTTCTAGGCTGATCGTTTTTTATATTGCACATTGCGCGGGTGAATTCATTGGCCTCTCCAGACGATCGCCAAGGGGGCGTGGCCCGAGAGACGGGTACTGGCAGGGCCTCTCGGCTTCCACGCGAGCGGCGTAGCGTGGAGCGCATGGCAACAGACCACCGCGCCGAGGTCCGCGACTTCCTCGCCACCCGGCGAGCGAGGATCAGTCCCGAGCAGGCCGGCCTCACCGTCTACGGCGGCAACCGCAGGGTGCCGGGGCTGCGGCGCGAGGAGGTGGCGCTGCTCGCGGGCGTGAGCGTGGACTACTACACGCGGCTCGAGCGCGGGAACCTCGCCGGCGCCTCGGATGGGGTCCTCGAGGCGCTCGCCCGCGCGCTCCAGCTCGACGACGCCGAGAGGGACCACCTCCTCGACCTCGCCCGGACTGCCAACGCCTCCCCGCGGGCCCGCCAGCGCGCTTCCCGTCAGGCTGTCCGTCCCAGCGTCCAGTTCATGCTCGACGCCCTGACGGGCGCGCCCGCCTTCGTCCGCAACGCGAGGATGGACATCTTGGCAACGAATCGGCTCGGCCGCGCACTCTACTGCCAGATGTACGACGGCGCGCCCCGCCTCGCGCCCGACGGCACCGCCCGCCCCGCGAATTCCTCGCGCTTCATTTTCCTGGATCCACGGGCCCGGGACTTCTACCCGGACTGGAACGTTGCCGCCAACAACAATGTGGCGATTCTGCGCACGGAGTCTGGCCGCAATCCGTACGACAAAGGACTCGCCGACCTCGTGGGCGAGCTCTCGACGCGCAGCGAGGAGTTCGCCGCGCTGTGGGCGCGGCACAACGTGCGCCGGCACTACTCCGGCAACAAGGTCTTCCGGCATCCCGTGGTCGGGGAGATCGAGCTCCTGTTCGAGGCGCTCTCGCTCGCCGAGGACCCGGGACTGACCTTCACGGTGTATCCGGCTGTCCCGGGCTCCCCGTCCGAGGAGTCGCTGCGTCTCCTCGGGAGCTGGGCGGCGACCGAGGATGCCGCGGCAGGGGACGTCACGCCCGCCCCCGGCGGAGCGCTTCCCGACGGAGCGCTCCGCCCGGAGCTCTAAGAACTCTCAGCGCGCGGCGGCGACACGATCTGCGCCGCCGTCTCCTACCGCTTGGCCGAGTCGAGCCCGCGGAGGATTGCGGCTTCGCGCTCCTCGTCCCGGTCCGCGGTGGGGCTCCCCGGTGTGTCCGGCCGGTGCAGGTCGATCAGGGCCCGGGCGAGGTTGCGCGCACGGATGGCGGCCCGGTGGTCGCCCTCGATGGAGGCGACCATCGCGCCCTTGGTCAGGATGTGGAACGACCAGGCGAATCCCTCGGGGTCGTCGAGCCCGGCGGCCTTTGCCAGAGCGGAGAGGCGCCCCCGGATCGCAGCGAGGTGTGCCATCGCGGCCCGGCCCAGCGGGTGGGCGGGGCCGAACTCGATCACGACGTGGAGGAACGTGTTGACCTCTGCGGCGCCGCGGCTGAACCAGTCGTCCAGGACGTTGAAGGCGGCCAGCAGCGCGTCGTCGGGGTTGTGTGCGTGCGCGATCGCCTCTTCGATGGCGTCGTGGCGCACCTGGTACCAGCGGTCCATGTAGGCGAGGACGAGCGCTTCCTTCGAGGGAAAGTGCCGGTAGAACGTGGCCTTGGCGACCCCGGAGTGGGTGATGATCTCGTCGATTCCGACGTCTCGCACGCCGCGTCTGGCAAAAAGCCCGTAGGCGGTCTCCAGGATCCGCTCCCGGGCAGGTTTACGCGCCGCGGCCCCAAGGGCCCGGCCAAGGTCTCGGCCGTCCATGGCGTCCATCGTAGCACCCCAGACAGACCGGTCTGTCTATTTGGGTCGCGCTCTAGACAGACAGGTCTGTCTACTTGTATAACTCTTCGTAGCGGGACAGACAGGTCTGTCTCGTTTGGACGGAACTGGACAGAACCGGCCAGGACCCCGGGGCCCGGGAACGGGCAGGGGGCCGGGCCGGCCGGAAGGACCGGGACGCCGCGGTGTGCGGCGGCAAGGAGGATGGCGCTGTGAGTGAGTCGAAGGCTCGTCTGAAGGTGTTGGCCGGCGGGCGCGGGGATGCCCTGCGCGGGGCCGCGGCTGTGGAGGCCCCGCAGGAGGCCCCCGAGGGGGCTGCGGAGGCCCCGCAGGAGGCCCGGGAGGCGGTGCGGGGGCCGCTGGGTGCGGAGGCCGCGGCGCTGGTG
>NZ_BAAAQW010000014.1:32365-195124 GCF_039531875.1 Sinomonas flava | reverse complement strand
TGCAGGAGATGAGCCAGAGCGAGATCGCTGCCGAGCTCGGGGTGAGCCAGATGCAGGTCTCGCGCCTGCTGCGCCGCCTCCTGGACCGCATGCGCCGCAAGATCGCCGCCTAGACCGGCACCCCCACACCCTGAACCCCCACGCCCCCGCGAGGCGCATGCCTTCGCCTAGGTGAAGAGGCTGGACCCCACGCAGCGGGGCAGCCTGCCGTTTCACGCAGAGAAGCGCTGGGAATCAGCTCTCCGATGCCGGATCGCTTGGCCCGCCGCTTTTCGCGCTGGCCGGAGAGAGGGGGCAGGGATGCAGATGCTGTTGACAGCGTTATCCGTGGGCCCGGCCGCCTCAGCGAGGGGCGCCCGGGGAACGAGGGGCAGGATCCTCGCGGCTGCCGAGGACCTCTTCGCCACGCGGGGGATCAGAGGGGTCGGCATCGAGGAGCTGATTGCACGCTCCGGGGTGGCCAAGGCCACCTTCTACCGGCATTTCCGCAGCAAGGATGCGCTGATCCTCGCCTGTCTCCAGGGCTGGGGGCGTGCGCGAACGGCGATAGCCCAGGCGGTCCGCGCCTCCGGCACGAGCGGCAGGGACGCCCTGCTCGGCCTCTTCGACGCCCTCGACGGGTTGTTCCGTCAGGGGAAGGCGCCCGGCGCCCTCGAGCAGGTGATCATTGAGATGGGCCCGGAGCACCCCTTCGCGAAGGAGGCCGCCCGGCAGCTCGACTCGACGCTGGCGGAGATCGAGGAGATCGCCGCCGAGGCAGGGCTTGAGGACCCCGAGGGGGTGGCCTGCACGCTCCAGGCGCTCATCTGCGGCGCGGTGGTCGCCGCGGCCGAGGGAGACGCGGAGGCGGCAGCCCACGCCAAGCGGATGGCGGCGGCCCTGCCCGCCCTCGCTCCCGAGGCGCCGCCCGACGCCGTCGGGCCCGGCGGCAGCGTGCGCGGCAAGCCCTCCTGCGACTGAGCCTTCCGAGGGGCGCCCTGCCGAGCCCCCTGCAACCAATCCCCACCTTGCCCGTTCCCTTCGCCGCTGGACAGCGGCAATTTTTCTGTGCCCGGGCCTCCCCGGGGAGGTGTCCTGCGGAAAAAGTTGCGCCACACCCCTTGCTCGATCTTTGATCAAATCTTAGGATGGTGTGCAACGCATCACATGATGCGCACCTGATCACAGCGGTCCCGATCCTCTGCAGCGGGCGGGACCCCGACCCGGACTACCGCACCGGCGGCTGCCGATGACGACAGCCGCCGGCCCGCCACACACCACTCACCTCCTCTCGAGGGCCCGCCCCAGAGCGGTCCACCCACATCCGAAGGGAAACCCCCATGTCCCATGTCGTTGACGACGCTCCCCTGTCGTCGTTCCACAAGAAGCTGGCGCTCTACTCCTCCGGCGGACCGTTCCTCGACGGGTACATCCTGAGCATCATCGGCGTCGCGATGATCCAGATCACGCCGCAGTTCAGACTCTCGGCCTCCGAGCAGGGCCTCGTCGGCGCGGCGGCCCTCATCGGCATCTTCTTCGGCGCCTTCCTCGGCGGCTGGCTCACGGACAAGTTCGGCCGGCACCTGCTCTTCACCGTCGACCTCATCGCCCTGGTCGCCTGTTCGATCGCCCAGGCATTCGTGGGGGATGCCGTATGGCTCATCGTGCTTCGCCTGCTGATCGGCTTCGCCGTGGGCGCCGACTACCCGATCGCCACCTCGCTGCTCGCGGAGTTCACCCCGAGCAAGTGGCGCGGCCCGCTCCTGGGCGCCTTCGTCACCATGTGGTTCGTCGGCGCTGCCGTCGCCTACATCGTCGGCCAGTTCCTCCTGACCTTCGCCGACGGCTGGCGCTGGATGCTCGCAAGCGCGGCCATCCCCGGGCTCATCATCGTGCTCCTGCGGATGGGAACTCCCGAATCCCCGCGCTGGCTCGCGAAGATGGGCCGCCATGAAGAGGCCAACGAGGTCCTCGCCAAGGTCTACGGCCCGCACGTCACCCTCGCCGACCTTCCCGAAGAGGGTGGCGCGAACGTCGGCCTCGGCGAGCTCGTGCGCTCCGGCTATGGCAAGCGCATGGCCTTCATCACGATCTTCTGGACCTGCTCCATCGTGCCGCTCTTCGCGGTCTACGCCTTCGGCCCCGCCATCCTCGAGGCCCTCAACCTCAGCGGCGACCTCGCGCACCTCGGCTCGGCCGCGATCACCGTGATGTTCCTGATCGGCTGCCTCGTGGCCGTGTTCCTGGTGAACCGCATGGGCCGCCGGCCGCTCATCATCCACAGCTTCCTCTGGGCCGGACTCGCCCTGCTAGGCCTCGGCCTCTTCCCGAGCGCGGACCCGATGGTCATCATGATCCTCTTCGCCGCCTATGCCCTCCTCATCGGCGGGACCCAGATCATGCAGTGGGTCTACCCCAACGAGCTCTTCCCCACCGAGGTGCGCGGATCCGCCGTCGGCCTCGCCTCCTCGCTCAGCCGCATCGGCGCAGCGACCGGCACGTACCTCGTCCCGCTGGCCCTCTCCGGCCTGGGCATCGGCACCACCATGATCATCGCCGCGATCATCACGCTGCTCGGGATGGTCGTCTCGATCGCCTGGGCCCCCGAGACCCGCGGCATGACCCTCGGCCAGGCAGCGGCCCTCGAGACGGCTGCCCCCAAAGGCACCCGCTCCCGCAACCGCGTCCTGAGCTGACCCTCCTGTCCTCCCACCCAACACTCTCGAAGGAACCTGACATGAAAGACGTCGTCATCGTCGGCGGCGGTCTCGCCGGGCTCTCGGCAGCCTGGCGCCTGCGGCACTGGGACACCGTGGTCCTGGAGTCCGAGAACCGCGTCGGCGGCCGCATCCGGTCCGAGCGCCGGGGTGCATACTGGCTCAACTGGGGCGGCCACGTCTTCGCGGGCGAGGGGTCCTCGACCGACGCCCTGCTGAACGAGGTGGGCGTCACGGCCGTCCAGATCCCCGGGTCCCTCCAGGCGCTGTCGATGAACGGGACGTTCATCAAGAAGGGCCACATCGCCACGTACCCATTCCGCATCCCGATGTCGCTGGCGTCCCGGATCGACACCTTCCGGGCGGGCCTGAAGGTCGTGGCCGGTGTCGGCAAGTACACGGGAGTCGTGCGGAAGCGGTCGGGCGAGTCAGGTGCGCAGCGGCAGCAGCGCATCTACGACTTCGAGAACGAGACCTCGTTCCAGGACTTCGTCGGAGACCTGTCTGAGGACGCTGCCGCGCTCTTCAAGACCACCGTCACCCGCTCCGCCGGGGACATGGACCAGATCTCCGCCGGCGCCGGCATCGGCTACTTCAGCCTCGTCCTCGGCTTCGGCCAGGGGCTCAGCCGCGGGATCGTCGGCGGGCCGTCCACGCTGACAGAGTCGATCGCCGCCGCCCTCGGAGACCGGGTCCAGCTCGACGCCACCGTCCAGGAGGTCGTGCACAAGAAGGACTCTGTCGTGGTCCGCTACCACCAGGGAGGGATCAGCCGCGAGGTGGAGGCGCGCGCCGTCGTGCTCGCGACCACCGCGGATGTGTCCAACCGGATCGGGGTGGACCTGCCCGCGGAGCTGCGCGACGCCCTCGGCCAGATCAAGTACGGCCCGCACGTGAGCACGGCCTTCCTCACCGACGAGATCACCGCCCGGCCGTGGGACGACATCTACGCGATCGCCGCCCCGAAGCGCTCCTTCGCGATCGCACTGAACCAGGCCAGCATCGTCCGCGGCACCGAGTCCGTGCGCAAGCCCGGCGGCAGCTTCATGACCTTCTCCCCGGCCAGCCTCGGCCGGGCCCTGCTGGAGAAGAGCGACGAGGAGGTCATCGCCACCCACCTCGCCGACCTCGACGCCGTGCTGGGCCACGGCTTCGCGGACAGCGTCGTGGAGGCCCAGACCGACCGGTGGACGGTTGCCTCCCCGTACTGCTTCCCCGGTCGGGCCAAGATCCAGTCCACACTCATGCGCGGCACCGACCGCGTCTTCCTCGCCGGGGACTACCTCGGCACCCTCTACACGGAGAGTTCCATCACCACCGGGTTCTCCGCCGCCCAGGAGGCCGCAAGCCTGCTTGCGACCGAGCGGCAGAGCACCACCCCTCACCTCCGCCTGGCCGCCGGTTCCTGAACCAGGCCGCCGACCCCCCGAACGAACTTCCCAAGGAGTCACCAGCATGACCACCCAGCTCTCCGGCGTCCTCACCGCCCTTTCCACTCCATTCAACCAGGACGAGACCATCGATGTCGTCACCCTGCGCAAGGTCGTGGACCGCTCGATCGACGCCGGCGTGGACGGCGTCGTCGCCGCGGGCTCGACCGGCGAGGTCGGCGCCCTGTCCTCCGAGGAGCGCCTGCTCCTGATCGAGACGGTCATCGAGCACACCGCCGGGCGCGTCCCGGTCATCGCCCAGACCGGAGCGACCTCGACCGCCGAGGCCATCCGCCTCTCCCAGGCCGCCGAGAGGGCCGGCGCGGACATGCTCATGCTCATCACCCCGTACTACGAGCCGCTGTCCCTCGAGGAGACGGTCGCGTACATCAAGGACGTCGCCGGCTCGGTCGAGCTGCCCATCATGCTCTACAACATCCCGGCCGTCACCGGGGTGAACCTGGACCCGGCCACCGTGCGCTCCCTGGCCGAGGAGGTGCCGAACATCCGCTACATCAAGGACTCCAGCGCGAACTGGGAGCAGGCCCTCCAGCTCATCCACCACCACAGCGACGTCATCGGCACGTTCATCGGCTGGGACGCCTACCTGTACAGCGCGCTCGCCGAGGGTGCGGCTGGGGTGATGGCCGGCACGGCGAATGTCGTGCCCGAGGAGATCGTCGCCGTCGCCCGCCTCATCGCCGAGGGCGACCTCGTCGGCGCCCGCGAGCAGTGGAACGTCCTCTACCCGGTCATCGACGCGCTCCTGTCCGTGCCGTTCATCCCGTCGGTCAAGGCCGGTCTGGGGCTGAGGGGACTTCCCGCCGGGTCGCCGCGGCGGCCCACGGCAGACCTCGGTGGCGACGACCTCGCGCGCCTCAAGCAGGCTCTGGCCGCGCTCGACGCGTCCCGGTTCCAGACCGCGCACGCCTAGGGGAAAGGACCAGCACATGTCCCTCCAGACCAGCACTACGAACGCCTGCAGCGCCACGACCAGCACGGCGCAGGTCCGCAGGTCCCAGACGGCTGCCGGCCTCATCGCGGACGCCGAGCTCCCGCCCGGGGAGCACTTCATCGACGGGGCCTTCCGGCCGGGGACCTCCGGGCCGGCCACCGAGGTCATCGACCCCTGCACCGGCGGCCCGGTCGCCTCGGTCGCGGACGGGACGGTGAAAGAGGTCGACGCCGCCGTCGCGGCCGCCCTCGCCGCCAAGGAGGCGTGGGGCCGGCTCGTGCCCAAGGAGCGCTCCGAGGTCCTCCACCGGATCGCCGACCGCCTCGCCGAGCACTCCGACCTCCTCGTCCGCCTTGAGTCGGCCAACACTGGCAAGCCGCTCATGGTCTCCGAGGACGACGTCGCGGGCACCATCGACACCTTCCGCTTCATGGCAGGGGCGCTGCGGGCGACGACGTCGATGGCCGCCGGCGAGTACGCGCAGGACCACCTCTCGCTCATCCTGCGCGAGCCGCTGGGCGTCGTGGGGGTCGTGACGCCGTGGAACTACCCGCTGCTCATGGGTGCGTGGAAGATCGCCCCCATCCTGGCCGCGGGGAACACCCTTGTCATCAAGCCCTCCGAGCAGACCCCGCTGACCACGCTCAAGTTCGCCGAGCTGGTCGCGGGCCTCCTCCCGGCCGGCGTGTTCAACGTCGTCACGGGGCGCGGGTCCGTCGTCGGGCAGCGCCTCTCGGAGCACCCTGACGTGGACATGATCGCCCTCACCGGATCGGTCAGCAGCGGCAGGTCGGTGGCCCGCGGAGCCGCGGAGACACTCAAACGGGTCCACCTCGAGCTCGGCGGCAAGGCCCCGGTCGTGGTGTTCGACGACGCCGACCTCGCCGCCGCTGCCTCCTCGCTGCGGGCCGCGGGGTACTGGAACTCCGGCCAGGAGTGCGGAGCAGCATGCCGGGTCCTCGTCCACGAGTCCGTCGCCGCGGAGTTCACGGAGCTGCTCGTGCGGGAGGTCAGCACCCTCGTCGTAGGCGAGCCCGGCGCAGGGGCCGACGTCGAGATCGGACCCCTGAACTCGAAGGGCCACTACGAGAGAGTCCTAGGCTACCTCGAGCGCGCCCGGGCCGAGGGCATCCGCGCTGCGATCGGCGGCGGGGCGCTCGAGGGGCCCGGGTACTTCGTGGCCCCGACCGTGCTCGTGGACGTGCCCGACGGCGCCGAGTGCTCCCGCGAAGAGATCTTCGGCCCCGTGGTCACGGTCGAGACCTTCAGCGACGAGGCCGAGGCGATCGCCCGGGCCAACGAGGTCCCGTTCGGGCTCGCCGCCTCGGTGTGGACCGAGAGCGGGCGACGCAGCCACGATGTCGCGTCACGGATCGACGCCGGCACGGTCTGGGTCAACGCTCACCTCGTGCTCGCCAACGAGGTCCCGTGGGGCGGGTTCAAGGGCTCCGGGTATGGGCGCGACCTCTCCCTCTACGCCCTCGACGACTACTCCCGCACCAAGCACGTCATGCACAGCCGGGGGCGGTGACCCCCAGCCGTTCCGGTCGGGTCAGGCGCGGTGCAGGACGCCCTCCTGGGCGTTGGGCGCCGGCGTCTGGCCCTTGACCGGGACGTCGCCGAGGGCGTCGTCGATCGCCGCGAGCAGGTCGTCGCTGAGCTCGACGCCGGAGGCCGCCGCGTTGGCGTGGACCTGCTCGGGCCGCGAGGCGCCGGTGATGGCCGACGCCAGCTCGGTGCGGCGCAGCACCCAGGCGAGAGCCATCGTGGGGAGATCGAGGCCGGCTCCCTCGGCGACCGGGACGAGCCGCTGGACCGCCTCGAGGATCGGATCCTGGAGCACGCGGTCCTTGAACGCGTTCATGGCGTCGTTGGCGAAGCGGCTGTCCTCGGGCAGGGCCTGGCCCGGCTTGTACTTGCCCGTCAGGACGCCCTGGGCGAGGGGCGACCACACGATCTGCGAGATCCCGTTGGCCATGCAGAGCGGGAAGACCTCCTCCTCGGGGGCCTGCCAGAGCATCGAGTACTGCGGCTGGGACGAGACGAACAGGCCGGGCCCGGCGATGTCGATCGCGGCCTGGATCTGCTCGGGCCTCCACTCGCTGAAGCCGAGGTAGCGGGCCTTGCCCTGCTCGACGACCTTCTGCAGCGCCTCGATGGTGTCCTCGATCGGCACGCTCGCGTCGAACCGGTGCGCCTGGTAGAGGTCCACGTGGTCGGTCTGCAGGCGGCTGAGCGAGGCGTCGATCTGCTTGGCGATCTGGTCGGGGGAGAGCCCCTGCTCAGCCGGATCGTCGGACATCTGCCCGAAGACCTTCGTGGCCAGGATGTAGGAGTCGCGGGGGTGCTTCGAGAGGATCTCGCCCCAGGCCGTCTCCGCGGCGCCCCGGCCGTAGACGTTGGCCGTGTCGAAGAAGTTGATCCCGGCGTCGAACGCGGCCTCGGTGCAGGCACGCGTCTGCTCCGCCTCGATGCCGCCTGAGTAGGTCAGCCACGAGCCGAGGGAGATCTCCGAGACCTCGAGGTCAGAACTGCCGAGCGTGCGGTAGCGCATGGGTTCTCCTTCTCAGTAATCGCTTTCCCACATGCCTACTCCTGCGCCCGGGGGCTCGGCAAGGGGTTTGCCATGGGAAGGCAGACGACGGGCGACGGCGGCAGGTGAGTGCCGCCGTCGCCCGTCGTCGCGCTGTGCTCAGCGCCCGGTCACCTGCGCAGGTAGCCGATGACCTTGCCGATGACGGCGGCCCTCGCCTCCCGCGTGCTCACGCCCTCGAGGCCGAAGCCCATGAGCACGGTGTCCCGGGTCGCGATCGAGTTGCCGACCGGGAAGCCGGCGGCGTCCGTGCGGATCCAGTCGTTGCCGTTCGCGGCGCTCCCGGGAGGGGCGCCCGGAACGGTCCAGCCGTCCATGCCGGTCTCGAAGGAGGTCGAGCCCTGGCCCGTGGAAACCGCGACGTCGTCGACGAAGACGCCCAGCCCCTGCGTCGCCCAGTCGCTCGCGTACGCGATGGCCACCTCGACGTCCTTGCCGGCGTAGGCGGAGAGGTCGATCGACCACTGCTGCCATCCGCCGGAGTTGCCGCTCGCCGCGTTCCACGAGCCGGTCGTGCCGGTCGCCGTGCAGCTGCTCCCGCCGTCCCACGTCTGGTAGTGGGCGAGCTGCGGGTGCAGGTCGACCCACCCTGCCGCGCAGCTCTCACCTGTCGCGGTAGACGTGTGGCCGTTGGCATCGGGGAGCGTGGTCCAGTCGTTCTGGCCGGCCGTCCGCGCCTCGACGAACAGGTGGTCCCAGTCCGCCTCGGTGTCGTACGAGGTCCAGAAGGAGAGCTTCGCGCCTCCTGCCGGGACGGAGACGGTGTTCGCCAGCCGCTTGTAGGAGATGTCGGCGAGCTGGGAGTAGACGTACTGCGTCCCGGTGTGCGGGGCGTACGGGCCTCCGGGCTTGTCCCACACGGACGCCGGCCAGCTCTCGAACTGCTTGAACTTCTCGACCGGCAGGACCCCGCTCGTCGCGACGTAGGACATGGTGTCGTTCTGGTTCTTGGCGCTCTGCCCACCGTTCAGGCCCCAGGTCAGGCCTGTGAAGGGAACATCCTTCCCGAGGACGCCGAACGGCTTGCCTGTCGCATCGAGACCGTCGCGGGCCACCACGTTGTACCCGCCGAACCAGTACTGCAGGACGTCGTTGACGCCGTCCCCGGAACCGCGGAGTGCGAGGCAGCGGCGGGGGTCGACGCCCGCGGGCAGGGGTTCGCACGCAATCTCGCCCTTGGGGTCGTACATCTGCGTGCCGACGTTGCCCGTGTACTGGTTGCCGGCGGTGTCCCCGGTATAGGCCACGGCTCCGCCCTCGTTGAGGTAGGCGCGGAACTCGAGCAGCTCGTCGAGGGCGAGCCGGTCCGCGTTCCCGGGCCCGCGGCCCGCGGTGCGCGTGACGATGTCGTCCCCCGTGTACCAGATGGCGGCCTTGTAGTGGCTCAGGACGCCGAGGGCGTCGGGCGCCGTCCGATTCCGCGCGTCGACGTCGTACACGTCCGCTCCGACGCTGTTGTCCTTGAGTGCGTTGACGTAGTAGTCAAGGTAGTTCGGGCCGGATTTCTGGACCGGTGAGGCGCCGGTGTAGTCCTCGGCCGCGACGATGAGCACCTGGTTGCCGGTCTCCGAGACAGCCTTGTAGGTGAACGAGTCGCTCTTCTGGCCCCCGCCCTCGAACCAGACCTCGACCGAGTCGCCGGGACTCGTCCCGGTCACCGTGCCGCGCACCTGGTGGTAGTAGGTCGCGGCAGGCGCGTATCGTTCGCCGCCCTGCCACTCGGAGGTCGGCGCCGACTGGACGGCGCCACCGTTGACCCGCCACTTCGCGGTGACGGCCCCGACGCTGCGCTTCGCGAGGACCGCGACGGTCTGCGGGTCCCCGTAGGAGTAGGCGAAGGTCAGGTCCGCGCCGGGAATGCCGCGCTTGTAGGGGTCGTCGCTCTTGAGGTAGAAGGGCTTGGTCTGCGTGCCGAGCACCGAGACGGGATTGTCCGGTGTGAGCGCTGACTTCGCCACGGACTCGGCGAACGGAAGGTTCCGCTGGAACTCGGCCTGCACGAGTGCCTCGTCGTCGGGGAACACGAATCCGCAGCCGTCGCAGCCCTCCGAGAGCTCCGGCGTCCACGCGAGCGTTCCCAGTGCCGTGTGGGCGTAGTCGTTCGTCTCGCCGTTCGTGACGTACAGGACGTCCGAGCTCAGCCCGGGGTGGAAGTCCTTGATCGCGGGCTTGTCGAGGTTGCCGGACAGGGCGTAGTAGATCGGGTCGTCCGCCGTGGGCGTCCCGATCTGCCACCCTTCGCTGTACAGCAGCCACTGCCCGTTGGAGTGGTAGTTGACCTGGAACTTGAACTTGATCCTGTCCAGCAGGCCCTTCATCGCCACCGTCTCAGGCTCCGAGACGGGCGCCGTGCCCCGGTACGTCTCGCTCGACGGCAGCCCGGAGGAACCCTCGTCGTCGTACCCCCAGTGGTTCGGGAAGTTCCGGTTGAGGTCCACACCGTCGCCGGAGGTGATCTGCCCGTCGCCGTTGATGTCGCGGGTGTTCTTCCGCCAGAGGCGCTCGTGGTCGAACGTGAACTGGTAGCCGTCAGGGTTGGCCACCGGCACGAACCAGAGCTCCGAGGTCTGCAGGAGCTTCTTCACTTCCGGGTCGTTCTGGCGCCAGCGGTCAATGTACGAGTTCATGATCCGTCGGGTGACCTCGGTGGCAATCCATTCGCGGGCGTGCTGGGTCCCGTTGTAGAGCACCGCAGGCCTCGTTCCGTCCGCGATCCCCCCTGCGCCTTGGGTCAGCTTGATCCCGAGGATGTCGCGGCCCTGGATGGTGGTCCCGATCTTGACCAGCTTGGCGATCTGCGGATACTGCGCGGCGACCTGCACGAGCTCGTCGCGGATGCCGCCGGGCTGGTCCCAGGACCGCCAGACCTTGTAGCCCGCGGCGGCCTGCGCGGCCGCGAACTGCTTCACGGTCTGCCCGCCGTTGACCTTCTTCAGCTGGGCATTGATGCCGTGGCCGCGCAGGTAGTCGCTCTCCTGCTGGGTGAGGACGAGGTCCACGTCGACGTCGGCGCTGTCGCCGCCACGGGCCTTGGGCTCCACGTCGTGGCCGAGGCGGACGAGCTCCGCGAGCTGGGCCGGCGTGACGGTCGCAGTGTAGGCATCCAGGTCATCACCTCCCTTCGGGGCCGCGACGGACGCCACCGGCGTCAGGCCGACCAGCAGGGCGGCGACCATTCCGATGACCACAGACAGCACAGACGGACGCTTCACGAGAACCCCCACGGCTCCAGATGCGAATGTGATGCAGGTCACCATTTCATCGGCGAGTGGATTAATGCAAGGTGCGGTGAAGCGATCGCTGGTGAGCGCCGACAACGTGGGACCAGCTCATCGGACTCGCCCGGGGTAGCCTTGTGAGGCCTCCCCTGAGAGTCCGGGCCCATTGTCCCTACCCGCGTCCACCAAGGCTCCCTACTGTGAGGCTCAGTGCAGCCTCGAGACAGGCCGGGCGGCGCGTCGAAGGGTGTGGTGAGACGGATGCGTGCTTGTCGGGTCCTGTCGTCAAGGGCGGCACTGGCATCGTCGGCGGTGCTCATCCTCTTCCTGAGCGCATGCGCCCAGGGCGGCGCCGGGTCGTCGTCCGCTCCGGGCACGTCCGCGTCCTCGGGCACCGGCAATCCTGCCTGTGACCTCATCACGCCAGAGATCGCCGCGAAAGTGGATCCGACCCTCAGCGGCTCCGGAGGGGGCCAGCCGGGCAAGCCGCCCGGGAGCCCGGCCTACCTGTGCGGCTACACGAGCAAGTCGGACAAGGGCCTCAACGCATTGTCCGTCGCCCTGACGTCGCCGGCCTCGGCTGACGATATCGAGGACGTGAAGAAGACCTCGGACTGCTACCCGGTGACGGGCATCGGAGACTTCGCGTGCTTCCAGTGGACGGGGTGGTTCCGCGGCGAGGGCAGCGGGGCATCGGCAAATACGATCCTCCACGCGGTGCGAGGCACGGAGACCCTCGACCTTCGCTATCTGGCTCCGCCGCCCACCATCCCCGGATCCTCGGCCACCGGCCCATCACCCGACGGCACCGCGGTCGCGCGCGCCGTGGCCCAAGCGGCAGTTGACGCCGGCTGGGGCAATGGGACCGCGCTCGACGTCCCGTCCGCCCCGCAGGTCGGGCCCCCCGCCACCACCGACAACCCGGTCTGCGCGCTGGTGAGCGCCGACAAGGTCAAGCAGGCCTTCGGTGCGACGACAGACGCGCAGCTCCTGCCGGGGGAGACGAGCTGCCGCTACACCTTTGGGAAGCAGGGCACACCGGGGCCGGACTCCATCGTCTTCTCCGTCCAGCTCGAGAAGGGCGCCGCGTCGTCCCCCGCGTTCGGCACCCTCCAAGGCGAGAAGGTCTCGGGGGTCGGGGACCGGGCCGCGGTCACCACCGGCACGTTCCCGCGGGTCAAGTCGGATCGGCCTCCGGGCGACGAGCCGATCACCACCATCGACCTGATGGTGGTGCGGGGCAAGGACGCTGCCCTGTTCACCGTGCAGGTGCTCATCTCCCCGACCGGGCCCACACTGGACCAGACGAAGGACCAGCTGATCGGCCTGGCACGCGGGATCCAGTTCTGAGGGCGCCGTAGCCCCCGTGGCAGGCAGGCCCTCACGACAGGGAAGGAGACCCCGTGGCCGACGGCGTCCGCGACTTCGAGCCGACAATACGCACCGACTTCCACGGCGCGATGACGTACGGCAGGTATCTGGACCTCGAGCGGCTCCTGCACGCGCAGCACCCCGTGAGCGAGCCCGAGCACCACGACGAGATGCTGTTCATCATCCAGCACCAGACCTCGGAGCTCTGGCTCAAGCTCATGCTGCACGAGCTCCGCGAAGCACGTGCCCGCTTCGCCGTCGATGACCTCGGGATGGCGCTCAAGTGCCTGGCGCGCGTCAAGGCGATCCAGAAGCAGCTCACCGACCAGTGGACCGTGCTCGCCACGCTCACTCCGCGCGAGTACGCGCAGTTCCGCGGCGCGCTCGGGCACGCATCGGGCTTCCAGTCGCACCAGTACCGGGCGGTCGAGTTCATCCTCGGCAACAAGGACCGCCGCATGCTCGAGGTGTTCACCTCCGAGCCGGAGGCGCACGCGATGCTCGGGCAACTCCTCGCCGAGCCGACCGTGTACGACGAGTTCCTGCGCGCCGTCGCCCGCGCCGGCTACCCCGTCCCGGAGGAAGTCCTGGAGCGGGACGTGAGCGGGCACTGGACGATGCAGCCCGCCCTCGTGCCGGTCTTCCGCAGGATCTACGAATCCGACGACACGCCCTGGGGGCTCTACGAGGCGTGCGAGGCGCTCGTGGACGTCGAGGACAACTTCCAATTCTGGCGCTTCCGCCACCTGCGGACGGTGCAGCGGACCATCGGCCTCAAGCGGGGGACGGGCGGCTCGTCCGGTGTCGGGTTCCTCAGGCGCGCGCTGGACCTGACGTTCTTCCCCGAGCTGTACGCCGTCCGCACCGAGATCGGCACCTGACCCCTGTCGAGCGGCAGGCGCTCGCGTCAGGCACCGGTCCGCGGGGCGAACATGATGACCGCGACGCCCGCCAGGCACACGCCCGTCCCGATGACGTCCCAGCGGTCGGGTCGGAAGCCATCCATCACCATGCCCCACGCCAGGGACCCTGCCACGAACACCCCGCCGTACGCCGCGAGCACGCGGCCGAAGTTCGCGTCCGGCTGGACCGTCGCGATGAATCCGTAGATCCCCAGTGCGATCACCCCGAGCCCGGCCCACCACCACGGCTTCCCGTCGCGGACTGACTGCCACACGAGCCATGCCCCGCCGATCTCGGCAAGGGCGGCCAGGGCAAACAGGATCACGGACTTGAGGATGCTCACGCGCCCATGATGCCAGCGGCGCCCGGCACTCATTCCCGGGTCAGGCTCAGGCGAGGAGCTCGCCGACCAGCCGCCGGCAGAGGGAGTACGCCTCGTGCGTCGGGTCGATGACGGCGAAGTGGTCGCCGGTCGTCTCGTGCAGGACGGCGGGGTCCCCGGCCGCCTGCGCCGCCGTGACGTAGTCGGCCGAGAGGGCGAACGGCACCGCCTCGTCGGCGCGCGAGTGGACCGCGTGGACAGGCACGCCGATCGGCAGCGCGCGCATCGGGTCGGCGAGCCCGAAGGACCGGGCCATCTCGGGCGAGTCCGCCGAGGCCCCGCCCATGAGGTTTCGCGCCGCGCCGTTGCTGAGCCCGAGCTCTTCCGCGGCGGCGAGGCTCAGCACCCCCGCCTGGCTCACGACGCCGGCGAGCACCACACGCGGTCCCGCGCCGGGGGCGCCTTCCGGCAGCCGGTGCCGCCCCGCGGCCCACGCGGCGAGGTGCCCTCCTGCGGAATGCCCCAGGCCGACCACCCGCCCCGCGCCGAGCGCCCGCGAGAGCCGCCCGGCGTCGTCGTCCGCGAGCACGCCGAGACCCGGCACATCGGCGAGGCGGTCGATCCCGGCGGCGACGTCGAGGAACGTCGCCGGCCACCCGCCGTCGCCCGCGGACCGCGTGCCGTCCTCGAGGTCGGTCCCGGCCCGCCGGTACTCGAGGTTCCACGCGGCGAAACCCTGCGCGGCGAGGTCCGCGGCGACGGGCGCGCCGAGCTCGGCCGTGTACCTGTCGCGCCAGTAGCCCCCGTGGACCACGACGACGACGCCGCGCCACCCGCCGTCGGGCGCGGGGAGATACAGGTCGCCCCACTGGTCGGGGTGCGGGCCGTAGGGAATGCGGACGGGCTGGGTCACACCCGCGACTCTACTGCGCCGGGATACTGCCGCTGCGCATGCGCCATGGCCCTCCCGCTCGCCTCCCATCCTCGGTAGCGTGGGGCGGGTCCCAGCCCGTCGCCCCAGACCTCGCCCCCACACGGAAGGCCCCCATGCCGGCAGCCCCCTGGATCACGGACATCACTCCCCACCGCGGAGCCCTCCCGCCGCGCGCCCACCTCGACACGGACGCCGTGAGCCTGACGCTCGACGGCGAGTGGGCCTTCCGCTTCTGGCCCACCGCGGGCGGGGCGCATCCCGGCGGGGGAGCGGTGCCCGGATTCGCCGATCCCGGACTCGACGATGCCGGCTGGGACCGCGTCCGGGTCCCGCACTGCTGGCAGCTCGAGGGAATTCCCGGCGAGCCGCGCTATTCCGCGCCGGCCTACACGAACGTGCGCTACCCGTTCCCGATCGACCCGCCCGAGGTCCCGGACGAGAACCCCACCGGCGAGTACCGCCGCACCTTCGCGGCGCCGGAGGCGCCGGCGGGCGGCCGGTGGCTGCTCCGCTTCGAGGGCGTCGACTCGGCCTTCGAGGTCTTCCTCAACGGCCACCGCCTCGGCGAGGCGAAGGGGTCCCGCCTGACCCACGAGTTCGATGCCACCGAGCACCTCGCACCCGCCGGCGCCGCAGGGGGGAACACCCTCGCCGTGCGCGTGCACCAGTGGTCGTCCGGCTCCTACCTCGAGGACCAGGACATGTGGTGGCTCTCGGGGATCTTCCGCCCTGTCACCCTGCTGCACCGCCCTGACGGCGGAATTGAGGACCTCTTCGTCCACGCCTCCTACGACGCCGCCACGGGATCGGGCGAGCTCCTCGTCGAGGTTCCCGGCGCGGGGCCCGCGGGCGGCGACGCAGCCGCCGGGGCCGGGTCGGGCGCCGTCGTGCGCATCCCCGAGCTCGGGATCGAGGCGCCCGTGAACCAGCCCATCGCGGTGCCTGCCGTGGAGCCGTGGAGCGCAGAGTCGCCCCGGCTCTACCGCGGCACCGTCTCGGCCGGCCCGGCGTCGGACCCGGTGGAGACGGTCCGGCTCGCGATCGGTTTCCGCACGATCGCGATCCAGGACGCGACCCTCCTCGCCAACGGGGCCCCGCTCAGGCTCCGTGGCGTGAACCGCCACGAGTGGCACCCCGTCACTGGCCGCACGCTGGACGAGGCCACGATGCGGGCGGACGTCGAGCTCATGAAGCGTCACGGCATCAACGCTGTCCGCACGAGCCACTACCCGCCGGACGCGCGCTTCCTCGCGCTCTGCGACGAGTACGGGCT
Source organism: Sinomonas flava (assembly GCF_039531875.1). Lineage (NCBI taxonomy): Bacteria > Bacillati > Actinomycetota > Actinomycetes > Micrococcales > Micrococcaceae > Sinomonas > Sinomonas flava. The sequence goes on along the minus strand of NZ_BAAAQW010000014.1, from coordinate 179,429 downwards.
CTGGGTCCTCGACGAGTGCGACCTCGAGACGCACGGCTTCGAGCGCGTCGGCTGGCGCGGCAACCCCGCGGACGAGCCGGAGTGGCGCGACGCGCTCCTCGACCGGATCCAGCGGACCGTGGAGCGGGACAAGAACAGCCCGTGCGTGGTCGGCTGGTCGGTCGGGAACGAGTCCGGGCGCGGGACCAACCTCGCCGCCATGGCGGACTGGGCGCGCGAGCGGGACCCCGACCGGTTCATCCACTACGAGGGCGACCCGGACAGCTCCTACGTGGACGTCTACTCCCGCATGTACACCGGGCACGCCGAGACGGAGCTCATCGGGCGCGACGAGGAGGCCCCGGCCCAGGACCGTTCCAACGACTACCACCGCCGCGCGCTCCCGTTCCTCCTGTGCGAGTACGCGCACGCGATGGGCCCCGGCCCGGGCGGCCTGGCCGAGTACGAGGACCTGTTCGAGAACTACCCCCGCCTCGCGGGCGGGTTCGTGTGGGAGTGGATCGACCACGGTATCCTCCAGCGCACCGCTTCGGGCCCGGATTCCGGGGCCGAGTTCTACGCCTACGGCGGGGACTTCGGCGAGGAACTCCACGACGCGAACTACCTCGCGGACGGGCTCCTCTTCCCCGACCGCACCCCCTCGCCGGGCTTGGCCGAGCTCGCCAAGGCCTACGAGCCGGTCCGCGTCGAGCCTTCCGGCGAGTGCGTCACCGTGCGCTCGCGGCTCGCCCACACCACGACCGGGCACCTCGCCTTCCGCTGGCACCTCGCGGACGACGGCGAGCCCGTCGCCTCGGGCGCGCTGGCCGTTCCCGTCCTCGGCCCCGGCGAGTCCGCGGACGTGCCCCTGCCCGCCGAGGTGACGGCCGCGCCGGAGCCGCGCGGCGGCGTCGTGCGCGTGCTGACGGTGGGCGCGCACCTGGCGCACGACGCCGCGTGGGCGCCGGCCGGGCACGAGGTCGCCTGGGGGCAGGCGCGGCTCGGGGCCGGAGACGGAGCAGCGGTCAGGCACGGCCCGTCCCGTCCGACGGGGGACGCCCAGCCGGTCGAGACTCCGGAGGGCTGGGAGCTGGGGCCCGCCGCCTTCGACCCGTTCGGCACCCTCTTGCGGCTCGGGGACCTGCCCGTGCGCGGGCCGCAGCTGGACCTGTGGCGCGCTCCGACCGACAATGACGAGCGCGCCGAGGTGGACCCGCCCGCCCAGGCGTGGCGGGCGCTGGGCCTCGACCGGCTCCGCCACCGCGTCCTGTCGGTGATGGCCGAGGACGGGGCGCTGAGCGTGGTCGCGCATGTCATGCCGGCCGCGACGGACGTGGGCTACGAGGTCGAGTACCGGTGGCGGGCCGAGGGCGCGGCGGTGCACGTCGATGTCGTCGGGTCGCCGGTGGGGACGTGGTCCGTGCCGGTGCCGCGCCTCGGTGTGCGACTCGCGGTGCCGGCGGGGCTGGACCGCGTCCGGTGGCTGGGCCTCGGCCCGGGCGAGGCCTATCCCGACTGCGCCGCGGGGGCGCGCGAGGGCCGCTGGGAGTCCAGCGTGGCCGGACTCCAGACCCCGTACCTGCGCCCGCAGGAGAACGGTGCACGGCGCGGCGTCCGCCGGGCAGAGTTCTCAGGGAGACACGGGGGAGCGGGCCGCCAGCTGACGGTCACGGGCGGGCCCTTCATGCTCACCGCCCGTCCCTGGACCACGGAGGCGCTCGACGCCGCCGCCCATCCCACTGAGCTCGTTCCGGACCCGGACTGGCTATGGGTGAACCTCGACGCCGAGCACCACGGCATGGGGACGGCCGCCTGCGGGCCCGGGGAGCTCCCGCGGTACAGGCTGCATGCCCAGCGGTTCGCGCTGCCGCTCGCGTTCCACGTGGAGGACTAGCGGCAGGCTGTCGGGGTTTGCCCCCGCCGCCGGTCGGGTAGCGGGCGGAGGTCTGACCTCAGAGGAGGATCTGTGCCTCAGGAAGCACTCGCCGAAGCGCGATCGAAGGAGAGCCGCGTCCGGCGCTATCTCGGCCTGCTAGGGCCCGGGCTCGTGACGGGCGCGGCGGATGACGACGCGTCCGGCGTCGCGACCTACGCCCAGGCCGGCGCGAGCTTCTCGAACGCCATGCTCTGGGCGGCGCCCGTCACGCTGCCGATGATGCTCGCCGTACAGGAGATCTCCGACAGGACGGCGCTCGCTACGGGGGAGAGCCTCGGGACGCTCATCCGCAGGAAGTTCTCCCGCAAGCCGCGGATCGTGATCGGGATCCTCATCGTCGCGCTCCTCGTCGCCAACACCCTCAACATCGCGGCGGACCTCATGGCCGTCGGCCAGGGCATGCAGCTCCTGGGGGCCGGGCCTGACCAGCTCTGGGCCGCCATCGCCGGAGTGGGCATCGTGGTCACGCTGATGAGCGGATCCTTCGGCGTGATCGCGCGGGCCTTCAAGTGGCTCTGCCTGTCGTTGCTGGGCTACGTCGCCGTCCTGTTCGCCGCGGACGTCGACTGGCCGGACGTTCTGGCGGGCCTGGCGCTGGCGCAGTTCCAGTGGAGCTGGGACTACCTCGAACTGCTCGTCGGCGTCCTGGGCACCACCATCTCCCCATATCTCTTCTTCTGGCAGTCGGCCCACCGGGTGGAGGAGATGCGCGCCGAGGAGCTGGGCGGACGGTGGCCGATCGCCCTGCCCGACCGGGACGGTCCCGCTGCCCGGCAGAAGCTCCGGGCAGCGCGTGCGGACGTCTTCACTGGGATGGTCTTCTCGGTGCTCGTGATGTTCGCGATCATGGCGGCGAGCGCAGCGACCCTCGGCAAGGCCGGCGGGGTCACGATCGCCTCCGCCGCGGACGCCGCCAAGGCCCTCGAACCCGTCGCCGGGCCGGCCGCGCAGGCGCTCTTCGCGATCGGCCTCATCGGCGCCGGGATCCTGGCCATCCCGGTCCTCGCCGGTTCGGCGTCCGTGGGGCTGTCGGGGCTCCTCGGGACCCGGTGGGGCTTCGACCGGAGGCCGCGGAAGGCCCGGGTCTTCTACGGGCTGCTCGTGGTCGGCATCATCGGCGGGGTCATCCTCGCCGTCACCCTCGACGATCCGATGGGGCTCCTGGTCTTCGTCGCCATTATCAACGGCATCGCCGCGGCGCCCTTCCTCATCGTCACGATGCTCGTCTCGGGGGACCGGAAGATCATGGGGGCGTATGTCAACGGCAGGGTCGCGGCCACCATCGGCTGGGCCACGGCGGCACTCATGGCGGCGGCCGGCGTCGTCGGCGTCTGGACCACGCTCACGGGGACGGGGTCCTGACAGGGAACTCCATCCTCGGTCCTCACGGATGATCCGCCGGGTGTGACCGGGCCACGAGCCACACTCCCGCGATCGCAGCGGCTCCCGCGAGGAGGAACCCCGCGAACGCCTCGGGCGGCGCGGCGTCGGCCTCCCCGAGGACGACGATGCCGAGGGTCACGGCCGTCATCGGGTCGACGACGGTGAGTCCGGCGACGACGAGTTCGTCGCTGCCGCCAGCGTGGGCCTTCTGGACGAAGCGGGCCCCTATCACGACTGCCGCCGCCAGGCCCGCCAGGCCGGCGACGGAGAGCCAGGCGAAGTTCCCCTGGTCGATGCGTCCGAGGACCGCCTTGGCGAGCGTCGCCACGAACCCGTAGAGGACTCCGGCGACACCGGTCGAGAGGATGGCGCTCGGGCGGGTGCGGTTGCGGGCGGAGACAAGGAGCGTGGCGGCCAGGGCGAACGCCAGGAGGATCAGCGTGGTGCGGAGATGCCGGTCGTCGATCTGGACGTCCTGAGCCGACCCTGCGGCCACCGCGACGAAGGCGGCGATCCCGAGGACGCTCAGGAGGATGCCCGCCGCCCGCCGCCGGCCCGGGAGCTGGCGGGAGCTGCGGGCAGTGGCCAGAGCCGTCACGACAAGGGCCGCGGCGCCGATCGGCTGGACCACCATGAGCGGCGAGAACCGGAGGGCCGCGAGCTGCAGGAGGATCGCCGCGCCCAGCATCGCGGTTCCCGCGAGCCAGACCGGCCGGCGCACGAGGACGCGCAGCGAGGTCTGCCGGCCGCCGTGCGCTCCCACCCCGCGCCCTTGGCAGATGGTTCCGAGCGCGAGGAACACCGCCCGCACGAGCGCGATCGGGATCCCGAGCCAGTGGGTGGCGGAGAAGACCCTCGCCGCTCCCACCGAGAGGCTGGCTCCTGCGACGCGCGCCGCTTCGAGGGACAGCATCCGCGGAGCCTACCCGCGGAGTCGTCGCGACAAACACCCGTCGCAACACATGCGTTCGCATCGCGAACAGTTGTGCATCATGCGAACGCATGGCATCCTGAATGAGGGAATCCGGAGAGGCAGAGAACTCTCCAGACGTCAGCGAGGGAAGCGAGGAGCACGTGAGCGTGCCGACCATCAAGGCAGTGCGGCTGAGCCCGCGCGAGCAGCTGGGGGAGAAGCAACTCGTGGTGCTCGGGCCGTCGCTAGGGACCTCGACCGCCATGTGGGACGACGCCGCGCGGCTCCTCGGCAACGACTACGACATCCTCGGCTGGGACCTCCCCGGCCACGGTGCCTCGCCGTCGCTCGCGCCCGAGGCCGAGCTCAGTGTGGGCGACCTCGCGGACGCCGTGGTGGCCGTGGTCGACTCCATCCAGCCGGGCGCCCGCTTCCACTACGCCGGCGACTCGGTGGGCGGCGCCACGGGTGCCGAGATCGCGCTCCGCCACCCCGACCGACTCCTGAGCCTCGCGATGGTCTGCTCGTCGCCCCGCTTCAACGGTGCCGAGGCCTACGCCGAGCGTGCTGACGCCGTGGCGCAGCAGGGCACGGCGATCCGCCTCGAGGCCTCTGCCCAGATCTGGTTCGCGCCCGGCTTCCTGGGAGAGCACCCTGCGGAGTCCTCGCGCCTGCTGGACACGCTGCGGGATGCCGACCGCTTCGGCTACGCCGCCGTCTGCCGGGCCATCGCCGCCTACGACGTCCGCGACCGGTTCCCCGAGATCGCGGCCCCCTTCCTCGCCATCGCGGGCGAGCACGACTCCGTCTGCCCCCTGTCCGAGGCGCAGTGGATGGCCGAGCACGCCCAGAACGGCGCCGCCGTCGAGGTCCCGGGCGTCGCGCACATCGCCCCGACCGAGGACCCTGCCGCCGTCGCCGACCTCCTGCGCTACCACTTCCGCGCCGCCGTCTCGACCGCCACCCCGAGCTCCAAGGAGAGCAACTCATGACCGACGCCTTCGTCTACGACGCGATCCGCACGCCGTTCGGCAAGTTCGGCGGCGCCCTCGCCGGCGTCCGCCCCGACGACCTCGCCGCCCACATGGTCCGCTCCATCGTGGACCGCGCCCCAGGCCTCACCGCGGAGGCATTGGAGGGTAGCGACGGCAAGCACGGCGCGGTGGACGAGGTCGTCTTCGGCAACGCCAACGGCGCGGGCGAGGAGAACCGCAACGTGGCCCGCATGGCCACCCTCCTGGCCGGGCTCCCAGTCTCGATCCCCGGCACCACCGTGAACCGCCTGTGCGGGTCCTCGCTCGACGCCGCGATCATCGCCTCCCGCCAGATCCAGGTGGGCGACGCCGACGTCATGCTCGTGGGCGGCGTCGAGTCGATGTCGCGCGCCCCGTGGGTCCTGCCCAAGACCGAGAAGCCGTACCCCGCCGGGGACATGGCGCTGGCCTCGACCACGCTCGGCTGGCGTCTCGTGAACAAGAACATGCCCAGGGAGTGGACCGTCTCCCTCGGCGAGGCGACCGAGCAGCTGCGCGAGCGCCACGCGATCGGCCGTGACCGCCAGGACGAGTTCGCTGCCAACTCCCACAACCTCGCCGACGCGGCGTGGAACGCCGGCTTCTACGACGACCTCGTGGTCCCCGTCCCCGGCACCGACCTCACCCGCGACGAGGGCATCCGCCCCGGCTCCTCCGCTGAGAAGCTCGCGGGGCTCAAGACCGTGTTCCGCAAGGACAACGGCGACTCCTCGGGCACGACTGCGGGCGGCACCGTCACGGCGGGCAACGCCTCGCCGCTGTCCGACGGCGCCTCCGCCGTGCTGCTCGGCTCCGAGGCCGCCGCCGGCACGCTCGGCCTCGACCCGATCGCGCGCATCGCCGGCCGCGGGGCTGCCGCGAACGAGCCGCAGTTCTTCGGGTTCGCGCCCGTCGAGGCCGCCAACCGCGCCCTCGCCAAGGCGGGCATCACCTGGGACGACGTGGCCGCTGTCGAGCTCAACGAGGCCTTCGCCGCGCAGTCGCTCGCGTGCGTGGACGCGTGGAAGATCGATCCTGCGATCGTCAACCAGCACGGCGGCGCCATCGCCATGGGCCACCCCCTCGGCGCCTCGGGCGGCCGCATCCTCGGCACCCTCGCACGCTCGCTGCAGCGCAGTGGCGGGCGCTGGGGCGTCGCTGCGATCTGCATCGGCGTGGGCCAGGGCCTCGCGGTGGTGCTCGAGAACGTGTCCGCGAAGTAATCCCGCACGCATCGAAGGAGAGAGACAGGCAGTGGCACACACACTGGAATTCAAGGACTCCGTCGCGGAGGCCGTGGCGGGGATCGGGGACGGCTCGACCGTCATGATCGGCGGCTTCGGCAACGCCGGCCAGCCCTTCGAGCTCATCGACGCGCTCCTGGAGTGCGGAGCGAAGGAGCTCACCGTCGTCAACAACAACGCCGGCCAGGCGGACGAGGGCCTCGCACTGCTCATCAAGGAAGGCCGCGTGCGGAAGATGATCTGTTCGTTCCCGCGCCAGAGCGACTCGTGGCACTTCGACGCGAAGTACCGCTCCGGGGAGATCGAGCTCGAGATCGTCCCGCAGGGCAACCTTGCCGAGCGCATCCGCGCCGCCGGCGCCGGGATCGGCGGCTTCTTCACCCCCACCGGCTACGGGACGATGCTCGCCGAGGGCAAGGAGACCCGGTTCCTCGACGGCAAGTGGCAGGTCTTCGAGACCCCGATCCACGCCGACGTCGCCCTCATCAAGGCGCTCACGGCGGACGGCAAGGGCAACCTCGTCTACCGCAAGACGGCGCGGAACTTCGGCCCGATCATGGCGGCCGCCGCCAAGCAGACCATCGCGCAGGTCTCCGAGATCGTGCCGACCGGCGCCCTCGACCCCGAGAACGTCATCACCCCCGGCATCTACGTCAACACGATCGTGAAGGTGGGCTGAGAGCATGAGCGAGCAGACGACGTCGAACATCATCGAGGCAGGCACGGTTCCGCAGGCCTCCGACTCGCCCCTCGGCCGCGACGACCTCGCCAAGCTCGTCGCGAAGGACATCGAGCCGGGCTCGTTCGTGAACCTCGGGATCGGCCAGCCGACCCTGGTCTCGAACTACCTGACCGACGAGCAGGACATCACCCTCCACACCGAGAACGGCATGCTCGGCATGGGCCCGGTCGCCACCGGGGACCAGATCGACCAGGACCTCATCAACGCCGGCAAGATCCCTGTGACCGAGCTGCCGGGTGCGAGCTACTTCCACCACGCAGACTCGTTCGCGATCATGCGCGGCGGCCACCTCGACGTGTGCGTGCTCGGCGCGTTCCAGGTCTCCGCGACCGGCGACCTCGCCAACTGGCACACGGGCGCCCCGGACGCCATCCCAGCGGTCGGTGGCGCGATGGACCTCGCGACGGGTGCCAAGGACGTCTACGTCATGATGACGCTCCTGACGAAGGACGGGACGTCGAAGCTCGTCCCGGAGCTGTCCTACCCCTTGACCGGCGTGGGCTGCGTGACCCGCGTGTACACGGACAAGGCCGTCTTCCTCATCACGGCCGACGGCGTGCACGTGCGCGAGACGTTCGGGATCACCTTCGAGGAGCTCCAGGGCCTCGTCGAGGTGCCGCTGCTCCCGGGGGTGTGACGCAACGGTGGTTGAGCGGAGCGAAGCGGGCGCAACGGTGGTTGAGCGGAGCGAAGCGGAGTCGAAACCCAGCGCAACGGTGGTTGAGCGGAGCGAAGCGGAGTCGAAACCCAGCGCAACGGTGGTTGAGCGGAGCGAAGCGGAGTCGAAACCCAGCGACCAGTTCGTGCAGTCGCTCGCGCGAGGCCTCGCCGTCGTGCGCGCGTTCGACGCCGACCACCAGGAGATGACGCTCTCCGAGGTCGCCGCGCGGACAGCCCTCACACGGGCCACGGCGCGGCGGTTCCTCCACACGCTCGTCGAGCTGGGGTACGTGCGAACGGACGGTCGCGTCTTCGCCCTGACCCCGCTCGTGCTCCAGCTCGGCTACGCCTACCTGTCGGGGCAGCGCCTCCCCGAGCTGGCCCAGCCGATCCTCGAGGAGCTCTCGCACCGCAACGGCGAGTCGACGTCGCTCGCGATCCTCGACGGGACCGACATCGTCTACCTCACCCGGATCCACACCCGGCGCATCATGACCGTGGGCATCTCGCCCGGGACCCGGTTCCCCGCGCACGCCACGTCCATGGGCCGCGTCCTGCTCGCCGACCTCCCGGCGGCGGCCCTCGACGAGTACTTCGCCCGCGCCGACCTCACCCCGCTCACGCCCCGCACGCTCACCTCGCGCGAGGCGATCGAGGCGGAGCTCGCCCGGATACGCGAGGCGGGGTACGCCGTCGTCGACCAGGAGCTCGAGGTGGGCCTGCGCTCCGTCGCCGTGCCGGTGCGCGGGGCGGACGGCCGCACGGCAGCGGCGATCAACATCGCCCTGTCCGCTCGTCTCGACGACGGCACCGACCGCGACGCCGAGGTGGCCCGGATCGTGCCCCAGCTGCACGCTGCGGCGGCGTCGATCTCCGAGGCCGCCCGCGCCGTGGGTGCCGCCTGACAGGCTGCCGTGGCGTCGGCGGCCGTTCGGGGGCAAACTCGTGGGAAAGGGTGACAGGAGGACACGGCAATGGCACTTCTCGACGCCGCACTGTGGGGCGGCAAGGTCAACATCGGCGGGTGGACCGAGGCTGAGGGCGGCGCGTACGACGTCGTCGAGCCGGCTACCGGGGCCACCCTCGGCTCGGTCGGGTCCGCCTCGCGCGAGGACGTCTACCGGGCGGCGCAGCTCGCGGCGAAGGCCCAGCCCGAATGGGCGGCGAAGAAGCCCGAGGAGCGCGCCGCCGTCCTGCGCCGCGCGGGGCAGCTGTGGGAGGAGCACGCCGAGGAGATCCAGGACTGGATCGTCCGGGAGGCCGGCAGCATCCCGCCCAAGGCCCAGCTCGAGACCCACACCGCCGCGAACGAATGCTACGAGGCGGCGGCCCTGCCATCGCACCCGCACGGGGAGGTCCTGACCTCGGACGAGGACCGGTGGTCGTTCGCGCGGAGGCGCCCCGCCGGCGTCGTGAGCGTGATCGCGCCGTTCAACTTCCCGCTCATTCTCTCGATCCGCTCGGTTGCGCCGGCGCTCGCGCTCGGCAACGCGGTGCTGCTCAAGCCGGACCCGCGCACGGCCGTCTGCGGCGGCGTCACGCTGATGCGCGTCTTCGAGGAGGCCGGCCTGCCCGAGGGCGTGCTGTCCCTGCTGCCGGGTGGCGCGGAGACGGGGACGGCCGTGGTCGAGGCGCCCGAGGTGCGGGTGGTCTCCTTCACGGGCTCGACGGCGGCAGGCCGTCGGGTGGGCGAGGCGGCGGCCCGGCTGCTCAAGCGCGCCCACCTCGAGCTCGGCGGCAACAACGCCCTCATCGTGCTGCCGGGGGCGGAGATCGCCAAGGCCGCCTCGGCTGGCGCGTTCGGCTCCTTCATGCACCAGGGCCAGATCTGCATGACGACCGGGCGGCACTTCGTCCACGACTCGGTGTACGACGACTACGTCGCCGCGCTGTCCGAGAAGGCCGAGAACCTGCCCGTGGGCGACCCCTCGACGAGCCAGGTGGCGCTCGGGCCGATCATCGACGAGCGCCAGCGCGACCGCATCCACGGCATCGTCGAAGCCTCCGTCGCCCGGGGCGGCCGGCTCGCGGCGGGCGGGACCTTCGACGGGCTCTTCTACAAGCCGACCGTCCTCGCCGACCTCGACCTCGAGAACCCCGCCTTCGCCGACGAGATCTTCGGACCGGTGGCCCCGGTGACGAGGTTCTCGAGCGTGGAGGAGGTCGTGGAGCTCGTCAACGCCAACGAGTACGGCCTGTCCGTCGGCATCCTCGGCGATGTCGGGACGGCCATGAAGATTGCGGACCGCGTCCACTCGGGCAAGGTGCACATCAACGAGCAGACAGTCTCCGACGAGGCCAACGCGCCCTTCGGCGGGGTCGGCGCCTCCGGCACGGGGTCGCGGTTCGGCGGGGCGACCGCCAACATGGAGGCCTTCACGGAGGTCCAGTGGCTCACGGTGCGCCCTGACATCGCCACGTATCCGTTCTGAGCGGGGATCCTGTTGTGACCGCCGTTCCTGTGGGAATGCTGGGACTTGGGCCCGCTGGGCACTAAGTCCCTATCTCGCTGCGCTGGCGCGGCGCACCGTGAAGGCGTGGACACACCACTGACGGCCCTCGCGTCCGCGGCCCGCTTCGAGGCCGACGGGATCTATCTCGGATGGGGTTCCTTCACGGTCCAGCTGGGGAACCTCATCGTCATCTCCGTGATGATCCTGCTGTTCATCGCCGCGCTGCTCCTGCCGTTCCCGGGTGGCAGGGGTCGTCGATGACCACCCAGCCCGGGCACGCCGACGGCGTCCCGCCGGGGGGCCGGATCCTCACGTGGACCGGGAGATTCCGGGAGTGGGGCGTCCGGGAGCTCCCCCCGGACAGGCTGCTGCCCGAGACGCAGCCGAGCTACGTCGCCTCATGGATCTACGTGTTCGGCATGGGCGCGATCGCGGCGCTTCTGTATGTCATCGCCTCCGGAGTCGTCCTCGCGCTCAACGGTCCCGCCTGGTACCATGTCTCGGCGCTCGGGCACTTCATCAACAGCACCCATCTGTGGAGCGTGGAGCTGTTCTTCATGCTCATGGTCATCCACCTGTGGGGGAAGTTCTGGATGGCGTCGTGGCGCGGCGGCCGGGCCCTGACATGGATCACCGGGGTCATCGCGTTCGTCGTCTCGATCGTCACCGCGTTCACCGGCTACCTCCTCCAGACCAACTTCGACTCACAGTGGATCGCGTTCGAGGCCAAGGACGCGCTCAACGCCGTCGGGGTCGGCGCGTGGTTCAACGTCGCCAACCTCGGCCAGGTCCTCATGTGGCACATCGTGCTGCTGCCGCTCGCGGTGGGCGCCGTCGTCGTGCTCCACGTGCTCCTCGTGCGCGTCCACGGGGTCGTCCCGCCGCTCGAGGCGTCGGAGCACGACGCCCAGCTGCGGCCCGGAGCCGGCGCGGGTGAGCCGTCGTGAGCCGGGGCGCCGATCTCGACCGCCAGCCCTGGCGCGGAGCCGTGCGCGAGTACGACCTCGTCAAGGAGCTCGTCTACGCGCTCGTGGTCGTCGGGGTCCTCACGGTCGGGCTCGCAGCGGTCTTCGGATCCCCCGACGAGGCGCCGGTGACGCTCAAGCAGTGGGCGACGGCGGCGCCGTCGGACTTCGTGGCCACCGCAACGGCCGAGCTCGGCGGCACGAGCGACACCGCCGGATACGGGCCGCCGTACAACGGGACGCAGGGCGCGAGCCAGACCCTCGGCCCCCTCGACCTGCAGAGCCTCTCGGGCGTCCGGCTGCCGATCGACACAGCCAGGGACTTCGTGGTCGCCCCGCTCGAGACGCTCCCGCAGCCTCCCTCCGAGGTCTCGGCGTGGAACGCCGCGACGGACACGCAGCGCGCCGACTGGACGGCCGCGTACGCCGACGCGCTCTCCAAGGCGCCCGACGGCGACCCCTCCAAGGTGCCTTCCGGCGACTATGGCCCTGTCCCCGCCATGGACGGCGCGCTGCTCGCGATGGCGCGGAGCGGTTCGCTGGACGCAGCGCTCGACGGCGGCGCGTCGCCTGGGCTCGACCGCACCCGCGAGGTGCTGTTCCTTGGCGACGGGCAGTACTTCCAGGGGCTCGCCGAGGACCAGCACCTCACCGGCGACCAGTGGGGCATGATGAACGAGACCGGCAACTACCCGGGCCAGTCGTGGCTGTGGCTCTTCTCGTTCTGGTACCAGATCCCGCCCTTCACGGGGCTCGCGAACGCGGACCTCGTGATCACGCTCATCATGGCCGTCCTGACGCTCGCCCTCATGCTCGTCCCGTTCATCCCAGGGGTGCGCTCGCTGCCGCGGATCATCCCGGTCCACCGGCTCATCTGGCGGGACTACTACCGCCGCCGCAGAGGGTGAAGGACTGATCACTGGGCGTTCTTCGCTCCGTGGTAGAAAACTAGGGTGAACCCCCCGAACCCTGTGAACACCCCCTCTGTGAAGACGCCCAAACCTATCTCCCGCCGCATCGTCGGGACCGGTATCGCCGCGACCATCGTCATCGGCGCGGGGGCCTTCGTCCTCAGCTTCTCCGCCCTGACCGACCTGGCCGTGCGGGCAGGTATCAACCCCACGATCGCCTGGATGTGGCCCCTCATCGTGGATGGCATGATCGTTGCCGCGACCGTGGCCATCGTGGCCCTCGCAGGGCGTCAGGGGAGGGAGCAGCTCTACCCGTGGATCCTGCTGTTCTTCGGCGCGATCGTCTCGACCGCCGCGAACTCCATCCACGCGATCCTCGCCGTCCGGGCCGAGAACGGCAATGTTCCCGTCATCGTCTCGGCACTTGTCGCCGCGATGCCGCCCGTCGTCCTCCTGGCCATCACCCACCTCACGGTGCTCCTCGTGCAGTACGCCCGGTCCGCTGCCGAGACGTCCGTCCGCGCGGCCGAGGCGGCTGGTCTGGCCGAGCTCGGCGCCGAGGTCGACGCCGCGATGGCCGGGCTCGACGTCGACGCCCTCGAGGCGGCGCTGGCCGGCGACGCGCCCGAGGGTGACGCGACGTCCGCTCCGAAGCCCGCACGTCCGGCACGCAAGCCGCAGACCTCGCAGGTGTCCTCGGCAGCGACTCCGGCAGGGGGGACCGAGGAGGAGCCCAAGGCCGCCCCGAAGCGGAAGCCCCGCAAGGCGGCCGCCTCTGCGACGCCGCGCGCCTCCGCGGCGACCGGTTCTGTCCGGAAGGTGGCGGCCGCGGCTGCCAAAGAACCGGCGGCCGGGGAGCCGGCGGCCGGGGAGTCTAGTGCCGGGGATTCTGGTGCCGCGGCGGCACCCGCGCTGAAGGGCGCCGCTCGTCCGGCCGCCAAGTCGGGGCTCGGCTCCGGGCGCCCGATCATGCCCGACCTCTCGACGGTCACCTCCGTGAACCCGCTGCTCCGGGGCCCCGCACCCGCCGAGCGCTCGGCCGAGAAGGCGGACGTCACTGAATCCGTCGAGGCATCGAAGGACGCCGAGCTGTCGCCCGAACTCGAGGACGCCCGCGCCTGATCAGGCGCTGCCTGACCAGACGCTGCCGGACCAAACCGGGGCCCGTCCGAACGGCAGGGTCAGCCCGCGGCCGCAATTGTCGGGTTGAGGCGGGTTGCAGGGCATCGCACCCGCCTCAACTCGACAATTGCGCCAGAGGGGTCGGTCCAGTCGCTCCAGTCTGGCCTCAGGCGACCGGCTGCGGGGACTGCGCCTGCGGCGAGGTGAGCCGGGTGAGGGAGTCGACGTCGCGCACCGCGCCCTTGTCCGCGGAGGTCGCCATGGCGGCGTAGGCGCGCAGCGCCGCGGAGACCGGGCGCTCCCGGTTGGCCGGGTGGTAGCCGGTGGTGGCTTCGAGGCGCTCGCGGCGCGCGTCCAGTTCGGCCTGGTCCACCACGAGCTCCATCGAGCGGTTCGGGATGTCGATGCGGATGAGGTCGCCGTCCTCGACGAGCGCGATCGTCCCGCCGGACGCCGCCTCGGGCGAGATGTGCCCGATCGAGAGGCCGGACGTTCCGCCCGAGAAGCGCCCGTCCGTGATGAGCGCGCACTTCTTGCCCAGGCCGCGGCCCTTGAGGAACGAGGTCGGGTACAGCATCTCCTGCATGCCCGGCCCGCCCTTCGGGCCCTCGTAGCGGATGACGACGACGTCGCCCTCCTTGACCGTCTTGTTCAGGATCTTCTCGACCGCCTCGTCCTGCGACTCGCACACGACCGCCGGGCCCTCGAACGTCCAGATCGACTCGTCCACGCCCGCGGTCTTCACGACGGCGCCGTCCACGGCGACGTTGCCGCGCAGCACCGCCAGGCCGCCGTCCTTCGAGTACGCATGCTCGACACTGCGGATGCAGCCGCCCTCGCCGTCGGTGTCGAGGGACGTCCACTCGTTCGACTGCGAGAACGCCGTCGAGGATCGCTGCCCGCCGGGCGCGGCGTGCCAGAGCTGCTGGGCCTCCTCGGTGGCCTTGCCGCCGCGGATGTCCCACGCGTCGAGCCACGAGGCGAGGTCGGGGGAGTGGACCGAGTGCACGTCGGTGTGGAGGAGGCCGCCGCGGTTGAGCTCGCCCAGGAGCGCGGGGATGCCGCCGGCGCGGTGCACGTCCTCCATGTAGTACGTCTTGTCCTTGGCCACGTTCGGCGCCACCTTGGCGAGGCACGGGACCTTGCGGGACTTCGCGTCGATCTCCGCCAGGCCGTACTCGACGCCGGCTTCCTGCGCCGCCGCGAGCAGGTGCAGGATCGTGTTGGTCGAGCCGCCCATCGCGATGTCCAGGGCCATGGCGTTGTCGAAGGCCTGGGCCGTGGCGATCGAGCGCGGGAGGACGGAGTCGTCGTCGTCCTCGTAGTAGCGCTTGGCGAGCTCGACGGCGGTGGCGCCCGCCCGCTCGTAGAGCGCCTTGCGCGCGGTGTGGGTCGCGAGGACCGAGCCGTTGCCGGGGAGGGAGAGGCCGATGGCCTCGGTGAGGCAGTTCATCGAGTTGGCCGTGAACATGCCCGAGCAGGAGCCGCAGGTGGGGCAGGCGTTCTGCTCGATGAGGTCGATGTCGGCGTCGGAGATCGACTCGTCGACGGCGTCGGCGATCGCGTTGACCAGGTCAAGGGAGCGGACCGAGCCGTCCGTGAGCGTCACGCGGCCGGCCTCCATCGGGCCGCCCGAGACGAAGACGGTGGGGATGTTCAGGCGCATCGCGGCCATGAGCATGCCGGGCGTGATCTTGTCGCAGTTGGAGATGCACACGAGCGCGTCGGCGCAGTGCGCGTTGACCATGTACTCGACCGAGTCCGCGATGAGGTCGCGGGACGGGAGCGAGTAGAGCATGCCCCCGTGGCCCATGGCGATGCCGTCGTCCACCGCGATGGTGTTGAACTCGCGCGGGACGGCACCCGCGGCGAGGATCGCGTCGGAGACGATGCGGCCCACCGGGGCGAGGTGAGTGTGCCCGGGGACGAACTCGGTGAACGAGTTGGCGACGGCGATGATCGGCTTGCCGATGTCCGCGTTGGCGACGCCGGAGGCGCGCATCAGTGCGCGGGCGCCGGCCATGTTGCGGCCATGGGTGACGGTACGGGAGCGAAGAGCTGGCATGGGACCACACCATCACGCGCGCGCGGGCCCCCGCCAGACTGCAGTGATACTAGTAGTGAAACTACTAGCGTTCGAGGAGGTTGGGGTGGAGCCTGCAGCGCCCGCCGATGCCCGGCGCAAGGAACTGGGCGCCTTCCTGCGCAAGAAGCGCGAGCGCGCCGTCCGGGCCGAGTACGGACTCCCGCCCGTCGGGCGTGGCCGCGTGGTGGGGCTGCGCCGCGAGGAGATCGCGTTCCTCTCGGGCGTCTCGGTCACTTGGTACACCTGGCTCGAACAGGGCCGGGACATCAACCCTTCGCGCCAGGTGCTCGACGCCGTCGCGGTCAACCTCCGCCTGACCGCGCCGGAGCACGACTACATCCTGGGCCTCAGCGGCTTCGCCCCGGCCCCGCGCGAGGCGCCGGCGGCTCCCGAGCCCGTCCCCGAGCATGTCCAGCACCTCCTCGAGGCCCTCGACCCGGCCCCGGCCTTCGCCGTCACGTCCACGTGGGACATCGGCGCCTGGAACCGCGGGTACGAGGCGCTGTTCCCGGGCATCGCCTCGGTCCCGGCTCCGGACCGGAACCTCCTGCGGCTGACCTTCACGGATCCCTACGTGCGCGGCATGCTGCCGGACTGGGAGGTCACGGTGCGCAGCTTCCTGGCCGACTACCGCGCGGAGGCCGGCTCGCACGCCGACCGCGCCGCGCACGTGGAGCTGGTCTCCCGGCTGCGGCAGGACTCGGAGGACTTCGCCCGCGCCTGGGACGACCACGAGGTGCGCCGCTTCGCCTCGCGCGCCCGGACCTTCCTGCACCCCGTGGCCGGGCGCCTGGACTTCGAGCAGCACCAGCTCGTCCCCTCCGACGCCCCGACCCTGCACATCGTTGCGTACCTGCCCGCGCCGGGGTCGGACACGCGGGAGCGCATGGCCGAGCTGGTGCGGCAGGCGTCTGCGGCGGACGCGGCCGACTAGGAGGCCGCGCCGAGGTGCTCCACGATGGCCCGCGCCACCTCGTGGGGCGAGTCCTCGGTGGGGATGTGCTTGCCCTCGACCACCACGAGGTCCGCGTTCGGGATCTCCTCGACGTACCGGCGGGCGTACTCGAGCTTCTGGAAGTCGTCGTCGCGTCCCCACACCAGCCGCGTGGGGATGGCGGCCTCCTTCAGGGCGGGCACCAGGGCCAGCGTGTACCGGGAGTCCGCGGCGGCCGCCATCGCCATCCAGGAGCGCACCCGCGACGGCGCTTGCCAGGGGCTGAGGTAGTCCGCGAGCTCCTCCTCGCTCAGCGTGCGGGTGGTGCTGCCGCGGGTGGAGGTCTCTCGGGCCTTCAGCAGCTCCGCGGTGCCGGTGGAGTCGCGGACGGCAGGGTCGCGGAAGCGTTCGACGGCGGGCACCGGCCAGGAGTCGAACATCACCGCGTTCATCAGCACCATCTTCCGCACGCGGCCGGTCGGGGCCGCCAGATGCTGGGCGATGCCGCCGCCGATGTCATGCCCCGCGACGTCGAAGCTGTCGAGGCCGAGGGCGTCGGCGGCCCGGACCACGGTCTGCGCCAGGGCGGGCACGGTGGCCTGCTCGGGCGTGAGCTCACCCGTGCTCGCGCCGAACCCTGGCAGGTCCAGGGCGATGCAGCGCGCGGCCCGTCCCAGCTCCGGCAGGACGGGCGCCCAGACACGGCTCCAGAACGTCCCGTGCAGGAGGAGGAGCGGGGGCAGGTCCGGTTCTCCCGCGGCGAGGTAGGACAGCTCGTCGCCGTCGACCTCGACGGTCCTGCGGCTGACGGGATTCGGCATGCTTTCCTTCATGCTCAGGTCCGGACCGGCCTCGGCCCACGGGACAGGTCGTTCACACGGCTGCCTTGTGCCTCAGCTGAAGTGGGTCTCGGGATTCGCGTCGCCGAACCTGGCAAGGACCGTAGAGGCGACGTCGCGCAGCTTCATGTTGCGGTGCATAGAGGCGCTCTTGAGGACCTCGATGGCCTGCGCCGGGGTGCAGTTCGACTGCGCCATGATCACCCCGGCCGCGAGGTTGATCGTGGTGCGCGACTCGAGGGCCGCCGCGAGGTCCGCGGCCCTCTCGCTCTCCTGGGCGCAGCGGATGGCCAGCTGCACCGACCGGGACGCGAGGGCTGCGAGTTCCTCCGCCTCGGAGCGGAGCTCGGCAGAGAAGCCCTCGGGCTCGGTGCTGTAGCTGTTGAGCGCGGCGGTGGCCTTGGCCGAGGTCGGCAGCGGAATCGGGGTGGCGAACACCGAACGGAGGGGTGCGCCGTCGACCGCCTCACGGTAGCGGGGGTAGCGCTTCGTGGTGCGGAGGTCGGGGACGTAGACGGTGCGCTCGGTGCTCACGGACTCCTGGCAGGGGCCCTCGCCGCTCGCGTACTGGATCTCGTCCATGGCCTCCGCCATCGCATCGCTGCTCGCCACGGTGCTCCGCCGGCCGTCGCGGTCCAGCGTGACGCTGCAGGAGACCTCGCCGGTGCCGGAGAGGGCCTCGGCCGCACGCTGGGAGACGCGGGTGAGGAAGGTCGAGAGGTCGGGGCTGTCGAGCAGGAGGTCGAGCAGCTCCTCCTCGCGGGCCCGCGCCATGGCGGAGCGGCCCTCGACCTCGGCGCCGTCGGCGGGAGGCGCCGGCGCGGGCGCAGACCCGTTCGAGGGCGCTGCAGCCCGCTGTGGAGGCGCAACGACCTCCACGTCCAGTTCGCTACGGCGGTCAGGTCCGCCCACGATCTCGTCCATGATCACCCCTTTGCCTTCCCAGACGGCCCTCACCGGACCAGCGTGATCCCCAGAGTACGCCGGTCCGGCTCTTGTGCTACCCAGCCTTCCGGTGGATCGACTTGTATGTCAGGTACGCGCTCAGGCCCTCGACTCCGTACTCCGTCCCGAGCCCGGAATCGTGGCGGCCGCCGAAGGGCGCGGAGTGGTTCGATGCGAAGAAGTTGATGCCGATAGACCCCGTGTCCACCCGGTCGGCGACGGCCAGGGCCGCCTCCGGGTCGGACGAGAACACGAGGCCGCCCAGGCCGAACTCGGTGTTGTTGGCCAGCGCCACGGCCTCGTCGACGCCGCCACCGGGGGCCGAGTCGTCGTACTTCAGGATGGTCAGGACGGGCCCGAAGATCTCCTCCCGCGACACCCGCATGGACGGGGTGACGTCCGCGAACACGGTGGGCTCCACGAAGAACCCGCCCTCGAGGCCGGTCTCCGGGGCGAACGACGCCGCCCTGCCGCCCGCCGTCGCCCGCGCGCCTTCCTCGAGGCCCGACTCCACGTAGCCCATGACCGTCTCGAACTGCGACTTCGTGGCGCTGGGCCCGAAGACCGTGGACGGGTCGAGCGGGTCGCCCTGCGGCGCCGCGGCGATGACGGACCGGGCCATCTCCACCACCTCCTCGTACCGCGAGGCCGGGGCAAGGATGCGCGTGGAGATGTAGCAGGTCTGTCCCGTGTTGCGCATCGAGGAGCGGATGAGCACCTTGGCCATCGCGTCCAGGTCCGCGTCCGGCAGCACGATCGCACTGGACTTCCCGCCCAGTTCCAGGGTGACCGGGCGCAGCAGCTCCCCGCACGCCGCCGCGATGCGCCGCCCCACCGGCGTCGAGCCCGTGAACGCGACCTTGTCCACGCCGGGGTGCTTCACGAGCACGTCGCCCATCCGCCCCGAGCCGGTCACGAGGTTCACGACGCCGGCCGGCACCCCCGCTGCCGCGACGGCGTCGACGATGAACCGGATCGACAGCGGCGTGGGCGAGGCCGGCTTGATCACCACGGTGCACCCTGCCAGCAGCGCCGGGGCCAGCTTGATGACCACGAGGTTGATCGGGAAGTTCCACGGCGCGATCAGCGCGCACACCCCTACCGGCTCGCGCCGCACCACGGACTCCTGGCCCGGCGCGAACGGGAACGGTCGCACGTCCTCGCGCTCGAGGTACTCGGCGAGGGTCGCGAAGTAGCGGAAGATCCCGGCCGCGTTCGCCGCGGCCCCGCGGGTCTCCGTGATGGGCGAGCCGTTCTCGCGCGTGTTCGTCAGGGCGAGGGTCTCGGCACGGGCCTCGATCTCGTCCGCGATCCGCGTCAGGTACGCCGCGCGCTCGGAGGGGGAGAGGCGGGGCCAGGGGCCGGCGTCGAACGCCCGGCGCGCGGCGGCGACCGCGGCGTCGACGTCCTCGGCGGACCCGTCCGGCACCTCGCCCCACACCTCGCCGGTGGCGGGGTCGGTCACCGGGTTCCGGCCGGTGCCCCGGGCGGGGACGTACGCGCCGTCGATGAACATGTCGTCGACCCGCGTGTAGGGCAGGTCGAGCGCCGCGCGCCGGGCGCGGGCGTCCTGGGTGTGCGCATCCTGGGCTGTGGGCACCGTGGTCATCGGAGAACTCCCGTCTTGAGCAGCGCGTTCGAGCGCGCAAGGTCCGCCCTGGCCATCTCGACGGCGGCGGCGGTGATGAGCTCGGGCACGATCTCGGCCGCGAGCCGGTCGGTATACGTGGCCGGGTCCATCCCGAACCACGAGGAGGCCAGCGCGATCCCCGCCCGGTCGAAGCGCCAGGCACGGTCGGCGTCGCGCACGAGCGCGTCCTCGAGCGAGTAGGCGACGTGCCGCGTGTCGTGGCCGTCGATGATTGCGGTGACCCGCTCGATGAACTCGTCCGCGTACCCGAGACCCGGCAGCACCTCCTGGGCCACGAGGCAGCCCTGGTGCTCATGCTCGTACCGGATCTGCGCCTTGCGCCAGTCCCCGGTGAAGCCCTCGGACAGGATCCGCGACTCGTCCACGCGGGCCCAGCCGGTGTCATGCAGGAGGGTCGCGACGAGCACGAGCTCGCGGTCCGCGCTCGGGTAGGCGTCGCACAGCCGCTCGGCGTAGGCGACCGAGATGGGCAGGTGGATGTCGTTCCCGCGCGTCCTGGTGTACGGCACCACGGCCTTCCAGAGCGGGTCGAGGCGGCCCCCCGGGCCCGCGGTGCTGGGCGTGTCGCAGATGGCCCTGGTGTCCACGGGTCCCTCGGCGGGGATCGGGCGGACGGGGTGGGCTGCGGCGAACGCGTCCGCTCGGGCCGCGTCCACGGCGTGCTGGCCGGGCGCGGGCGACGGCGGCGGCTCGGCGCTCGCGGTCGCGCTCGCCTGCGGTGCGGCGAGGCTGGGGTGGTCAGTCATGGGATCCTCCGGTGCAAGGAAAGGGACGAGGGGGCCGGTGGGGCGAGTCGCCGTGCCGTGTCGGCCGGGACTCTGCCGGGTGGGCGGCGGTGCCGATCCGACGATCGGTGCCCGCCCGCACGATCGGTGCTGGTCCGCACCGATCGTGCGGCTGCGCACCGATCATGCGAGCGTGGCCGGCCAGGCGGCCTACGCGGCCAGGGTCTTGAGCTGGACCGTCATGTCCGCCTCGGCGCCGGCGGCAGCGACGGCGTCGGCCGGGATGTTCTGGCCCTTGGCGAGGGCGTTTTTGACGGCCATGAAGTCCAGCGGGGCGTTGACGCAGTCGGCGGCGATGATCCGGCCGGCGCGGTAGTACAGGACTGAGAACTTGCCGCGCTCGTCGTCGCGCCGGACCACGGTCTGGTCGTAGCCCATCGAGAGCCCGGCGATCTGCAGCTTGAGGTCCGCCTGGTTCGACCAGAACCACGGGATGCCGGCGTAGTCCTCGCGGCGTCCCATGAGCGAGTACGCCGCGACCTTCGCGTGCTCGATCGCGTTGTTGACGCTCTCGAGCCGGATGCGCTCGCCGGCGGGGGAGCCCGGGACCGGGTTGGGCATGTTGGCACAGTCGCCCACGGCGACCGTGGTGCCGTCCGAGGCGAGGGCGTAGCGGTCCACGACGATCCCGTTGTCCACCGCCAGGCCCATCTGCTCGGCCAGCTCCGTGTTCGGGATGACGCCGATCCCCACCAGCACGATCTGCGCCGGGATCACCTCGCCAGCACCTCCGGCACCGGCGAGCTCGACGCCGGCGACGGCCTTCCCGCCGTCGCCCGTCGCGCCCGGGACGAAGCGGGAGATGCGCGCGTCGAGGCGGATGTCCAGCCCGCGCGAGCGGTGCGCGTCGAGGAAGAACTGCGCGGTCTCCTCGCCGACGGCGCGGCCCACGAGCCGCGGCCCGTGCTCGAGCAGCACGACGTTCTTCCCCATCTTCTTCAGGCTCGAGGCGGCCTCCAGGCCGATGAACCCGCCGCCCACCACGACGACGTCGGTCGCGTCGCCGACCATGGCCTTGAGCGCCAGGGCGTCGTCGGCGTTGCGGAGGTACACGACGCCGGTGAGGTCGGCGCCGTCGACGGCGATCTTCCGCGCCCGGGCGCCCACGGTGAGGGCGAGGCGCCTGAAGGGGAACTCCGCGCCCGAGGCCGCGACCGCGACCCCGGAGCCGTCAGCGTTCTTGTCAACGCGGACGATCCGCTGGTCCTTCACGAGCGTGACGTTGTGCTCGTCCCAGTACTCGGCCGAGCGGAAGATGAGCGACTCGTTGCCCACCTCGCCCTGGAGCCATTCCTTCGAGAGGGCCGGGCGCTGGTAGGGGCGGTGGTTCTCCTCGCCGAGGAGCGTGATCGGCTCGTCGTAGCCGAGGGCGCGGAGCGAGATGGCCAGCTGGACGCCGGACTGGCTCGCACCGATGATCAGCAGGCCCGTGGGCTCCTGGCCGGGGGTGTCGGCAGCCATCTCACACCTGCGTTTCCGGGGTGGTCACGTACAGGTCCATCCCCTCGGTGAGCTTGAGCTGGCAGGACAGGCGCGAGTTCTCCTCGCGGTCCACGGCGGTGCCGTACAGCATCTCGTCCTCCATGGGCTCCATGGGCGGGAGCTCCGAGAGGCAGTCGTCGCGGACGAACACGTGGCACGTGGCGCAGGAGAGCGAGCCGCCGCACTCGGCGACGATCCCCGGCACGCCGTTGCGCACGGCGGTCTCCATGACGGAGTCGCCGGGGCGTCCCTCGATGTCCCGGACGGTGCCCTCGGCGTCGGTGTAGTGGACGGTGGTGGTCATGTCTGCTGCTCCTGGTGGGTGCTGACGACGTTTAGGGGTCAGATTCTGGGGGTCAGGTTCTGGGGGTCAGATTCTGGGGGTCAGATGAATTGCCGGCCGCCGTCGACCACGAGGGTCTGGCCGGTCATGTAGGAGGAGTCGGGGCTCGCGAGGAAGAGCGCGGCGCCCACGATGTCCTCGGGCTGGCTGGCCCGCTTGATGGCGCCGCGGTCCACGCCGTACGTGGCGGCGTTCTCCATGAGCCCGTAGCTCGCCTCGGTGAGCGTGAACCCGGGGGCGATCGCGTTGACGGTCACCCCGCGCTTGCCGAGCTCCTTGGCCAGGACCCGGGTCAGGGCCACAACCCCGCCCTTCGAGGCCACGTAGTGGGCCCACTGCTCGGAGCCGGAGTAGATTGTGGCGCTCGAGAGGTTGATGACGCGCCCGCCCTCGCCCAGGTATGGGCTGGCCGCGCGGGTCACGAGCCACGGGCCCTTGAGGTTCACGCCCATCACGAGGTCCCACTCGGCCGGGTCGATCTCCTCGAACGGGCTGCGGGTCACCGTCGCGTAGATGGCGGCGTTATTCACGACGACGTCGATGCGGCCTCCGCCGAACTCGGCGGCTTCGGCGGCCATCGCCTCGGTGGACGCCACGTCGGTGACGTCGACCTTGAGGGCCACAGCCTCGGCACCCGCCCCGCGGACGAGCTGCGCGGTCTCCTCGGCCCCGGCCGCGTTCACGTCCGCCACGGCGACGCGGTAGCCGCGGGAGGCGAAGCCGAGGGCGAAGGCCCGGCCCAGGCCCCCGGCCGCGCCCGTGATGAGCGCGAGCCGGGGGACCTGGCGGTTGCCAGAAGAAGCAGCCTGGGGGTCAGGCATGCGCCGGCTCCTGCGTGTGCTCGCCGTGCTCGTGCCCCGGCTCGCCGTGTGCGTGCGAGTGGGCGCCCGGGCCGGAAACCTCGGGCGCGTCGAGGATCTCCACGATGCCCTTCGTCCCGTCGACGCGCAGGCGCTGGCCGGTCACGATCGTCGTCGAGGCCGAGCCGGTCCCGGTGACGGCCGGGAGCCCGTACTCGCGGCACACGATCGCCGCGTGGCTCATCATGCCGCCGATGTCGGTGACGGTCGCGGCGATCTTGCCGAAGATCGGTCCCCAGGACGGCGCCGTGACGGGTGCGACGAGGATGTCGCCCTGCTGGACCTCGGAGAGGTGGTCGGCGTCCATGATGACGCGCGCCGGCCCTTCCACGACGCCGGGCGAGGCCGCCATGCCGCGGAGGCCGCCGCCGTCGACCGCTTCGCCTTCGCCCAGCCACTGCTGCACCTGCTCGGTGGTGATGCCCCAGAGCATGCGGGTGAAGGGCTCGGTGATGGAGGGCGGCGGGGTGTTGAGCGCGGGGGCCGGGCGGGCGGTCTTGAGCGCATCCACGATGGCGCGGCGGCGCTCGATCTCCTCGGGCCAGTAGCTCGGGCCGATCGGCTCGGAGGCGCCCACGCCCCACCAGGTCACGAGGTCGAAGATCGCGTCGCGGACCTCGTTGCGGCCCAGGTAGAGCAGGTCGTCGGGCTGGGTCCAGAAGCCCTCGGCGTGGAAGAGGCGGGAGAGCTCGCGGATCTTGCGCCAGAACACGCCCATGGTCCAGTGCTCGATGTAGAAGTTGTGGTTCTCCACGTACGGGTAGCACTGGGCGGCCAGGCCGCGCTTGGCGTCGAAGAGGGCGAGGTTGTCCCCGTCGAGCAGTTCGCGGTACTCCTCGACGATCCGCTCCTTCTCGGCGACGAGCGCCTCGACCGGGCGGAGGATCTCCTGCCCGGCGTCTAGGCGGGCGATGTAGTCCTTGATGTAGTTGAGCGGGATCTCGGGGTGCTCGTTCCAGTACTTGTCGTGGCCGTAGAAGCCGTTGCCCACGGTGAAGTTGAACCACGGGTCGTGGGCCTCCTCCCACCGCTGGATCCAGTGCTCGCCGCCCTCGGAGGCGCGGATCGCGCTCAGGGTGGCGTCGGCGTCGTCCGCGTTCTCGAAGGCGGATTGGATGCCGAGCTCGACGGCGAGGGCGGCGAGGCCCTTGAGCTCGTCGTCGGGGCGGAAGAGCTCCATGTCGACGCCCTGGACCATGGTGGCGATCGACTGGTCCGGGATGTTCGGGAAGACCTGCTTGCAGAAGTTGAAGAAGTCCAGATAGGCGATGTACCCGAGGTTCAGGAACTCGAAGTGGTACTGCCAGTTCTGGTAGGCGAGCTGGATGAGGCGGTCGTAGTTGTCCATGAGGACCTCGGAGCCGTCCATGGCCTTGCCGGAGTGGATGTCCTCGATCGGGACGATGGCCGGGGGCTTGGCGAAGGTGATCTTCTCCATCTCGTCGATGGTGCCCTTGACCTTGGTGTGCCACTGCTCGAGCAGGCGCGGCCAGTTCTGGAAGTAGTAGCCCACGCGCTCCTCGAAGTCCGGCACGCGCGCGGCGATCTGGTCCTCCGGGACGGGGATGGGGCTCATGTAGAGGTAGCCGAGGTGGATGCGGAACTCGATCCCGTTCGCGTTGGGGATCATGAGGTGGCGGGCGTTGTACTGGCCCAGGCACTTGACGGCGAACTCGCCGCCGATCGTCTCGAACGGCTTGAACACCGTGGGCCAGTGCTGGCTGTCGCAGAACCAGAACTTGGCGTCCTCCTGCTCCTTGAGCTTGTCCTGGAACACGAGGTAGTAGGGGTACAGCTTCTCCCAGCCCTCGGCTCCCGCGGGGACGGGGAGCTCGGACGGCTTCGGGAAGGACTTCATCGACATTGGTGTGTCCTCTGCTCTGTTCGGGTGGAACGGGATGGGTCAGGCGCTGAGCTTGATGGAGCCCCAGCTGAAGCCGCCGGACGACGCCGCGGGGCCGGGTTGCGTCGTCGTGCTCACCACGGGCTGGGGTGCCGTGGCGGGCTTGTTCGAGTGCACCGTCTCGGGCCGGGCCTGCAGGAGGAGGAGGTTCTCGCCGTCGGGGAGGTCGGCGTCGAGGGCCCACTCGATGTCCTGCGGGGTCTTGTAGTGCTTCTCGGCGCGCTTTGCGAGCGTGGCCACGGCGGTGAGCTCCGCGTCGGTGAGGCAGCGGCGGCCTCGGCGCTCGGCGTCGACCTCGCGTTCCACGAGGCGGCGGGCGGCGAGGTCCGGGATGAGCTCGGCGTGCTTGTCGCCGAGGTGCTCGTTGATGAGGGTGAGCGTGACCTTGTCCAGGACGATGTTGTCCGGGGTGACCTGGCCGGAGACGACCATCTCGCCGACGCCGTAGGAGGCGTCGATGGTGATCTTGGAGCGGTCGCCGTTGGTGGGGTCGAGGGTCATGGCGACGCCGGAGGCCTTCGCGTTGACCATCTTCTGCACCACGACGGCCATGGAGAGGCCCTCGTTCGGGATGTTGTTCTTGAGGCGGTAGATGATGGCGCGGGAGGTGTAGAGGGAGGCCCAGCACTTGCGGATGTGCTCGCTGACCGCGCCGAAGCCCTCGAGCCAGAGGTAGGTGTCCTGC
Source organism: Sinomonas flava (assembly GCF_039531875.1). Classification (NCBI taxonomy): domain Bacteria; kingdom Bacillati; phylum Actinomycetota; class Actinomycetes; order Micrococcales; family Micrococcaceae; genus Sinomonas; species Sinomonas flava. The sequence goes on along the minus strand of NZ_BAAAQW010000014.1, from coordinate 153,595 downwards.
TGGCCGGCGAAGCTCGCGTCGGGGAGGTCCTCCGCCGTCGCGCTCGAGCGGACCGCGACCGGGACGGGGGCGTCGAAGCGGGACATGAGGGCCTCGTAGGCCGCGACGGTCTGGGCGCGGGCCTCGGCCGGGACCGGGCGGGACTCGATGTCCGCGCGGATGGCGGCGGAGACGGCGTCGACCTCGGCGACGTCATCCGGGTTGAGCCCGGCCAGGAGCGCGTGGATGTGGTCGGTGATGCCGGCCTCGTGCATGAACGCGTCGAACTGCGCGGTCGTGACGACGAAGCCCGGGGGGACGGGCATGCCCGCGGACGTCATCGTGACGAGGGAGGCGCCCTTGCCGCCGAGGTTCGCCAGCGTCGGCTCGGTGCCGCCGTCGAAGAACTGGATGTACTGGGTGTCTGCCATGCGGGTGTCTTTCACGGTGTTGTCCATGGGGGTCAGTCCTTCCACGAGACGGGGACGGCGACGGGGACGCGGAAGGAGAGGTTCTCGCGGAACTCGATGCTCTCCGGGTCATCGACGTGGAGGTGCGGGAGCTTCTGCGTGGCCTCCTCGAGGGCGATCTTCGCCTGGAGCTTGGCGAGCATGTTGCCCAGGCAGTAGTGGATGCCGAAGCCGAAGGAGAGGTGCTCGCGGGCGTTGGGGCGGGTGATGTCGAAGGTCTCGGGGTCCTCGAACTTGGACTCGTCGCGGTTGGCGGAGCCCATGACGAGCAGGACGCCGGAGCCCTCGGGGATCTTCACGCCGCCGATCTCGGCGTCCTTGGTCGCCTTGCGGCGCCAGGCGACGATCGAGCCGGAGTAGCGCAGGACCTCGTCGATGGCGCCGGGGATCTTCTTGGGGTCCTCGACCAGTTGGGCCCAGACGTCCGCGTCCGCGGCGAGGAGGCGGAGGGCGTTGGAGATGAGGGTCGTGGTGGTCTCGTGGCCGGCGAAGAGGAGGCTGTAGGCCACCGAGGCGATCTCGTGGTCGGAGATCTCGGCGCCGTCCTTCTGGGCGGTGACGAGGTCCGCGATGAGGTTGTCGCCGCCCTCGGCGTGGGCCTTGGCGACGAGGGCGAGGCAGGCCTGCCAGTACTCGACGAGGTTGTGCGCGTGGGGGATCTGCTCCTCGTCGGAGAGGTCGCCCCAGGTCATCGCGGCGCGGGAGTCGGACCAGCGCTTGTAGTCGTCCAGCTTGGCGAGGTCCTCGCCGAGGAGGGTGAGGATCGTGATGGTCGGGACCTCGTAGGCGAGGTCCTTGACGATCTCGCCGTGGTGGGTGCCGGCGTCCTGGCCGCGGGCGATCATCGCGTCGAGGCGGTCGGCGACGTTCTGGCGGATGAACGGCTCGAGGACCTTGAATCGGCGAGGGGTGAAGGCCTTCTGGACGATGCCGCGGATGCGGGTGTGCTCCGGGGGGATGCGGGCCGAGAGGCCCGAGTAGGCGGTGAAGCCGCCCTCGTTCATGATCTGGGTGGCCTGCGGGCCGCGCTTGCGGACCGGCGCCTGGGCGTTCTCGGAGGAGAAGGTCTCCCAGTCCTCGAAGACGGCCTTGATGTCGTCGTAGCGGGTGACGACGAACATGTCGATCCGCTCGTCGTACATGACCGGCTCCTCCGAGCGGAGTGCTGCGTAGGCGGGGAACGGGTTCTTCATCTGGAACGGCTCGTAGCCGTGGTGGGTGGCGTTGCGGGTCGCCGACGGGGCATGGCCGGCATTGGTTGAAGCGGCGGCGGGGGAGCCCGTGTCCGTCCCGGCCTGGGCGCCGAATCCGAAGGGACAGCCTGTTCCCTGAGTCTCCAGTGACATCAGCACACTCCTTGATCTGGTGGCCTTCGGCTCGGCTGGGGGCCGGGCCTGTGCATCTGGATCAAGTGTGGTCCCGATCACCGGGGAGTGCGGTGGCTCACCTTCCACTGAGTGGAAGCAAGTTGCCTGGAAGCACCTAGGTTCCCCGCTCAGAAGAACATGGTTTGCGCCATTCTTTGCCTCGCGGTGGAGATCGCGGACTGGCGCCGGTTCACGGGGGCCACGATCGGTTCCTTCGTCGGCCTGGCGCCCTCGGAGCACTCCTCGGGTGCCTCCCGGACGCAGGGCCCGATCACCAAGACCGGGAACGCCCATGTCCGACGGCTTGGTCGAGGCCGCCTGGCACCACCGGGCCCGCTACACGGTGGGGAAGACGATGCGCGACCGGTGGGAGCTGGCCCCGGCCGCGGCACGGGCCAGGGGCGATGAGGGCAACCAGCGCCTGCACTCCCGGTGGGTGGGCTTCCCCGAGCGCCGCAAGCGCCCGACCGTGGCCAACGTCGCCGTCGCCCGCGAACTGGCCGGCTGGTGCTGGTCCCTGGCAGTCATGGACGACTGACCCGAAGACCGCTTCGCCGGATCCCCTCGGAGGTCGGCCGCAGCGCGTGGAGCCACACGCGGCACAGCTATGAACAGGCCCCCAGAGGGCCCACGTTCGCTCCTAGACACGCGGACCGACTTCAGCCGAACCACCGTCCTGCGGTAGCCAACCCGCGCACATCAGCCTCACCTGCGTGTCGCCGACGACACGCTCGCCGACCACCCCTCCAGCGGACCAAAGAGGCGCCGCCAGGACTCCTCCCGGCGGCGCCTCACCCCGCCCGCTTGGCAGCAGCCCACTCCATATCAGCTGTGATGCCCGGAGACGTTGTTTGATCTGGGCCTCGCCGCTATCCGACAACGGCCCCGCCTACCGGTCCCGTACCTGGAAGGACGCCTGCGCCGCCTTCGACATCAAGCCAAGTTCACCCGACCTCCCCGCCCCCAGACCAACGGCAAGATCGAGCGATGCACCGCACCATGGCCGACGGCTGGGCCTACGCGAAGCCCTACAACACCGAATGAGCCCCCAGAGCCGCGCTCCCGGTCTGGCTCCACTTCTACGATCACCACACGACAGCTCCCGTCCATCAGCCGGATCTCAAATAACCTGCTTGGGCATTAAAACTAGCCATCGAGGAAAGCCTGCGCTTAAGATCCAGGCGCTGGGGGTTGCCGTGCCCCCCCCAGAGAGGCTTGACTGGCGCCAACTGAAAGTTAACCGGCGTCGATCTTCGGAGTATATTGTATCGATTACGCGCCATCTAGGCCAAATTTGTGACTCCCGCTTGGCGGCGGCGCCAATGCCAGTTGTTCGTTGAGACCTTATCTTTCGGATAGCAACGGCCGGGGGCTTCTCCCCTTCTGCAAAGGATGTGTTGTAAATGGCAGATTTCACCGACCTGCGACGGCAGGTGCGCTCGCTTGATGGGTTTACTAAAGCAGCCTATGTCGAAGAAGTTCAGGTTCTCCGTATGGAAGCCGAAAGAGCTAGGAGATGGCGGCGGGTCGCCGATCCTCGTGAGTCGTGGGTCTACATCTCCGGCGGCGATGCGACGTGGGCCGTTGATCGGGCCTCCAGAGTGGGCCACCACGATCCCGTTGCAGCAGTTACCTTTCCTCCACTCCATTCTCAGTTAGTGGGCTGGTGGCTGTTCCACGCGTGGCGGTCGATCGACCTCGTGAGTGCAGGTCTCAGCGCGCATGAGCACGGTACGACGAGCATCGCGGCGATTACATCTCGAGCGTTGATCGAGGAACTCGGATGCCTCGTCACGGAAGTGCGCCAGATCAAAGCAGCGTGGGAAGTGGTTAAGCGGGCAGACCTCAATCCTGTGCGTCGAGGTGAACTGGCGAAGAACCAGCTCGGTTCCGTGCTGGCGAGATTCTTGTTTGCAACCCGTATGTCCTCTAAGCCCGCGAATGCGCCTGATGCAACAAATGTACTAACGTACATCAAGAAGTTGGATAAGTTGTCCAAGAGCTCTAAGTTTTCGGAATGGTATGACTGGCTGTCAGATGCTTCCCATCCAGCTTATGGAGCGAGGCTTGTCTACGTGACCAATCCTATGAGACATGCGACCGGTGCCGTGATGCTACGTTTCCACAGCCGCTCGCCGCTACACTTAGAGAAGTCGAGCGGTGAGCGGGTCGATTTCACTTACGATATTGAAGAAAAGGCCGAAACGGCGCTCGAGAGTTGCGGCACTCTTCTAATCAAATACTTGAAGACGGCGCTCAGTTTAGTAGACGACTTCGGCCTCACGACGTCCGCCGCAACCCTTACCAGCAGAACATACTGGCGTAATCTGCTTCCTGCAGCGTCAGGGGACGAATGCGCATGTGGCTGCGGACCGTGGGCGCAGAGCATTCACGTTTGGGAAGGTGGAGTCCAAGACCTTCCACCACTGAATGGCTAAGAGACGCCGGCTGCTACCGGGCAGCCGAGAACTCTTCTAGGTCCAGCCACGGCGCGCGTCGGCTCTGGTGAGCCGTTCGCACCCGTCGGGATGCTCGTCTGCTGGCTAGGACAGCAGCCACATCCCTTCCCTTCCAGGCGCTCCACGACGCGCGTCTACATCCAAAGGCGGCTCTTCCGTTTTCCGCGGGAATGGTCCTGCTGGGATGGGTGTCACGCTACTGTTTGAGCGGCGCTCCTGGGCGGGATACGCGTCGTGTAGTCGTCTGCGTTGCTGAAGCTGCGTCCGGGCGCTTGATGATCTTGATCGCGGTGTTGTTCGCCTCGACCTTGGCCGTGGTCGCGCCGGTGGTGATGGGGACCTTGGTCTCGGTCCACCACCGCTTCACCGTCCGCAGGAGCCGCTTCGTCTCCGGCGTGGGTGCCGCGTCGACGAGGCCCTCGAGGATGCTCAGGCTGTCCGACGCCTCATGAAGCGAGCCGGAGGCGAGGAGGGTGCGCCGCTGCTGCTTGGCCTCCCAAGCCGCCTGCAGCTGCCCGGTGGGGTCGTCTGCGGCGAACAGTGCGCGGGGGACCGGCCCGGCCGCTGTCGGAGAGGGCGCCGGCGGCTCGTAGGAGCAGGCGCCGGTTCGCCCACCCCGGTTCGGTGGTGCGCCGGCGGCGATCCCTGATCTCCTGGCTCAGCCGCTGCCTCGCCTCCCCGACCGCCTGGTTCGCGAGTTGGATGAGGTGGAACGCGTCGACGGACACCGCGGTGCGGGGCAGCCACATGCGCAGGGCCTTGCGGAACGCCCCGGACGGGTCGATCGCCACGACCTCGACCCCGAGCCGCCACGCCAACGGCCGGGCGAACAGCCACTCGCCCACGCCTGCGCTGTCGCGACCGTTCACGACGCCCAGGACCCGGCCGGTGTCCAGATCCACGACCGTGGTCATCCACGGCTCGATCCGCACCGACGGCGATGATTCCTCCTCGCGGTACCAGCCCACGGAATGGTACCTGTGCTCGTCGATCTCGAGCCGCTTTGGGGCCACGGCATCCACGTCCGGCAGGGTCGCGGCGGCGGCATCCAGGGCCTTCTGCACAAGCCACCACGACACCCCGTACGCCCTGGCCCCCTCGAGCGCGGCACGGCCGGAGCGGACCACGGCGTCCACGAGGGCGCCCCGCAGGCGGGCTCTCGACCTCGCCCGCGTCGGGACCTGTGCGGTGGCCTCGCTGAAGGACCCGCGCGGGCAGGGCGGCTCGTCGCAGAAGAACCTGCGCTGGCGCCAGAAGACCTCCACGGTGCCTGCGAGAGAGACGTCCCGCAGTCGCTGCAAGCGGGTGTCCTTCAGTGCTGGGAGACGACCCCACAGCCGACGCATCCGGTCGGGGCACCGCTCCGGCAGTAGTCTCAACGGTGAATGGGGCGGATGCCAAGGCATGTCACTGCCACGCTCAGGACACGGTACTCGGGCAGGTTGAAGATCATGGTGGCAGCGCAGCGCTGCCCCGCCGTAGCCTCGGTCAAGGCGCGTGGCTCCTGTCGGTGACGGATGACTAGACACCACCCATCCAACAGGGCCGCGAGCCCCTTCAGGCTCCACGCCACGAGCCCCATTCTCGACCAAACGCGAAGAGCCATCTAAACCGTCGCGGACTCCGCCGCCCAGATCGCCCGGCTCGGCAAGACCCTGCGCCGCAAGCGTGCCGCCCAGTCTTTTGGGACTGCACAGCATATCTCCGACAGACTTCACCGTCAGCCGTTGCCGAAACGCGATTTAATAAGGGTTGCCCACATTCGAACGACCTCAGCGTCCTCCGATTTAAGGATGCGTACATGGGCCAAGCGGTTCCGAATTGGGATCAGCTGTTCCTGGAGTTTCCGCCAGATAACGGCTTCAACGCCCAAATTGTCAAACTTGTCCGAGCGGACAATTTCCATGAGCTCGCCGAGAGTAAGCCATTCCAGCGGGTCTCGAAGGTCGGTAACCGACTTGGCCGCCACATTGGTGTCAAGCTGCGCGCGCCTGAGCACTTCGCCGTTTCGGGCTCCCAGCACCGAAGCACGCCAATTGTCCTGGTATTTTGCAAGAGCTGCTGATCGCAATGCATTTCGTATTTTTCGTTCTATAAACCACAGTCCGGACGTAACGTCTGGGAGGATCGCTGCGGGGGTGGCGGACTCGCTGATGTGGGCGGCTAAGGCCTCGCGCAGAAACCGGGCGGTCCCGGGTAAAGCTAGGAGTGGCTTACCGTCATCGCCCACCTTGATGATTCCGCTACCACGCAGGCCCTCAAGTTCGCGGGCTTCAAGAAACTCAAGACCATCCGTCCCTTTAGGGTTGACTTCGAAAAGCGCATGATCCAGTGCGGCAATTAGGCCTTGGCCGATCTCACGGAGCGCAGCTCGAAATACCTCCGTATCCAGGGGACCGCCAAACCCCACGGCTGGCCACGACCACCCTAATGGCAGCCGATCAGTCGTAGAAGGAGGAATCTCCTGCTTCGTGAGCAGGGGGAGGGTGACGAGCGCAGCATCTTCCAACACTGAACTCCCTGGGACAGATCTGAAAGATAGGCGCGGCGCACGCGACATTAGTCCGACCATCTTGCCTTCATCGAGAAGAGAAATGATTATAGACCGAACCTCCCCCAGAACTTCGGCAGCATAGTCGACGCACTCCTCGAGGTCCGTGATGATGAGCGTCGTAGCTGAATGCGATAGGCGCTTCCACTCATGTCGCTGGCCGACGGTCACAAGCACACCTCGAAGGTTACTGAAAATACCCGGCCGAAGCGGCTCAAAGGCGAACCCCATCTGAACAAAGATCAGTCTGTGGCGAGCTAAATGTTTTGATATAAGTTCGACTCTACTCAGGCACGCCTCATCGATGAGGGCGTTCACAGGAGGCTCAACACGGTCGCGGCCTGATATTCTTGACCTTCCTTTTCTACGAGACCAAGGCTAAGCAGATGCTGCAGCTCCAGTGGGTTGTCGTTCGCGATTTCCCCAAACTCATTTGGAGTTTCAATCAAAATCTCAAGCATCAAAGCTTCGATGGGATAGTAACGTCGCACGTAGTTCATCATTTCATTTATGTTTCCGGCGACGGTCCTCTTCCAATCGTCTATCGTGCGGAGCACATCGGGCCTCGAGATTCGTCTCTGGAAGACGTCGACCGGCAGTTGCTGTACCACTGCTGACGCGAGACTGCGGTACAGGAAGGCATGTCCACCGGTCGCCTCGAAGAAGCTTTCAAGCGCCGCCGATTCGATCTGAATGCCCATGCGCCCTCCGATTGACGTTGCCAGTTCGTCTGCCTCATCGCGATCAAACGGCGCCAGGAAGTGCGTCTTGGCCCAGGAGAAGAGCGGGTTGGGGCGCCCGAATAGACGACCGTTCTCCACAATGGCACTCGTTAGACCGGAGAGCATGAAAGTGAAATTGCTGTTTTCCTGCACTAAGCTTCTCAGCGCGCCTAGGAATTGCGATACCGACGTCATATCGCCTTCGCTTATGTCAATGCGGTCTGATGGGGTTAAGTACTCAATCTCATCAAGAAGCAGTACAATGCTAACACCTCTCTTTTCTAGAGCGCGAAGCACGCTTTGCATAGAGCGACGGAAGTCCGAAATATCTGAACCTTCATTCAGTTGACTTACTGCGCCATATGGTAGGTTTCTGTTCTTAAGCGCCTCGATGATGTCGACACGAAGGTCCTTGATCAAACTCGGGATGGGATCCGTTGGCGGTGAAGGGAGGCTTTCGAGGTCACGGAGGATGACGACTCTGTTCTCCGAAGAAACATCATCAGTCAACTGGCTTAGAACGCTGGTTTTTCCCGCTTTCCTTAACCCGAACAGGCCTGCCACGCGTTGGTTCTTGACGTCGTCGCGAAGGGCTTGCATGAGCTGACGGCGACCGAAGAAGCGATCGCCGCGAACAGGCGTCGATTCATAGAAAAGGTCGCGAGCATAGATGTAATCACGAAGCAGGGATACTAGGGACACAGGATCGGTCTCATCGATACTGCTAAGAGGAATCGCTAAAAATCCACCTTGGGACCAGTCGTCCAGCTTCTGACGTGCACGGGGATCAGGTGACCATACGAAGACAATGTCGGGTGTGACATCTCGCTTGAGTTGTCGTATTGCGCTCTTCGCAGCTTCCAGTTCCCGGATTTGGAGGTCTGCATAGGGGCTGTAGAAGAACATCACTTCTCGGGTAAGCCCGAACGCTGCTTCTATGGCGCCGCTGAAGCGAACCAGCGATAGTGAGCAATTTTGGAGACCGCTGACCGAGCACTTTTGAGCATGGACCATCTGAGAACCGAGCTCAGCCAAGGCTTTTCTGTGCTGGCGGACCACAGGGAATCGCGCCTCGAGCGCAAGGATGTGTCCGCGGAGGTTATCATTAGAGGGGGGTTTGATAGCTCCCGCGCGCCACCCACTGGAAATTGGGCTGGTAGACATTTCCCTCCGTCGCATGTTCCTCTTCTTTGGAAGACAGGTTACACGCTGGAGGGGAGATGGATGACGTGTCGTCCCTATGCGTCGACCGCATGCTCCCTTCGATTCGACGGCACCTTCCAGCAGGCCTGGGTGGTCGTGTGTTCTGCATGCCTAGGGGGGCAGATCCGGCGAACCTCTACAGTCATGCAAGTCCGTCGTATCGGAGGAGGGCAACGTGTCGATCGTGGCGGTTCTTTCTCAGGGTGAGCGCCACGCCGTCGGCAGCCCTTACACCGTTGTTGCGGCAATTCGTTCAGGGCCATAGCCTTGGTGAACGCTCATGGGAGGCTCTGGTAATTGCCGGTTGCGAACGTGACGAGGGCACGGGTTGTTCGCATCCCGGATCTGGATGGGCGGATTCAAACGCAAACCCGTCCGGTGACACGCCCTCAAACGGTAGGCTGTGGCGTTCGCTCCTCGTCGGTCTCGATCACATCGGTTGCGGCGGGCGGCACGTACCGACGGCTGTCGGCCACCGCCAAGCGAGTGCGTGGGGGCGTCAATTCTGGGCGTGAAGGAGCACTCGCCGGCCGCGTTTCCACCCTCGTGCCCGACTAGGCGGATCTCGACGAATCCGGGCATGCCCTCGTCCCAGTCGGCTCAGGTCCGCACCGGGACCGGGGCCTTCAGCAGGAACCGGGGCTTGGTATGGGACTGGCCCCGCCGCACCATCCGCGACCACGCCGCAGCGAGGCGGCGGTCGTTCGTGCCGCGCTCATCTGGCACAGCAGCGCCGCCTCCTCCTCGGCCTGCTCCAGTTCCCCCTCATGGCGCAGTATCGGTACAAGGGTCGGGAGCATGGGTGCGAGGCGCTTGCCGACCGGGCCACGAAGCACTGCCCAACATCTCTCCAGCGCGGAGATGACCCGCGGCCTGTGAAGGGGCCGGCGCGGCTGGCGGCGGCGATCCTCGCGCAGCGCCTTCCCGCAGCGCCGCCCGGGCATAGTCCGGGTACCATCCGGTCAGATCGACCAACTCATCGAGTATCCGGCCCTTCCCCGCCCGGGCGCGTCTCGATAGGCGAGAACCTTCTTCTTCGTCACTGCCTGCCGCTGGGACATCGTCAGCTCCATGGAAACGCATAGCCACCCGCCGACTACCCCAGAGGGAACCACGCCGCCATACGGAGGTTTCCAGATGAGGGGCATCGACCCCGGCCACACGGAGTTCTTCCATGAGTCAACTCGCCCTCTTGGCGCCGGCCGCCAGACGAGTGGATCTTGCGTGACTCAACCAGTGCTCGCGAAGGGCGGCTTGCTGCCCACGCTGGCGGAGGGCCCTCGGCGAAAGGTCCTTGACCTCCGCACCTCCGATCGTCGCTGACGCCCTCAGCTACAGCGATCAGAGCCCCTCCTTCCAGCTGACCAGCGAGGAACTATGCGGCCCGCGCGGCGTTTCACTCGTTGACGAGTCGAAGCCGGATGTAGATTTCGAACCACCAATCAGGACTGTTTCGCGAGCGAAGGCAGAGATACGATGAACGGGTCGGTGACTAGCTCAATTGGCCTGATGCTGGGAGGCGTGAGTGAAGATCGCTCCGGTCGTCGCCACCCCGATGACTGGCCAATCCAGAGGCGAGAGAACATTTTGCCCGATTGAGGAGGTTGGCTGCTATGACTGATGCATCCGCAGTCGTCGGCCAGGATCTGGATCCTGGTGTTCATTGGGTGGCCGACCTCAATGAGGCAGTGGTTGTCGAAAGAGACATTCGGACGCTCAGGCGAAACTGGCTCTACTTGACCTTACTGAGGGACATAGGAACCGGCGCTCGAACGATTGATTCTATCAAGCCCGAAGATTTGCGCGGCGCGATCGCCTTAGCACTTCTTGACGGGAAAAAAGATCAGCTATGCAGCGAATTGCGGAGATGGGCGCTTTACTTCGCTGAACCCCTTCTCGATCTCAAAGAGTACGTCGTTGAAATTGAAGAGGACAAACTTCGCGACGCGGCGTCAATTGCCGAAGTTGCACGAATGTCTCGAGAACTGGTCGAGATTGCCGACAAACTCTTTGAAAACGATTGATTTGGTGACAGCCTACTTGAAGCCGCCCCTCACCCTCAGATCTTCGATATTTTTCGCGGTCTTCCTGACGTCTCTGCGAGATCGCCCCTGAGAAACGCCTAAACGCAGAGAGCTGTCTCGGCCGAGGGGAATTTCCAAATTAACATCCTTTCGCTCTAAGGCCAAAAGTGCGACCAATGAAGCGGCGATGACGGTGCCGCCTCCAATGAACACCCACTGAGGGGCCGACTTCGAGCTGCACTCGACGGTCGTGTCAGCTTTGGTTTGTCGCTCCTGGGAAACCGGGCCTGCGAATTCCGAGTGCGTGGTTGTCGAGCAGAACATCGAATCATCACGACCAGAAATGGGTGTTGAGAAGTATAAGAGAGCCGCAACAAACAGGCCGAGGGAAACGAAGAATAGGATGTAAATTGCTCGCCGATATGGGGATCTTATCCAAGGGTCGTATGGTGAGGGGTCCTCACTCAGGACAGATTGAGCTTTCCTTTTCTTGTTTTCTGTCATGACGCAAGGAGCATTCCAGCGAGGAGTTGCAGTAATTCGTCACCTGAATGTCCGGCCATGATTGACAAGCGAAGGGTTGCCAAAGCCTCGTTGGAGTCGATTCTGGCTCGCCTGCATTCTGGACCACAGCTGCGCCAATGACCTCCGGTGCCCATCAGCCCATCGATGGTCGCGAGACGAGAAGTCGTCCACTCGTGTACGAAATCTGAGATATTATTGATCGCGTACTTACGCCCAGTCCTTCCGACCCGAGCGAGCAACCACTTAAGATGTGACGGTGGATTTCGCTGAAGAAGTTCCATACGGAGGCGATCTATGTCAGCGGGGTCACCGTTCACCGGTGCAATTGTGACAGACGAGAGATCCGAGACGATTACCTCCCATTCGAAGGCGGCCCGCATTGCCGTGAGCCGGTGCGACTTCCGCACCACGAGCGGCCTCCTATAGCAGTTTTGATAATCGCTCGCGGCATGGGCGAACGCTCTGTGGGCGGCCGCCTGCTCATCAGCCTCATCGAGCACCTGCATACAGAACCTCCTTTGGTCCGCCGAACCACTATCGCAGCGCTGGGGGCAGCATTGCAATCCTGTCGGCCGCAAATCCTCGTACTGCCACCGAACGTAGCGTGTGTCTTCAGTTGTACGAATGAGGAGGTGCACTGTGCCATGGAAGTGTAGCTCTCAGTGAGAGAGGTGACATCTACCCCAGTTGGGATGTCTTCGACGTCGACCACGCCCTCTGAAGTTCCAGACCATCCGCTTTCGGGTGGTCCGGCTACTGGCCCTCTGAACTCTTAGCGGAGCCGTCGCTGATGTTCATGGCGGCGCCCTCTGTAAAGTTCTTCACGGCCGGTTCGAGGATGTGGGCTTTGGACACAGGGCTTTCCTTGGAACAGGCCCGCAGGAGGTTCCTCACATGGCAGCGGCATGGGGCGCGGTGCCCGTCGTCGGGGCTGCACTCTTCGAACGGCCTTCGCCCGAGAGCAGGACGGTCATGCGGTGGTGTGTGTGGTCGCGTGACCGGCGTGTTGAGCGCCGCTGGAATCCAGACCATATTCATCGAGCAGTCCGAGGGCGAACGGCTCGGCAAGTCAGCCGGGGTGGCTGGCAAATGCCGAGCACCATCACTTCCCCACGCCGTGGTTCCGCGCCTCATCCAGGTACGAATACGCCGTCACCCGCGAGATCCCCAGACGCGCCGCAATGCGGTCGATGCCCTTCCGCATCTGCAGCACGCCCTGCTGGTCGAGCTTCGTCAGGATCGCGATGCGGTCGTCGCGGCTCATCTGGTCCACGGGCTTGCCGACCTCGCGGATGGCCTCGGTGACCATCGCGTCCATCACCGCCACGAGGTCGCGACCGAAGAACTCGTTCGGCTGCTCGGGGGAGTCCGACGCCGCCGTCGGCAGGAGACCCTGGAGCAGGGACTGCAGGCGCTGGATGGTGCTGATGTCGAAGTTGATGCAGAGCGCGGCGATGATGCGCCCGGCCGAGTTGCGGAAGTACACCGAGGAGCAGCGGAGCTCGCGGCCGTCGGCCGTGAAGCCCCGGTAGCCGAACGCGTTGTGGTCCGCGCCCTGGTTGTGGAGCACGCCCGCGCCGAGGCTCGATGACGGGCCGCCCACCTCGCGTCCTGTGACGTGCCCGTTCTCGATCGCGGCGATCGTGTGCCCGAGGTCCACGTCCGGCGCCGAGAGGTCGTGCAGCACCACCTCGCAGCCCGGCCCGACCGCGGCCGCCATAGCGTGCATGGCCGGGCGGAACACCGCCAGGATGTCGGCCACCGACTCGTACGTCCCCATGTGGGCGAGCGGGTGGTCCGCCGCGGGCTGCGCCGAAGTCAGGGTCATGTCTACCTCGCTCATGGGTCAGTACTACGCGCCGACGATCGGCATAGACAAATTGTATTAGCCGTAGACAGACTGTTCAAGAGGGTGCTAGCTTCGAAAAGGAAGGGCGGAACGTCTAGCCCGCACTCACCACATCTGGCAGGCATCGGGGCAAGGAGGCTCTTGTGGCACAGACACACCAAGTTCAGCAATCTGGGTGGCGATCGATCTCCGCGAAGCGACGTCGCACGGTCGCGGGCGGGGCCATCGGCACGCTCATGGAGTACTTCGACTACTACCTCTATGGGCTGGCCTCCGCCACAGTGTTCCCCGCGGTCTTCTTCCCGGGCGACGACCCCGTCGTCGGAACGCTCTCCTCGTTCGCGAGCTTCGCCGTCGGCTTCCTGCTCCGCCCGATCGGCGGCCTGGTCTTCGGCCACATCGGCGACCGCATGGGCCGCAAGACGACCCTGATGATCACGGTCATCGGCATGGGAATCTCGACGGCGGCGATCGGCCTGATCCCGTCGGCCGGCACCATCGGGATCGCCGCACCGATCCTCCTGCTCTTCTTCCGGATGCTGCAGGGCCTCTTCGTGGGCGGCGAGATGGGCGGCGCGGCCGCGCTCGTCGTCGAGCACGCCCCGGCCGGCAAGCGCGGCCTGTACGGCGCGCTGCTGATCAGCGGCGCCGGCATCGCCAACGTCGCCTCGGCCGGCCTCATGGCGGCCTTCGGGGCAGGGCCCAAGTCGTTCTTCATGGAGTGGGGCTGGCGCATCCCGTTCCTCATCGCACTGGTCCTCGCGATCGTCGCGATCGTGCTCCGCTCCAAGCTGGACGAGTCCGACGAGTTCAAGGAACTCGCCGCGAACCGCGACGCCGCCCCGACCGCCCGCAAGTCCCCGCTCCGCGAAGTCTTCCGCCACCCCAAGAACGCCATCCTCGGCATCCTCATCGGCCTGCCGCAGAGCATCGCGGGCTACGTCGTGCTGACCTTCGGCCTCGCCTACATGGTGTCGAAGGGCACCCAGGCGCAGGTCGGGTTCATCGGGACGATGATCGTGGGTGTCCTGCAGATCTTCGTCGCGCCGATGTGGGGGAGCCTCTCGGACCGGATCGGGCGTCGCAAGGTCTACATCGGGGCCTGCATCGCCTTCGCCCTGCTGATCTACCCGACCTTCGCGCTCTTCAGCACCGAGACCGCTGTGCTGATCTGGCTGGGCATGGTCGTCGGCTTCGTCATCCCGGGCGTGGCCATGCAGGGCACCCTCCAGACGATGCTGGTCGAGATGTTCGACGTCGAGGCGCGCACCACCGGCGTCAACATCGGCTACCAGATCTCAAACACCATCGGCGGCGGGTTCGCCCCGCTCATCGCCACCGCGCTCTCCGCGGCCTTCCACAGCGTCTGGCCTGTGGTCGTCTACGTCGCGGTGATCGCCCTCATCGGTGTCATCGCCACCGCTTACGCCTCGTTCCGCCCCGACGTCGAGAACGCTGGCCGGCTGCACGAGCTGAACGCCAACTGAGCGCACGACGGCGCGCGGGAACCTCGCGCGCCGTCGTCCCCCCAGCCCTCATACAGACAGGAAAAGAAACCCATGAACGTCACCACCAAAACTGCCTTCCACACCACCAACGCCCCGCAGCCCGCCGGCCCCTACAGCCAGGCCATCGAGGCGAACGGATTCGTCTACACCGCAGGCTTCGGGCCGCAGGATCCCGCCACCGGAGCCGTCGCCGACTCCGTGGGCGAGCAGACCCGACAGGTGCTGCGCAACATCCAGGCCGTCCTCGCCGAACGCGAGCTCACCCTGGACGACTGCGTCAAGACCACCGTCCACCTCGCCGACCTCGCCGACTTCGCCGAATTCAACGAGGCCTACAAGGAGTTCTTCACCGAGCCCTACCCCGTGCGCACCACCGTCGGGTCGCAGCTGGCGAACATCCTCGTGGAGATCGACGTCGTCGCGGCTCTCCCCGACGCCCGCTGACACCCGGCGATCCACGGAGGGCACCAATGGCAGGCACACTGCGGCTGGGTGAGCTGGGGGAGAGCCGGCTCACGGCGCGCGACAAGGGGATCCCCGCACGGGCCGTCGGCATGACCGTGGCCGAGTTCCTCGCCAGCGAGCCCCGGCTCTCCGAGTTCTGGACGCCGATCGTCGCGCTCGACGACGAGCTCATCACGAACAACGTGGACGTGATGGCCCAGTGGTGCGCCTCCCGCGGGCTCGAGCTGATGCCGCACGGCAAGACCACCATGGCCCCGGCGCTCTGGCAGCGGCAGCTCGACGCCGGCAGCCTCGGCATCACGCTCGCCACCATGGGGCAGGTCCGCACGGCGCGCGCTTTCGGCCTGGACTCGATCATGCTCGCCAACTCCGTGGTGGATGAGAGGTCGCTGCGGTGGCTCGGCGCCGAGCTCGCCGACCCGGCGCTCCGCTTCGTCTGCTGGGCCGACTCGGTCGCGACGATCGAGGCCATGGAGCGCGGCCTCCGAGGCGCTGGCACGCCGCGCCCGGTCGACGTCTGCGTCGAGCTGGGCGCTCCCGGCGGGCGCACCGGGGCGCGGACCCTCGCCGAGGCGCACGACGTCGCGCGGCGGGCTGCCGCGTCCGACGTCCTCCGCCTCGCGGGGGTCGCCGGCTACGAGGGCTCCCTCGCGCACGACCGGTCGGACGCCTCCCTGGCCGCCGTCCGCGCCTACGTCGAGCGGCAGGTCGAGCTCCACCGCGATCTGGGCGAGCTGTACGACGACGGCGACATCTATGTGACGGCGGGCGGGAGCGCGTACCCCGACGTCGTGGCGGACGTCTTCGCGGGCGCGATGGCTGCCGATTCGGACACGGGCGACGCGCGCACCCTGTGGACGCTGCGCAGCGGCGCGTACATCACACACGACGACGGGTTCTACCGCCAGATCTCGCCCTTCGACGAGGGGAGCGCCCGAGCCGCTGACCCCGCAACGGTGGGCCGACTGCGCTCGGCGATGCGCGGCGTCGCCCGCGTGGTGTCCCATCCCGAACGGGGCCTGGCGCTGCTCGACGGCGGGAAGCGGGACTTCCCGTTCGACGAGGGGCTGCCGATTCCCCGCCAGGTCGCATCCGACCTGGACAGCGAGTGGGCGCCTCTCACGGACGCCTCGATCCTGGCCATGAACGACCAGCACAGCTACCTCGGGCTGGACGGGCAGGACGTGGCGCTCGGCTCCATCGTCGCGCTGGGCCTCTCGCACCCGTGCACGACCTTCGACAAGTGGCGGTACCTGCCCGTGGTGGCCTCGCAGGACTCCGACCGCGTGGTCGACCTCGTCCAGACCTTCTTCTGACCGACTAACGAAATGAGCAACAGGATGCGGCTGGTTCTTCGCGGCGGGACCGTCGTCGACGGCGACGGGATGCGGAAGGCCGACGTCGCCGTCGAGGGCGACACCATCACCGAGATCGGCGACATCGCCCCACGTCCGGACGATCAGGTCATCGAGTGCGGCGGCCGCTACGTCCTGCCCGGGTTCATCGACGCGCACTCCCACGCCGACGGCCTGCTCGCCGACGAGGACGTGCAGCGGGCCCTGCTCAAGCAGGGCGTCACCACGGTGATCGCGGGGCAGGACGGCGTCTCCTACGCGCCGGGCAGCGGGGCCTACGCGAGCGAGTACTTCGCCGCCATCAACGGCCCGCGCCCGCGCTACGCGGGCGGCGGGGTGGCCGAGTACCTGGCGGCGGCGGACGGGACGTCGCGGCTGAACGCCGCATACCTCGTCCCCGCCGGGACGGTGCGCTGGGAGGTGTGCGGACGGTCGACCGCCGCGGCCGACGAGGCCCAGCGCAAGGCGATGGCCGCGCTCGTCGACGAGGGCATGCGGGCGGGCGCGGTCGGCCTGTCCACGGGCCTCGACTACGTGCCGGGCATCTTCGCCGACGCGAGCGAGATCTCCTCGCTGTGCGTGCCCGTCGCCGAGGCCGGCGGCGTCTACGTCACCCACATGCGCGGCGGGTACGAGGCGAACTCCGCGGCGGGCATCGACGAGATCGCGGGCATCGCCGCGGCCTCCGGCGCGCGCGTCCACATCTCGCACTTCCACGCGCCGGCGGAGATCCTGCATGGACAGCTCGCGGTGCTCAGCCGCGCGGGGGTCGATGCGACCTTCGACGCGTACCCCTACACGCGCGGCTGCAGCCTCCTGGGCATGCCGCTCCTTCCGCCGGACCTGTCCCTGCTGCCGGTGGACGACGTCGTCCGCCTCCTCGCCGACCCGGCCGAGCGTGCGCGCCTGCGCCGCGACTGGTTCCCCCGCGTGGAGCGCAACGCGAGCCTCGGGCCGGAGTGGCCCTCGATGATCACCCTGGCCCACATCGCGGCCCCGGAGTGCGCGTGGGCGCACGGGCTGACGCTCGAGGCAGCGGCCGCGCGACACGGCACCGACGCGATCGATCTCGCCCTGGACGTGCTGGCAGCGTCCCGCCTGGAGGTCAACCAGGTCATGGCGGTGCGGCACGAGCGCCCTGTCTCCGAGCTGGCCAGCATCTTCTCCAGCCCGGGCCACATCGGCGGCTCGGACGGCATCTTCGTGGGAGCCCACCCGCACCCGCGGGCGCGCGGGACGTTTGCCCGCTACCTCCGCGAGTACGTGCGCGAGACGCGGACGTGGTCCTGGCCGGAGGCGGTGGGCCATCTTTCGGCCCTTCCGGCCGAGCGGTTCGCGCTGGGCCGCCGAGGGCGGGTGGCCTCCGGCTGGGTCGCCGACCTCATCGTCGTCGACCCCCAGACCGTGACGGACACCGCGACCTACGAGCAGCCCCTGGGCGAGGCCGCCGGCATCGATGACGTCATCGTGGCCGGCCAGCCGGTGCTCGCCGCGGGCTCGCTCGTTGACAGCGCGCCAGGCCGTGCCCCCGGGCTGGGCATCAGACGTGATCAGACCGGACGATAGGGAATCCATGACAACACCTGAGAACGCGCCGCACCTCATCACGATCGGCGAGACGATCATGATGGTCACCTCCGCAGGCGCCGAGTCCCTCGCAACCGCCGAGGACGTGCGACTCCCCCCGGGCGGTGCCGAGTCGAACGTCGCCTGCCATGTGGCGGACTTGGGCATTGCCGCCGCGTGGGTGAGCGCGCTGGGCGACGACGTCCTCGGCCGCCGGATCCTGGCATCGGTGCGCGGGCGCGGCGTCGACACGCGTTGGGTCGCGTTCGACCCCGCCGCTCCCACGGGGGTCTACTTCAAGGACCCCGGGCAGGGCGTCCTGTACTACCGCCGCGGCTCGGCAGCGTCCCGCATGGACCCGGCCACCGTCGCGGGCGTGCCCCTCGAGGACGCCGAGATCGTGCACCTCTCCGGGATCACTCCGGCGCTGTCGGCGACGTGCGCCGCGCTGGTGGACGCCGTCGTCGACCGCGTCGCGGCGAGCGCCGCCCTCCTGAGCTTCGACGTCAACTACCGGCCCTCGCTGTGGCACGACGGCGACGCCGCACCCGTGCTGCGGGAGCTCGCGAACCGGGCGGACCTCGTCTTCGTGGGGCTCGACGAGGCGCAGTCGCTGTGGGGCTGCGCGACGCCCGACGAGGTGCGGGAGCTGCTGCCGGGCCCCGGGACGCTCGTGGTCAAGGATGGGGATGTCGGCGCGACCGAGTACACCGCGGAGGTGAGCGTGTTCGAGCCGGCCATCCCCACCGAGGTCGTGGAGCCGGTCGGGGCGGGCGACGCGTTCGCCGCGGGCTACCTCGCGGCCCGGCTCCGGGGCGAGGCCGCGAGGGATCGGCTCCGCGCCGGACATGAACGCGCGCGGCCCGTGCTGCTGTCGACGAGCGACTTCGTTGCCGATGTGGCAGGCGCCCCGTCCGCGCCGTCCGTGCTGCTCACGCAGCTCACTGATTGAAAGGACCGACTCAACCCATGGTCGACAATTCGCAGTTCAACCAGATCTTCGGCGCGGCGCCGCTCATGGCGATCCTCCGCGGCATGGGGGCCGAGAGGAGCCTCGCGGTCTCCACGACGGCGTGGAACCTGGGCATCGACGTCGTCGAGCTTCCCATCCAGACGCCCGACGACGTCGAGGCCCTCCGCGTCGTCGCGGCCGCCGGGCGCGAGCGAGGAAAGATCGTCGGGGCCGGCACGGTGGTGTCGGTCGAGCACGTGCAGCAGGCCGCCGACGCGGGCGCTGCGTTCACGGTGAGCCCCGGGTTCGACCTCGAGGTGGTGCGGGCCTCCTCCGACGCCGGACTGCCCGCGCTCCCGGGCGTCTCGACCCCCAGCGAGGTGCAGCTTGCACTCAAGGAGGGGCTGACCTGGCTCAAGGCCTTCCCGGCGTCGGTGCTCGGCACCGAGTGGATCAAGGCCATGAAGGGCCCCTTCCCGCAGGCAAATTTCGTCACGACGGGCGGTATGAGTGCTTCGAATGCCGGTGACTTCCTTCGCGCGGGCGCACGCGTGGTCGCCGTCGGATCCGCCCTCGAGGATCCGTCCCAGCTGCCCGCGCTCGCGGCCTTGCTCGGCCCGGTCGACCCGTCTGTCTCGGCAGGGCGGTAGCCGTGGTCTCGCGGGCCGACGTTCTGGCGTTCCTCGAAGCCAAGCTGGCGTACGAGATCGACGTTGTCGCGGCCGCCGAGGCACAGGCCGACGGCACGGCCGTCGTCGTCGACACCCGGCGGCAGTCGTCGTGGGATCAGGGCCACGTTGCCGGAGCCCTCCACCTGCCCAAGGACGCACTGGATGCCCCGTTGGGGTGGCTGCCCGGTGACCGGATCCTCATCGTCTACGGGTGGGGGCCGGGGTGCAACGGTGCCGCCCACACCGCGCAACGGCTGCTGCTCGAGGGCTTCGACGTCCGCGATATGATCGGCGGGTACGAGTACTGGGTGCGGAACGGGCTCGCGGTGGGGCGGGGGAGTCAGGTCACGCACAGGGCGCCCGACCCGCTCGTCACGCACGTGGAGACCCATCAGCTGTCCGCCGACTAGGTCGCGGCGCACGACGGCGGGTGCGTTCCCGCCGTCGTGTCCTCACGGCCGTGCACCTCGCTTCGAGTCAGCGTTCCGCCGCCACCCGGGCGCTGTTGGCGGCGAGCATCGCGTTGACCTCTTCGATCTGGTCGGTGGGGCTGAAGGTGATGAGCTCGGTGCCCGCCGGGCACTCCGGGAGGTGACCGGGCGGCGCGTAGTAGGCGTCCCCTGCCTCGAAGGTTTCGTCGTGGTCGGCATAGTGGAACGTCAGGCGGCCTTCCAGCACCACCCCCCAGTGGGGGCAGGGGCAGCGGTCGTCCGGCAGGCCCTTGAAGAACGGCGAGGAGTCGCCGTCCCGGGTGATGCTCTCGAAGGCGACCGTATACTCGCCCAGCTTGGCCAGGCGGCCGGTATAGGCCGGGCTCTCGAGGGTGATGGGCGTGGTGTCTTTGCGTGCTCCTGGCATGGTGTCCTCCTTGGGATGCCACCCATTGTGTGCGCAGTGAGGCGCCGCCGCATCGGGGAACTGACCTATCTTCCGGCGCGGGATTCACCGGCGAGACGGAAGCTCGCGGCGAAGGCTGCGGCCTCACTCCGGTTGCGCAGGCCCAGCTTCGACAGGATGCTGCTCACGTGGTGCTCGGCTGTCCTCGGCGTGATGTGGAGGCGCTGGGCGATGTCCGGGTTCGTCAGTCCCCGGGGGAGCAGGTCCAGGACCTCGCGCTCCCGGTGGGTCAGCGCGGCGAGCGGCGCTGATGGTCGCGGGGCGGGCGACGCCGGCCGGCCCAGCTCGCGCAGCAGCTCCGACGCTGAGGCGGCCTCGGGGGCCCCGAGCCGCTCGTAGACCGCGAACGCCGTCTGCGCGTTCACCGTGGCGTCGGCGGGCCTGCTCCCAGCCTGGGCGCGGGCGAGCGCGAGGTGGAGCGCCGCGCGGAGGAGGGCGGCGCCGTCGTGCATCACGGCCAGGCCTGCCGCGAATCGCTCTGCCGCCTCGTCCGGGTCGCCACGCGCGGCCGCGGTACGCCCGACGGCGAGGGCTGCTTGGGCGGCGACGGTCGACACAGCCGTGAGCTCGGCCATCCGGGCGAGCTCCTCGGCCGCCTCGCCCGCCGCCTCGACGTTCCCGGAGGCGAGCTCGGCGTCGACGAGGACGAGGAGCAGCGGTGCGGCGCGCAGGCGATCGCCGTCGAGCTGGCGGAGCGCCTGCCGGGCGACGGCGGCGGCAAGGTCGCTGCGCCCCTGGGCGAGATGGAGGCGCGCCCGCGGGCCGAGGACCTCGACCCGGTCGCTGGCATCGTCGATGAGCCGCGCGGCCTCCTCGAACCGGCCCTGGCGGATCCGCAGCTCCGCGAAGGCGGCCCGCGTGGCGAGTCTCGCGAAATGGTACGACCGGTCCCCGCGGGCCAGCGCCAGGCGCAGCAGGGTCTCGGCCTCGGTCCACTGGCCGGCCTCCGAGAGCACCGAACCGAGGGCGCGCCAGCACTGCGCGAAGGTGTGGATCGACGGCCCCTGGCCCTCGGCAGGCGTGCGCTCCTCGACGAACCGGAGCCACGTCTCCGCCCGGGCCAGGTCCCCCGACCGGTCGCAGGCGTTGATCATCCCGCAGACCGCCTGGCTGATCACGGCAGGATCGCGGGTCTCACCTGCGGTGATCATGGCCAGAGCCTCGTCGAGGTGGGCCATCCCCTCGGCGATCTGCCCCCGCGAAACGAGCGCCAAACCCCAGTCCGCCAGCGCCTTGCACTCGAGGTTCGGATCGCGGAACTCGCGGGCGACGGCGAGCGCGGCCCGCGCGTTCTCCTGAAGTGCGTCGGCACTCGCCACGGCGATGCCGAAGAGCCCGACCAGCACGTAGCCCTGCTCGACGCAGGGCCCCTCCGGCTCGAGCAGGCGCCTCGCCCGGTCCAACCAGGCACGGGCCGCGATGCGCTCGTCGAGCAGGTCGAGGTGCACGGCGAGCCACGTCGCCGCCAGAGCCGCGCGACGCGGCAGGCCCCGTTCGCGGAACTCACGGTAGGCCCGCTCGAGCTGGTCTCGGGTCTCGCGGTCGTCCGTCAGGACCAGGGCCAGTCTGCCGATCAGCAGACGATCCTCCGGGTCGCCCGAGGCCTCGGCCAGCGGGCGCAGCATGGCGATCGCGCCGGACAGATGGCCCAGCGCGGCCTGTCGCAAGGCCTCCTCGCGCCGGGTTGGGTCTGCGCCCATGGGGTGATTTTTCACCCCGAGGCGGGCGCCCGGCAACCGGCCGAGGGGGCACGCGGTGGTGGCCGGGCGCCGTCGAACGCTTGAAGTCAGCTTGCCCGGCTGCGCTCGGCTTCCTGAACCTTGTGGCCGCTGACTACTTCCACGTCGATGCCCGCCTCCCGGAAGAGCGTGATCTGGTGGGGGTCGGCGCCGTCGTCGGTGACCAGCGTCCAGGGCAGCGGCAGGCGCACCCAGGCGTGGAAGGGGCGCTGGCCGAGCTTGCTGGAGTCGGCGAGGACGTAGACGGCGGCGCCCCGGCGGGCCATGAGTTCCTTGAGCCGGGTCTGGGCCTGGTCGGCTTCGCAGATCCCGTCGTCGGCGGTGACGGCGTCGGCACCCAGGAAGACCCTGTCGAAGGTCATGCGCTCGAGGGCCGCCTCGGCGAGCGGACCAACGAAGGTCTGGCTGACGCTGCGCAGCCGCCCCCCGAGGCAGTCGACGTGGATGCCGGGGGAGTCGGCGAGTTCCTGGACCGTGTTCACGGCAGGAGTGGTGACGGTAAGGCCACTGCGGTCCCGCAGGGCGTGGGCAAGGGCGCCGACGGTCGACCCGCCGTCGAGCAGGATCGACTCGCCGGCCTGGACCTGCCCCGCGGCCCACTGCGCGATGGCCTGCTTCTCCTCGAACGCCTCGCCGATCCGCTGCCGCAGGGACGCTTCGGGGTGCGCGCCGATCGCGAGCGCGCCGCCGTAGGTCCTGGCCAGCTTGCCCTCGTCGTTCAGGAGCGCGAGGTCCCTGCGGATGGTGGAGGCCGTGACGTTGAAGCGCTGCGAGAGCTCCTCGACAGAGGTCAGCCCGGCCGTGGTGGCGAGGCGGTAGATCTCTTCCCGCCGGGCCTTTGCCGTCGTCATCCGGATCCCCTTCGGCTCACGTGGGCGCATCTGTTCAACGGTGAGCGGGCGCCTTCCCTCATCGTAGCGAGTGGCGCGGCGGGGCCGCGGAGCGCGTGCTATAGCGACGCTCCCGCGCAGATGACGTAGTCCTGACCCGTGATCGAAGCCCCGTGGGGACCGACGAGAAGGCCGACGAGTGCGGCCACGTCGTCCGGGCCGACGAGGTGCCCGAGCGGGGTCGACACCGGGGGCACGTCCGCGCGCGCCGGGTCGGAGAGCATCGGGGTGTCGGTGGGGCCGGGCGAGACGACGTTGACGGTGATGCGGCGGGGTGCGAGTTCCTTGGCCCATGACCTGGCCAGCCCCAGGAGCGCTGCCTTGGTCGCGGCGTAGTGGCTCTTGCCGGCGGCGCCGGCCGCGGTCCTGCTGCCGAGGAGCACGATCCGGCCGCCGTCCGGCATCGAGGGGACGAGGGCGTCGGCGAGGGTGCTCGCCGCCGCGACGTGCACGGCGAACATCTCCTGCAGGGCGGACGCGTCCAGGCTGCCGAGGCGCCCGGTGCGCTGGAGCCCTGCCGCGTGGACGACGGCGTCGGCCGCGGGCAGGCCCTCTACCGCTTCGGTGAGTGAGCGCGAATCGGCGAGGTCGGCCTGCCGCCAGCTGAAACCGTCGCCGAGGTCGGTCTCCCTGCGGCTCAGCCCCGTGACGCGCCACCCCTCCGCCAGGAGGCGTGCGGCGATCGCCCGGCCGATGCCGGAGCTGCAGCCGGTGACGACGGCGTGCCCCACCTCAGGCATCGGCGTCCCCGCCCGGGGTGGTCGTGCCGGCGTAGGCCCATTCCGGGCTGACCTTGACGTACTTGATGGCCTGGCGGAAGTAGGTGTAGGCGATGTTGAGCCCACCGTCCGGCCCCTGGTGGATGGAGGGGTAGGAGAACTCGCGGTTCAGCCCGTCGCGGGAGTTGTTGGACAGGCAGTAGCCGTCCCCGACCTCGAGGTTCCGCCGGATCGGCCAGCTGCGGCCCCCGTCCTCCGAGATCGCGAGGGTCATGGGTGCGCGCGGGGTCCCCCAGAAGGCGCCCCGGCCGGCCGTGGCGGGCGAGGGCTCGACAGCGGGGGCGGCCGAAGCTGCTGCGCCATCATCGATCAGCCCGTCGTCGTCGATCTCGTCGTAGAGCGAGAGGCGCCGCTCCGTCGTCTCCTCCGCGCGGCGGTGGTTGTAGACCAGGGCGAGCCGCCCGTCGGCGAGGGCGGTGAACTGGATGGAGGAGTTGTTGTTCGGCAGCTCGGTCGGGACGGGCTCGCTCCAGGTGGCGCCGTCGTCGGTGGAGCGCGACTCGTAGATGGAGTCGGCCCAGCGGCTGCGGTAGAGGGCCAGGAGCGATCCATCGGGGAGGGGCTGGATGTCCATGTGGACGCAGCCGAGGCTGCCGGGGACGAGCTGCTCGCGCCAGGTGCGGCCGCCGTCGTCGGAGACCATCACGGCGCTGTCGTCGTTGTTGCCGACCCACTTCTCGCCAGGGGTGGTGAGGCAGCGGAAGATCGGGATCAGCCAGCGGCCCGAGGGGAGGATGAGGGGCTGATGCCGCACGAAGACGCCGCCGGCCTCGGTGGCGTGGAACAGGGTCTCCACCGGGCCCCACGTCGTGCCGCTGTCGCGCGAGATCCGCCGGCGGACTTCGGCGGTGTCCTGGTTGCCTGCCCTCTGTGCCGTGTACAGGAGCCAGACCTCGTCCCCGCCGGGGGCGAAGAGGATCGGGTTCTGCTCGGAGCGCGTGCTGTCATCGGAGAGCTGCTCGGGCTCGGACCAGTGGTCGCCGCTCGGTTCGAGGGCGGAGAACCAGACCGAGATGTCGCCGATGCCCTCCTGGGTGCCGCCGAACCACACGCAGCCCAGGCGCCCGTCGGGGAGGGTCTGGAGGTTCGCGGCGTGGGACTGCACGGTGGCTGCGGGCAGGTAGGCGAAGGTCGCCCCGTCGGCGCGGCGGAGGACGCCGTCGCGGGTGATGGCACTGTAGGCGCTGTCGATGGTGTTGCTGGTCATGGCGGTCTCAGTCCTGGGGAGTGGCTGCGTCGGAAGTGGCTGCGTCGAGGTGGGCCCTGGCGGCCAGCTCGAGGTGGGTCAGGTCGGAGGCGACGGTGGCGAAGGTGTACCCCTGCTGGAGCCGCTGTGCCGCGATCGCCCCGGCGGCGGTGTGGATGCCGGCGGCGATGCCGGCGGCCGCCGCGGCGTCCGCGACGGTGGCGAGGGCGTGGTCGAACTCGGGCTGGACGGCGGGGTCGCCGGGGAAGGCCCCGCCGACGGCGAGCGTGAGGTCGGAGGGGCCCACGTAGATTCCGTCGAGGCCCGGGGTCGCGCAGATCTCCTTGACGTTTGCCAGGCCCTCGGGGGTCTCGATCATGGCGAAGACCAGCGTCATGGCGTCGGCCTCGGCCGGGACGGGTCCGATCCGGAGCGCGGAGCGCATGGGCCCGTAGGAGCGGCGTCCCAAGGGCGGGTACTTGGCAGCGGCGACCGCGGCGGCGGCGTCCTCGGCGCTGTCGATGAGGGGCACGATGACGCCGACGGCGCCGGCGTCGAGGGCTTTCCCGATCGACGTCGGGCTGTTCCCGTCGACCCTGACCAGGCCGACTGCGCGCTGGGAGGCGTCGATGGCCATCAGCCCGTGGAGCACCCCCGAGTAGCCGAGGAGGCCGTGCTGGGCGTCGAGCGCGACGTAGTCGTAGCCGAGGCGCGCGATCCGCTCGGTGGCCACCGGCGCGTCGAGCACGGCCCAGTAGCCGACGGCGCGTTCCCGGGCGCGGATCTTCCGCGCGAACTCGAGTGCCTGAGGTGAAGACGTCATTGTTCTCCTGCTTTCGGTTTCTCGTCTGCTCGGCTCAGCGGTTGTAGGCGGGCATCGGGCCCCGCAGCATGGCGCCGACGCTATCGCACGCCTCCACCACGTCGGCCGGCAGGGGGCCCTTGGCGACAGCGGCGATGTTCGCGCGCAGCTGCTCGGCCTTCGAGCCGCCGAGGAGCACCGAGCCGACGCCGTCGCGGTGGGCCAGCCACCGCAGCGACAGCTCGACGAGCGACACGCCCGCCCCGTCGGCGATACCGCTCAGCGCCTGCACGGCCTCGAAGAGCCGCGGGTCCCAGTACCGCTGCGTGTACATCGCGGCGAGCCGCGAGTCGCCGAAGCGGCCCTCCGTCGGCTTCGCCTCGAAGCGGTGCCTGCCTGTGAGCAGGCCTCCGCCGAGCGGGTTGTAGACCATGGTGTGCACTGCGTGGGACGCGGCGAACTCGAGGTACTCCTCCTCGACCCGGCGCGCGAGCAGGTTGCAGAGCTGCTGCGCCACGACCGGACGGGGAGAGCCGACCTTGTCGGCGACGTGGATGAGGTCGGCGATCTGCCAGGCGGCGAAGTTGGAGACACCCAGAGCCTTGATCTTGCCCTCCGCGGCCAGTTCGGCGACGGCGCCGAGCGTCTCCTCGATCGGCACCGCACGATCCGGCTGGTGGAGGTAGAAGAGGTCGACGCTCTCGACCTCGAGGCGCCTGAGGCTGCCTTCGAGCGAGAGCCGCAGGCCCCGCGCCGAGAGCGGCGAGTGGTCCCCGTGGTCGGGGTGCGGCATGCCGGCCTTCGTGGCGAGGAGGACCTCGTCCCTGCGGCCCTTGAGCAGGCGGGACAGGATCTCCTCCGTCCGTCCGCCCGCGTAGCCGTTGGCGGTGTCGACCGCCGTGATGCCGGCATCGAGCGCCTCGTCGAAGATCACGCGCGCCGTGGCCTCGTCCGCGGTGTCGCCGAAGGTCATGGTGCCGAGGACCAGCTTCGAGAGCGGAAGCTCCTGCGGGGGAGCGGCGGCGGGGTGGTTACTCATAGTCGTCCTGTCGATGGAGGGTGGGATCTGCCGCGCGGGAAATTGCGCGTTCTGCGCGAAATGCGCACTGTCGCGCCGTAGTCCTTGCCCGACGATCTGCCTTCTGTGGGATCAACTATCCCACTGCTGCGCGAATTGAGCAATAGGACTAGCGCGTTTCGCGCAGCTATGTCATGCTTGCTGGTGACACAGCTCTCACACCGAATCGGAAAGGAGGAGGGACATGGCCAGGATCCTCGTTCAGGCGGACGACTTCTCGGGTGCCGCCGAGGTCGGCCAGCAGTTCACGGCCCACGGCTTCACTGCGCGGATCGCGCTCACGACGGCGGGGGCGCACCTGGGCGATGCGGCCTCCGACGATTCCGAGGTCGTCGTCCTGGACACGCACACGCGCAGTGCCTCGCCTGCGGCGGCCGGCGCGGCGGTCAAGACCGCCGCCGCGGGTCTCGGGACCGGGGCGGTCGTCTTCAAGAAGACCGATTCGCTCTGGCGGGGCAACGTGGGCCCGGAGCTGTCGGCCCTGGCCGAGCTCGGGTACGACGTCGTGCTTGCCGGTGCCCTCCCTGCGATGCACAGGACCGTCGTGGGGGCCGAGCCCCTCGTGGCCGGCGTGCCCCTCCGCGAGGCCGGGCTCTGGGGCGCCGAACCGCGCCCTGCCCCAGGGAACCTGGGGGAGCTCTTCACCACCGGAAGCAACGTCCTGAATGTGGGCCTCGAGGCGGTGCGGTCCTCGGGCCTCGCCGAGCGGATCCAGTCGGTCTGCGGCAGCGCCGAGCCTGCCATCCTGGTCGTCGACGGCGAGACGGAGGCGGACCTCGCGGCCGTCGTCGAGGCCGTCGCCTCGCTGGGGTTCTCGTCAGGCCGGCGTCCCCTTGCGCTCGCCGGCACGGGACAGCTCGCGGGCGTGCTCGCCCAGCGCCTGGCCAGGGAAGCTGCGCGCACCGCGCACACCCCCGCTGCGGCGATGCCAGCCGCAGGCCGCCGCGGCGCCGTGCTCGCCGTCGTCGGCTCCGCCTCCCCCGCCGCCCGGCGGCAGGTGGAGCGCCTCGCCGCGGAGGGCGTCGACGTCGTGCGCCTCCCCCCGCACGGGGGAGAGGCGGCGGGCGTCCGCGTTGCGCTCTCGGAGGGCCGGTCCGTCGCCATGGCTGTCCCCGAGGGTCCGGTGGATCCGGCCCGCTCGGCAGTCATCGTCGCCCAGCTTGCCCGGCTTGCCCAGGAGGCCCAGCAGGGCCTCCGGACGGACCTCATCCTCACCGGCGGGGAGACCGCCCGGGAGGTCCTCGATGCCCTCGGCATCGCCTCACTCGTCCCGCTCACCGCGGTCCAGCACGGCGCCGTGGTCAGCAGAGCCGACGATGGCCGGCTCGTTGCCACCAAGCCCGGCAGCTTCGGCGATCCGGAGGTCCTGGCCCAGCTGTACCGCGCCATCCAGTCCTCGAACCATCCCAGAGAAACAACGGAGATCCATATGACCCCCGCATACGATGACAGGCCCTTCATCGCCGTCACCATGGGCGACGGCGCCGGAATCGGGCCTGAAGTCACCGTCGGCGCCCTCGTCCACCCCGGCGCCTACGCCGACAGCCGCCCCGTGGTGGTCGGGGACGCCCACCGTCTGCGCCTCGGTGCCGAGGCGCTCGGTGTCCCGGCCGAGATCGTCACGGTCCAAGGGGTCGAGGACGCCGAGTTCACCCCCGGGCGGGTCAACGTCATCGACCCGGAGCTCCTGCCCGAGGACCTGCCCTGGGGCGAGGAATCCGCGGAGGCCGGCAACGCCGCCTACCACTACGTCAGGATCGCGTGCGAGCTCGCGATGGCGGGCAAGGTCCAGGGAATCTGCACCGCTCCCCTCAACAAGGCCGCGCTGCACAAGGCCGGGCACATCTACCCCGGCCACACCGAACTGCTCGCCCACTTCATGGGCGTCGACGAGGTGTCCATGATGCTCTCGACCCCCAAGGTCAAGGTCATCCACGTCACCACCCACATCGGCCTCCTCGACGCGATCCGCAAGATCGAGCCCGGACTCGTCGAACGCACCGTCCGCCGCGGCGACGAGGCGATGAAGCGCGCCGGCGTCGCGCATCCCAAAATCGGCGTCTGCGCCATCAACCCGCATGCGGGGGAGAACGGCCTCTTCGGCTACGGCGAGGAAGAGGAGAAGATCACCCCCGCCATCGAGAAGCTCCAGGCCGACGGAATCGACGCCCGCGGCCCGCTCCCGGCGGACACGGCCTTCTTCCTCGCCGGCCGCGGCGACTACGACCTCATCGTCGCCATGTACCACGACCAGGGCCACGGCCCCGTCAAGGTCCTGGGCATCGAGGCCGGCGTCAACATCACCGTCGGCCTCCCGGTCATCCGCACCTCGGTCGACCACGGCACGGCATTCGACATCGCGGGCAAGGGGATTGCCGACGTCCGCAGCATGATCGAAGCCCTCCGCCAGGCGGCAGAGATGTCGCCCCGCCCGTCCCTCCAGCCGTAGACCCCCCGCGCCAGCTCCCCTACAACGCAGTAGAAGGAACAGCAATGTCCAACGTCATGACCCCCACCCCCGAGCAGCGGACCCGCTGGGTCCGCCGGGCCATCATCGCCGGCGTCATCGGCACCACCATCGAGTGGTACGACTTCGTCCTGTTCGGCACCGCGTCCGCCCTCGTGTTCAACACCCTCTTCTTTCCCAAGTTCGACCCGCTCATCGGCACCGCCGCCGCGCTGACCACGACGGCGATCGGCTACTTCTTCCGCCCCCTCGGAGGCTTCGTCTTCGGCGCCCTCGGCGACCGGATCGGGCGCAAGAACGTCCTCGCCGCGACCCTTGTCCTCATGGGCGCCTCCACCGTCCTCATCGGCTTGCTCCCCACCTACGACCAGGTCGGCATCTGGGCCCCGATCCTGATGCTCCTCCTGCGCATCCTGCAGGGAATCGGCGCGGGCGCCGAGTTCGGCGGGGCCCAGGTCATGGTCTCCGAGCACGCCAGCAAGAAGCGCCAAGGACTCCTCACCAGCCTCCCCGGCGCGGGCCTGGCCCTGGGCATCATGCTCGGCACCTCCTTCTACTCCCTCCTGGACTTCATGCCCAAGGACGAGTTCATGGCCTACGGGTGGCGGCTCCCCTTCCTCGCCAGCGCGATTGGCATCGTGGTCGGCCTCTTCATCCGGATGCGCGTCATGGAGTCCCCCGAGTTCCTGGCCGTCACCCGGACCAAGGAGAAGCCCAAGAGCCCCGTCAGGGAGGTCTTCGCCTCCCACACGCGCAACTGGTTCGTGGCCATGTTCGCCTGCTTCGCCGAGAACGCCACCACCAACCTCGTCAAGACCTTCGTCCTGGCCTACGCGGCCACTTTCCTCCACCTCGACAAGAGCGTCGGGCTCAACGGCCTCTTCTTCGCCTCGCTCGTGAGCCTCTTCACCTATCCGCTCTTCGGATGGCTCGGCGACCGACTCGGCATCGCACGGGTCTACATCGGGTCGGCCATCGCTGTCGCGGCCTTCATCTTCCCGATGTTCTGGATGATCGACACCAAGTCGACCCCAATCGTCATCATCGCGATCGTCATCATCTACGCCATCGCCGTACGCGGCATGTCCGCCACCCAGGGCGCCTACCTGGCCAACCTCTTCCCCGCCCGCATCCGCTTCACCGGCCTCGCCTCCTCCCGCGAAGTCGGCAGCGCGATCTCCGGCGGCATCGGGCCCGTCCTCGCCACCCTCCTGCTGGCCGCGACCAACTCATACTGGCCCGTGGCCCTCTACATGATCAGCCAGGCGATCATCACGATCGTGGCCGTCTGGATCGGCCCCAGCAAGCGCGCGAGGGCCGAGGTCCAGGAGGACGAGCACGCGCGCCACGCCACCGCGTAGGATTCAGCGGCCGCTGGCACCAGCCGCCAGCCGCGCCAGGACGACCCTCCCGACCCGGGTGCCCACGCCAGCGGCCGCTGGCGCGGGGCCCGGGTCAGGAGCGTGGCAGACAACTGCAGTCGGCCTGATCGCCCGCTCCTCCGAGATGGGCAGCCGCCGGGACTCGGAGAAGGGGTGTCTTTCGCGCTGACGGCGGCCCGTCGGACCTCAGGCTGAAGTCACTTGGCGCAGCCAATCCGCCAACGCGTCGACGCTTTCCGGCCCCTCGTCCCCGGCACGGCGAACCAAGCCGATCTGGACCTGGGCCGTCGGGCCGTTGACCGCGAGCTCGACGAGCGGGGCCATGACCGTACCGCGGGCGTAGTTGGGGATAAACGTAGCGACCACGCCTAGGCCGGCTTCGGCCGCCAACACCCGGGCCTGCATCCCGTCCACCTCGATCACGGAGTGGTCCCCGGTGATCCCGCTTTCCCGGAGGATCTGCCGGTAGTACACCGACTCGAGGCTCGTGAGAGGGCTGGCAATAAGGCCAGCCTCCGCGATCTCCTCCAGCTGAACACTCTCCTTCAGGGCCAGGGGATGGGAACGTGGCGCCAGGAATCTCATGGGTGCCTTGTGCAGCGCTTCGAAGGACGCCTCGGGGGGCAGTTGCCACTTGATCACATACGCAAGGTCCACTTCCCTGTCCAAGACTGCCTGGGCGTACTGGCCGCTGTGGCCGAAGCGCAGGGAGAGCAATGTCCCTTGATGGCTCCGGCAGAACGGGGCTATCACTTGGTCCAGGAAGTAACGCTGCTCGAAGGCGATGCTGGCTCCGAGCCGGACCCTGCCACGCCGGCCATGCTTCAGGTCCTTGAGCGATTCCTGCAGTGACTCCTGTTCACGGAGCATGAGCAAGGCCGAGTTGTACACCTCGTGGCCAGCGGGCGTGAGGTGTATCGCACGCTGTTCGTAGCGGAGAAGGTCCGAGCCGAGTGCCTTTTCGAGTTCCGCCACGTGGTGCGAAACGGTGGGCTGCGCTAGGTGGAGGTGACGGGCAGCGGCCGAATAGCCGTTGCGTTCGACCACGGTGACGAAGACCCGCAGCCGGAAGAGGTCGAGCGCCAGAAGGTCGGGGGATCCCATTGGGAAACCATAAAACAGTGAAATCGACGTGCCCATGCTGTGGACCTGCGTCCGATCGCTGCCGTCAGCTCGCGCCGTCTCAGAAACCGGACCCCTTTCCCGTAGCTGGTGGACTCACCGCCGAGCTCCCGGTCGAGCAGGTCCCAGCCCTTCACCCATACTTCCGCATTTCCTTCTAGGCGCTGCGGGACTTGCCCTTCCCCTGAAACGCGCCCCGGTGTTTAGGCCATAGATAAGTTCCATAGGTCCATCGATGTGAGCCCGTTGAGGGTGTAATGCACGCCGCATACGCTCGATGCATTGATGCGTTTAGGAGGCACTGTGCGATTCTCGAATTCCAGCCCGGGCCGCGGGGTACAGCTGCTGTGCTGGTCGTCAGTCGCCCTTGATGGGTTCGACCTTATTGCGTTGGCCGTAGTATTTCCGGTCCTCTTGAAGGGCAACGTGTGGGGACTCACCGCGGCCACGGCGTCGGTCATAGCCATGATCGGTCTGGTCGGCATGACGGTCGGAGCCATCGTCATCGGCAGCGTTGCCGAAAGAATCGGCCCGGCAAAGGCGCTGGTGGCATCTGTGGCCTTCTTCTCCGTGTTCACGCTGCTCTCAGCGTCAGCACCGTCGGCGATCCTTTTCACGATCCTGAGGTTCCTCGCGGGTGTGGGTCTCGGTGGCTGCATGCCCATCGCGGTCGCCATTGTGGCCGCGCACCGAGCTGGCCAGGGCAAGAGCAGTAGCGCCACCACAACACTCATGACTGGGTACAACGTCGGTGCGGTGCTCTGCGCGCTGCTCGGAATGTTCCTGATCCCCTGGCTTGGATGGCAGTCCATGTTCGTTGCCGGAGCACTGCCGGCGCTAGTGCTCGTCCCCCTGATGATCCGCTACCTTTCAGACCCTGACACTCAGGGGACCACCGCGGTGCCCGCGGCGAGAATCGGCCGCGCGAGCCGCGAGACCATCAGTGGCCTCTTCCGGGGCGTTCAGCTGCGAGCGACGCTAGCGTTCTGGACCGCCACGTTCATGGGTCTGTTGTTGATCTATGGGCTCAACACCTGGCTTCCCGAGATCATGCGCGCAGCAGGGTACTCGGTAGGAAATTCACTGGCGTTTCTGCTGACCCTTAATCTGGGAGCAATTCTGGGCTATCTTCTCGGAGGACGTTTCGCCGACCGCGGAGGAGTTCGTCGAACAACCATCGGCTGGTTCGCTGGAGCTGCGATCTTCTTGGCCGTATTCGCGCTTCCGTTGCCAGAGCCGATTCTCTATGCAGCTCTGTTCCTTGCAGGTTTCTTCGTCTTCAGCTCGCAGGCGTTGACCTATGCCTACACGCAGAAGGTCTACCCGAACCGCCTCCGCGCAACAGGCGTCGGCAATCTGCGGGCCTCTGCTCGGAGGAGTCCTATTGACCGCAGGCATCGCCTATCCGTGGGGTTTCTATGTCTTCGCCATCGTTGGTGTCCTCGGGGCAGCGGCCGCCTGGACCGTGCCAGGGCAGACACCGCAACAGCACGAAGCCACCGATGACCTGGCAGTTGCCATCGATCTGACCCCGAAAGGTGGCGGGACGGTATAGGTCTTTGGCGGCCTTGAGGCGCAGGGAACCATATCACCACGATCTCGTCACGCCCTTTCGGGCCGGCCGGCCAACTGCAACACGGATGTATTAGAGGAGAACCAAAATGGATAATCGTGCGACTCGAGTCGCGATCATTGGCGGGGGGCTGGGTGGGCTCACTGCCGCGATCGCACTCATGAAGATTGCCGGGGCCGAAGTCACGGTGTTCGAGCAGGCGCGGAAGCTTGCGGAAGTGGGCGCAGGCGTCGGGGTCGCCCCGAACGGCCAGCGCGGACTCGACAGGTTGGGTCTGCTTGACGAGGTCAAGCTAGCAGGTGCGCCATGGGACGGACCGGGTGTGAACCTTGGCACGGATGGCAGGCCGGTGGCGGAGGTTGCTTGGTCGGACTCTGCCGGGCGGTACCAGAGTTTTGGCATTCACAGAGCCGATCTCATCGATGTCCTGCGCCGGTCAATTCCCAGTGATGCGGTTCGTCTGGGGCACAGGTTGGCATCGATTCACGCATTGGACTCGAGCGTCCGCCTTGAATTCGAAAATGGTGTGAATGCCGAGTTCGAGGCTGTGGTGGGTGCGGACGGTGTCCATTCGCTCGTGCGCGACTCAATCACCCAGCCCTCGGATCCCGTCTACTCCGGATCCATCGCATATCGCGGAGTGCTTGACGCGAGCCTCCTTCCCGAAGACTGGCCGATGACGAGCCAAGTCTGGATGGGAGGCGGGAAGCATTTCATGTGCTACCCGGTGCGGCAGCGCAAGCTGTTCAACTATGTCGGCTTTGTCCCAAGTGACGGGCCCCTCAAGGAATCATGGTCGGCCGAGGGTGACGTAAGCGAACTCGCCGCCGAGTTCGGGGGCGAGGAATGGGACCCCAGGCTCCGCGAGTTCATCAAACTCATCGACAAGACCTTCTGGTGGGGACTGTACGACCGAGAGCCTCTAGCCAACTGGTCACGAGGTCGAGTCACATTGCTCGGCGACGCAGCACACACCATGCTCCCTTACGTCGGCCAAGGCGTGAACCAGGCAATTGAGGACAGCGTAAGCCTTGCCATTTTCCTCAGGGAGACTGAAGGCCCCGAGGGCATCGTCGATGCCTTCAAACGCTACACAACGGCTCGCTTGCAGCGAACAGCCATTATGCAGGCAAGCTCGCGCAGGAGCGGTTCACAGCTCGACTCCCAAGCCGAGTATGAGGACATCACGAAACGCGACGCCGACGTGCGCGCCGGACGAGATTTTCGCAGAAGCTTCTTCTACGACTACGACGCAGCGGCTGTCGCTGAGAAGACTCTAATGCGATCACACAATGCAAGAAGGGCACTGTTCGCATGACATCGATCAGCATAATCGGTACCGGTAAGATGAGTTCGGCGATCGCCGATATGTCCGTGAGGGCGGGTGCTGATATCCAAATAATTAGGCGCCGGGCCGGTGCCAGCTCCTCGCCCGAGCGGCCCGATGCCAGATACGGGGTGATGGGCGATGAGCTCACGGGTGACCTCGTGGTCCTCGCAGTTCCATACGAAGCGGTCGCGGACGTGCTTATGCATTACCCGGATGGACTCAGCGGAAAGGTTGTCATCGACATCAGCAACCCGATCGACTTCACCACTTTCGATGAGTTGGCCGTGCCATCCGACTCTTCTGCTGCAGCTGAAATCGCCAAGGACATTCCGGATGCGGCAGTCGTCAAGGCGTTCAACATCAACTTCGGAGAAACCTTGGTCAGCGGCACCAATGGTGGAGCGCGCACGACGGTTGTGCTTGCCGGGGACGATGCCGACGCGAAGATCGCAGTCATCGGCCTCGTCGAGGCCGCCGGTCTCCGGGCCGTAGACGCCGGACCACTTTCGCGTGCGCGGGAGCTCGAGGCGTTGGGTTTTCTGCAGATCACCATGGCAGCACTCGCAAAGACCAGTTGGGATTCCGGGTTCGCGCTACTGCCGTGAGCAAGGAGCAGCGATTCAAAGATGCCGGTCAGCCTATCGGCTCCATGTGCGAAGTTGCCCCCTAGGGACTGCGATGAACGAGGGGTCATAGACTGTCCAGTGCCGCGAGAAGGGACCGGCCTTCCACACGGTGGAGGCCCTCCACACGGTGGAGAGGCCGGTCCACGGCAACAGCCCGACCCAAGACGACGCCGAGAAGATGGTCGCCAATGCGTGGGAACCACGTGCGAGCGATGAAAGGCCCAAGGTCGCAGGCCGTCAGTAGTGGTGGCGCACGGCGATGATCACGAGCTGGCCGTCATCGACCGTGTACACGAGGCGGTGCTCGTCCGTGATCCGGCGCGACCAGTAGCCGGCGAGCTGGTGCTTGAGCGCCTCGGGCTTGCCGATGCCGGCGAACGGTGTCCGGAGGCATTCCTCGATGAGGCGGTTGACCCGCTTGAGCGTGGCGCGGTCGGTGTCCTGCCAGAACCTGTAGTCGGCCCAGCCGTTCTCGGTGAAGAGGACCTTCATTCGGAGAGCTCGTGCGGCGCCGCGGTGCCTGCGCGGTGCTGGGCGATGCTCTCGAGCAGGTGCTGGGCGTTGGCCGGGGTCCTCAGGAGGTAGGCCGTCTCCTGGAGTGCCTCATAGTCGGCAAGGGACATCAGTACCGCGTTGCCGCGCTTCGAGACGATCTCGACGGGCACATGGTCTTCGTTGACCTGCTGGATGAGAGGAAACAGGTGAGCACGTGCTTCCGATGCGGTGATTGCCATGACGCCTCCTCAAGTGGTACTGGATATTGTACTGCTCGTCCTGGACGGAGGGCCGACCCAATCTACACGCCAGCCCTCGTCCCCTCCCGTATACGGCATTACGATCGCGCCATGGCGGATACCTATTCAGCCCAGACGTCGATCACGATCAACGCCCCAATCGAGCGCGTGTGGGACGCGCTTGTCGACCCCGAGACGGTCTCGCTGTACCTTCACGGGAACACGCTCGAAGCCGACTGGCGGGTAGGCGGCTCCGTGACCTGGAGCGGGGAATGGAAGGGGCAGCCCTACACCGACAAGGGCACGGTCCTTCGCTACGAGCCGCCCAGGGTCGTCAGCACGACCCATTGGAGCCCGTTGGCGGGCACCGAGGACTCGCCCGAGAACTACCACCACGTCACCTACGAGCTGACGGAGCACGACGGCGCCACAACCCTGACCCTCACCCATGGCAACAGCCCGACCCAGGCCGACGCCGACACCATGGTCGCCGATGCGTGGGCGCCCGTCCTGGCGGACATCAAGCGGGTGGTCGAGGAGGGCCGGCCCTAGAGCGTCGCGGCGTCAGTCCCGCGCGAAGGTCATGTGCACGACGCCGCTCTCGGCGACCTCGCTGGTGACGCTGTAGCCGGCCTCGAGCCCGCGCAGGTCCTCCCACAGGCTCTTCCCGCGGCCGAGCAGGATGGGCGAGATCGCCACGTGCAGACGGTCGACGAGCCCAGCCTTCAGGAACGCCCGCACGGTGTCCACGCCGCCGCCGATCCGCACGTCGGCCCCGCCCGCGGCCTCGGTCGCCTTGGCCAGTGCCTCCTCGGGGGTGGCCGAGAGGAAGTGGAACACCGTGCCGTTGTCGAACTCGATGGGCGCGCGGTCGGCGTCGTGCGTCAGGACGAAGACCGGCGCGTGGAACGGCGGCTCGTCGCCCCACCATCCGCGCCAGTCCGGATTGTCCGGGAACGTGTGCAGGCCGAACATCCCAGCGCCCATGATCTCGGCGCCGATGCCCTCGAAGTAGGCCGCCCCGTAGCGGTCGTCGACACCGGTGGTGCCCTCCCCGGAGCGGTCGCCGAGGACCCGCTCGCGGAACGTCCTGGTGCCGGTGTATGCGGCGACGAGGCGCGCCCAGTCCTCGCCCATCGGGTTCTCCGGCGTCTGGTCGGCGGTCGACGCGTAGCCGTCGAGGGAGATGTTGAGGTCGAGGCGAACGGCCATGTGTGGCTCCTTCGGGGGTGGGGGAGTGACGAGGCAGCGCGGCGACGCGGCCCCACCGCAGCCCCGGGGCCTTGTCATCCAGTGCCATTGTGCCGCTCGGGCTCCCGCTGGGCGAGGAGGCGCCCAGTCAGCGGACGATCTTGAAGTTGAACTCCGGCGTCCCAAGAGCGCCCCACAGGCGCAGCCACACGGGAAGGAGCATCTCGGTGCCGCGGGCCGTCGTGATGTCGCCGAGGTCGATGATGTCCTGGTGGCCCATCTCCGCCAGGAGCCCGGACACGGTGGCCTTCGCCGCGGCGTCGTTCCCGGAGACGAACACAGTGCTGGCCTCGCCCAGCTTGGCGGGGTCCGCCATGAGGGACGCGTTGAGCGTGTTGAGGGTCTTCACCACGAGCGCGTCGGGGTGTGCGCGCTGGATCTGCTCGCCGAGCGAGTCGGTGTCCTTCACGAACAGTGTCGGCGGCATGCCGGCGCTGAGGTCCAGCGGGTTCGCGATGTCGACGAGGACCTTGCCCGTGAGGTTCTCCTGGCCTGCCAGTGCGAGGACCTCGAGGGCTGCTCCGCCGCTGGTGGCGTTGATGGCGAGCTCGGCGGCCGAGGCGGCGTCGGTGAACGCGGCGAGCCCCACGGCCGGGTTCGCCGCAGCCCAGGCGGCGAACGCGTCGTCGCCGGTACGGGCGAGGGTCTCGTCCGGGTTGCGGGTGCCAATGGTGACGGCGTGGCCGAGCTCGGCGAGGCGGGCCGCGAGGGCGCGCCCGACCATGCCGGTGCCGAGTACTGCGATCTTCATGGTGCTCCTTCGAGTCGCCATCCGTTCGATGTGACGGATCGTTCCGTCTATTATTTGTGACGGATCGGTCCGTCTGTCAAGCTGGAAGGGCACGGACGGCACGAGGAGGAAGATCGCGGTGACGCGGCGGACGGCTGAAGAGAACAGGCGCAACATCCTGGAGGTGGCCACGCGCCTCTACTACCAGCAGGGGATCCGCGCGGTGGGCATGGACGCTGTCGTGAAGGAGTGCGGCGTTGGGAACGCCACGGTCTACCGGCAGTTCCCCACCAAGGACGCTCTGGCCACCGCCTATGTCCGAGGCGGTGCCGACGCGTGGTTCGAGCGCATGGAGCAGGCCGCGGCCGAGTATGTGGACCCCCGGCAGAAGCTCAGCGCAGTGTTCGAGGTCCTCGCGGAGGACACCGCTGGGGCGGGGTACCGGGGCTGCCCCATGCTGAACACGAATACCGAGTTCCCCGAGGGCGACCACCCTGCGCACCGTGTCGCCGTCGACCACAAGCAGAGGGTGCGTGACTGGCTCCGCACGCTTGCCGAGCAGGCAGGCGCCGAAGATCCCGGCCTCCTGGCCGAGGAATTGCTGATCGTGCTGAACGGCGCCTACGCCACCGCGGCGGTCCTCGATGGGCGCACGTACGGCAACCGCGCGCTCGGTCTGGCCCGGCGGCTCATCGACGAGGCCTGCCCGCAGCGCTGACGCGTATCCGGCGTGCAGGTCCCTGAGCTGACCGGAACACCGCCAAGCCGTCGTCGTGGATGTATGCCTTCGATACTCAGTCGTTTCGTCATCGAGGGTCATGTGGGCCGGAGGCAATGTGACCTTTTAGGGCGCGCTGTTGCCCACCGCGACGTCACGGGTCGTTGTTACGGAGATGGATAGACGGGACTGGTGGGGTTCCGTAGATTCGGGCCCAGGATCAAGAGTCCCGGCGTGAAGCTCTGGCTGGCCGGGCGGCAACCCTCTCCCGTAGTGGGGTGCCCCAGATGAAGATCCGGCCGCGGTGGCCATCCGCGGCAAGTACGGCGCCCGCGAACCGCGGGCGTCCGGGGGATTGGACCACCATGACTGTCACCATCGGGGAGCAGGCCGTCGGCGGCGCGGACGTGCCCCGCGCCATGGGGCACTGGGCCGCTGGCATCGCCGTCGTCCCCTTCGCCGCGGCGGCCGACGACGTCCCGCACCTCGAGTGTCGCCGCTGGCAGCGGGTGGACGCGGGGCACCGCCTCATCCTGACCGGGCAGGCTGTGGGCCCGTGGTGTCCGGGGAGTTTCCTTCCTCTGACCAACCACGAGTACCGGGCCAAGTAGCGCGCCCAGGTTCTTTCTCTTTTCTCCTTATCGCGCGCGGAGTGCCGCTGCGCCCATGAGGGCTGCCTCCGTGCGCCCAGAAACCCTAGGAAAACCCGATGAAAACACTTGCATCCATTGCCGGAGCCGCGCTGGCAGCCGTCCTCGCCGCGGCCGTTTCGGCCTGCTCAGGCCCTGCCGCCGCCACAGGCGCAGGTCAGGAGACCACCGAGCTGCGGTACCAGGGATCCGCGAACAACGTCACCCTCCCCGAACTCGCACAGGATCTCGGCTTCCTCGGCGACGTCAAGCTCGTCTGGGTGGGCAACACGACCAGCGGGCCCCAGGACATCCAGTCCGCCGCGACCGGCCAGACGGACTTCGGCGGCGCCTTCACCGGCGCCGTGGTCAAGCTCGCCGAAGCCGGCGCCCCCGTGAAGGCGGTCGTGAACTACTACGGCGAGGACGAGAAGACCTTCAACGGCTTCTACGTCAAGGACGACAGCCCGATCCGCACCGCCCGTGACCTCATCGGCAGGAAGGTCGCCGTCAACACTCTCGGGGCGCATTCCGAGGCCGTCCTCGACACTTGGCTCGAGAAGAACGGGCTGACCCCCGAGGAGATCAGGCAGGTTCAGCTGGTGGTCCTCCCACCCAACGACACTGAGGAAGCGGTCCGCCGCGGGCAGGTCGACGTCGGCGTGCTGGGGGGAGTCCTCCAGGACAACGCCGTCGCCGGAGGCGGCCTGCGTTCGCTCTTCAGCGACTACGCCCTGTTCGGGGCCTTCGCCGGAGGACAGTACGTCTTCCGCAGCGATTTCATCGCCAAGAACCCTGACACGGTGCGCGCGTTCACGACCGGCGTCGCCAAAGCCATCGAGTGGGAGCGCACCACTCCGCGGGAGACCGTGATCGAGCGCTTCACCCAGATCATCGAGAAGCGCAACCGCGGCGAGAGCACCAAGAACCTGAAGTACTGGAAGAGCGTGGGCGTACCCCGCGCCGGGATCATCACCGACACGGACTTCACCCGCTGGGACGCCTGGCTGAACAGGGCCGGGATCGTGGGTGGGCCCATCACGCCGTCCAAGTACTACACCAACGAATTCAACGATCTCGCGAAGGGATGACCATGACCCCTAAGATCAGCCTGCGCGGCGTCAGCCAGCACTTCCAGGTCCGCGGCGGAGGGACCCTGACGGCCCTCGACAGCCTCACCCTCGACGTCCAGGACGGCGAATTCCTCACCCTGGTCGGACCGAGCGGCTCCGGCAAGACCACCCTCCTGGATCTGCTTGCCGGCCTCACGAGACCCGCCTCGGGTGAAGTCCTCGTGG
Source organism: Sinomonas flava (assembly GCF_039531875.1). Lineage (NCBI taxonomy): Bacteria > Bacillati > Actinomycetota > Actinomycetes > Micrococcales > Micrococcaceae > Sinomonas > Sinomonas flava. The sequence goes on along the minus strand of NZ_BAAAQW010000014.1, from coordinate 112,698 downwards.
ACGGCACGCCGATCACCGGCCCCGGGCGGGACCGGGCCGTCGTGTTCCAGCAGTACGCCCTCTTCCCCTGGCGCACTGCCTCCCAGAACGTCTCGATCGGACTCGAAGGGACAGGGCTGGGCAGGGGCGAACGGGCCGAGCGGGCCACCCACTACCTCGGCCTCGTCGGGCTCGCCGGCTTCGAGGACCGCTACCCCCACGAGCTCTCGGGCGGCATGAAGCAGCGCGTGGCGATTGCCCGCAGCCTCGCGTTCGAACCCGACATCCTCCTCATGGACGAGCCCTTCGCCGCGCTCGACGCCCAGACGCGCGAGCAGCTCCAGGGCGAGCTGCTCCGGATCTGGCGAGCCACCGGCAAGACGATCGTGTTCATCACCCACGGCATCGAGGAGGCGGTCTACCTCGGACAGCGGGTCGCCGTCCTCAGCTCCCGCCCGGGCCGCCTCAAGGCCCTGGTGGACATCCGCCTCCCGGACCACGACGACGAAGCGGACATCCGCTCGCACCCCGCCTTCGTGGAGTACCGCCACGAGGTCTGGAACCTCCTGCACGACGAGGTCCGCCGCGCCACCACAGAAAGGATCCCCGCCTGATGAGCACGCTCACCGCACCCTTCCGGCCCGCCGAAGCTGTCGCAGATTCCCCCTCCGCCACGCACCGGCCGGACGCAGGCCGGGGCCGCCCGCTCCGGCGAGCCGGCGCCGTCGTGCGCTCCGGCCTGTGGAAGTCTGCCGCGATCGCGGCGTTCCTGCTCCTGTGGGAGGTGGGGCCGCTGTGGTTCGCCGCGCCCTCGACGCGCGTCTTCCTCCCGCCCCTGCACGAGGTCCTCGGTGCGGGGTGGAAGCTCCTGGCCAATGGGGCGCTCGAGGGGCACCTGGCCGCGAGCCTGACCCGCTCGGTCGCGGGGTTCGGTGTTGCCGTCGTCCTCGGGGTCACGGCCGGGCTCCTCATCGCCTGGTTCCGGCCCGTGAGCACCTTCATCACGCCGCTGCTGGAAGTCTTCCGCAACACGGCCGCCCTCGCGCTGCTGCCGGTGTTCACGCTCCTGCTCGGGATCGGCGAGGAATCCAAGATCACGATCGTGGCGTACGCGGCGTTCTTCCCGGTGCTGCTCAACACGGTCGCCGGGGTGCGGACCGTGGACCCGCTGCTTGTGCGTGCGGCCCGCTCGCTCGGCCTCTCCCACCTCTCGCTGTTCCGCAAGGTCATCCTGCCCTCGGCGGTGCCTCCGATCTTCACGGGCATCCGTATGGCCGGCACGGCCTCCATCCTCGTCCTCATCGCCGCCGAGATGGTCGGGGCCAAGGCCGGGCTCGGCTACCTGATCGTCAACGCGCAGTCGAGCTTCCTCATCCCGGACATGTACGCAGGCATCCTCACCGTCTCACTCCTCGGCCTCGCCGTGAACACGCTCCTGGTCGCCCTCGAGCGCCACCTCTCCCGGTGGCGCGTCGAGGCCAACTCCTGAACCTGCCCTTCCAACCGAAAGGACCCGTCATGACCAGCACCGCCATCTCCACCCGTCTCGCCTTCACCAAGATCGGCGCGCGCATCGGCGCCGAGATCCGCGGCCTCGACCTCAGCCGAGACCTCTCGGAGGAGACAGTCCGCGAGATCCGTGGCGCCCTCAACGAGCACAAGGCCCTCGTGTTCCGTGAGGCGAACATCCGCACCGACGAGGACCAGGTCCGCTTCGCCTCGCGCTTCGGCCCGCTCACCAAGGCCCACCCCACCGTCGCCTCGGTGGACGGCGCCGAGAACGTGCTGCCCGTGGACAGCGAGGACGGATCGGCGAACACGTGGCACACCGACGTCACCTTCGTGCTCAACCCGCCTCAGGCCACGACCCTGCGCAGCGTCACGGTCCCCTCGTACGGCGGCGAGACGCTCATCGCGTCCTCGGCGGCCGCGTACGAGGACCTGCCCGCCGAGCTGCGGAACTTTGCCGACACCCTCTGGGCGATCCATACGAACGACTACGACTACGCGGTGCCGAAGAACCTCGAGCACGCCACGGCTGAGGAACGGCGCAAGGTGTTCACCCGCATCAAGTACCAGACCGCCCACCCCGTGGTGCGAGTCCATCCCCTGACCCGGGAGCGCGGCCTGTTCATCGGCGGCTTCGCCCAGCGCCTGAGGATCGTGGGGCTCTCCAACACCGAGTCCCGGGACATCCTGCGGCTCCTCCAGGCCTACATCACCCGGCCCGAGAACGTCGTCCGGGTCAACTGGGAGCCCAACCAGCTCGTCCTGTTCGACAACCGCATCACGCAGCACTACGCACCCTCCAACTACGACGACCAGCCCCGCAAGCTCAACCGCGTCACCATCGCCGGAGACATCCCGGCAGCGATCGACGGAACGCGCAGCCAGGCGATCGAGGGCGACTCCTCGCACTATTCCGAGGTCGTCTCCATCGGGACGGGGGCCTGAACATGGGCAAGAAGCTGCATCTCAACGCGTTCCTCATGAGCACCGGCCATCACGAGGCGTCGTGGCGGCTCCCCGAGAGCGACCCGCACGCGGGAACAAGCCTCGCGCACTTCACACGCCTTGCCCAGACCGCCGAGCGGGGGAAGTTCGACTCGGTGTTCTTCGCTGATTCGCCCGTGCTGTGGGGCTCCGTGGGCCGGCGGCCGATCGGCGCCGTCGAGCCCACCGTCCTCCTGGCCGCCCTCGCGGCCGGGACGGAGCGGATCGGGCTCATCGCGACTGCGTCGACGAGCTACAACTCCCCGTACAACCTCGCGCGCCGATTCGCGTCCATCGATCACCTCTCCGGCGGCCGCGCAGGCTGGAACGTCGTGACGACCGCGGGGGCCGACGCCGCACGCAACTTCGGACTCGACGACCAGCCGCTGCACCGGGACCGGTACGAGAGGGCGGCCGAATTCCTCGACGTCGCCTCCGAGCTGTGGGATTCGTGGGACGACGAGGCGATTCTGGCCGACAAGGAGGCCGGCATCTGGGCCGACGCTGCGCGAGTGCGTCCCGTGGACCATTCCGGCCCTCACTTCTCCGTGAAGGGCCCGCTCGACATACCCCGCTCCCCGCAGGGCAGGCCCGTCATCGTCCAGGCTGGCTCGTCGGAGGACGGGAAGAGCCTCGCCGCGCGCTACGCCGAGGCCGTATTCACTGCGCAGCAGACGCTGGGGGAGGCGCAGGCGTTCTACAGCGACCTCAAAGCCCGCACCGCCGCGGCCGGGCGGGACCCGGAGGGGATCAAGATCCTTCCAGGCATTGTCCCCGTCCTTGGGGGGACCGAGGCCGAGGCGCAGCGGCGCGAGCGGGAACTGGACGAGCTGATCCGCCCGGAATACGCGCGGGACGAGCTCGCGAAGACCCTGCGTCTGGCCCCGGAAGACCTCCCGCTGGACCGAGAGCTGCCCGCTGGGCTCCCCGAGGAGGACGAGATCGAGGGCGCGAAGAGCAGGTACACGCTCATCGTGGGCCTGGCACGACGCGAGCGCCTGACCGTGCGGCAGCTGATCGGGCGCCTTGGCGGGGGAAGAGGACACCGGACCATTGCGGGCACGCCCGAGCAGGTCGCGGACGCCCTCCAGGCTTGGTTCTCAGGTGGGGCCGCCGACGGCTTCAACATCATGCCTGCGGCCCTGCCCTCTGGGCTCGACGAGTTCGTGGACCACGTCGTGCCGCTGCTCCAGGCCCGCGGCCTGTTCCGCGAGGACTACATCGGTAGGACTCTGCGAGAGCACTACGGGCTCCCCACACCGTCGCGCCAGTCCAGCGCCGAGCAGGGTCTCGCGCACGCGTCCTGACGCCCTCATCCACGACGGAGTGCTGGTCGCACGGCCACGAGGCACGACGGCGGGTGCGCACCCGTCGTCGTGCGCTCACTCCCGCTCGGGGGCTCATCGCATTTGAGGGTGCAGTCGGCCACGTCCCCGCCGCGGCGCTTGAGGGTGTGAAACGAGGTCATCCAGGACGTGGCACCTGACCTGGCTGCGAGGCCGCCGGCGGAGAGCTGACGCGGGGGCGGTGGGGCACGCGGCTCCGCCGGCTCAGCGCCTCACCTCGTACCGCGTCATCACGACGCCGCCGGGGAACGTCCGCGTCTCCATCAGGTCAAGGTTCACCCAGCTGTCCATTGCGGTGAAGAACGGGGTGCCGCCGCCGACCAGGACGGGATGGGTGGCCAGCACGTACTCGTCGATCAGCCCTGCCTGCATGGCTGCTGCCGCGAGCGTTGCGCCGCCGATGGTCATGGGGGCGCCGTCCTCGTCCTTGAGCCGGGCAATCTCGGCGACCGCGTCCCCGGCGACGAGGCGGGTGTTCCAGCCGAGGTCGCCGTCCAGCGTCGAGGAGAACACGACCTTCGGCGAGTCGCGCCAGTTCCGCGCGAACTCGATCTCCAATGGGTTGGCGTCGGGCTGCTGGTCCGCGGTCGGCCAGTAGACGCTCATCGTCTCCCACAGCTTGCGTCCGTACAGGGTCAGGCCGCTCGCTCGCTCCTGGTCGAGCCACCACCCGAACAGCTCTTCGCTGGGCCCGCTCCAGCCGATGTCGTCGCCAGCCGCTGCGATGTAGCCGTCCAGGGTCACGTTCATGCCGTAGATCAGTTTCCGCATGGCGCCAGCCTTCCACCAGCCGGCCGCCAGCGTAAGAGCGGGCGGACCTGACCCGCGGATCGATGCTCTCACGCGACCGCGCACGACGGCGGGCGCCCACCCGCCGTCGTGCGCTCACTCCTGCTCGGGGACGGTGGGGCTTGAGGCAGCCGCCGCCTTCGCCCGGTCGTGGACTCGGATCTGCAGGAGGGCAAGGTCCGTCAGGGGCGTCTCGACGCCGAGCCCGCGTGCGGTGGCGGCGAAGTCGCCGATGAGGTGCTCACCCTCGTGGTCCCGGCCTCCGGTGAAGTCCCGGTAGAGCGAGGGGACGAACGGGGAGCCCGGCTGGGTCAGCATCTCCAGCGACGACCGGTGCGAGGACTCGGACGCCGGGTAGCCGGCCGCCTTGAGGACCCCTTCGGTCTCGGCGATCACGTCCCGGATGAACGACTGCCCTTCCGGCACCGCCGAGATCTCGCCGAAGCTGGCCCGCATGAGGATCGATCCGACTCCGGAGGCCACGATGAACGCCCACTTGTGCCACATCGTCGTCAGGATGCCCTGCGTGACCCGCAGCCTGTAGCCCGGCACGGAGAGCTCGCGCCCGACCGCCTCGGCGCGTGCGGTAGGACCGCCCGGCTGGGCTCCGAGGACGATCTCGGCCAGCGGGAGCACCTGGCGGATCGCCCCGTCCGCGGTGACGTGGGTGACGACGCGCACCGACCCGCCGAGCACACGGTCCGTGCCGAACCGGTCGTTGAGGAGCCGGAGGTGCCGCATGCCGTTGAGGAAGGGGAGGACCAGCGTCTCCGGGCCGATCGCCGGCCCGAGCTGGTCGAGCACGCTCTCGAGGGCGCTCGCCTTGAGTGCCAGGATCACGAGGTCGTACGGCCGGTCCTCGAGCTGCTCGGCCGTCAGAGCGTGCACCGGCACCGTCTCGTCGGTGTCCGGGCCGGTCAGCCGCAGACCCTTCCCCAGCTGTTCCGCCCGTCCTGCCCGGACCAGGAAGGTGACGTCCCGGCCGGCCTGGGCCAGTCGCGCCCCGAAATAGCCGCCCGTCGCCCCAGCGCCCGCGATCAGTATCCTCATTGCCTCGCCTCCTCCGTCAGGGTACCGGCGCCGCGCAGGGTACCGGCACGGCGCGGCGTGGCACGGCGCGTTCGACGGCGCCGCCTCACTCGCGCTGGAGCGGCTGCTCCTGCGGGTGGGTGGCCAGCGCCTCGACGGTGATCGTCTGCCACGGGAACGTCGGCAGAGCCGACAGGACGTCGTGGAGCTCCGTCGCGTCGTCGGCCTCGTACCAGCCGATCGCCGTGCGCGTGCCCGGAACGCGCCAGAGGCGGCGGAGGATCCCGCGGTCCCGCAGCTGCTGGGCATACTCCCGCTCGGCGGCCTTGATCCGCGCAGCCTCCTCCACCGGCATGACCGGCATCCGGTTCTCCTGCCTCACCAGGAATTCCATGGTCGTCTCGCTCTCTAGTCGGCCGACGCCGCGGCGCCGGACTGGAGGAGGTGCTGCGCGAGCAGCTCGGGGTTGGTCACGAGGACTTCGTGGTCGGCGTCGAGCTCGGTGACGTTCCAGCCGGCGGAGTCCGCCCGCTCCGCGAACCGGGCGAACGGCGTGCGCCAGCCAGAGCACAGGAGGTAGTCGCCGGTGAACGGGAGCTCTCCGAGCCCGCGCCCGATCGAGTCCATGTAGGTCTTGGCAGGCTGCGGCGTGAGCCGCGGGGTGAGCTCGTCGATGACCTGCTGGTCCGTCACGCCGAGGTTGGCAACCGGCCGCGGGTCGATCACGAGCCCGTCATTGGCCTCCGCCGATTCGAGGTAGTGCGCCGCCGCGTGCTCGGGGAGGAGCCGGATGGCGGCCTCGCCGGCCTCGGGCAGGAAGCCGTCGACGATGACAAGGCGTTTGATCCGGTCCGGGATCTCGGCCGCGACCCCCGTCACGACCATCCCCGCGTAGCTGTGGCCCACCAGGACGACGTCGCGCAGCTCCTCCGTCTCGATCGCGGCCCGCACGTCGGCGATGTGGGTGTCCAGACCGACGTCGGGAGTCAGCAGGTGGGCCCGGTCGCCCAGACCCGTCAGGGTTGGGGTGAAGACCCGGGCGCCGGCGGCTTCGAGGAGGCGCTCCACCGGTCTCCAGCACCACGCCCCATGCCACGCCCCGTGGACGAGCACATACGTCTCCTGATCCAAGTGCCGCTCCTTCTCACTGGTTCTCACTGCCGGGTTCTCACTGTCGCCGTTGCTCGGACTCAGTGTACGGGCGGGTATTCGGCGCCCATCGCGTGGGTAACCTTGAGCCATGGCCTCTTCCGCACCCACTCCCGAGACGAGGTGGGAGCCCCTCAGCGCGCAGGCTGCCGCAGACCTGCTCGCGTCGTCGCCCGTCCGCTGGTGGCTCTCGGGCGGCGTCGCCCTCGACCGCTGGCTCGGCGAGCCCATCCGCGAGCGGTCCAACACCGACGTGAGCGTGGTGTTCGGCGACCTGCCGCAGCTCGTGGCGAGCCTTCCGGCCGGCTACGACGCGTGGGCAGTGCGCGATGAGGACGACCTCGTGCCGTTCGCAGAGGTCCAGGCAGGCGACGAGGTGCAGCCCGTGCTCATCCGCGACGTCGGCAAGGACGCGTGGGTGCTGAAGGTCAACCTGGAGGATGGCGCGCCGCGGGCGTGGGTGTACAAGCGGGACCCGCGGCTCCAGCTGCCCTGGGACCGCGCGGTGCTCGACGTCGGCGGCATTCCCACCGGTGCGCCCGAGGTGCAGCTGGTCTGGAAGGCGCTGCGGCCGCGCCCGGAGGACGACGTCGACAAGGACGCGGTGCTGCCCCAGCTCTCCGACGAGGCGCGCGCCTGGTACGAGCGGTGCATCCTCTCGATCCACCCGCACTCCTCGTGGTCGATCCACGTTCGCAGCCCCTTCGCCCCGGCGAAGGCGAGCTGGAACCGCAAGCGCAGCTGACCGCCGTCGTCCGCCCTATTCGCGCACCGCGGCCAGGACCAGCGAGCGGAACCACCGCTGGGCCGGCGTCAGGCTCGCCTCGCGCCGTGTGTACAGCGACACCGGGGTGCTCTGCCCCGGCCACGGGAGGTCCGCGATCAGCAGCCCCGGGAACCAGCCGGTGAACACCTCGGCGACGTGTCGCGGCAGCAGGACGACGAGGTCGGTGGCCTCCAGGACCGCGGGCACGGTCGCGTACTCCTCGACGGTCAGGACGATCTGCTGCATCAGCCCGTGCTCGGTGAGCGCCTGCAGCGGGAAGATGTGGCCGCCGCGCGCCGAGACGCGCAGGAAGTGCCGGCCCGCGAACATGTCGGGCCCGGTGGGCGGCAGGGGGTGCTCGCCCGAGACGAGCGCGACGTACTCGACGGCGCGCACGTGCGAGCGCCACAGCCGCGGGCTGCCGATCATCGACACGGTCATCGCCAGGTCCACCGTTCCGCGGGTGAGCCCGTCCTCGACCAGGTCCGAGTCCAGCCGCTCCACCTGCAGGTGCGGCCGGGAGGCCTCGCGCGTCAGCGCCGTCATGATCGGCGGGAGGAACGTCTGCTCGCCGATCGAGGTGAGCCCGAGCGTGAGCTGGCCGTTGAAGCCCGCGGGCTCGAAGGCCTCCGTCTCGTTCACGGTCGCGTCGATCTGCGCGAGCGCATCGTGCAGCGGGCCGAACAGCTGGGTGGCCTTCGCGGTGGGCACCATGTCATGCCCCTCGCGGCGGAACAGCTCGTCGTCGAACCGCGCCCGGAGCCGCCGGAGCGTGTAGCTGACCGTCGGCTGGGTGACGTGCAGGCGCTCGGCGACGGCGGTGACGCTGCGCAGTTCGTAGAGCACCACGAACGTGCGCAGCTGGTTGAGGTCGGTGAGCGCCATCCATTGATGATATCTATGCAGGCGCCAATGAATATCTATTCGACTGCATCCGAGCGCCCTGCCTAGCATGGTTGGAGACAAGCCTCCAAGTGACAAGGACGACACTCGTTGATCATCGACATCCATGGCCACTACACGACGGCCCCGGCCCAGCTCGGCGCCTGGCGCGACCAGCAGATCGCCTTCACGGAAGGACGGGGCGAGGCTCCGGACCCGGCGACGCTGAAGATCTCCGACGATGACATCCGCGAGACCATCGAGGCGAACCAGCTGCGGCTCATGAACGACCGCGGCAGCGACATCACGGTCTTCAGCCCGCGCGCCTCGTTCATGGCCCACCACATCGGCGACCTCGAGGTCAGCAAGACCTGGGCCCGCATCTGCAACGACCTCTGCGCGCGGGTCAGCGAGCTCTTCCCCGACCGGTTCCTCATGGGCGCCATGCTGCCGCAGTCGCCCGGCGAGGACCCGGCCACCACGGTCGCCGAGCTGACCCGGGCCGTCGAGGAGCTCGGCGCGGTCACGGTCAACCTCAACCCGGATCCGTCAGGCGGCAAGTGGACCGCACCGGCGCTGACCGACCGGTCCTGGTACCCGATCTACGAGAAGCTCGTCGAGTACGAGATCCCCGCGATGGTGCACGTCAGCACCTCCTGCAAGCCGGTCTTCCACACCACGGGCGACCACTACCTCAACGCGGACACGACCGCCTTCATGCAGCTGCTCAAGGGCGACCTGTTCAAGGACTTCCCCGAGCTCAAGCTCGTCATCCCGCACGGCGGCGGCGCGGTGCCGTACCACTGGGGCCGGTTCCGTGGCCTCGCCATGGCCCTGGGCAAGCCGGAGCTCGAGGAGCACCTGCTCAACAACGTCTTCTTCGACACCTGCGTCTACCACCAGCCCGGCATCGACCTGCTCACGAAGGTCGTCCCGACGGACAACATCCTCTTCGCGAGCGAGATGATCGGCGCCGTCCGCGACATCGACCCGCGCACCGGCCACTACTTCGACGACACGAAGCGGTACGTCGACGCCACGGAGAGCCTGACCGACGCGCAGCGCGCGCAGGTCTTCGAAGCCAACGCCCGCCGCGTGTACCCGCGCCTTGACCGCGCCCTGACCGCCCGCGGGCTCTAAAGAGGAGGAACCACCTTGCGACTGAACAACCTCGGACTCATCCACACCAACATCGAGCGTCCCGACCCCGAGGACGTGGCACGCCTCTCGAAGTTCGGCGTCGCGACGATCCACGAGGCGATGGGCCGCGTCGGCCTCCTGCGCCCCTACATCCGCCCCGTCTACAACGGCGCCAAGCTCTGCGGCCCGGCAGTCACCGTGCTGCTCCAGCCCGGCGACAACTGGATGTTTCACGCCGCCGCCGAGCAGGTGCAGGAGGGGGACGTCATCGTCGCCGGCTGCACCACCGAGAGCGAGGACGGCTTCTTCGGCGAGCTGCTCGCCACGTCGCTGAGCGCCCGCGGCTGCAAGGGCCTGGTGATCGACGGCGGTGTCCGCGACGTGGCGGACCTCGAGAAGATGGACTTCCCCGTGTTCTCCCGCGCCATCAACGCCAAGGGCACGGTCAAGGCCACGCTCGGCTCCGTGAACGTCCCCGTCGTCGTGGCCAACGCGCTCGTCAACCCGGGTGATGTCGTCGTCGCGGACGTCGACGGCGTCGTCGTCGTGCCCCGCGAGCTCGTCGGCGCGGTCGCCGAGGCGAGCCAGAAGCGCGAGGACAACGAGGAGAGCAAGCGCCAGAAGTTCCGCGAGGGCGTCCTCGGACTCGACCTCTACGGCATGCGCGAGCCGCTTGCCGCCGCCGGCCTCGAGTACGTGGAGAACTGACCATGGCGCACGGAAAGACGACGGGCGACTTCGAGAAGACCCCCGGCTGGCTCGACTGGTACGAGGGCCCCTCCAAGCCCACCTTCCGCCTGCCCGCCGGCGCGGTCGACGCCCACTGCCACGTGTTCGGCCCCGGCGCCGAGTTCCCCTACGCCCCTGAGCGGAAGTACACGCCCTGCGACGCCTCCGCGGAGGAGCTCTTCGCCCTGCGCGACCACCTCGGCTTCGACCGCAACGTGATCGTCCAGGCGACTTGCCACGGCGCCGACAACCGCGCACTGGTCGACGCGCTGCGCCGCAGCGAGGGCCGCGCCCGCGGCGTCGCGACCGTCCGCCGGGACGTGACGGAGGAGCAGCTCGCGGAGCTGCACGAGGCCGGTGTCCGCGGCGTGCGGTTCAACTTCGTAAAGCGCCTCGTCGACCGGGTCCCCACCGACTCGCTCGAGGAGATCGTCGAGAAGATCGCGCCGCTCGGCTGGCACGTGGTGATCTACTTCGAGGCCGCGGACCTGCCCGACCTCTACGACTTCTTCTCCGCCATCAAGACCGACGTCGTGGTGGACCACATGGGCCGCCCCGACGTGACGAAGGACCCGGACGGCCCGGAGTTCGAGCTGTTCCTGCGCTTCATGCGCGAGAACCCGAACGTCTGGACCAAGGTCTCCTGCCCTGAGCGCCTCTCCGTCACCGGGCCGCGCGCCCTGGACGGCGAGCAGCACGCCTACACCGACGTGGTGCCGTTCGCCCGTCGCGTGGTCGAGGAGTTCCCCGACCGCGTCCTGTGGGGTACGGACTGGCCCCACCCCAACCTCAAGGACCACATGCCCGACGACGGGCTCCTGGTCGACTACATCCCCCAGATCGCGACGACGGCGGAGCTCCAGCAGCGCCTCCTCGTGGACAACCCCCATCGCCTCTACTGGCCCGAAGGAGCATGACATGGCACTCGACAAGCCGTACAAGCAGGTTCCCGGCACGATCATCTTCGACGCCGAGATGGCCCGTAAGGGATACCACCTGAACCAGTTCTCGATGTCGCTGATGAAGCCCGAGAACCGCGAACGGTACCTGGCCGACCGCGAGGCGTACCTCGACGAGTGGCCCCTCTCCCCGAAGCAGCGCCAGGCCGTGCTCGACATGGACCTCAACGCCATGATGGCCGAGGGCGGCAACATCTACTTCCTGAGCAAGATCGGCGCCACCCACGGCCTGAGCTTCCAGCAGATGGCCGGCTCCATGACGGGCATGTCCGAGGCCGCCTACCGCGACATGATGATCGGCGGGGGCCGGCGCCCCGAGGGCAACCGCGCCAAGGACCTCGACGGCTGGGTCCCGCCCGCGCCGCACGAGAAGTCCGAGACCATGCGCGAGAACGCCCCGGCGAAGTACACCTCGGCGCTGTTCACTTCGCACGTGCCGGCGATCGGCGCCGCGATGGACCTCGGCAAGACCGAGGAGCCGTACTGGAAGAAGGTCTTCGACGGCTACGAGTGGACCCGCAAGTGGGCCAAGGAGAACACGCCCGACGTCGTCATCCTCGTCTACAACGACCACGCGACCGCGTTCGACTCCTCCATCATCCCGACCTTCGTGCTCGGCACGGGCGTCGAGTACCCCGTCGCCGACGAGGGCTACGGTCCCCGCCCGGTGCCGGACGTGAAGGGCTACCCGGAGTTCGCCGCGCACATCGCGCAGTCGGTCATCCAGGACGACTTCGACCTCACCCTCGTCAACGAGATGGTCGTGGACCACGGCCTCACCGTGCCGCTCTCGCTCGTCTTCGGCGACGTCAAGGAGTGGCCGTGCAAGGTCATCCCGCTGGCCGTCAACGTGGTCCAGTACCCCGTGCCGTCCGGCCGCCGCTGCTACGAGCTCGGCAAGGCCCTGCGCCGCGCCCTCGACAAGTGGGACGGCCCGGAGCTCAACGTGCAGATCTGGGGCACCGGCGGCATGAGCCACCAGCTCCAGGGCCCGCGCGCCGGCCTCATCAACGAGGAGTGGGACAACGCGTTCCTCGACCACCTCATCGCGGACCCGCTGGGCCTCACCGAGTGGGACCACATGGAGTACGTCGACGAGGCTGGCTCCGAGGGCATCGAGCTCGTCGACTGGCTGATCGCCCGCGGCGCGATGGACGACCAGTTCGGCGGCGAGGCTCCCCGAGTCGACCACCGGTTCTACCACGTGCCCGCCTCCAACACCGCGGTCGGGCACCTGGTGATCTCGAACCCGGTGGCGCCGACAACCGGCTCCGCCGACGACGCGGTCGCGGCCGAGTCCGCGGATCAGGTGCCAGCCCCCGAGCCCGCGGAGACCGCGGCCGTTCCGAACGCCTGACACTCTCATCCTGATCCGCGAAAAGGAGTAACGAATGACCGACAAGATCCGCGTCGCCGTCGTCGGCGCCAACGGCGCCTTCGGCATGAAGCACCTCGACGGCCTGAAGAACATCGAGGACGCCGAGGTCACCGTCGTCAGCGCCACCTCGCAGGAGAAGGCGGACGGCGTCGCCGCCAAGTACGGCATCGCCAACGCCGTCGTCGGGCTCGACGCCGTGCTTGAGCGCGACGACGTCGACGCCGTCATCCTCGCCACCCCCACGGGCCTCCACGCGTCCCAGACGCAGGAGGTCCTCAAGGCGGGCAAGCACGTGCAGGTCGAGATCCCGCTCGCGGACTCCCTGGCCGACGCGGAGGCGACCCTCGCCGCCGCGGAGGCCTCAGACCGCATCGCGATGGTCGGCCACACGCGCCGCTTCAACCCCTCGCACCAGCTCGTGCACAACCGCATCGCTGCGGGAGAGTTCAACGTGCAGCAGATGGACGTCCAGACGTACTTCTTCCGCCGCACCAACACCAACGCCAAGGGCGAGCCCCGCTCCTGGACCGACCACCTGCTGTGGCACCACGCCGCCCACACGGTCGACCTGTTCGCCTACCAGGCGGGCAAGATCGTGCAGGCGAACGCCATCCAGGGCCCGATCCACCCCGAGCTCGGCATCGCCATGGACATGTCGATCCAGCTCAAGAGCGAGACCGGGGCGATCTGCACGCTGTCCCTGTCGTTCAACAACGACGGCCCGTTCGGCACGTTCTTCCGCTACATCGGCGACACCGCGACCTACATCGCGCGCTACGACGACCTGTACACCGGCAAGGACGAGCAGATCGACGTGTCCAAGGTCGCCGTCAGCATGAACGGCATCGAGCTGCAGGACCGTGAGTTCGTCAGCGCCATCCGCGAGGGCCGCGAGCCGAACTCCTCGATCCGCCAGGTCATCGACTGCTACCGCGTGCTCGGCCAGCTCGAGGAGCAGCTGGCGTGATCCTGCCGAAGATCGGCCTCGGCTGCATGTCGCTGAGCCACGCCTACGGGGTTCCGCCGTCGGTCGAGGACGGTCTGGCGTTCCTGCGCTCGGCGCTCGACGAGGGCGTGCGGATGCTCGACACCGCCACGCTCTACGGCGGCGGCCGCAACGAGGAACTGGTCGGGCAGGCGATCGCCGGGCGCCGCGACGAGGTCGTGCTGGCCAGCAAGTGCGGCATGGCGATGGTCGACGGCGTCAAGGTCATCGACGGGCGCCCCGAGACGCTGCGCGCGCAGGTCGACGCATCGCTCGGGCGCCTCGGCGTCGAGCACATCGACCTGTACTACCTGCACCGGTGGGACAAGCAGGTGCCGATCGGCGAGAGCGTCGGTGCGCTGGCCGAGATGGTGGCCGCCGGCAAGATCGGCGCGATCGGGCTCTCCGAGGTGTCGGTGCAGCGCCTGCGCGACGCGCAGGCCGTCGCTCCGATCGCCGCGGTGCAGAACGAGTACTCGCTGTGGAGCCGCAACCCCGAGCTCGGCATGCTCGAGGCGACCCGCGAGAGCGGGGTCGCGCTCGTGGCGTTCTCGCCGCTCGCACGCGGCTTCCTCAGCGACGGCTTCGACGACCCGGCGGAGTTCGCGCCGAAGGACATCCGCCGGAACATGCCCCGCTTCCAGCCGGAGCACTGGGCCGCCAACGCGTCCCTGCTGCCCCAGTGGCGGGCGCTGGCGGAGGAGGCAGGCTGCACTCCGGGCCAGCTCGCGCTCGCCTGGGTGCTCTCCCGCGGAGACCACGTGGTGCCGATCCCGGGGACGACCCGGCTGGACCACCTCCGCGAGAATCAGGCGGCCGCGGACCTCACGGTCGACGCCGGGCTGCTCGCCCGCGCGGGCGAGCTCATCGGAACCTCCACCGTGTCCGGCCCGCGCTATGCGCCCGCCGCGTCCCGCGAGGTCGACGCCGAGTCCTTCGAGGACGCCGCATGAGGGGGATCTCCTCGATGGCGACGCGCCACGTCCTCACCGACCTGGCGGCAGCCGCCGTCAGGGCCGGCCTGCCCGAGGTGGAGCTCGAGTCGGTCGGCGGCGTGGACGCTGCCAAGCGAGTGGCCGAGGGCGAGAAGCTTGACCTGGTGTTCCTCGCCGAGGGTGCGCTGCGCCGGCTCGCCGACGGCGGCCACGTCGTGGCGGATTCGGTCACGCCGCTCATGCTGTCGCAGGTCGCCGTCGCCGTTCCCGCCGAGTCCGAGGAGCCTGCCGCCCACGACGGCGGCCACGCGTTCCCGGACGCCGCGGGCCTGCGCGAAGCTCTCCAGCAGGCCTCTCGCATCGGCTACTCGACCGGACCCAGCGGCGTCGCGCTCGTGAAGATGATCGACGGCTGGGGGCTCGGCGACGAGCTGGGCCAGCGGATGGTCCAGGCGCGCCCGGGCATTCCGGTGGCGCGCTCGCTCGCCGAGGGCGAGGTCGACCTCGGCTTCCAGCAGCTCAGCGAGCTCGTGGGGCAGCCGGGCATCCGGATCCTCGGCGTCCTGCCGCCGGACTGCGCGATCGACACCGTCTTCGCCGGAGCGGTCGCGACCGCGGCGGACGACCGCGCTGCAGCGCTCGAGGTACTGCGGTTCTTCACCTCGGAGGCCGCGGCCCCGATCGTGGCGGAGCACAGCTTCGCCCCTGCCGGCTCCTAGCGCTCAGGCGAGCAGCAGCCCCATACTACGGTCGGGCTGCTGCTCGCCTGCGGCGTCAGCGGGCCCGCAGCTCTAGCTGGCCGGGTCGTACTGGAAGGCGCGCACCTCCTGCGCGCAGCGGCAGGCGGCGGCGATCTTCGCGGCCCACTCCCGGGCCGCATCATGCGAGGGCAGCTCCAGCACCGAGTAGCCGCCCTCGAGCTGCGCCGTCTGCGGGTAGGTGCCCTCGCGCGCGGCCCCGTCGGCGTCGACCAAGACGGGCGGGACGCTCTCGTCGATGCCGCCGCCGAACACCCAGACGCCTGCGTCCTTCGCCTCCTGGACCACGGCGTGCGCCGCCGCCGCCACGGACTCGAGCTCCTCGGCAGGAACGACCATGGCAGCACTCGGAAACGAGATCAGGTACTTCGTCATTCGTGTCGCACTCCTTCGTCGCGGCGCGGAGGCTCGTCCTCACCCCCGCGGAGGCCATCGTGTCCCGGATGCGGCGTCCGGCTCAACACCCTTGCGAGAATGGACCGGAGCGGCCGCACAGTGCGGGCGCGGGACGGGGTGAGGATGGCTGAGGGCAGCGGGGGAGAAGCGAGCCCGATCGAATCCGTGGACCGCACGCTCCGGCTGGTGGAGCTGCTGCGCGAGCGGGGGTCGCTGTCGGTCAAGGAGACCTCGGAGGCGCTCGCGATCGCTCCCTCGACGGCGCACCGGATGCTCGCCACCTTCGTCCTGCGGAACTTCGCCGCCCGCACGGGCGACCGCCGCTATCGGGTCGGCCCCGCGCTCGTCCCCGACCGGGCCCACGGCGCCTCACTGGCCCAGCTGCGCCGCGCCGCCGAGGGCCCGCTGAACGAACTCGCCGAACGGCTGGGCGAGACGGTCCAGCTCATGGTCCGCCGCGGCGGGAACATCATGTTCGTCGACGGCGTGGAGGCCGACGCCGTCCTGCGCGTCACCGCCCGCCGGGGGGACCAGATGCCCGCCTTCGCCTCCGCGGGAGGGAAGGCGATCCTTGCGGAGCTGAGCAACCCGGAGCTCGAGGAGATCTACCGCAACGGCCTGCCGCCCTGGCCCACGAGTCCCATCGCCACCGTCGGCCGGCTCAAGAAGTCCATGGCGGACGTGCGCCGGGCCGGCTTCGGCACCAACTTCGAGGAGACCGAGCCCGGCGTGGTCGGCCTCGGCGTCGCCATCCACGATCCCGCCGGCCAGCCCGTCGCGGCGATCACGACGGCGATCCCCGCCTCGCGCTTCAAGCGCCCGGCCATGCCGGACATCGTCAACAGGCTGCGGGACGCCGCCGCCGCGATCGAGGCGCGGCTCGCCGTCGGCCTCCAGGGCTGACACCCCGGTACCCGCCGGCCCGACCGTACCGCCCGCCCTGCTACTCGGCACCACTACTCCGCGCCGAGCGCCGCCCGGATCGCCGCGACGGTCGCCGCGAGCCCCTCCGGGTCCACGAGCACCCCCTTGTCCACGACATCCTCCGCCGCCGCCCCCAGGACGATCCGCTTGAGCGGGACCTCGAGGCGCTTGCCGATCGAGGAGCGGGGAACGCTGGGCACCGTCACGATCACGTCGGGCACGTGCCGTGGCGAGAGCTGCGATCGGATGAGCGACTTCAGGGACGCCACGAGCGCGGCTGGTTCCCCGCCCGGCTCTCTCGGCACCACCGCGAGCACGAGCTTCCCCATCCCGTTGCCGTCCTCGAAGTGCAGCACCATCGAATCGGCCACTCCGGGCGCCTGGTCGAGCACCGCGTAGAACTCCGCGGTCCCGTGCCGCACCCCGCCGCGGTTGAGCGTCGCGTCGGAGCGCCCGGTGATCATCCACCCTCCCTCGGCGGTGTGCACGAGCCAGTCGCCGTGGCACCACACGCCGTCGAACGTGTGGAAGTACGAGTCCCGGTAGCGCTGCGCCCCGTCCGGCCCCCAGAACCCCGCGGGCATGGAGGGCATCGGCTGCTTGACCACGAGCTCGCCCGGCTCGCCCACCGGCACGGGCCCGCCCTCCGGAGACCACGCCTCCACGTCCGCCCCCAGCGCCCGGCAGGACATCTCCCCGGCGCGCACCGCCGTGAGGAACGTCCCGCCCACGAACGCGGTGCACACGTCCGTCCCGCCCGAGGTGGGGCCGAGCAGAACGGTGGGGGACACGGCGTCGTACACCCACTCCGCCGCCTCGGCGGAGAGCGGCGAGCCCGAGCAGTTGATCTCCCGCAGCCGGCTCAGGTCCCAGACCCCGCCGGGGCGCAGCCCGGCCTTCGCGCACGCGGCGAGGTACGCCGACCCGGAGGCCAGGTACGTCGCGCCGGTCTCGGCCGCGACCGCCCACTGCGACCACTCGCCGTCGAGCGCGGGCCATCCCGGGTCCCCATCCACGAGCACGAGCCCGCACCCGGTCAGCAGCGAGGACACCATGAGCGTCCACACCATCCACCCCGTGGTCGTGTACCAGTAGGCGAGGTCCTCCGGCCCGAGGTCGAACTGCAGCGGGATCGCCTTGGAATGCTCCAGCAGGATCCCCCCGTGCGAGTGCACGATCGCCTTCGGCTTCCCCGTGGTCCCCGAGGAGAACAGCACCGTCAGCGGGTGCGCAAATGGCACCGGCACCGCCTCGAACGCGCCCGCCTCGGCGCGCAGCGACTCGTAGGTCTCGACGCCGCCCGGCAGCTCAGCACCCGGGTCGAGGTATCGCAGGAGCACGACGGCGGTCCCCGGCAGCGCCTCGCGGATCTCCTCGAGCTCGGCGAACCGCGGGACATCGCGTGCGCCCCACCGGTACCCGTCCAGGGCGATCAGCAGCTTCGGGTCCAGCTGCCCGAGCCGGTCGATCGCACTGCGCGGGCCCATCTCCGGGGGCACCGCGGCCCACACGAGCCCGAGGCCCGCGGCGGCGAGGTATGCGGCGAGCGCCTCGGGCGTGTTGGGCAGGTACCCCGCCACGCGGTCGCCTGCGACGAGCCCGAGCCGCCGGTACCCCGCCTGGAGCCGCCCGATCTCCTCGATGAGCCGGTTCCCGGTCCAGTCGATCGCCGCCCGCGTCTGGCTGCGGGCCTTGAGCACGACGCCGTCGCCCCGGTCCCGCAGGGCCCTCACCACGTGCTCGGCGTAGTTGAGCGTGGCCCCGGGGAACCATTCGGCCCCGGGCATCTCCCGCCGCCCGAGCACCCGCTCCGGCGGGGTGTGCGCGATGATCCGCGACTCGTCCCAGACGAGCTGCCAGAAGCCCTCGAGATCCTCCACGCTCCAGGCCCACGCGTCCTCGTAGTCGGCGAACGTGCGGCCCGTGGCCTTCTCGGCCGTGAGCAGGAACCGGCCCAGTCGGGTCTGCGGCCACTCGTCCTTGCCCGGGGCCGGGCGCAGGAGGGCGCCCTGCCCGGTGCCCGCCCGCGGCGGGGTCTCCTGTCCGGCCGTCGTCGTCATTCCGTGCCCCCTAGGCCGAGTGCTTGTGCGCGAGGTCGTGCGTGTGGCCTGCGGCGGTGGCCGTGCCTCCGGAGATGGACCCTGTGATCCAGGACATCATCCCGGCCGAGGCGTCGAAGGCCGGCTTGCGCTCGGCCCCGCTCCACACGGTCTCCGGCCGGCACTGCAGCAGGATCAGGTTCGAGCCCTCGGGCAGCTCCTCGTCCACCGCGAACTCGATGTCCTGCGCGGAGCCGTGGATGCGCTCGAGGCGCTTGCCGAGCTTTGCCAGCGCGGTGACCTCGGCGTCGTCGAGGCACAGCGTCCGGTGGCGGGCCTCCTCCACGGGAGTCGGCGCGGCGCCGGTGCGGTACTCGATCCGCTTGTCCCCGGGGGTGCGCTCCGCGATCTCGAGGCCGATCTTGTCCACGAGGAACCGGTCCGGGGTGACCTCACCGCCCACCACCGCGAGGCCCAGGCCCCAGCTGGCCTCGACGACGATCTTGGAGCGGTCCCCGCTCGTGGGGCTGAGGGTGAACATGACTCCGGCGGCCCGCGCCCGGACCACCTTCTGCACCACGACGGCCATCTCGATGGTGCGGGGATCGAGCTCCTGCTCGATCGCGTACCCGAGCACGCGGGGCGCGAAGACGCTCTCGTAGCACTTGAGGATGTGCGCCAGGACGTCCTCGGCGCCGTGGATGTCGACCCACGTCTCGAACTCGCCGGCGAACGAGGCTCCGGCGGAGTCCTCGGAGGTGGCGCTCGAGCGCACGGCGACGGAGACGTCGTCGAGCCCCGTCGTGGTGCACAGCTCCGCGTAGGCTGCCCGGACCGCCTCGGCGAGGTCCTGCGGGATCGCGGTCTGGCGGACGGCCTCCATGAGGGCGTTGCCGGTCCGCTCGAGCGCGGCGAGGTCGTGCGGGTCGAGCGGGTCCGCGAGCAGGCCCCCTATCGTCTCGCCCAGCCCGGTCGGGCCGAGGAAGTGGCGGTAGGCCTCCGCGGTGACGGCGAAGCCCGGTGCCACGGGCAGCTCGTTGGCCGTCATGTCGGCGAGGCTCTTGGCCTTGCCGCCGGTCTCGCGGACGTCGCGGCAGGCGGGGTCGGTGAAGGTCAGCGTGAACATCGTGTCTCCTCTGGCGTCTTCGGGCTCAGACGAGAGCGGTGTCGGACTGGGCGGCTTCCCCGGCGCCCGCGGCGGGCGCGGCGTCGAGCAGCTCGACGGTGCCCTTGCGCCCGTCGATCCGCACGCGCTGCCCGGTGGTGAGCCGCGCCGTCGCGAATCCGGTGCCGACCACGGCGGGGAGCCCGTACTCGCGGCACACGATCGCGGCGTGGCACATCATGCCGCCGATGTCCGTGATGACCCCCGCGGCGACGGAGAACGCCGCGGCCCATGACGGCGCGGTGATCGGCGCGACGAGGATCTCGCCGGGCTGCAGCTGGGGCAGGTCGTTCTCGGAGCGCAGCACGCGCACCGGGCCCTCCACGACGCCCAGGGAGCCGGGGATGCCGTTCAGGCCCGCGGCGGACTCGTCCGAGGCGCCGAGCCAGTCGTTGACCCGCTCGGTGGTGACGCCGTAGTTCATGACCGCGAACGGGTCCGTGACCTGCTCGGGCGGGATGCCGTAGGCCGGGGCGGCCGGGACCGACTGCAGGGCGGCGACGATGGGCTTGCGGCGCTCGATCTCGGAGGCCCAGCGCTTCTTGCCGCGTGCCTCGACCCCGATCGCCCACGAGTCGACCACATCGAACAGGACTTGGTCCACCTCGAAGCGGTTGAGGTAGTAGAAGTCCTCCTTCTCGGCCAGGAAGCCCGCGGAGACGAGGAACTGCGCGAGGTCGTCGGCCTTCTGCCAGAAGACGTTGTGCGACCAGTGCTCCACGTAGATGTTGTGCTCCTCGATGTACGGGAACACCTTGCGGGCCAGGCCGAGCAGCTCGTCGAACTGGGCCGCTTCCGCCGGGGCCAGGAGGGCGCGGTACTCGTCCACGATTTCGTCGCGCTCCTCGCGCAGCCGCTCGATCGGGCGGGAGATGTCCTCGCCCGCGGCGATCTTCGTGGCGTAGCGGGAGATGTTCTTCAGCGGGACGGAGAGGTCCTGAGCCCACGTGACCTGGTCATGCGTGAAGCCGTACTCGGTGAAGTAGTTGAACCACGGGTCCTTCGCGGCCTCGAAGGCCGCGATCCACTCGTCCCCGTGGGGAGCGGCGGCGATGCGGTCGAGGATCTCCTGGGGCGAGCCGCCGGCGTCGAGCGCGTCAACGAGCCCGAGCTGGTTGGCCTTCGCCGCTAGGGCGCGCAGCTCGTCGTCGGGCCGGAACGCGAGCACGTCCACGCCCGCGACCATGCGCGAGATCTGCTGCTCGGTGATGAGGGGGAACGCCTGCTTGCAGAACTGGAAGAACGTGATGTAGCCGCCGTAGCCGAGGTTGAGGAACTCGAAGTGGTACTGCCAGATGGCGAAGAACTCGTCGATGAGACGGTGGTAGTTCTCGATGACCGCCATGGCCTCCGAGCGGCCCTTGGCTTCGAAGACGACCTCCTTCGGGTCGTACTCGGTCAGCGCCGGGAATGAGATGGTCTCGAGGGACTGGATGGCCTGGTCCATCTTGGCCTTCCACTTCCCGTACAGCTCGTCCCAGTTCGTGTAGTAGTAGCCCGCGCGCTCCTGGAACACGGCGGCGCGCGCCTGGATCTGCGCCGAGTCCGTCACGGCCAGCGGGGAGATGTAGACGTAGCCGTTGAACATTCGCACGTCGAGGCCCAAGGAGACCGGGAGCGCGAAGATGCGCGTGCTGAACGTGCCGACGCCGAGGTACACGGCCTCCGCGCCGATGCTGTCGAACGGGTGGGCGCCGCGGGACCAGTGCATCGTGTCGGCGAACCAGAACTGCCCGTCCTCGTGCGCCTGCGTCTCCTCCGAGGGGACGAGGTAGTAGGGGTACATGGACTGCCAGCCGTCGCCGCCGGCGGGGGCGGAGGCCTCGGAGAAGAACGGGAAGCGGCGGGTGTTGTCGAGGGACATCGTGGGTTCCTTACTGCGTCGGAAGGAGTTGCGGGAGGGAGTTGGCTAGGAGACGGTGGTGGACTGGGAAACGAGGAGGGTGTAGAGGTCGCCTACTCCCGGCAGTGCGAGGTCGGGTACGTCTGGGCCGGTGCGCTGGGCGAGCTTCTCGGGAGTGGTCGATCCTGTGAGCACGAGGACGCTTACGGCGCCCATGCTGCGGGCGAGCTGCGTCTCGACGATGGCGTCGCCCACGACTGCGACTGCTTCTGCCTGCGGCACCGTCCCTGCGGACGACGACGCGCCGATCCGGTGCATGAGCGCCTCGCCGAGCGCAGGGGACGGCTTGCCTAGGACCGTCGGCGTGGCCCCGGCGGCCCAGCCGATCGCGTGCGCGATCGCGCCGGAGACCACGAGCGACTTCTGGATCCCGCCGTGGAACCACGGCACGTCCACGGTCGTGTAGAGCGGCGCCCCGGCGTCGACCGCAAGGGCCGCCGCGTTCAGCTGCGCACTCGTGTAGGAGTCGTCCGCGCCCACGAGCACGACGTCGGCGGGCTCGCCATGGGCTGGATCTGCCAGCGTGTGCCCGCCCGCCTCGAGGGGCTCGGTGATGCCGGCCCCGCCGACGGCCAGGACGCGGGCACGGGGATGGTGGATCGAGAGGTAGTCCGCGGCGGCCGAGCCGGCGGTGACGAAGTCCTCGTCCGGGACGTCGATGCCGTGTCCGCGCAGGTGCTCGGCGTAGACGCGCGGCGGCTGCTGGGACGCGTTCGTGCACACGAGCACGCGGTCGCCGCGGCCGTGGAGGAACGTGACGAGCTCTGCGGCGCCGGGCATCGCCTCGCCGCCAGCGCCGCCGGCCTTGGCGGTGCGCATGAGGCAGCCGTCGACGTCGAGCACCCAGGCCCGGACCTGGTCGAGTGGGTTCGAGGTCATGCTGTGGCCTCCTCGGCGGCGTTCTTGGCAGCACGGTTGAGCGAGAACGCGGTGTCCCCGCTGCTGACGGACACCGACAGGCCCGACGACGGCGACCCGGCCGCCGCGATCAGCCCGGCGAGCGTGGCGTTCGTCGAGTCCTTCTTCGCGGCCACCATCCGGTCCACCTGCTCGGCCGGCATGACCGCGCGCAGGAGCAGCTCCTCGTCGCTGAGGTGGATCCCGAACTGCTGCCGGAGCCCCTTCAGGGTGACCTCGCCGCCGTCGTCCGGCTTCTCCCGGCCCCGCGGGGTGGCGAGGGCCCGGTCGAGGAGGTCCTCGTTGACCTTGCCGGGCAGGGCGCCGAAGTCGCCGCGGAGCAGGTCCACGACCTCGTTGGAGATGGTCCTGTAGCGCTCGCCGGAGATGACATTGAGCGCGGCCTGGGCCACGATGTACTGCGCGAACGGCGTCATGACGATCGGCCAGCCGAGGTCCTCGCGGACCTGGAGGGACTCCTCGATGACGGCGTCGAACAGCTCGGGGCGGCGGATCTCGGCGAGCTGGCGGCGCGTGGTGGACTGCACGCCCCCGGGGATCGTGTGCCGGTAGTAGGCCTCGTCGTACTGCGCAGGCTGGCCCTGCGGGAGCCGCTTGATGCGGGCCTGCCGGGCCAGGTACTCCGATGCGCAGTCCATGGCCGTGACGTCCACGTCCACCTCGTGCCCGCGGGCGCGCAGGTTCGCGACGAGCTGCTGTGCCTTCGGGTGTGAGGGCCCGTCCGCGAGCGGCGGGAGCGCGCAGTGCAGCGTCGGCACGCCGAGGTCCGCGGCCTCCAGAAGGGTGATGGGCGAGAGGCCCGTGGTCGAGTGCGAGTGGACCTCGCGCAGCTGCGGGCCGTCCGCGATGCGGCCGAGCGAGGCCTGCAGCGCCGGGACGAGCGTGCGGACGGTGTCCGGGGTGAGGATGCCGGACGGGTCCTTGAGGTACACGCCGTCGATGTCCGGGCTGTCGCCGAGCTCGCCGGCCTTCTCGGCGAAGTACTCCGGCGTGTGGACAGGGCTCATCGTGTAGCAGACCCCGCCGATGACCTCCTCGAAGCCCACGCGCTTGGCCATCGCGGCCGTGCGCTTGGCGCCCTCCATGTCATGCATCGGGTCGATGACCCACAGCTTCCGAACCCCGTTGCGGGCCAGGAGGGTGAAGGCGAGCTCGAACACCGCGTCCGGCGTGCGGCCGAACGTGATGAAGCGCTTGCCCGTGGTGAGGAAGCCGAGCTGGGTGTTCGGTGCGAGCTGCCGCGCGGTGCGGATCCGCTCCCACGGGTCCTCGGAGTGGTAGCGGACGGCCGTGGCCATGAGCGTGCTCGAGACGAGCTCGATCGTGCGGTAGCCCACGGCGTCGAGCAGCGGGGCGACTCCGCGCACCATGCGCGTGGTGATGCCCGTGGCGCCCCACAGGCTCTGGTTGCCGTCGCGGAGCGAGACGTCGACGAGGCTGATCTTCGCCATCAGCGCACATCCGCCTGAGCGTGGAGGGAGCTCGTGGTCTGCATGATGTCCTCCAGATGGTCCGTGAGCCAGTGGGTCGTGACCCGGTTGGTGCGGTAGTCGGGGTGCCCGAGGATGCGGCGCAGGAGCGGGAGCGAGGTGGTCAGCCCCTCGATCCCGAAGCCCGCCAGCGCCGACTCCATGCGCTCGATCGCCGCGTCCCGGTCCGGGCCCCACGCGATCTGCTTCGCCATGAGCGCGTCGTAGTAGGGCGGGAACAGGTAGCCCTCGTAGATGTGGGTGTCGAGGCGGAGCCCGCCGCCCGCGCTGGGGCGCCAGCGGGTGACGCGGCCGGGGCTCGGGGCGAGGCCGCGGTCTGGGTCCTGCGCGGTGATGCGGCACTCGATCGCGTGGCCGGTGACCACGACGTCGTCCTGGGTGACCGAGAGCGGCTCGCCCAGGGCTGCGAGGATCTGCTCCCGGACGAGGTCGACGCCGGTGATCGCCTCCGTGACCGGGTGCTCCACCTGCAGGCGCGGGTTGACCTCGAGGAACGCCAGCTCGTCGCGCGCCGGGTCGTAGAGGAACTCGACGGTGCCTAGGCCCACGTAGTCGAGCACGTCGGCGAGGCGGAGGGCACTCGCATGGAGCAGGCGGCGCGTCGCCTCGGGCAGCGCCGCGCAGGGAGCCTCCTCCACGGCCTTCTGGTAGCGGTACTGCACCGAGCACTCGCGCTCGCCGAGGTGGATGCGGTGCCCGTGGCGGTCGCCGAGGACCTGCACCTCGACGTGCTTTGCGTCCTCGACGAACCGTTCGAGGAACACGGTGCCGTCGCCGAAGCTGGCCTCCGCCTCGGCCGAGGCGAGCTGCCAGGCCT
Source organism: Sinomonas flava (assembly GCF_039531875.1). Taxonomy (NCBI): domain Bacteria; kingdom Bacillati; phylum Actinomycetota; class Actinomycetes; order Micrococcales; family Micrococcaceae; genus Sinomonas; species Sinomonas flava. Next base: position 87,729 of record NZ_BAAAQW010000014.1, on the reverse strand, counting down.
CGAGGAGCTCCGCATGGCTGCGGACGAGCTTCATGCCGCGGCCCCCGCCGCCGAACGCGGCCTTGATCAGCACGGGGAAGCCGATCGAGTCGGCGAGGTCCGCTACCTCGCGCTCCGCGGCCGCCGTGCCGCCCCTCGAGACCGGGACGCCGTTCGCCTCCGCGAGGCGACGGGCGGTGAGCTTGTCGCCGAGGGCCTCGAGGGCCTCGGGCTGCGGGCCGATGAATGTCAGGCCCTCCTCGGCGCACAGCCGGGCGAAGGCAGGCTGCTCGGAGAGGAAGCCGTAGCCGGGGTGCACCGCGGTGCAGCCGGTGGCGACGGCGGCGTGGACCACGGTGTCCATCGCGAGGTAGGAGTCGCCGGGGCGGGGGCCCCCGAGCACGACGACGCGTCCGGCCCGCTTCGCCGCGAGGGTGTCCCTGTCGGCGGCCGAGACGCCGAGGACGGTGTCGAAGCCGAGCCGGTCGCAGGCCTCGATGAGGCGGACCGCGATCTCGCCGCGGTTCGCGATGAAGACCCGGTGCGCCGCGCGCTCGGTGGCGGGGGAGGTCATGCGGACTCCCGCACCGCGAAGAGCGGCTGGCCGAACTCGACGAGGTCGCCGTCCTTCGCGTAGACCTCCGTGACCGTGCCGGAGACCCCGGCCTGGACCGAGTTCATGAGCTTCATGACCTCGACGATGCAGACCACGGCGTCCGGCTCGACCGTGTCGCCCACCGCGACGAACGCCGGGGAGCCCGGCTTGGGGGAGGAGTAGAACGTGCCGAGCATCGGTGCGGTCACGACGGCGTGTCCGGCCTCGGGCGTCAAGGGCGCCTGTGCCGACGGCGCCGGGACCGCCCTGAGCGCGGGGCCGGGGGCCGTGGAGTGGGCGGGGGAGGGCTGCGGCGAGGCCGCGGCGGCGGGTGAGGCGGCGGCGTCGTGCGCGGCCTGAGGCGCGGCGTGGGGTGAGGGAACGGCGGGGGCCCCGTCTGCGAAGTGGCCGCCGCGGGAGACCCGGAGCCGGAAGTCTCCCTTCTCGAAGAGGAAGTCGGTGAATTCGGTCTTGTCGAGCTGCTCGATGACGGCAGCGAGCTCTTCGAGGTCAAGGTCCACGGGGCAGCACCTCCTTGCGTTGTGGCGGGGATCACTTCTCCAGAACCGTAGAAGGTGATTCCTGCCATCGCAACGGAAACTTTCAAGATTCCTATCAAAGGAATATCGATTGGCCTCGCCGTGCCGCTGCTACGAGCCGTCCGTATCGCCGGCCTCGTGCTCAAGGCGCTCACGCTCCCGCTCGAGTTCCTTCTCGCCCTCCTCCTCGGCTTCGTAGAGCCTCGAGTTGGTGATCTGCAGCTCCCGCATCACCGCATCGAGCTTGATGTGCAGCGCGGCGGAATCCCGGTTCTGGGTGTTCTGGATGATGAACACCATCAGGAACGTCACGATCGTCGTGCCGGTGTTGATCACCAGCTGCCACGTGTCGGAGAAGCCGAGGAACGGCCCCGAGATGCCCCACAGGACGAGGATGGCGACCGCGGCCGAGAAGACCCAGGGATGCCCGAGCACCTTGGAGGTCCGGGTCGCGAACCGTGTGAAGAAGTCCTTGCGGTGTGTCGTCTCGTTGTCCATGGCCACATCTTGCCCGGTCGAGGTGCCAGTTCCCCGTGGCGGGGACTCCGTTGCGTGCTTCATGTCTGCCCTCACCCCTGCTGTGCGAGGTCCCCAAGGGTGACCTTGAGGTCCTGGGTGCCGTCGCCGCGCCGGACGGTGGCGGTGACGGTCTGGCCGGGGTCCTGCTTCCGCAGGGCCGCCAGCAAGTCCGTGACGTTCTTGACCTTCGCGCCGGCGAAGTCGGTGATGATGTCACCCGGCTTCATTCCGGCCTTGTCCGCCGGCCCCTGCGCGGTGACGTCGAGGACGAGGGCGCCCTCGGTGGTGGCCAGCCCGAACCGCTGGGCCGTCTGGGCGGTGATGTCCGCGGGAACGATGCCGAGGGCCGCATGCTTGACTATGCCGTTGGCCAGCAGCTGGTCGGCGACCGAGGACACTGTGCTCGCGGGGGTGACGAAGCCGATGGCGACCGCGCCCGAGCTCGGCGGCAGGTACGCCTCGGAGAGCCCGATGATCTGGCCGTTCGCGTCCGCGACCGCCCCGCCCGAGTTCCCGGGCGAGATGGGGGCGTCCGTCTGAAGGAGGTCGATCGCCCCGTGCGGCGATTCCGAGGACGGCGGCATGTTCCGGTGGAGCGCCGAGACGATGCCGGCGGTGACCGTCTCGTCGAGGCCGAGCGGGCTGCCGATCACGACCGTCAGGGAGCCGACCTCCGGGACCTGGGTGGCGTACGCAGGGGCGGGGAGCCCGTTGCGGCTGACCTTGAGCACGGCCACGTCGGTGACGTCGTCCACGCCGGTCACGTCGGCAGACGCCTGCGACCCGTCCGCGAACTGGACCTGCACCGTCCTGTAGGGGTGCTTCTGCTGGTCTTCGACCACGTGTGCATCGGTCACGAGCGCGCCGTCGCTGTGGTAGACGACGCCGCTGCCGAGCCCGAGCGGGGTCTTGACGGTGACCACCGAGGGCTCGAGCTCCTTCACGACGCCGGGCACCGCGGCGAGGCCGCCGCCGCCGGCGGCACCGGAAGGCCCGACCGACGACGACGCCCCGGCCGCCGCCGTCGCGGGAGCGCCGCTCGCCCCCGCCGTGCCCCCCGACGCCGTGCACCCGGCGAGCGCGGTCGACGCCGTGGCGACCAGAAGGCCCCTCCAGAGTCGCTGTGCGCGTGTGGTCCTCATCGGATTCTCCCTTCGCTGGCAGCCCTTACTGATTGTTTTCCCACGTCCTTTGCGGGTATGCAACCATTGCGCTTTTTTCATGCATGCGAGGAAAGGGACACACGATGGAACCGACCCCCGGAAGGGCAGACGAGCGCCGCCTGCCGTCAGGCCGTCAGGTCACCCTTGCCCACGCCGGCTGCTCCGTCACCATCACCGAAGTCGGGGCCTCGCTCCGCCGCTTCCAGTGCGAGGGCCGAGACGTCCTGGACGGCTACACCGAGGATGAGATGTGCACCGGGGCCCGCGGCCAGTCGCTCATCCCCTGGCCCAACCGCATCCGCGAGGGGCGGTACAGCTGGGGCGGGCGTACCGAGCAGCTCGCGCTGACGGAGCCGGAGAAGGGCGGGGCGATCCACGGCCTGACCCGCTGGGCGAACTGGCGGCTCGAGCAGCTCAGCGAGGGCGCTGCCAGCTTCGTCCACACGCAGCACGCCTGCCAGGGGTGGCCGTGGGTGCTCGAGTGCCGGATCGAGTACCAGCTGGACGATTCCGGACTCTCGGTGAGGACCACGGCGGTGAACCGGAGCGCGGACCCCTGCCCGTACGGGACCGGCGCGCATCCATACCTCACCGCGGGCACGTCGTCCATCGACCCGGCGCGGGTGCAGGTCCCCGGCGGCGTCTACCTGCCTGTCGACGACCAGGGGATCCCCACCGGACGACGCCGCGTGGACGGGACCGCCTACGACCTGCGGGAGCTGACGGTGCTCGGCGACCGCCGGATCGACGTCACCTACACCGAGCTGGCCCGGGAGGACGACGGCCGCGCCCGGGTCCACCTCGAGGGCCCCGACGGGACGTGGGCCGCGGCGCTGTGGGCCGACGAGGCCTACCCCTACTTCGAGATCTTCACCGGGGACACCCTGCCCCAGGAGGACCGCAGGCGCACGGGGCTCGGCGTGGAGCCGATGACCTGCACGCCCAACGCCTTCAACTCGGGCGAGGGCCTCATCGAGCTCGGGCCGGGCGAGTCGCACACCGCCGTCTGGGGCATCGAGCCACGGCCCTCGGGCAGGAGGGGATGAGCACGGTCGGCGGCGCGGCCGGTCAGCCGCTGAGGCCGAGCGTGAAGCGCCCGTCCTCGGTGCCGGATCCGCCCGCGGCGTCGGCGAACGACGCCATCGCCGCCGCGACCTCGTCCCGCGACTCCTTGGGCATCCGTCCGATAACCTCGGCGATGGCCTGGCGGCGGTGCTCGAACACCGTCTCGACCAGTTCCTTCCCCGCGGGAGTGAGATCGAGCTGGAGGAAGCGCCGGTCGGTCGGGTCGTCCCGCCGGCTCACGAGACCGGCGACGACCAGGCGCTCGCAGGTCCGCGTCGCGTTGGAGGCGTGCACTCCGAGTTCCCGGGCCACCGCGCCAAGGTTCTGGGGTCCGTGGAGGGCGAGGAGCACGAGGACCCGCAGCTGCGGGGTGGTGACCACATCCTCGACCTCGGCCACGGATGCCGCAACCACCCTCAGCAGGACATCCGCTGCGCGCAGGACAGCGTCCACCTGCTCAGCGTTCCCCAGACCCCCGGTCTTCTCCATTCCCCCAGTATCCGCTGGCCGGTTGCGGATCCGCAAAGTTTGCGGAAGGTCCCGGGTCGGCCGGATCGTCCCATCCTCTCAACAGAAGGAGATTCGCCCATGTCGTCCTGGCCGCTCTGGGCTCTGCTGCTGCTCTTCGTCGTCGCCGCCGCCGTGATCTGGCTGGCAGGCATCCAGCTCTCCAAACAGACCGACATCCTCGACGTGAGGCTCCACCTCGGTTCCGCCCTCGGCGGCCTGATCCTCCTGGCCGTCGCCACCAATCTCCCCGAGATCGCCATCACCGTCAGCGCGGCCGTGTCCGGCAACCTCGGGGTTGCGGTGGGCAACATCCTCGGCGGTATCGCGATCCAGACTGTCGTCCTCGTGGCCCTGGACGCCTTCGGGACCAGACGGGGCGAGCCCCTGATGTACCGTGCGTCCTCCCTCACCCTCGTCATCGAGGCGGTCACCGTGGTGGGCGTCCTCGGGGTCGTCATCGCCGGGAGCCAGATGCCCGCGGGCCTCGTGGCCTTCCGCCTGACGCCGGCGGCTGTCCTGATTACCGCGGTGTGGGTGGTGGGCCTGCTCGCCGTCCGGCGGGCCCAGAAGGGCCTGCCATGGCGAGAGCAGGGCAACGCCCCCGGCGCGCAGGACAAGGCGCAAGGGCACAGCAAGGACCCCGGAGACGGCAGTCGGGGCACGAAGACCAGCACCGGCCGGGCGGTACTCATCTTCTCGGTGGCGGCCGTGGCGACCCTGGCTGCTGGCGTGGCTCTGGAGCGCAGCGGCGACGAGATTGCCGGCCACGTCGGCCTCTCCGGAGTCCTCTTCGGTGCGACCATCCTTGCCCTGGCCACGTCCCTGCCCGAGATCTCGACCGGCCTGGCCTCCGTGAAGCAGGGCGACTACAAGCTGGCGGTCAGCGACATCTTCGGCGGCAATGCCTTTCTCCCCGTGCTGTTCCTGGTTGCGGTGCTCATCTCGGGCACACCGGTCCTGCCGCAGGCGCACAACACGGACATCTACCTGACAGCGCTCGCGATCCTGCTGACTCTCGTCTACGTCATGAGCCTGATCTTCAGGCCCAAGCGGCGGGTCGCCGGCATGGGCGCGGACTCGTTCATCGTGCTGGTCCTCTACCTGCTCGGCGTCGCGGGGCTTTTCGCCGTCGCCTCTGGGTAGCCGCCACGGGTGAACAGCGCCAGCCGCCCGAGCGCGGTCACGTCCCGCTTCCCTGCCGATCCGTGCGGTGCTCGCCGCTCTCCAGCCGTCGCTTCAGATTCTGGAGGCTCTTGGGCGCCTCCCTCGCCGCCATCCTGCGGACCAGGGGCGCGAGGAACTTCCCGAGCCCGCGGCCGGCGAAGTCGAACGACAAGGTCACCCGCGAGCGGGTGGTGTCCCCACGTGGCTCGACAGTCACCTTCGCCAGCAAGCTTACTGGGCCGCCGATGGTGCGCGCGGCCCAGGTCCTCGGCTCATCGACGTCGATGATCTCCTGGGTCGTCGTCCGCTGCATGCGCCCGACCCGGCGTGTGGTGACGAACCGCGATCCCACGCCGCGCGAGCCGGTATCGTCGCGGCGTGCGCTCACGACGTCGAGCTGCCACTCCGGGAACTGCAACGGGTCCGTGATGTAGGAGAACACCTCCTCGATCGGACGTGCAATGTCGATAATCAAGACGATCGGCATCATGTCGATTCCTCCTCTTTTCGCCCCCCTACCAGACTGCCGCAGTTTCGGGCGGATGTGGCCAGTGGAGACACCTGCGGCCGGCGCCGGACAGCCGTGAGACGTCGGAGCTCACCGCGAGCGCCGTGTGGAGAGCCGCCGCCCTGCCACCACGAGCACGACGGCGAGCACCAGGCCCGCCGCGCCGCTCACCAGCAGCGGCACCCGCCCGGCGTCGCCCCATGCGAGCCCGGCCCAGATTCCCGCAACGAGGATGCCGCCGCCCGTGAGCCCCTGGAAGAGGCCCTGCGCCCTGCCCTGCAGCAGTGTGGGGGCGAGGCTCGCCACCCACGCCTTGCCCACGCCGTCGGTCGCGGCCGTGAACCCGCCGTAGGCGATGAGGATCGGGAACACGAGCGCGGGGTCGTTGATGAGGCCGAGCCCGAGGTACCCGACGGCGAAGAACGCCAGCCCGGCCGCGAACACGAGGTGCCGCGGGACGCGGTCGGACAGCGCCCCGGCCGGGTAGGACAGCGCCGCGTATGCCACGTTGTACAGGATATACGCCCCGATCACTCCCTCGGTGGAGAGCCCGAGGTCGTGCGCACGCAGCAGCAGGAGCGCATCCGGGAAGTTCACGAGCGAGAACAGCGTCAGCCCCGCGATCAGCAGCCGCAGCTTCGCGGGCAGCGGCGAACCCCCTCCGGGCGAGGCCGACGACGGCGCGTGGCCACCCGCCGTCGTGCGCGGCGCCTCCCGCACCGCCGCGACGAGCAGCACCGAGAGCACCGCGGGCACCACCGCGATCCACAGGAGCGGCGGGATCTGCCGCTGGAACGCCTCGTACAGGATGAGCCCGAGGGCGGGGCCGACGACGGCGCCGAGGGTATCCGCCATGCGGTGGAACCCGAAGACCCGGCCGCGGCTCGCCGGATCGGCGCCGTCCATGAGGAGCGCGTCGCGGGGGGCGCCGCGGATGCCCTTGCCGAGCCGGTCCACACAGCGGGCAGCGAGGACGACGGGCCAGGACCCGGCGAGGGCGATGATGAGCTTGCCCACGGCGGCGAGCCCGTAGCCGGCGGCGATGAGGCGGCGCTTCGAGGAGCGGTCCGCGAGCCGACCTGCCCAGATCTTCGTGAGCGACGCCGCACCCTCGGCCGCGCCCTCGACGGCCCCGACCACCGCGGCGGGGGCGCCGAGGACGGTCGTGAGGAAGATGGGCAGGATCGGGTACAGGAGTTCGCTGGCCGCGTCCTGGAAGAAGCTGACGCCAGAGAGCGTCCCGACGTTGCGCGTGAGCCACCTGGGACGGCGTGCCACGCGCCGGTCAGCCGATCTGTTCGGCCAGCGCGACGATGATGCCCGCCGGTCCGCGGAGGTAGCAGAGCCTGTAGATGCCCTCGTACTCCGCCACCTCGCCGAGCAGTTCGGCGCCGTGGGGCCGGAGGCGCGCGAGGGTGTCGTCGAGGTCGTCGACCGCGAACATGACACGGTGCAGGCCCAGCGTGTTGGGCGGCGGGTCCTGCGGCTCGGGGCGGTGCGCCGCGGGGTGGCGGTACGCGGCCAGCTCGAGCTTGCCGTGGCCGTCCGGGGTCCGCATCATCGCGATCTCGCTGCGGACGCCGTCGAGCCCGACGGTCTGGTCGGCGAAGAGGCCTTCGATCGGGGCCCGGCCTTCGACCTCCAGGCCCAGTTCCGTGAAGAATGCGACAGCCTCGTCCAGGTCATCCACGACGATGCCGACATTGTCCAGACGCTGAACAGCCACAGGATCACCTTTCGCAGGAGCGGATGGCCCCAGTCTGTCACCAGTTCAGGGCTCGTCCGGAGGCTTCGAGGAGGATGTCGGCCAGGGCCATCAGCTCGCTGCGGGCCTCCTCGGCGGATTCGCGCGGCATGCTGCCCCGGCGTATCGGGCCCCCGAGGACACGAACACGTTCGCGCCTCCCGTCGTCGCCTGACTCGACGGCCAGCCGCAGACTGGCGCCGCGGGGCGCCACCTCAGCCGCCGATCTTCGCGCTCGCGCGGAGGGTCTCGAGGGGGATGTGCGCCGTCGCCCGCTCGATCTGCGCCGAGATGCCGCGCAGGGTGGGCAGGTGCCGGAGCATCGTGCTGGCCTGGGAGGACAGGACGACGATCCCGAGCCCGGCCCCGATCCGTCCCGTGTGGAACACGGGCACGGCGATCGAGGCGGAGCCGAGGCGCATCTCCTCGGCCGTGGTCGCGTAGCCCTGGTCGCGGATCTGGACGAGCTCCTCGGCGAGCCGCGCCGGGTTGATGTGCGTGTACGCGGTGGGCTGCTCGAGGTGCCTGTGGAAGTATGCGTCGCGGACCCAGTCCTCCTCGTAGGCGAGGATCACCTTGCCGACGGCGGTCGCGTGCATGGGCAGGCGGCCGCCCACGCGAGAGGCGCGCGGCACGCGCTTGGTCCCGTAGATGCGGTCGATGTAGAGGACCTCATGGCCCTCCCGGATCGCGAGGTGCGCCGTTTCGCCGGTGAGCGAGAAGAGGTCCTGGATGTAGGGGTGGGCCGTGTCGCGCAGCGCCCGCCCGGCGTTCTGGCCCAGCTCCCACAGCCGAAGCCCGAGCTGGATGCGGCCCTGCGGGTCCCGTGCCAGGGCACCCCACTCGACGAGTTCCGCGACGAGCCGGTGGGTGGTGCTGAGCGGCAGGTGGGCCGCCTCCGCGAGCTCCGAGAGGCTCAGGGACCGGCGTCCGGACTCGAACGCGAACAGGATCGCCAGCGACTTGGACGTGACCGTGCGGCCCGGCTCGTTGCTGCCGCCCGCCATCGTGCCTCCTCGCCCGTGCCGCTGTGCCGCCGCTCGGCGCCCTGACGCCGGCGCTGGCGCGTCCGCCGCGGCTAGGGCAACTCTAGCGCCGCCCGCTCCGGCCACAGGTTCGCGGACTCGATCGCCGCGAGGCCCCGCGCGAGAGCCTTCGCGGCGTCCGTGAACAGGTGCGCGTGCACGCGCGAGCTGCACAGCCGCAGTGCCTGCCCGCGGTCCAGCCCGAACCAGTCCATGACCGTGTCGATGCCGTGCGGGGTCAGCCGCCAGACCTTGTCCGCGTCCTTCACGATGGCGTCCTCGATGGAGACCGCCTCACGCCGCGAGTCGTGGCCGTCGATGATCTCGACGATCCGTGCTGCCCGCTCCGCGGGCACGCCTGCCTCGGCGAGGATGGCCTCCGCGAGCCGGGCGCCCTCCTTCTCGTGCAGCAGCACGAGGTCCGGCCGTCCGCCGCCCGGCGCGATCGCCTCGAGCACCTCGTCAGCCGGCACGCGTGACCAGCCGATGTCGTGCAGCATGATCGCCGGCAGCACGACGCCGGCCTCCGCCCCCGGGTGCGCTGCCAGCAGCGAGCGCGCGATCGCCACCGCGTACAGCGTGTGGGCGTCGTTGCTGCGCACCCCCAGATGCACGACGGCGCGCGGCCAGATCCGTGACAGCTCGCCGTCGAGCCCGTGGTCGCCGGTGTCGGCGAGGCCGAACACGCCGTCAGCCTCCGCGGGAATCGACGATGCGACCTCCCGGCCGACGTGGTTCACGGCCGCCGTGCGCTTCAGTGCCATGGTGCCAGTGGACCGCGGACGACGTGCTCGCCGCCACCTGCGGCTTCCGCTGGACGGAAGCGGTCAGCTAGCCGGCCTCGGGGGAGTCCGCCGGGGAGTCGGCTTCGAGGGAGACCACCGCCAAGAAGCCCCGGCCGGACACCTCGACCGGCGGCTCGCCCTCCTCTGCGGCACCGGCGACCACGGTGTCGTACCGCCCGAGGTGAGCGCCGCCGTCGTCCGCCGGACCCGCGCCCGACGCGACGGCGTCGCCTTGGAGGAGGACGCCGAGCTGGCCGGCCGAGAGGGGCAGGGAGCGCTTCTTGGAGAGCTCGAGGATCGTCACGTAGCCGGTGAACATGCCGCGGCGGGTGATGAGGCTGAGGTTGCGGATCGAGCCGGTAGGCAGGACCGCAGTGGCGGGCGCACCGCCGTCGAACCGGAACGGGCGGAAGCGCTCGAGGCCGTGCTCGCGGCCGTCCACGGTCAGGACCAGCAGCTCGCCCTCCACCACCGTGAGCACGCGCTCCATGCCGGCGAAGGCGGAGAAGTCGCCGGCGCGCTCGACGTCCGCGATGCTCAGCCGCCAGCCCCAGTCCTCTCCTGAGGCGGGGGCACGCTCGGGCCCGCTCGCGATCTCGACCGTGGTTCCGCCGCCGTTGCGCCACTTCTCCGGGCGGAGGTCGGCGAAGCGGATGATGTGCGCGGGCATGGGCGTCCTTCCGTCGGTGCTCCACGGCTACGGGGCCGGAGGCGGACGCCCCGGCCGTTTCCCGGGTGGGGCTATGATCGCCCCGTCGGCGACCAGGGCCGGGGCGTTGATGAGGACAGGGGTGAGGCGTGAGGCAGGCAGTGATCACCGGGGTGGGCGGTCCAGAGCGGATGGCCCTGCGCGAAGGCCCGGATCCGACGCCGCGGGGACGCGAGGTCCGGATCCAGGTGCGGGCCGCGGGGGTCAACTTCGCGGACATCCTCGCCCGCAAGGGCCTGTACCCGGACGTGTCACGGTTCCCGGCGGTCGTGGGCTACGAGGTCTCGGGCGTGGTGGACGCCGTGGGGCCGGAGGCGGACCCGCGGTGGGAGGGGCGCGACGTCGTCGGCCTCACCCACTTCGGCGGATACGCGGACACAGTCTGCGTCCCGCAGGAGCAGGTGTTCGAGAAGCCGTCCCGGCTCTCGCACGCCGAGGGCGCGGCCATCCCGGTGACGTACCTCGCCGCGTGGCAGCTCATGGTGGTCATGGGCTCGCTCTCCGCCGATGAGACGGTCCTGATCCACAACGCCGGCGGGGGAGTGGGGCTGGCCGCCGTGGACATCGGGCGGCACGTCGGCGCGCGGATGATCGGTACGGCCAGCGCCCGCAAGCACGCCTTCCTGGCCGAGCGGGGCCTCCACGAGGCCATCGACTACACCACCCAGGACTGGCCTCAGGAGGTCATGCGGCTCACGGGAGGCCGCGGCGTCGAACTTGTCCTGGACCCCTTCGGAGGGCGGCACTGGAAGCAGAGCTACAGGGTGCTGCGGGCGTCCGGGAGGCTGGGGATGTTCAGCGTGGCGGGCTCGGTCTCGTCGAGGCTGCCCGGGAAGCTCAAGCTCCTGGGGCTCGTAGCGCGCCAGCCGCTGTTCAACCCCATCCCGCTCATGAACCGGAACCTCGGCGTGTTCGGCGTGAACCTCGGGCACCTGTTCACCGAAGGCGAGAAGGTCCGCGGCTGGGCGAACGCCATCCTCCAGGGCGTCGACGACGGGTGGGTGCGCCCGCACGTGGACCGCACCTTCCCGCTCGCTGACGCCGGAGCGGCCCACGCCTACCTCGAGGGACGGCACAACACCGGCAAGGTGGTCCTGGTCCCCTGACTAGACTGCGGGCATGAGCGCAGCCCCTCCCCGTGAACCTGTGAGGTCCCGCTATGCGGAGGCGGTCCAGACGCTCACGCCGGGGTACTTCGCGCTCGTGATGGCCAGCGGGATCATCTCCGTAGGCCTCGAGCTCGAGGGGTTCGGCGTGCTCTCCGCCGTCCTGCTCTGGATCTGCGCCGTCGCCTACACGGTGATCCTCGTCCTGACCCTCATCCGGCTGACCCGCTTCCGGGACGCCATGGCGCGGGACTTCATGGATCCGGGCCGCGCGTTCGGGTTCTTCACGTTCATCGCGGGCACCGACGTCCTCGGCGTGCGGCTCGGCATGGCCGGGTGGCCGGCAGCGACGGCTGTGCTCCTCGCCATGGCGGTGCTCGCGTGGGTGGTCCTGGGCTATGTGGTGCCGTGGACCGCGGTGCTCGGCCGCGACGAGCGGCCCGTGGTCAAGGACGCCAACGGGACGTGGTTCATCTGGGTGGTGGCGAGCCAGTCGGTGGCGGTCGCGGCGGCGTCGCTCGAACCCGGGGTGGGCGACGAGTGGCGCTCGGCCCTGGCCCTGACCGCCGTGGTCGCCTGGTCCGTGGGGCTCATCCTCTACGCGGCGGTGGGGATCTTCGTGTCCCTGCGGCTCATGACCTACCCGATCCGGCCCGAGGACCTGCGCCCGCAGTACTTCGTGGCGATGGGGGCCATGGCGATCAGCGTCCTCGCCGGGGCCCGGATCGTGGAGATGGCCGGTGCGCCGATGGTGGACGCGACGCGGGGACTCGTGGCCGGCTCCTCGGTGGTGTTCTGGTCCTTCGCCTCGTGGCTGTTCCCTGTGCTGGTGGCCGCGGGATGGTGGCGGCACTTCGTCCACCGGGTCCCGCTCGCGTACGAGCCGGGCCTGTGGAGCGTCATCTTCCCGCTCGGGATGTACGCCGTGGCCGGGATCTACCTCGGACGGGCGGACCACTTGCCGATCGTGGCGTTCATCGGGCGCGCGGAGCTGTGGATCGCGGTTGCGGCTTTCCTCGCCACGTTCGCCGGCATGCTGTGGCACCTGTGGACCACCCTCGTGAGCCCGCGCCCCTCCGCCGTCTGAGGGTCACCTTCTGAGGGTCACCTTCTGGGGGTCACGTGAGGTGACTCTCAGGAGGTGACCCCCAGAGGGAAGGCGTCAGAGGTCGTTGCGGCCCGGGACGACGTGCGGGACGGCGACGAGCGCGAGCACGGCCAGCACGGCGGCCGCGGCAAAGACGTAGAAGCCCCACGGGTACGCGATGCCGAGCGTCACGAGGGTGCCCGTCACGGCTGGCCCCAGGATGGCGCCGATCCGGCCCACCCCGGCGGAGAAGCCGAGCGCGGTGCCGCGGAGGTGCGCCGGGAAGATCTGCGAGACCCAGGCGTAGACGAGCACCTGGGCGCTGAACACGAACACGCCGGTGACGAACACGGCCACGTTGAGCAGGAGCTCGTTCTGCATCTTGATGCTCAGGAACGCCAGCAGCACCGCAGAGACGCCGAACCACATCAGCACGATCCGCTTGGCCCCGTGCTTGTCCGCGAGCCAGCCCGCGAGCACGAGGCCCGCCACGGCGCCGACGTTGAGCACAAGCAGGAGCGTGAGCGACGAACTGAGCGAGTACCCGGCCTCGGCCATGAGGGTGGGCAGCCACGTGTTGAGGCCGTAGACGAGCAGGAGGCCCATGAAGGAGGCGACGGCGATCCCGAGCGCCACGAGCGGGTACGGCTTCTGCAGGAGGCTCTTGAAGCCGACCGGCTGGGACTCCTCGGCGACCTCGGCAGGCTCGAGCGTGCCCTCGGGGGCGGCCTTCGACGGCAGCGATTCGGGGAGCTTGAACCACAGGAACGGCACGAGCGCGAGGCCCGAGAGGCCGCCCGCGATGAACATCACGCGCCAGTCGGGGATGACCATGAGCGCGAGGAACGCGGTCGCGACGGCGCCCACGTGATACCCGGTCATGGTGCGGGTCGTGTTCGAGGCGCCGGAGCCGGCCGGAGCGTAGTCGTTGATGTAGGCCAGCGCCGCCGGCAGACAGGCGCCCAGGCCAAGGCCCGCGAGGAGCCGGAACAGGCCGAAGAGTGCGACGTTCGGCGCGATGACCACGGCGAGGGTGAAGACCGAGAACCACGCGACGCACGCGATCAGGAGGCGCCGGCGGCCGAACCGGTCCGAGAGCGGGGCGATGAACAGGGCGCCCAGGCCCACGCCGACGAGGGAGATGGTCGCAGCGAACGTCGCGCCGACCGGGTCGAAGCCGAGTTCCTTGGTCTTGAGCAGCGTGGGAATGACGGCACCGAGGACCACGAGGTCGAAGCCATCGAGGACCATGGCGAGCCAGCAGAGCCACACTGGCCACTGGGATCTCTTCGAGGACACGGGGGTCTGGGGCATCACTGCATCGTTCCGCACCTGAGAGGTGTATCACCGAGCCGTGTCGTGTGCGACACTGAGAACCATTCAATGGAATCTAGTGCGACCAGTGCGGGTGCGACAGGAGCGAGGCCGAGATGGCGAATTCGACGACCGGGGACTCGGTGGTGGACCGCGTGGTCCGCATCCTCGAGGCCTTCCCGGAGGGCGTCAGCTCGCTCCCGCTCGGCGAGCTCTCGGCCCGCGCCGGGCTCCCGCTCACGAGCGCGCACCGGCTCGTCAAGCAGCTCGCCGAGCACCGACTGCTCGAGCAGGCCCCAGGCGGCAAGGTGCAGCTCGGCCTGCGGCTCTGGGAGCTCGTGAACCGGAACTCGCCCACCCTCGTGCTGCGCCAGGCGGCGCTGCCCTTCATGGACGACATCCACCAGGTCCTCAACCAGAACGTGAACCTCGCGGTGCTCCAGGGCGACGACGTCCTCTTCGTCGAGCGGCTCTCCCGCAGGGGGTCCGTGGCCAACCGGGCCAAGGTCGCGGGCCGCATGCCCGTGCACATCTCCTCCGCCGGCGTGGCGATCATGTCTGCGCAGCCGCCGCACGTCCAGGTGGCCTACCTCGCGCGCTTCCGCGACCCCACGGGGAGGACGACCGCCGAGCATGTCCGTCAGATCCTCGCCGCGGCCGCGACCCAGGGCTTCGCGGAGCTCGCCGGCGTGGTCGACCCCGACACGTGGGGCATCGCCGTGCCCATCCACGACCGCCAGCGCCGGCCCGTCGCGGCCATCGGCGTCGTGGTCCCGCTCGCCGAGGTCCGGATCCAGCAGCTCGTCCCCGCGCTCATGACGGCGGCGCGCGGCATCGGCAGGCAGCTCGGCGAGCGCGCGCAGTAGGCGGGCCGGCCCCGCGCGGCGGGGGGCGCCGTCGTGCGTACCGAACGGCGCACGACGCCGGGAGCGTGCCTCTCGTTTTCGTCAGCGTCTTCCGATCAATGGAATTCGGGTACGCGGCGCAGGCGATGCGCGTCACACTCATTCCAGACGCTTCGCCGCCGCGGATCCCGCGAGCCGGCCCCACCCCCGAAAGGAACGATCATGGGCGATCGCACCGTCATCACCACCCAGGTGGCCATCATGGGCGCAGGGCCTGCAGGCCTCATGCTCTCCCACCTGCTCGCACAGGCCGGCATCGACAACACCGTGGTGGAGATCCGCAGCCGCGAGGCCATCTCCAGCACCATCCGCGCCGGCATCCTCGAGGCCGGCAGCGTCAACCTGCTCGTCGACTCGGGCGTGGACAACGTCCTGCGCAACGGCCACGAGCACGAGGGCACCGAGTTCCGGGTCAACGGCGTGAGCCACCGCATCGACTTCAAGGGCCTCGTCGGCCAGTCGGTGTGGCTGTACCCGCAGAACGACGTGTTCGACGACCTCGCCGCGCGCCGCGAGGCCGACGGCGGCGACGTCCGCTACTCGTGCTCCAACGTCGACACCGCTGACCTCACCGGCCAGCCCAAGGTCTTCTTCACCGACGAGGACGGCAAGGACTTCGAGCTCCGCGCCCAGATCCTCGTCGGCGCCGACGGCTCCCGCAGCCACTGCCGCTTCGCGATCCCCGAGTCCGAGCGGCGCTGGTACTTCAACGAGTACCCCTTCGCCTGGTTCGGCATCCTCACGGAGGCGCCGCGCAGCTCCCCCGAGCTCATCTACGCGAACTCCGAGCACGGCTTCGCGCTCATCTCGCAGCGCACCGACACCGTGCAGCGCATGTACTTCCAGTGCGACCCGGGCACCAACCCTGCCGACTGGACCGACGAGCAGATCTGGGAGCAGCTGCGCCTGCGCGTCAACGGCAACGGGTTCGAACTCAAGGAGGGGCCGGTCACGGACAAGGTCGTGCTGCCGTTCCGCTCCTTCGTCAACGAGCCGATGCGGTATGGGAACATGTTCCTTGCGGGCGACGCCGCGCACACCGTCCCGCCGACGGGTGCCAAGGGCCTCAACCTCGCCCTGCACGACGTCCGGCTGCTCTTCGAGGGCCTCGACTCATACTTCAAGTCCGGCTCGTCCGCGATCCTGGACTCCTACTCCGAGCGTGCTCTGGACCGCGTCTGGAAGGCCCAGAACTTCTCCTACTGGATGACGACGCTCCTGCACACCGTCCCCCAGGAGGAGAACCACGCGTTCTTCCGCGCCCGCCAGCTCGGCGAGCTCGGCTCCCTGCTCGAGTCCGAGCACGGCCGCGCCTACATCGCCGAGTGCTACACGGGGTGGCAGACCAAGTAGTCTCCGCTGTCCCATCGGGCTCCCGTCCCCCGTTGCGGGGTCTCTGGCACGCCGATGCGGGGTCCCTGGTCACGCCAGGGACCCCGCATTCGCATGCCAGGGACCCCACAACACCGAGGGGGGTCCGGCTTTGACTCCGCCGCCGGATGGCATGATGCCCCCATGACTCAGAATCCCGCCCTCGACGCCGACGACGAGCCCTCGTTCTACCTCGACAAGTCCGATCCCGCCGTCTGGAAGTCCCTCAACGCCGTCGCTCTCGCCGCCCGGAAGGCCGCGGACGACGCCGGCCTGCCGCGCGCCGTCGTGGAACTCGCCTCGGTGCGGATCTCGCAGATCAACGGGTGCGCCTTCTGCCTGGACCTCCATGGGCGGCTCGCGGTCGAGGCGGGCGTGCCGGAGCGGAAGCTGCACGTGCTGCCGGCGTGGCGCGAGGCCGGGCTGTTCACGGTGCTCGAGCGGGCCGCCCTCGACATCGCCGAGGCCGTCACGCTCCTGCCCGATGACGAGGAGCGGATTGCCGTCCTCGCCCGCGCGAAGGCCGAGCTCGGCGAGGCCCGGTACTCCGCCCTGTGCTGGAGCGCGGTCACGATGAACGCTTTCAACCGTGTCTCGATCGTGAGCCGCCACAAGGTCATGCCGTAGACGGCGCCGACCGCGATCTGCGGTAGTCGCGCGGCGTCATGCCCGATTCGCGGAGGAAGTGGCGGTTGAAGTTGGACAGGTTCGTGAACCCGACGTCGTAGCAGACCGCCGAGACTGGCAGGTCCGTCGTCTCGAGCAGGCGGCGCGCGTGGGCGATGCGGAGCTTGCGGACCAGATCGCTGAAGTTCTGGCCGGTGGAGCGCTTGAAGTACTTCGAGAAGGCCGTCTGCGTCATCCCGGACATCTCGGCCGCCTCGGCCATGCTCACGCCAGAGGCGAAGTTGGTGAACACGTACTCGAGGACGAGCTCCACCACGGCGGCGCCCCGGCTGTCGAGCTCGGGATTGAACCATGCATCGGCGAGGTACCGCCTGTCCTCGCGCGGAGCGCGGGAGAGGACCGCGAAGAGATCCATCAGGTGGCCCAGCCGCTCAATCCCGTGCGAGGAGCCCATCGCCTCGATCGGCGCCGCGGCGGACCTCGCGGAGGCGCCCAGGAATTCGATGCCGCGCGAGGACTCCTCGAGCAAGGGGGCCATCTCGCGCAGCTCCGGAAGGAGCGCGGTGCACCGCTCCAGCCAGTGGCCGTCGAACTGGATGACGGCGTCCCGCTTCTCGATGACCTCCCCCGGGGCGAGGTCGCTCACCCAGTCGTGCGGCAGCCCCGAGCCGATGAGGGCTACGTGGCCGGCCTCGAACGTGCCGATGTGGTCGCCCACGATGAACTTCCCCGTGCCGTGGCGGATGAGGTGGATCTCGTATTCCGGATGGTAGTTCCAGCGGGCTATCGGGCTGGGATAGTCGTGCTCATGCCAGCGCACCGAATGGGCCGGGTCCGGCGGGATGACCTCCCGGTTCGCCTGGAGGCCCAAGAGCCGCTCGGCAAGCCTGGCGGCCGCGCCCTCCTCACCTCCGGCGCTGTGACCCGCAAGGGCCGACCTTCCGCTCATGGCAAATAAGTATCAGAAGACGGCAATGAGGGCGCTAGTGCCCAACGTCGCGTGACTCTACCGTTGAAGGACAGCCACACCGGACGGATCCTCCGGAAGCGGCCTCACACCACTCTCACTCGTCCTTGCCGACGACGTGATGCGGCCTGCCCTGAAGAACAAAGGAGTCCTCCTTGCGCCCCTCCACACACCGTCCGCGACTGCCTTCCCGGCTCCGCGTCGTCTCCGGCGCCGCCGTCGCACTCTGCCTCGCCCTCAGCGCGACCGCCTGCGCCGGGGCAGGCGGCGGCGGATCGAGCGCCGATCCTGACAGCGTCAACGTCCTCATGGTGAACAACCCCCAGATGGAGGACCTCCAGCGGCTCACGGCCGAGAATTTCACCGCGAAGACGGGGATCAAGGTCAATTTCACCGTCCTGCCGGAGAACGACGTCCGGGCCAAGATCGGCCAGGAGTTCTCGAGCCAGGCAGGACAGTACGACGTCGCGTCGCTGTCCAACTACGAGATCCCCTTCTACTCGGAGAACGGGTGGCTCGCGCCGCTCGACGGCTACGCTGCAGCCGACGCCGCGTTCGACCAGCGCGACATCCTCCCCGCCTACACCGCCTCCCTCACCGGCGCGGACGGCAAGCTCTACGGCGAGCCGTTCTACGGCGAGTCGTCCTTCCTGATGTACCGCAAGGACATCTTCGCGGCCAAGGGCCTCACGATGCCCGACCATCCCACGTGGAGCCAGGTCGCGGACCTCGCGGCGAAGGCCGACGGCGCCCAGCCGGGGATGAAGGGCATCTGCCTGCGCGGCCAGCCCGGATGGGGCCAGGTCTTCGCACCCCTCACGACCGTGGTGAACACTTTCGGAGGAACGTGGTTCGACAAGGACTGGAACGCCAAGGTCGATTCCCCGGAGTTCCGCGAGGCGACGCAGTTCTACGTCGACCTGGTGCGCAGTCACGGCGAGGCGGGCGCCGCGCAGGCGGGCTTCACCGAATGCCTCAATTCCACGAGCCAGGGCAAGTCCGCCATGTGGTACGACGCCACCTCGGCGGCCGGCGTCCTCGAGGCCGAGGGGTCCCCCGTGAAGGGCAAGATCGGCTATGCCCAGGCGCCCGTGCAGAAGACAGCGTCCTCGGGCTGGCTGTGGACCTGGTCGTGGGGCGTCCAGGCGGCCTCCAAGAAGAAGGACGCGGCCTGGAAGTTCATCTCGTGGGCCAGTTCGAAGGACTACGAGCAGCTCGTGGCCTCCACCCTGGGCTGGGCCAAGGTCCCGTCCGGCAAGCGCATCTCCACCTATGACAACCCCGAGTTCCAGAAGGCCGCCCCCTTCTACACCGCAGAGCGCTCCGCCATCGAGAAGGCCGATCCGAAGAACCCGGGCCTGCAGGAGCGTCCCGCCGTCGGCATCCAGTTCGTCGGCATCCCGGAGTTCGCGGATCTGGGCACCCGGGTGTCCCAAGGCGTGACTGCGGCCATCGCCGGGCAGGGCACCGTCGAGGATGCCCTCGCCAAGGGTCAGGAGGCCGCGCAGAAGATCGGTGACAAGTACAAGGGCCAGGAGTAGCCATGACCACAGCAACAGCCCCGCGGCCGCGCGCCGCCCGGCACATCCCCGCCACGATGGGTTCCCACCCGAAGGCCCGCGAGCGTGCCATCGCCTGGGCGCGCCGGGCGCCGCTCCTTCCGGCCCTCGTCTTCCTCATCGTCGTCACGCAGCTGCCGTTCGTCGCCACGGTCGTGATCTCGTTCCTTGACTGGAACAGCCTGCGGCCCGGCCGCACCCGGTTTGCGGGGTTCGCCAACTACGCGGAGGTCCTCGGCAACGCCGACCTGCGCCAGGCGATCCTCACGACGATCGTCCTGACCGTCTCGGTGGTGCTTGCGAGCCTCGTCCTCGGGCTCGGTCTGGCCCTGCTGCTCGACCGGAAGTTCTTCGGACGAGGACTAGCCCGCACGCTCCTCATTGCGCCGTTCCTCGTCGTCCCGGTGGCTGCTGCGCTCGTGTGGAAGCATGCGATCCTCAACCCCACCTACGGCCTCATCAACGGGACGCTGACCTGGATCTGGTCGCTCTTCGGCAGCCAGGACGCGCCCCAGCCCGACCTGCTCTCGCAGACGCCCCTCGCGGCGGTGGTCGTCTCGCTGGTCTGGCAGTGGACCCCGTTCATGATGCTCATCCTGCTCGCGGGGCTGCAGTCCCGGCCCGGCGACGTCGTCGAGGCCGCCCAGATGGACGGCGCCACGCCCTTCCAGATCTTCCGCCACCTGACCCTGCCGCACCTGCGGCAGTACCTCGAGCTCGGCGGACTGCTCGGCGCGATCTACATCGTCCAGAACTTCGACGCGGTCTTCACCCTCACCTCCGGCGGCCTCGGCACTGCCAACCTGCCCTACGCGATCTACCAGACGTTCTACTACGCCAACGAATACGGTCTCGCCTCGGCGGCCGGCGTCGTGGTCGTCCTCGGCACCATCCTCGTGGCGACCTTCGCCCTGCGCACTGTGTTCTCGCTCTTCCAGAAGGAGGCGGCACGATGACCGCACTCGCCCCAACGCCCCGCACCGCCTCCGGCACCCGGCCGGCCCTGCGCCGTCGTGCGTCCTCGAAGGACGCTGGGCGGACCAGGGCGGCCGCCGGGGTCGCTGCCTGGATCCTGGCGCTGCTGTTCGCCTCGCCCGTCCTGTGGATGGTGCTGACCTCGTTCCACTCCGAGGCCGACGCCGCCACGAACCCGCCGTCGCTCGCCGCCGATCTGACTCTGGACGCCTACCGCGAGTTCTTCGGTGCCACCTCGGGCGTGAGCCCCTGGCCGCCGCTCATCAACTCGGCGACCGCATCGGTCCTCTCGACGGTCCTCGTGCTCGTCCTCGCCATCCCCGCCGCCTACGCGCTCTCCATCAAGCCCGTGAAGAAGTGGACGGACGTGCTGTTCTTCTTCCTGTCCACGAAGATGATGCCCGTGGTCGCGGCCGTCCTGCCCCTCTTCCTGTTCGCCAAGACGGCCGGGGCGCTGGACAACATCTGGTTCCTCATCCTGATGTACACGTCGATGAACCTCCCCATCGCGGTGTGGATGATGCGGTCCTTCCTCGCAGAGGTCCCCGTGGAGATGCTCGAGGCCGCCCAGCTGGACGGCGCCGGCCTGGTCCTCGTGCTGCGGAAGGTCATCGCCCCGGTGGCCATGCCCGGCATCGCCGCGACCGCGCTGATCTGCTTCATCTTCAGCTGGAATGAGCTCCTCCTGGCCCGCGTGCTCACCGGGGTGGTCGCCGGCACGGCGCCCGTGTTCCTGACCGGGTTCGTCTCGAGCCAAGGCCTCTTCCTCGCCAAGGTGTGCGCCGCCGCCGTCGTGATCTCGCTCCCCGTGCTGTTCGCCGGCTTCGCCGCGCAGGACAAGCTCGTCCAGGGGCTCTCACTCGGCGCCGTCAAGTAGCCCCGCGTCCCCACCCTCCTCGACTTCCGAAGGACCCGCCATGACCACCTCCGCCAGCCCCACCAGCCCCGCAGCCACGACGCCGGGGCTACCCCGCCGGATGCGCGCCGCGGTCCTCGCGCGCCAGGGGGAGATGACGCTCGAGACCCTCCCGCTGCCCACGCTTGACCCCGACCAGGTCCTCGTGCAGGTCGCGGCCGTCGGCGTCTGCGGCAGCGACGTCCACTACTACGACCACGGACGCATCGGCCCCTACGTCGTGGACCACCCGCTCGTCCTGGGCCATGAGCTCTCCGGCCGCATCGTGGCGGTGGGCAGCAGCGTCGACCCGGAGCGCGTCGGCCGGCGCGTCGCCGTCGAGCCCCAGCGCCCGTGCCGAAAGTGCCCGCAGTGCCGGGCGGGGCGCTACAACCTCTGCCCCGACATCGAGTTCTACGCGACGCCGCCGGTCGACGGCGCCTTCGCCGAGTACGTGGCGATCCAGGACGACTTCGCGTTCGACATCCCGGATACCCTCAGCGACGAGGCGGCTGCGCTCATCGAGCCCCTCTCGGTGGGCCTCTGGGCCTGCGAGCGTGCCGGCATCCGACCGGGCAGCAGGGTCCTGATCGCCGGCGCCGGTCCCATCGGCGTCATCACGGCCCAGGCGGCGCGCGCCTTCGGCGCGGCCGAGGTCTACATCACCGATGTCGCCGAGGATCGACTGGCCTTCGCCCTCGGGCACGGGGCGACCCACGCGCTCAACGCCATGACCGAGAGCGCCGAGGGCCTCGACGTCGACGCGTTCATCGACGCCTCAGGCGCCGCGCCGGCTGTGCGCGCGGGCATCCGGGCCGTGGCTCCGGCGGGGAAGGTGATCCTCGTCGGGCTCGGTGCGGACGACGTCGAGTTGCCCGTCTCCTTCATCCAGAACCGTGAGATCTGGCTCTCGGGCGTCTTCCGCTATACCAATACCTGGCCGCTTGCGATCCAGCTCCTCGCCGACGGGAAGGTGGACCTCGACGTCCTGGTCACGGGCAGGTTCGCGCTGGCGCAGGCTGAGGAGGCGCTGAAGGCCGGCAAGCAGCCGGGCCAGCTCAAGGCGGTGGTCTACCCGGGTCGCTGACCCTCAGAGCTTGTTCTCCGATGTTCAGCGATATATCGTTAGGTATCGGTTCCGTCCGGAGCCGGGACATATCGATCCGCTTCAGGAGAACACCGTGTGCGAAAACGCGCGACACCATCATCATGAAGAAATGCACCATCACGACGGACCACGTCGCCCAGACGAGCGGGGCTTCGGTCCCGCCGGCCCCCGCGGCGGCATCCCCGGCTTCGCGCCCGGGGGCCCGGGCTTCCCCGGACACGGCTTCGGGCCCGGCGGCCATCATCCCGGCCACGGCTTCCCGCCGGGGTTCGGCCCCCGAGGGGGACGCCGCGCAAGCCGCGGGGACGTGCGGGCCATGGTCCTCTCGCTCCTCACCGAGCAGCCCCTCACCGGCTACGGCATCATCCAGGCCGCGAGCGCCAAGACGAACGGCATGTGGAAGCCGAGCCCCGGCTCGGTGTACCCGACGCTCGCCCAGCTCGTCGACGAGGAGCTCGTCGAGCAGGCGGGCGAGGGCAAGCGCACCGAGTACACCCTCACCGACGCCGGCCGCGCCTACGCCGCGGACCACGCAGAGGAGCTCACCAAGGCCTGGGACTCTGCCCCCGGAACGAGCGAGGCGACCGAGGCGTTCATAGAGAGCGTCGGCAAGTTCATGGGCGTCCTGCACCAGTTCCGCACGGCGGCGACGGACGCGCAGCGCACCCAGGCCGCCGCGAAGATCGATGAGGCCCGCAAGGCCCTGTACCTGATCCTCGCGGAATAGCGGAGTCGGGAGAAGCCATGTCAATGCACCCACCCGGGCGACCCGGCGCCGTCGTGCGCGGAGGGCGCATTGGAACCGGCGACGTGACCCTGCAGAAGAAGCTCAACGCCGAGGCGCCCAAGATCCCGCACCTTCTCGCGCGGATCGCCGAGCTGTTCCGCCCGCACCGCGGGGCGCTCGTGCTCACGGTGGTGCTGGTCCTCGCGGCGGCGGCGCTCTCGGTCGCCCCGCCGCTGCTGACCCAGCGCATCTTCGACCAGGGGC
The DNA here is from genome assembly GCF_039531875.1 of Sinomonas flava. Classification (NCBI taxonomy): domain Bacteria; kingdom Bacillati; phylum Actinomycetota; class Actinomycetes; order Micrococcales; family Micrococcaceae; genus Sinomonas; species Sinomonas flava. The sequence goes on along the minus strand of NZ_BAAAQW010000014.1, from coordinate 64,519 downwards.
TCTTCCCGCCCACGGGCCGCCCCGACGTCCCCACCCTGGTGCAGCTCGTGGGGCTCATGGTCGGCGCGTACGTGCTCTCGGCCCTGCTGGGGGTGTGGCAGACGTACCTGACCTCGACGGTGGGCAACGAGGTCATGGGCGCGCTGCGCGTGCGGCTGTTCACGCACCTGCAGTCCATGGAGCTGAGCTTCTTCACCCGGACGAAGACCGGCGTGATCCAGTCGCGGCTGCAGAACGACGTCGGCGGGGTCGCCGGGGTGCTGTCGAATACGGTCTCCGGGGTGGTCGGCAACGTCGTGACCGTCATCGCGGCCTTCGTGGCCATGGTGGCGCTGAACTGGCAGCTGACCCTCATCGCCGTCGTGCTCATGCCGTTCCTCGTCGTCGCGCAGCGGCGCGTCGGGCAGGTCCGCGCCCGGATCGCGACGAAGACCCAAGAGTCCCTGTCCGACATGACCGCCATCACGCAGGAGTCCCTGAGCGTCTCGGGGATCCTGCTGTCGAAGAGCTTCAACCGCCAGCCGGACGAGATCGGCCGGTACTCGAAGGAGAACCGGAACCTGGTCCGGCTGCAGATCCGTCAGGCCATGAGCGGCCAGTACTTCTTCGCCCTCGTGACGATCTTCATGTCCTCGATCCCGGCGATCGTGTACCTCGTGGCGGGGTGGCTGCTGACCGGGAGCGTGGGGGCCGGTGCCCCGGCCGCGATCACCGCCGGCACGATCGTCGCGTTCACCAACGTCCAGGCGCGCCTGCTCTTCCCGCTCATCGCCCTCATGCGCGTGGCCCTCGACCTGCAGACCTCCGGCGCCTTGTTCGCGCGCATCTTCGAGTACCTCGACCTCAAGCCCGCCATCACCGACGCGCCCGACGCGGCCCCCCTCCCCGACGGCGCGCCGCGCCTGGGCGAGGTGGCGTTCGACGGCGTGACGTTCCGCTACCCCGACGCGCGCGGCGAGGAGCGGGCCACCTTGGAGGACGTGTCGTTCGCGATCGAGCCCGGTCAGTACGTCGCCTTCGTCGGGCCCAGCGGTGCCGGCAAGACGACGGTCTCCTACCTCATCCCGCGCTTCTACGAGGCGACCTCGGGGTCGGTGCGCTTCGCGGGCCGGGACGTGCGGGACATCGAGCGCGAGTCGCTGGTGAGCCATATCGGCGTCGTGAGCCAGGAGACGTACCTGTTCCACGCCTCGATCGCCGAGAACCTGCGGTACGCCAAGCCCGATGCGACGCTCGAGGAGCTCGAGGCCGCCTGCCGCGCGGCGAACATCCACGCCACGATCCAGTCCTTCCCGGACGGCTACGACACGGTGGTAGGGGAGCGGGGCTATCGGCTCTCCGGCGGGGAGAAGCAGCGGATCGCGATCGCACGCGTGCTGCTCAAGGACCCTGAGGTCCTCATCCTCGACGAGGCGACGAGCGCCCTCGACACCGTCTCCGAACGCCTCGTCCAGCGCGCCCTCGACGCCGCGGCCCACGGCCGGACCACGATCGCGATCGCGCACCGGCTCTCTACCGTGGTCGGCGCGGACGTGATCTACGTCGTCGACGGCGGGCGGATCGCCGAGCGCGGAACGCACGCCGATCTCCTCGCGGCCGGGGGCACGTACGCGGGGCTGTACGCCGAGCAGGCCGCGGCGCCGTCGCCGGCCCGGCAGGCCTGACGGCGGGCAGGTCCCCCGGCGCCTCGCCGCCCCGCGTTTCGGGTACGCCAATTTGGGTCGCCCCGCGTTTCGGGTACGCGAATTTGGGTCACCCCGCGTTTCGGGTACGCGAACTCGGCCAGGCCGGCTTTTCGGGTACGCCAACGTCGTCAGGGCGCCAGCGTGTGAGCATGGCGATGGGGTGAGACGGCTTGGGGCGAGGGAGATCGCCTCAGGGCGTCTCACACGCAAGAAGCCGTCGCAGCGCGGGTCATATCCTGTCTCAACAGCGACAAGCCGCCTCCTGACGTCGGCCGGGAACGCGCGCACGACGGCGCCGCGCACCCGCGTGGGTCGGCCACACGCCGTCGTGCGTACCCGAAAGGCTCTGGGGGCCGGAAGATCTGTACCCGAAAGGCTCTGGGGGCCGGAAGATCTGTACCCGAAACGACCCCGCCCGCCCAGCTGCGCCGCCCCGCCCCGCCCGGCCGCCCCGCCGCCCCGCCCTAGCCCCGCGAGAGCGGAATCATAGTGCCCGGATTGTCACTTCAACAAACGGGCGTGGGATGATGGGAAGGATGACTTCTCGCCCTGCCTCTCCCGACACCCGTCCCCAGGTCCTGCCCACGGCAGAGGGCTGGGAGCAGCAGCGCACCCCCGAGGGCCGGCCGCTGCTCCAGTTCGCGTCTCCGCGGGTCAAGCAGCCCCCGCAGCACCTCGCGGACCTCTCCCTCGAGGAACGCCAGGCCAAGCTCAAGGAGCTCGGCCTCCCGGCGTTCCGCGCCAAGCAGGTGAGCACCCACTACTTCCAGCACTGGACCACGGACCCGGCCGCGATGAGCGACCTCCCCAAGGCCGGCCGCGAGGACCTCGTCTCCGAGCTCTTCCCGCCGCTGCTGACCGAGGTCCGCCGCCTGAAGACCGACGACGGCAACACCATCAAGTTCCTCTGGCGCCTCTTCGACGGGGCGCTCGTCGAGTCCGTGCTCATGCGCTACCCGGGCCGCATCACCCTCTGCGTCTCGTCCCAGGCCGGCTGCGGCATGAACTGCCCGTTCTGCGCGACGGGCCAGGCGGGCCTGACCCGCAACATGTCCACCGCGGAGATCGTAGACCAGGTGGTCGCCGCGAACCGCATCATCGCCGCCGGCGAGCTCGGCGAGAAAGAGCACGCAGACGAGCGCGTCACCAACATCGTGTTCATGGGCATGGGCGAGCCGCTGGCCAACTACAAGCGCGTCATGAACGCGGTCCACCGCTTCGTCGACGCGGTCCCGATGGGCCTGGGCATGAGCGCCCGCAACATCACGGTCTCGACCGTGGGCCTCGTCCCGGCGATCCGCAAGCTCGCCGACGAGGACCTCCCCGTCACCTTCGCGCTCTCCCTCCACGCGCCCGACGACGAGCTCCGCGACGAGCTCATCCCCGTCAACAACCGCTGGAAGGTCGACGAGGCCCTCGACGCCGCGCACGACTACTACAAGAAGACCGGCCGCCGAGTGTCCATCGAGTACGCGCTCATCAAGGACATGAACGACCACGCCTGGCGCGCCGCCCTCCTCGCCAAGAAGCTCAACCAGCGTGGCCGCGGCTGGGTCCACGTGAACCCGATCCCGCTCAACCCGACCCCGGGCTCGATCTGGACCTCCTCCGAGCGCCCCGTGCAGCAGGAGTTCATTGAGACCCTGCGCGCGGCCGGCATCCCCACGACCCTGCGCGACACGCGCGGCAAGGAGATCGACGGCGCCTGCGGCCAGCTCGCCGCAGCGGAGTGAGCGCTTCCGAGATGACGCACGACGGCGCCGCGCGCCCGGGCGGGCGGCGCGCCGTCGTGCTTTCCCGGGTCCGGAGGTTCGTGCGCGAGCTGCTGTTCAGCATGGGCCCGCTCAGGAACGACCACCAGGTCGCCGTGCGCTGCGCGGTGGGCGTGTTCGTGCCGCTGATCACGCTCGTCGCGGTCAACCGGCTCGACCTCGCCATCTTCGCGAGCTTCGGCGCGTTCACGGGCATCTACGGCCGCAATGAGCCGCACCGCCAGCGGATCGTGACGCAGGTGCGGGCGGGGCTGCTCATGGTTGGCGTCCTGTTCGCGGCAACGGTCGGGGCCCGGCTGAGCCCGGGCGGAGCGATGGACCCGTGGGCGATCGTCGGGGCGACGACGCTGGTCGCGTGGGCGTGCTCCGTCGTCGTCGGGCTGTGGCGGCTGCGGCCCTCGGGCTCGCTCTTCCAGATCTTCGCGTTCGCGGCCGTCGCGTCGATGCCGCACCAGCCGCCGCTCGGGGAGGCCATGCTCGCCGCGGCGGGCTCGGCTGCCCTCAGCCTGGCCATCGGCGTGGCATCGCGCGTCCACCCATCGCGCCGGACCTCGTTCACCTGGGACGCCGTCCGCGCGGCGTGGCGCATCCGGCTCGGCGCCGAGGAGCGGAAGGTGCTGTGGCTCGAATCCCTCGGCTACCTCATCGCCGCCGGGATCGCCGGGACGCTCGCGACGATCGTCGGCCAGTCCCTCGGGTTCGGCCACAACTACTGGGCGATGGTCGCCGCGGTGGTCCCGCTCGTGGGGCATTCGACCCGGCACCGAGTGGACCGGGGCGTCCAGCGTATCCTCGGCACCGTGGTGGGGCTCGCGGTCCTCGCGGGGATCGTGGCGATCCGGCCGGCGGCGTGGCTCATGGTCGTGTTCATCGCGGCGTGCCAGTTCGGCGCCGAGATGCTGATCGCGCGCCAGTACTTCCTCGCCCAGGTGTGCGTGACGCCGCTCGCCCTCATGTCCACGCTGCTCGTGGCCCACGTCAACCCGCTGGACCTGCTGCACGACCGCTTCATCGACACCGTGATCGGCGCGATCGTGGGCGTCTTCGTGGTACTGGCCCCGAGCGTCTGGCGGCGCTGGATCCGGTGGCGCTCGCGGGCGGAGCAGCTGGAGTGGTAGGCCGTCCCCTCAGCTGACCGCGTGGATGCGCACGGGGTTCATCACGGGCTTGCCGTAGCAGATGGAGTCGTCGAGCTCCTGGTACGGGCCGAAGTTGGGGATGCGCCGATAGCCGGCCGCCTCGTAGAACATCTTCCCGTCCGGCTGGGCCGACCCAGCCTCGGCGAGCATGAGCGTCACGCCGGCGCCGTGGGCCTCCGCTTCGAGCGCGGTGAGGATCGAGGTCGCGATACCGGCCCCGCGCGCGTAGGGGAGGACATAGACGCGCTTGACCTCCGCCGTCGTGCGCTCGACCCACCGCAGCCCGCCGCAGCCGAGCGGCTGCCCGGTGGCTCGCTCGTAGGCGATGAGGAAGATCGCGACGTCCGCGGCCGACGGCGCGTCCCCTGCCTCGTGGTCTGCGTGACCCCAGCGCGAATCGAGCTCGGCCTGCTGCGCGGCGCGGAGGTCGCGGCCCACCGGGTTGCTCCACGGAACGCGCCGGATGATGAGCTTGGGGTGGGTCTGCATGACGCTCTCCTGACTCGAGGTGCCGCGAGGTATGCCTGAAACGGTAGTGAGCGCGTGTTTCGGGGCCGTGACGCAGACGTGATTTCTGGCGAACATGTGGCTACGCTCACTGCGGCGAGCCCACTGTCGGAAGGAACCCCCATGGAATACCGCAAGCTCGGCACCTCGGGCATGTACGTCTCGGAGATCGCCTACGGCAACTGGGTCACGCACGGCGATCAGATCGACCAAGAGACCGCGACCGCCTGCGTGCGGACGGCGCTGGACCTCGGCATCACGACCTTCGACACCGCCGATGCCTACGCCGGCACCCGCGCCGAGTCCGCGCTCGGGGAGGCACTGGCGGGGGTGCGCCGCGAGGGCCTCGAGATCTTCACCAAGGTCTACTTCCCCACGGGCGAGGGCAAGAACGACCGCGGCCTCTCCCGCAAGCACATCATGGAGTCCATCAACGGCTCCCTCCGCCGTCTCCGCACCGACTACGTGGACCTCTACCAGGCCCACCGGTACGACTACGAGACCCCGCTCGAGGAGACCATGCAGGCCTTCGCGGACATCGTCCACGCGGGCAAGGCGCATTACATCGGAGTCTCCGAGTGGACCCCGGACGAGATCCGCGCCGGCCACGAGCTTGCCACCGAGCTCAACATCCGGCTCGTCTCGAACCAGCCGCAGTACAACATGCTCTGGCGCGTGATCGAGGCGGAAGTCGTGCCGCTGTCCGAGGAACTCGGGCTCGGGCAGATCGTCTGGTCCCCGATCGCGCAGGGCGTCCTCACGGGCAAGTACCAGCCGGGCGCCCAGACCGCGCCGGCGGACTCCCGCTTCTCGACGGCCGAGGGCACCGTCAAGGCGGACCACCGGTACCTCCAGGACACCGTGCTCGAGCGGGTCCAGGCGCTGCGGCCGCTCGCCGAGGAGTCAGGCCTGTCCATGGCGGCATTCGCGGTGGCGTGGGTGCTGCAGAACAAGAACGTCTCGGCGGCGATCATCGGCGCGTCCAAGCCCGAGCAGATCAAGGACAATGTCACCGCTTCTGGGGTCGCCCTCGACCCGGCCCTCCTCGCGAAGGCGGACGAGGTCCTCGGGGACGTCGTCGAGCGCGACCCGTCCAAGGTCGAGTCGTTCCTGAAGCGGGCCTAGCCCCCTCCTGTCCGGCCTCGCTCACCCCCAGTCATCGACTGCTCCGTAAGTGTCGTTATAGGGCCCCAAAACGACACTTACGGAGCAGTCGATGGAAGGGGCGGACTAGGGGTCATCGGGGGAGGTCGCGCCGGGCGAGGTCCTTCTCGGCCGGCCCCTGGATGACAGTGCCGTCCAGGGCGAACCGCGACCCGTGGCAGGGGCAGTCCCACGTGGGCGCCTCGCCGTCGGCGCCCCGCCTGAACTCGACGACGCAGCGCAGGTGCGTGCACCGGGCGGAGAGCGCGTGGGGCGCGCCGGAGTCGTCGGCGTAGACGGCGGTCGCCTTCCCGTCCACGTCGAACACGGCGCCCTCTCGCGGTGCCAGCCGCGGGAGCCCGCGCCACGGCGGGAGGCGAGGCTCCGCCGTCGTGCTTTCGGCCTGGCGCGCGGGGGCGACCTCGCGCGTGCTGTCGAACAGCCCCGCCCACGGGCTCGCGCCGCCCGTGATCGCCTCCGCGACCACGAGCGCCGCAGCGGTGCCGTTCGTGAGGCCCCACTTCCGCAGGCCCGTGATGACGTACACGTGGCGCGCCTCCGGGGTGAGTGAACCGGCGAACGGCAGCCCGTCCGCGGGGAGCGTGTCCTGGGTGGACCAGCGGTAGGCCGGCGCGCCGCCGCCGAGGCGCTCCCGGGAGAACTCGGCAAGCCGGTCGAACCGCTCCGTGGAGCCGGCCCCGGGTGCCCCGCCGTCCCCGCCCACAGGATGGCCTTCGCCGCCCACGAGCACGTAGTCGGTCCCGCCCACCCGGGCGGACAGGATCGAGCGCATGGGCTCGTCGGCGCTGATGAACGTCGCGTCTTCCGGCAGGCTCCCGCCCGGTACGGGGCTCGCGACGATGTACGAACGGTGCAGCGTGAGCCGCTCGCGGTACCGGCCGCCGTCTCCCATCGGGACGTTGGTCGCAACCACGATGTCCCGCGCCCGCACCGTGCCGCGGTCCGTGACGGCCTCGGCGGGGGTGCCGTCGCGCAGCTCCGTCACCACGGTGCGTTCGACGACGACGCTGCCGCCGCCGTCCACGGCCCGCGCGAGTCCGCGGAGGTAGTTCACGGCGTGGATCTGGGCCTGGTGGTCGAAGCGGACGGCCCCCGCGGTGGGGAAGGGGAGGGGGACGTCGGCGGTGTACGACGCCGGCAGGCCGAGCCGGGCGGCGAGCTCGGCTTCGGCGCGGATCGCCGGGAGGTGCTCTGTGGACGCGGTGTAGGTGTAGTTGGCGACGCGGCGGAAGCCGCAGTCGATGTCCTCGGCCGCGACGGTCTTGGCAATGTGCTCGAGGGCGGCCTCGTTGGCCTGCCCGTAGGCCCGGGCCGCGTCCTCGCCGTGGTCCGCGGCAAGCGTGCCGTAGGCGAGGCGGTGCAGCGAGGTGACCTTGCCGGTCGTGTTCCCGGTGACACCGGTGCCGATCCGGGAGCCCTCGATCACGGCCACGGTGAGGCCCCGGCCCTTGAGCTCCAGCGCCGCCGTGAGCCCGGCGATGCCTCCGCCAATCACCGCGACGTCCACATCCAGGTCACCGTCCAGGCGCGGGTAGTCCGTCTCCTGCGCGGTGGCGATCCAGAGAGAGATGACCTTTGACTGCGCTGCGTCCGCCACGACTGCCTCCCGGAACCCCGCCTGTGTAAAATCGGGTTAGGCTATTTTAGATCGACGGCGAGCGTGGAGAGAAGGGGCCAATGCCAGAACACCACAGCCCGGAGGCGCCAGGCCCCGAAGTCCGCACCCACGTCCGAGTGCCGCTCGCGCTGCCCGACGGTTTCACAACGACCGCGGACGTGTTCACGTTCCGGCACCTCGCCGACCCTCTCGAGCACCTCCTGCTCGGGCTCGGCGACTGGGAAGGGGCCCTTGCGCAGGCGGCCGACGGCGGCGCGGCCCCCCTCGTGCGGCCGCACAGCGAGTGCCTCACGGGGGACGTCCTCGGGTCCCTGCGCTGCGACTGCGGGCACCAGCTCCGCGAGGCCGTCGAGCGGATCTCGGGCGAGGGCGGGTTCCTCCTCTACCTGCGGCAGGAGGGCCGCGGGATCGGGCTGTACGCGAAGCTCGACGCCTATGCCCTCCAGGACCAGGGCCTCGACACGTATGCCGCGAACCGTGCCCTCGGGCGCGGCGACGACGAGCGCGACTACCTCGTCGCCGCCCAGATGCTCGGCGCCGTCGGCGTGGAACGGATCCGGCTCCTCTCCAACAACCCCGACAAGGCCGCGCAGCTCGAGTCGTTCGGGATCGGGGTGTCCGAGCGCGTCCCGACCGGCGTGCACGTCTCCGCCAACAACGTCCGCTACCTCGAGGCGAAGCGCGACCACACCGCGCACACCCTCGACCTCGGTGGCCCGGGCCTGGCGGCGACGGACCTGACGGACCTCGACCCGACCGGGACGGACGTCGCGGGCCTCTGACCCCCAGGAGGTGACCCCCAGACGGGCGGAGGAACCTACTCGGCGGCGGCCTCCAGCGGGACGGTGCGGCCGCGGAAGAACTCGGGGTGCCGGCCCCGGACAGCCAGCATCACGAGGACACCGAGGGCCAGGATGCCCACGCCAACGATGAACACGAGCCCCACGCCGCCGATCTCGGAGCCGGAGCCGAACGCGGGGTCGATCGAGTCCACGGCGGTCTGCACGAACACTGCGGTGAGGCCGATCCCGCCCAGCAGCGGCAGCGCGAGCCGCATCACGGCGTGGCGGCCCGAGCCGAACCACGTCCGGCGGAAGTACCACACGCACGCGAACGCGGTGACGGCGTAGTAGAAGCAGACCATCATGCCGAGGGCCATGATCGTGTCGTTCAGGACGTTGTCGCTGAGCAGCCGCATGGCCACGTAGAACACGGCCGAGATGCCGCCGGCGAGCAGGACCGCGACCCGCGGGACGCCCTTGCTGTCCACGGCGCGGAGCCGGGCCGGCAGCGCATCGTAGAACGCCATCGCCTGGAGCGCGCGGGCTGGCCCGACCATCGTGGACTGCAGCGACGACGCCGAGGACGTCAGGACGGTGAGCGAGAGCAGGATCGCGAGCGGCCCCATGACCGGCCCCGCGAGCGCCGTCAGCATGTTCTCCGAGTTGTCCGGGTTGGCCAGGCCCAGGCCTTCCTGGCCGGGGCCGGCGAACATGAGGGAGGCGATGGTCGTGGCGAGGTAGATCGCGAGGATGACGGCGGCGGTGACCGTTGCGCCGACGCCTGCGGTGTGGTGGCCGCCCTTGGTCTCCTCGGCCATGGACAGGCACATGTCCCAGCCCCAGTACAGGAAGATGGACAGGCTCAGGGCCGCCGCGAGGGCGCCGCCGCTGGGGATCTGGGACGGGTCGAACCAGCTCCAGTCGAACGGGACGGAGGTTTCCGAGGCGCCCTCAATGGCCTTCTGCAAGGCCATCGCGGAGTACAGGAGCATGACGCCGACCTGGAATACGACGAGGACCATCTGGACGTTGCGCGTCGTCTCGAGTCCGCGGATGCTGACCCACAGGGCCACTGCCATGAACACGAGGCACGTGACGACGTTGACGAGCTTGTCCTGCGCGAGCTCGGCGATGGCCTCGTTGCCCGTGAGGTCGGCGACGAACCGGTAGAAGAAGTCGACGGCGACCCCGGCCAGGTTGGACAGGACGATGATGTTGGCGGCGAGGAAGCCCCACCCGCCCATCCAGCCGACCCAGGGCCCGAACGCCTTGGACGCCCAGGTGAACGTGGTGCCGGAGTCCGGGAGCGCTGCGTTGAGCTCCTTGTACGCCAGGGCCACCATGAACATCGGGATGAAGCCGATGAGCAGGACGATGGGCATCTGCGGGCCGACCTGGGCTGCGATGGGGCCGATGCTCGGGGCGATCGTGTATGCCGGGGCGACGGTGACGATGCCGAGGACGATGATCGAGAGCAGGCCCACCTGCCCGGCCTTGAGGCCCTTCTTCCCGACCTCGCCCGTGCCCGGCATGTTCTCCATGGTATTCAGGGCCATGTCAGATCCTTCCGCTCGTGCTGTGCCGTGGGCCGGTGGCCCGCGGCTGCTGCTGGGTGATGCAGTGGATCCCGCCCCCGCGGGAGAAGATGGCGCGGGCGTCGACGGCGGCGACGTGCCTCCCGCGGTAGGCGTCGGCGAGCATGCGGAGCGCCTTCTCGTCGTGCGGATCGTTGAACGAGCAGGCCACGAGCCCGCCGTTAAGGGCGACGTGGTTGATGTAGCTCCAGTCGACCCAGCCCTCGTCGTCGTGCAGCTGGGCCGGGGCGGGGACCTCGACGATGTCCCACGGCCTCCCGTCCACGGTGCGCGAGGCCCGGAGTGCCTCGAGGGCCTGGCCGGAGACCTGGTGGTCGGGGTGCTCGGGGTTGTACTGGACGTGGACCAGCAGCGTCCCCGGCCTGGGGATCGCCGCGACGAGGTCCACGTGGCCGCGCGTGCCGAAGCGCTCCGAATCCCGTGTGAGGCCTCGGGGAAGCCAGACCACGTGCCGGGCGCCGATGGTGCGCTCGAGCTCCGCCTCGACGCTTGCCTTGGTGGCGCCGGGGTTGCGGCCCGGGTCGAGCTGGACGGTCTCGGTGACCAGGACGGTGCCACGCCCGTCCACCTGGATCCCGCCGCCCTCGTTGACGAGCGCGCTCGGGATGACCTCGGCGCCGGCGGCCTCGCCGACGGCGCGGCCGATCGCGGCGTCGCGCTCCCAGCTGGCCCAGTCCTGGGCGCCCCAGCCGTTGAAGGTCCAGTCGACGGCGCCCAGGCGGGGGGCGCCGTCGTGCGCGCCGTCCTTGCCGGCGCCGAGGACGAAGCTCGGGCCGATGTCGCGCATCCAGGCATCGTCGAGCTCGGCCTCGAGAAGGTGGACGCTGCGGCCGAGATAGGCCTCGGCGATGGCGCGGTCCTCGGGGCGGACGACCATCGTGACCGGTTCGAAGCGGCGTGCGGCGCGGGCGACGGCGGCCCACGCCTCGCGCGCCTCGTGTGCGGACTCGTCGGTCTCGCCGAGGGTGTAGCCGCCGGACGGCCAGGCCATCCAGAGGCGTTCGTGCGGATCGGTCTCCGCGGGCATGAGCCAGCTCATGGGGGAGTCCCTTTCGAGAAGAGTGGGGGCCCTGGGTGAGGGCGATAAATGAATGAGGTTCGTTTATTAGAGCAGTGACGCAGGCCACGGTCAACCCCCGCTCCGGCCCCGCGCCGCCGCCCTTCGCGCGCAGTCCCCCTAGACTCCGAGGCATGGAGATCCCCGCCGCCGATGGGCCCGAGACCGCCGAGCCGCGCCGACGCGGGCGGCCCCCGCGGCCGGTCCTCTCGCGCGAGAAGATCACGACGGCGGCGCTCGCCGTCATCCGCCGGGCCGGCTACGAGGGGCTCACCATGGCGGCCCTCGCGCGCGAGCTGCGGACCGCGCCGTCGGCCCTCTACAACCATGTGAAGTCCAAGGACGAGGTCCTCAACTGGGTCCAGGACGACGTCAACGAGGCGATCGACACGTCCGGCTTCGAGGAGGGCCCGTGGGACCTTGCGCTCACGCGGTGGGCCCACTCCTACCGCGACGCGTTCGCCCGGCACTCGCCCCTGATCCCCGTGATCGCCGTCCTGCCGATCACCGGCGCCCCGAACACGCTGGCCATGTACGAGCGCGTCGCCGGCGGGCTCCGGACGGGGGGCTGGCCGGAGGACCTGGTCGTGGACGTGATCGTCGCGGTCGAGTCGTTCGTCCTGGGGTCCGCGATGGACGTCTCGGCCCCTGAATGGATCTTCGACGTCGGGGACCGCCGGGACCTCGCCCCGACCTTCGCAGACGCCGTTGCCGCCCGGCCCCGCCGGGGAGCGGCGGCCGCCGATGACGCGTTCGGACTCGGCCTCACCGCACTGGTCGCGGGGCTGCGCGGCACCCTCGCGGCGGTGCGCGCGACCCGCGCTTGACCCCACACGCCTGAAGGAGTGACTACTCGGCGGGTCGTACGGCAGGGGGTTGTGGGACTCAATTTAATGATCTACATTCATTTTGAGATCCCTCCCACACCCCTCCACCGTCGAAGGAAGCGCCATGTCCCAGCAGACCCCCGCAACGCAGACCCGTGAAGCCGTCGTCGTCGTCGTCGGCGCTGGCCCCGCCGGGCTCATGGCGGCCCGAACCCTCGTGAAGGAGGGCCAGCGCGTCGTCGTGCTCGAGGCCCGCGACCGGGTGGGGGGACGCACCTGGAGCGACACGGTCGAGGGGGCCTTCCTCGAGATCGGCGGCCAGTGGATCAGCCCGGACCAGACCGAGCTGCTCGGGCTCGTGGACGAGCTCGGCAAGGAGACGTTCCAGCGCTACCGCGAGGGGCAGAGCGTCTACATGGCGCCCGACGGGACGCGCACGGTCTATTCCGGGTCCGAGTTCCCGGTCTCGCCCGGCACCCTCGCGGAGGTCGAGCGGCTCACCGCGATCCTGGACCAGCTCGCCGCCGAGCTGGGCCCGGAGGAGCCGTGGGCGCACCCGAAGGCCCGCGAGCTCGACACGGTGAGCTTCGAGCAGTGGCTACGCGCCCAGTCGGCGAACGAGGAGGCCTGCAACCTCATCGGCCTCTTCATCGCCGGCGGCATGCTCACCAAGCCGGCGCACGCCTTCTCCGCGCTCCAGGCGGTGCTCATGGCCGCCTCGGCCGGCTCGTTCAGCAACCTCCTCGACGAGGACTTCATCCTCGACCGCCGCGTGGTGGGCGGGATGCAGTCCGTGAGCGAGGCGATGGCCGCCGAGCTCGGCGACGCCGTGGTCCTCGGCGCGCCCGTCCGCACGCTCAAGTGGAGCGATCAGGGAGTGGTCGCGACGGCCGACGGTGGGGCCTCCGGCCGCGTCGCCGTCACCGCGCGTCGGGCGATCCTCGCCGTCCCGCCGACCCTGTACTCCCGCATCTCCTACATCCCGGCGCTCCCGCGGCGCCAGCACCAGCTGCACCAGCACCTCTCGATGGGCCTGGTCATCAAGGTCCACGCCGTCTACCCCCGCCCCTTCTGGCGCGAGGCCAACCTCTCGGGAACCTGCTTCGGGGCGGGCCAGCTCGTCCAGGAGGTCTACGACAACACGAACCACCGGGACGACCGCGGGACGCTGGTCGGCTTCGTCTCCGACGAGAAGGCGGACGCAATGTTCCTGCTCTCACCCGAGGCGCGCAAGGCCGCAATCCTCGCCTCCATAGCGGACTACCTCGGCGAGGAGGCGCTCACGCCCGAGGTCTACTACGAGTCCGACTGGGGCTCGGAGGAGTGGACGCGCGGCGCGTACGCGGCGAGCTTCGACCTGGGCGGGCTGTCCCGCTACGGGGCCGACCAGCGCACGCCCGTCGGCCCGATCCACTGGGCCTGCTCCGATCTCGCGGCCGAGGGCTACCAGCATGTCGACGGCGCGCTGCGCATGGGGCGCCGGGCCGCGGCAGAGGTCATCGAGGCCCTGAGCCCCGCCCCCGCCCGTCTGAGGGTCACGTCCTGAGGGTCACGTCCTGAGGGTCACGTCCTGAGGGTCACGTCCTGGGGGTCACGTCTGATGTGACCCCCAGAACCTGACCCCCAGACGGCGGGCGGACGGCCTACTTGGCCTTCTTGAAGAGGTCGAGCTGCCCGAAGTGGTCCGCGAGCAGGTAGTAGACCGTCGGGCGCTGACGTCGGGATGTCCCCTTCATCTTGTCTCCGACGGACTGGATCGCGGCGTCGAGCGTCTCATCGTCCTCCGTGCGGCCCAGCTTCTTCTTCAGGAAGCCGTCGCGGATCCGGACCGTCTCGGACTTGTCGCCGAACGAGACGAGGGAGGCGTCAGCGCTCTGGAGCGAGATCCCGCAGTGCCGGATGATTCCCGCTGCGGCCTCATCGTCGGCGTTCGGCGCGAACTTCTTGATCTGCTCTGCCCAGTCAACAGCCATGTGGAGCTCCTTTGATCGCGGTCGCGGGCCAAAGCAGGCCCGTGGCCGTCACGGTACCGCTCCGCAGCCTCCACCGGCAGCTGCAGGCCAGAACAAGCCCGGACATCGAGGGAAAATGTCACCTCAGGACGGCCGCACGGCCCCAGCGATGCACCACCCGGCGCCCCGGCGCCTGTAGACGGGCTGGAGCCCGTGCCGGCGCACGACGTCGACCATCGCCTCGGGCGGGTGGACGAAGGCCCGGAAGCTGCCCGCACCGAGGGCGAGGAGGGCGTTCCCCATCGCGACCCACCAGCGGGTGAGGGGGTTCCGCGGCGGGTAGCTGAAGACGAGCGCCCGGCGGGCGTGGTCCGCTGCCGCCCCGAGGAGCCGCTCGTAGTCGGGGTAGCAGCACACCACGCGGTGGAGGATGACGACGTCTGCCGGCTCGACGGCGTCGGGCGTTTCGGCGAGGTCGACTCCCACGGTGCGGCGCACGCGTGCCGCGACCCCGGCCCGCGCGATGAGCCGCGCGGCGTCCGCCTCGTAGGCGCCCGAGAGCTCGAGGTTGGTGGTGCTGGCGGCGCCGCGCTTGAGCAGTTCGAGCTGGATCTCGCCGGCACCGCCGCCGACCTCAAGGACGGTTGCCTGCCCGAGGCCGCGGGGGAGGGACGCCTCGAGGAAGCCGACCATCCGCCTCTCGGTGGCGGTGAGGCCGCGGCGCTCGTAGCGCCGGGAGACGCTGCGGGAGAAGCGGGGGCTGAAGATCCGGCTGTAGCCGCCGTCGGGCTCGGGATCGCGGGCAGGATTCGTGGGACCGCAGCAGCCGGACATGGAACCAGTATGCAGTCGGTCCCGGGCGTTGACGCAGGGTCCACGCCTCGGGAGGCTGGGGGGATGGTCGACTCACGGGAAGTGATCCACGCCGACGTGGCGGTGGTGGGAGCCGGGCTCGCGGGGCTCGTCGCCGCCGTCGAGGCCGCCGACGCGGGCCGGGACGTCGTGGTGCTCGACCAGGAGCCGCCGCAGTCACTGGGCGGCCAGGCGCACTGGTCGTTCGGCGGGCTGTTCCTCGTCGGCTCGCCCGAGCAACGTCGGATGGGCGTGCGCGACTCGCTCGCGCTCGCCCGTCAGGACTGGATGGGGTCCGCCCAGTTCGACCGCCCGGAGGACTACTGGCCCCGCGCCTGGGCCGAGGCCTACCTCGAATCCGCGGCGGGCGAGCAGCGCGCCTGGCTGCACTCCCTCGGAGTGCGGTTCTTCCCCGTCGTGGGCTGGGCCGAGCGCGGTGACGGCCGCGCCGAGGGGCACGGCAACTCCGTGCCGCGCTTCCACATCGTCTGGGGGACCGGCCCCGGCGTCCTGGCACCGTTCATCCGCCGCGCCCGCGCGCACGCGGACGCCGCTCGGATCCGCTTCCTGTTCCGGCACCGCGTCGACGAGGTCGTGACGCACGACGCCGCGGCCACCGGCGTGCGCGGGGCCCGCCTCGCGCCGTCGTCGGCAGAGCGGGGGAAGGCGAGCGGCCGCGACGTGGTGGGGGAGTTCGAGGTGGAGGCGGGCGCCGTCGTCATCGCATCCGGCGGGATGGGCGGAAACCTCGAGATGGTGCGGAGGCTGTGGCCGCAGCGGATGGGGACCCCGCCGTCGTCCATGGTGGCCGGTGTGCCTGCGCACGTGGACGGGCGGATGCTGGGCATCGCGGAGGCGGCGGGTGCGCGGCTGATCAACGCCGACCGGATGTGGCACTACACCGAGGGGCTGCGGAACTGGGATCCCGTGTGGGAGAACCACGGTGTGCGGATCCTGCCGGGGCCCTCGTCCGTGTGGCTCGATGCGCTGGGCCGGCGCCTGCCGGTGCCGCTGTTCCCCGGGTTCGACACGCTGGGCACCCTCAGGCACCTGCGCGGGACAGGTTACGACTACTCGTGGTTCGTGCTCACTCAGTCGATCATTGAGAAGGAGTTCGCCCTCTCCGGGTCCGAGCAGAACCCCGACCTGACGGGCAGGGACTTCCGGCTGCTGGCCTCCCGGGTGCGGCCGGGAGCGCCGGGGCCAGTGAAGGCGTTCATGGAGCACGGGGAGGACTTCGTGGTGGCGGATTCGCTCGGCGAGCTGGTCGAGGGGATGAACCGGGTGGGCGAGCCGGGGCTGCTGACGGAGGCCGCGGTGCGTACGGTCCTGGAGGCGCGGGACGCCGAGATCGCGAACGCCTTCGGGAAGGACGCCCAGGTGACGTTCCTGCGCTCCCACCGCCGCTATGTCGGCGACCGGCTCATCCGTGTGGCCGCGCCGCACCGCATCCTGGACCCCAGGCACGGCCCGCTGGTCGCGGTGCGGCTCAACGTGCTCACGCGCAAGGCCCTCGGGGGCCTCGAGACCGACCTGTCGGCGCGCTGCATGTCGCCGGCAGGCCACGTGGTGGCGGGGCTCTTCGCGGCGGGGGAGGCGGCCGGATTCGGCGGCGGCGGCATGATGGGCTACAACGCGCTCGAGGGGACGTTCCTGGGCGGGTGCCTGTTCTCCGGGCGCGTGGCCGGCCGGGCTGCTGCCGCTGGCTGACCGGCGCAGAGGAACGGGCGCGCCGTCAGGCCTTGGGGGGCTGGCTGGCGACGCGCCCGTGGTGCCGGGCTTTGGGGGGATACCCGGCGGTTACGATCTTAGGCGACGCTTCGCGCCGATCCGGGGCGTCTTTACGGATTCATAACGGCTGTCATGCGCCTCGGCACAGAGCGGGCGCTTCCCCGGGCCCGGACATGGAAGAGGCCCCCGATCCAACTGGATCGGGGGCCTCTTCGGCAGTGGTTGCGGGGACAGGATTTGAACCTGCGACCTCTGGGTTATGAGCCCAGCGAGCTACCGAACTGCTCCACCCCGCGGCGCTCAACCAACTATACACGTCCGCGGGTGAGGGCGCCAATCGACACCAAACGGGCTCAAATGGAGCAACCGGGCCGGGCCTGCCGTGCGGCAGGGTCAGCCGAGGTGCTCGACGAGGTCGGCCGCGATGCCGTTGTAGGTGGCGGGAGTCAGGGCCAGGAGGCGGGCCTCCGCGTCAGCGGAGAGGCCGAGCCCGGAGACGAACTCCTTCATGCGGGCCGCGTCCACGCGGTGGCCGCGCGTGAGGTCCTTGAGCCGCTCGTAGGGGTTGTCCATGCCCTCGACGCCAGCGATCGCCTCGGCCCGCATGACCATCTGAATCGCCTCGGCGAGGACCTCCCAGTTGGTGTCGAGGTCCGCGGCGAGCACGTCCTCGGCAACGTCGAGGCGCTCGAGGCCCTTCGCGACGTTGGAGATCGCCAGGAGCGAGTGGCCGAACGCGACCCCGATGTTGCGCTGACTTGAGGAGTCCGTGAGGTCTCGCTGCCAGCGCGAGGTCACGAGCGTCGCGCCGAGCGTGTCGAGCAGTGCGGAGGAGATCTCGAGGTTCGCCTCGGCGTTCTCGAAGCGGATCGGGTTGACCTTGTGCGGCATGGTCGAGGAGCCCGTGGCGCCCGCGACCGGGATCTGCGCGAAGTAGCCGATCGAGATGTAGCTCCAGATGTCCGTGCAGACGTTGTGGAGGATCCGGTTGAAGCGGGCCATATCCGCGTACAGCTCGGCCTGCCAGTCGTGGGACTCGATCTGGGTGGTGAGAGGGTTCCACGTCAGCCCGAGGCCCTCGACGAAGGACTTCGAGACCTCCTGCCAGTCTGCCGTGGGGACGGAGGCGTAGTGCGCGGCGTAGGTGCCCGTGGCGCCGTTGATCTTGCCGAGGTACTCGGTGCGCCCGATCCGGTCGAGCTGGCGCCCCAGCCGGTGGGCGATGACAGCGAGCTCCTTGCCGAGCGAGGTGGGGGTCGCCGGCTGGCCGTGCGTGCGCGAGAGCATGGGGACGTCCCGGTTGGCCCGCGCCATCTCGGCGACCTGCCCCGCGAGCGCGCGGGCGGCGGGCAGCCACACGTCCTCGACCGCACCCTTGACGCCGAGGGCGTAGGAGAGGTTGTTGACGTCCTCCGAGGTGCAGCCGAAGTGCACCATCGGGGTGAGGTTCTTGATGCCGAGGGCCTCGAGCCGGCGGCCGATGTAGTACTCGACGGCCTTGACGTCGTGCACCGTGACGGCCTCGATCTCCGCGAGCTCGTCGACCGAGGCGGCATCGAACTCGGTCACGATCTTCCGCAGGCCTTCCTCCTGCTCGGGGCTCAGGGGGCCGGCACCGGGCAGGACGCTGTTGCGGGTCAGGTGGATGAGCCACTCGACCTCCACGGCCACGCGGTCCCGGTTCAGCGCGGCCTCGGACAGGTAGTCGACGAGCGGTGCGGCGGTCGGGCGGTAGCGGCCGTCGAGCGGCCCGAGGGCGATCCTGTTCTGTGCGGGCCCGCCCGCAGCCTCACCGGCGGCGGCCAGGGAGAGTCGTCCGGACGGAATGCGCGAAGGGGAGTCAGCCATGGCCTCCATTCTTCCACGGAGCTCCTGCGGTCGCCGCGCGGCCGGTGAGGGCAAAGGCTGCTGTTACTGCTCCTCCACAGCTGCCCGCCTGGGCGTGTTGTCCACATACGACGCCGGGCCCGGCCATTCCCGGGCGGCGGCGCCTAGCGTCGTGGACAGGCCGGGCTGAGGGGTGCGGCGGAGCGGGGGGAGCGGACATGGCGGGCACGGGTCCAGGAATGGGCGGCTACGGAGACGACGGCTTTTCGGGAGCGGGCTCGGCTTCCGGCATCGCGGCGGCGTGCCGCGGGCACAGCGAGGCGGACCTCCAGACCGCGTCCAGACATCTGGCGGCCGCTCAGGAGGAGGCGCAGACCGCCGAGGCCGCCGCCGCGAGGGCCCGGTCGGCGGAGTGGTCCGGGCCGGCCGCGGCAGCGTTCAGGATGAAGGCCGAGGCCCTTCGCCTCCAGATCGCCGCCGTGGCCACGGGGCTCGCGGGGCTGGCCGCGCTCCTGGTCGCGCTGCAGGCGGACGCGGCCGCGTGCCCGGGAGCTGGCGGCCCGGGAGCTGGCGGTTCGGGCGCTCTGGCCGCGGTGTCGCCGCCCGGGTCCGCGCGAGGTCCGGTGTTCGTTGGCCCGGTCCTGCCGCTCGTGCCGCAGCCGGCGCCGGCGCCCCTGCTCCCCGGGCCGGTGCCTTCCCCGCCGGTCTTCCTCGCCCACGCGCCAGAGGCCCAGTGCCGATGAGCATCGACGAGAAGGGCGCAGACTGGCGCCGTGAGCGCGATCCCGCAACCTTCACGGTCACCGGTGGCGCCGCTTTCCGCGTAGACACCGCCGCCCTGGCCGAGGCGGCGTCCGCCCTCGCCTCGGCCGCTGACGCCGCCGGGCGCATCGGTGCCGGCATCGAGTCGGCGCGCGCCGCGGTGTGGCGGGGCGCGTGCGCTGGGTCCGCGGCGGCGCGGTTCGACGACGACGCGTCCGCGCTTGTCCGGGCGTCCGGCATTCTGCGGCTGGACCTCGCCGCGACTCGGCAGGCCGTGGATGCCTCGGCCCGGGCCTATGCCGACGCCGAGGCGGGGCGGGCCTCCGGGGCCGAGGGGCTGCAGGGCGTTGCCCGGTTCCTCGTGGGCGCGGCCGCATCCGGTATCCCGTGGAACCTTGTCCGGTTCGCCCCCGGCCGCTTCCTCGCAGGGGGGCTCAACGGAACCGCGGCGGTGGGATCCGCGGCTGCTGCCTCGGGGGCCCTCGGGGGGCTGGGTCCGCTGCTTGCCCCCTGGCTGCCTGCTGGAGGCCCATCGGACCGCGTCGGTGTTTCGAGGTCGCAGGCCGTCAGCGGGGAGGGCAGTCCCGCCTCCTTCGCCTACGCAGCCCAGAGCCTGCGACAGGCCCAGGGGGCGGCGACCCTCGAGGACGGGAGCCCGGTCCCGCCGTCGTCGATCCTGGTCGAGCGCATGCCGCGCGGTGACGGGACGACGGCGCTCATGGTCACTGTCCCGGGGACCCAGACCTGGAATCCGGACGATCCTGCCGGGGGCGTCTTCGACGCAGAGGGCAACCTCCACGGTCTCGCCTCACGGGACAGCCATGCCCGGCAGCTCATCGAGCGCGCCCTCGCCGACCAGGACCTCAGGGACGGCGATGTGGTCGTCTTCAACGCCCACAGCCAGGGGTCCCTGCACGTCTTCGGGCTCCTCGAGGACGAGGACTTCCGGCGGCGCTACCCGGTGGCGGCCGTCACCGTCCTCGGTGGCATCCCCACGGCCTTCGCGGTCCCCGACGACGTGGCGGTGCTGAGCGTGCGGCAGGAGGATGACGTCGTTCCCGCGCTGTCGGGATCCGCGTCGGTCCCTTCGCCGAACGTGGTCGACGTCCGGACCCCGGCCCATCGGGACCGGCCGCTCGCAGAGGACGTCCTAGGCCTCGTCGGCGCCGCGCATTCGCTCGATAGGTACGCGATCGACGCCCAGGCGCTCGATCGGTCGACCGATCCCTCGGTGGTCGGCTATGCCGCCGTCCTGGGCGCCGCCCTCGGGGGAGGCGCGGCGGCCTCGGCGGCGCCCGTCGTCCGAGGGGAGGCGCAGACAGGCGGGCCGGCAGGCCAGCGCGTGCGCTTCATCTACACCGGCACCGACACGAGAACGCCTGCCACGTCGGCCCCTGGCGCCGCGCCCCCTGCGGCGTCCGGGCGGCGGACGGCGGGTGAGTCCCGGTGAGGCCTCGGCTACTTCTTGTCTGCGCCGACGACCCAGCTCACTACCGCCGAGACGAGGGAGACGATGATCGCGCCCAGGACGGCGGTCCAGAAGAACGAGTCGATGGTCAGGTGGACCGGCGTGTAGCTCGACAGCCACGCCGTGAGGGCGAGCATCGCGGCGTTGATGACGAGGGCGAACAGGCCCAGGGTGAGGCACGTGACCGGCAGCGACAGGAAGCTCACGATGGGCCGGACGAGGGCGTTGACGAGGCCGAAGATCAGGCCGATGAACAGGTAGGCGAGGACGACGCCCACGGTGTCGCTCGCATTTCCGGCCCCCGCCCCGGCTGCGGCCGCCGCCGTGGCGGAGGAGGTGATGTCCATGCCCGGCAGGAGCCAGGCGGCGACGCACAGGGCAACGGCATTGACGACGACCCGGAGCAGGAACTGCATCATGGGCTCATGCTCGCACAGCAAACTGTGCCCCGGGCCACGACTACCCTAGACGGTATGACTTCACCGCTGAACCAGACCGACGGAGCCGAAGCCGCCGCCGTCGCAGCCGGGGTCGCGGGCGTGATCCCTCGCCCAGTCGTCAACCGGCTCCCCAAGTACGCCGCGGGCAAACCCCCGGCTCCCGTCCCGGGGCTCGAGAGCTACAAGCTCTCCTCGAACGAGAACCCGCTCCCGCCGCTCCCTGCCGTCCTCGAGGCGATCGCGCACGAGAGCGCGATCAACCGCTATCCGGACCCCGTGGCCTCGCGCCTGCGGGCCGCCCTCGCAGGATTCCTCGACGTCCCGGCGGAGGACATCGTCACCGGCGGGGGCAGCCTCGGCGCCCTCAACCAGCTCCTCGCGGCCTTCGCAGGCCAGCAGGACGACGGCACCCAGGACGAGGTCGTGTACGCATGGCGGTCGTTCGAGGCGTACCCCATCTCGGTCGGGCTCGCCGGCGCCAAGAGCGTGCAGGTTCCCGTCACAGCGGACGGGCGGCATGACCTCGAGGCGATGGCCGCCGCGGTCAACGAGCGGACGAAGGTCGTGCTGCTGTGCACCCCCAACAACCCCACGGGGCCTGCCCTCCGGCGTGCGGAGACCGTTCGGTTCATCGAGTCGGTCCCGAGCAGCGTCCTGGTGGTCGTCGACGAGGCGTACCAGGAGTTCGTCCGTGACCCGGAGGCCGTGGACGGGATCGAGCTCTACCGGACGTACCCCAACGTGGTCGTCCTCAGGACCTTCTCGAAGGCCCACGGCCTCGCAGGCCTCCGGGTCGGCTACTCGGTCTCGCGCCCGGAGGTCACGCAGTACCTGCGCGTGGCGGCTCCCCCCTTCGCCGTGTCCTCGATCGCCGAGAGCGCCGCGATCGCCTCGCTCCGCAACTACGAGGATGTTGTAGGAAGGGTACAAAGCCTTGTGGACGAGCGGGACCGCGTCGTCGCCGGTCTGCGCGAGCTGGGCTGGGAGGTCCCGGACGCGCAGGGCAACTTCGTGTGGCTGCCGCTTGGCGAGGCAACCCCCGAGTTCGCGGCCCGGGCGGGGGAGCAGGCCCTGTCCGTGAGGGCGTTCGGCATCGAGGGCGCGCGCGTGAGCATCGGCGAAGTCGAGGCGAACGCCCGGTTCCTCGAGCTCTGTAGGTCCTTCACAAAGGTGCCCGAGGACTTCCTGAGGTAATCGACATGCGCGGCGGCCCGGCCGCACTCTGTAGAGTTGCAGCTGGGCCGTCGCTATATTCCGCCCGTGGAATGAATTCCTGATCTGGAATATATGCAGGCGGAACCCCGCGCCCGGGTCCCCGGGACGGTGACCCGACGGCAGCGAGGAGGCGGTATGGGAGTGGAACTGCCCACTACCGAATTCAGCGACATCCCGGACGAGCTCTGGCTCGAGCTGGAAGCCCATGCGCACGACGGCGCTGAGGGCCATCACGCCATGGTCCAGCTCCTCGACGAGGAGGGCCGCTTCCGCGGAGACTCGAAGCTGGCGTCGACTCTCCGGGGCCTGAGTGAAGATTCCCTTCGAGGCATGTACAGGGACATGGCCGCGGTGCGCCGCTTCGACATCGAAGCCACGGCGCTGCAGCGGCAGGGGCAGCTCTCGCTCTGGGTCCCGGTGCGCGGCCAGGAGGCCGCCCAGATCGGATCCGGCCGGGCCACCCAGTCCCAGGACTACCTCTTCCCCACCTACCGGGAGCACGGCGTCGCGCTGACCCGCGGCGTCGAGCTCGGCGAGCTCCTCCGCCTCTTCCGCGGCATCTCCAACGGCGGATGGGACCCACGGCAGACCGGCTTCCACCTGTACACCCTCGTGCTCGCCGCTCAGATCCCCCACGCGGTGGGATATGCCATGGGCATGCAGCGCGATGCCGCGCGCGCCAAGACGGCCGGTTCCGCCCCGGGGGACTCCGAGCGCGGCGCCGTGGTCGCCTACTTCGGCGACGGCGCGAGCTCTGAGGGCGACGTCCACGAGTCGATGGTCTTCGCCGCGAGCTTCAAGGCGCCGGTCGTGTTCTTCTGCCAGAACAACCAGTGGGCCATCTCGGTCCCGGCCGAGGTCCAGTCCCGCGTGCCGCTCTTCAACCGGGCCAAGGGGTACGGCTTCCCGGGCGTGCGCGTGGACGGCAACGACGTCCTCGCCGTCTACGCAGTGACCCAGTGGGCCCTCGAGCGCGCCCGAAGCGGCAAGGGCCCCGTGCTCATCGAGGCGTTTACCTATCGCCTGGGCGCCCACACGACCGCCGACGACCCCAGCAAGTACAGGCTCACGGACGAGGAGAAGTCGTGGGTCGCCAAGGACCCGCTGGCGCGCTTCGAGAAGTACCTGCGCGACCATGGGATCGCGGACGACGCGTTCTTCGCCGACGTTGCCGCCGAGGGCGACGCCCTCGCCGCCAAGGCCCGGGCAGATGTCCTCAGCTTCGCCCCGCCCACCATGGAGGACGCCTTCTCCCACGTGTACGCCGAGGCCCACCCCCTCGTGGCCGAGGAGCTCGCGTGGCACCGCGACTACGAGGCGGGCTTCGCGGACTCCGACGGCGCAGCCGGTGCCGAGCACACCACGGAAGGCGGCCGCTGATGCCCACGATGACCATCGCCAAGGCCATCAATGCCGGACTCCGCGCCGCCCTCGACCAGGACGAGACCGTCCTGCTCATGGGCGAGGACATCGGCACCCTCGGCGGCGTCTACCGCGTGACCGAGGGCCTCAAGTCAGAGTTCGGCGGCGACCGCGTGGTCGACAGCCCCCTGGCCGAGTCGGGAATCATCGGCACGAGCATCGGGCTGTCCATGCGCGGCTACCGCCCCGTCGCCGAGATCCAGTTCGACGGGTTCGTGTTCCCCGGCTTCAACCAGATCACCACCCAGCTGGCCAAGATGCACGCGCGCAGCCGCGGCCAGATCACTGTGCCCGTCACCATCCGCATCCCCTACGGCGGCGGGATCGGCTCGGTCGAGCACCACTCCGAGTCTCCTGAGGCGCTCTTCGCCCACACCGCGGGCCTGAGGATCCTCACGCCTTCCAACCCCCACGACGCATACTGGATGACCCAGCAGGCCATCGCCTGTGAAGACCCGGTCATCGTGTTCGAGCCCAAGCGGCGCTACTGGCTCAAGGGAGAGGTCGACACCGAGAACCCGGGAGCCAGCGCCGACCCATTCCGCGCGCACGTCGTGCGCGAAGGCGCCGACGCGACGATCGTGGCGTACGGGCCGCTCGTCCCGGTGGCGCTCGCAGCAGCCGAGGCCTCCGCCGAGGACGGCCGCAGCGTCGAGGTCATCGACCTCCGCTCCATCTCGCCGATCGACTTCGACGCCGTCGTCGCCTCCGTCCAGAAGACGGGCCGGCTCGTCGTCGCGCACGAGGCGCCCACCTTCGGCGGCATCGGCGGGGAGATCGCTTCGCGGGTCTCGGAGGGGGCGTTCCTGTCCCTCGAGGCTCCGGTGATCCGCGTCGGAGGCTTCCACATGCCCTATCCCGTCGCGAAGGTCGAGGGGCACTACCTCCCGGACATCGACCGCATCCTCGAAGCCCTCGACCGCGCCTTCGCCTACTAGGAGCACAGCCCGTGACGCAGCAGATCTTCACCCTCCCCGACGTCGGCGAAGGGCTCACCGAGGCCGAGATCGTCTCCTGGAAGGTCAAGGCCGGGGACACGGTCGCGATCAACGACATCATCTGCGAGATCGAGACCGCCAAGAGCCTCGTCGAGCTCCCCAGCCCGTACGCGGGGACGGTCCTCGAACTGCTCGCGCCCGAGCACGAGACCATCGAGGTGGGGAGGGCCATCATCGCGATCGGCGACGCGGCCCCGGGTACGCAGGGCGGCGAAGGCGAGCCTTCCGGCGCTTCCGGCGGGGGCGGATTCCCGCCCAAGAATGCCCACCGATCCCCGGAATCCGACCCCGCCTCCAGCGCCTCTGAGGGCACGGCGCCTTCCGTCGTGGCCGCCGCGGCTGCCGAGTCGCCGGTGCCGGTGATGCAGGAACCGGGCGTGGAGAGCGGGCCGCTCGTCGGGTCGGGCCCGAAGGCCGACGCCGCGAAGCGCCGGCCGCGGAAGGCTGCCCCCACGTCTGCACCCACCGCCGCGCCCTCGGCCGCCGAGGCGAGGCCGGTGTCCGCCGCGGCGGCGTCGCCGCAGGCCGCCGCCCCGCGCGAGGTGGGGAACGGCGTCGTCGGGCTCCTCTCCCGGGTCCTCGCCAAGCCGCCGGTGCGGCGCATCGCGAAGGAGCTTGGCATCAACCTCGCCGACGTCCCGGCCACGGGCGCGCGGGGCGAGGTGACGCGCGCGGACCTCGAGTCCTACCAGGCCCAGCGCGAGCGCGAGCTGGATGAGGCGCCGAAGTTCTGGGACCACCCGAAGCAGTCCCGCGAGCGGCGCATCGAGGTCATCCCGGTGCGCGGCGTCCGCAAGGCGACGGCCAAGGCCATGGTCGACTCGGCGTTCAGCGCCCCGCACGTGAGCATCTTCGTCGACGTCGACGCCTCCCGCACGATGGAGTTCGTACAGCGGCTCAAGAAGTCCCGCGACTTCGAGGGCATCAAGGTCTCGCCCCTGCTGATCCTCGCGAAGGCGGTCATCTGGGCCGCAGCGCGCAACCCCAGCGTCAACTCTGAATGGGTGACCTCGGACCGGGGCGACGAGATCCACGTCAAGCACTACATGAACCTCGGCATCGCCGCCGCGACGCCGCGCGGACTGCTCGTCCCGAACATCAAGGACGCACAGGACCTCTCTCTCAAGGAGCTCGCGGTCGCGCTCAACGACCTCGCGACCACGGCGCGCGCGGGCAAGACCAAGCCCGCGGACATGACCGGCGGCACCATGACGATCACGAACATCGGCGCCCTCGGTATCGACATCGGCACCCCGATCATCAACCCGGGCGAGGTCGCCATCGTGGCGTTCGGCACGATCAAGCAGAAGCCGTGGGTCGTCTCGGGCGAGGTGATCCCGCGGTGGATCACGACCCTCGGCGGCTCCTTCGACCACCGCGTGGTCGACGGCGACCTCTCGGCCCGCTTCATGGCGGACGTCGCGGCGATCATGGAGGAGCCCGCGCTCCTGCTCGACTGACCCAGCTGACCCAGCTGACCCAGCTGGCCGGCTGACCCGTCTGACCCAGCCGGCCCAGCCGGCCCAGCGGGCCCAAGCGCCCGGCCTTGCCGCGAGCCCGTGCCGGGCGGACAATGGCGCCGGCAGCTGGGGCTGGTCCCGACGCCGACCGGCGCCGCCCCCCGCTGCGGGAGGTTGATTCACATGGCGGCATCCATGGGCACCGACGCAGTGAGCGCCAGCCCGACCGGACCGCAGATCATCGCCCGGCTCGAACGGCTCGAGGTATGGAGTCTCTCCTACCTCTTCATCGGCATCATCGGGCTCGGATTCCTGTTCACGTTCTACGACATCTTCGACATCAACGTCTCCTTCATCCAGACGTGCATCGAGCTCAACAAGGGCTGCACCCCGGAGTCCGCGCTCGAGGCGCTTCCGCTCCCGGTGCTGTTGAATCTCGCAGGCTACGTGCTCGGCACCCTGGTCCTGAGCCCGATCGCCGACCGCATCGGCCGTCGCAACATGCTCATGATCACGATGCTGATCACGGGCCTGGGCTCGCTCTACAACGCGCTGGTGGGCGACTACGTGAACTTCAACATCGCCCGCATCGTCACCGGTATCGGGATCGGCGCCGACCTCGCGATCGTCAACACGTACATCAACGAGGTGGCGCCCAGGCCGGCGCGGGCGAAGTTCACGACCATCATCTTCATCATGTCCGCGCTCGGGGCGTTCTTCGGGATCTGGCTGGGGCTCTTCCTCACGACGCCGCCCACCCCGTGGCCGCTCGGCCTGCCCTTCGCTGTGGCCGGGCCCAGCTTCGAGACCGGTTGGCGGTGGATGTACGGCATCGGCGCGGTCCTGGCCGTCATCGCCGTGCTGCTGCGGATCGAGCTGCCCGAGTCGCCCCGCTGGCTGATCGGCCAGGGGCGCTTCGACGACGCGGACCGCGTGGTGCGCGACATGGAGGCCAGGGCGGCCAAGCACGGTCCGCTGGCCGAGCCGGTCGTCTCGGACGTCCACGGCGCCGTCGCTCCGCCCTCCCCGATCCCGTACCGGGACCTCTTCACGAGCCCGCTGTACGTGCGCCGGATGGTCCTCCTGTTCTGCATCTGGTTCATCGGGTACATCACGGTCTACTCGTTCGCGTCCGGGTTCACCGCTGTCCTGTCAGCCCTGCAGTACCCGCCGCCCGAGGCGGGCGTGATCGCGGCGGTCGGGACGCTGGGCTTCGTTGCGGAGGCCGCGATCATGAGTGCCATCGTCGAGAAGCTCGAGAGGCGCTACTGGCTGCCGATCGGCGCGGCCGTGACGATCATCGGCTCGCTGGTCGTGGCCGCGGCGGGGACCAACATCTGGCTCTCGTTCCTCGGCGCGATCCTCATCTTCGCGGGCTTCAACCTCTGGGTGTCACCGACCTACGCGCTCACGGCCGAGTCGTTCCCCACCCGGGCCCGCACCACGGGCTTCGCGATCGTCGACGGGGCCGGGCACATCGGCGGCGGCATCGGGGTCATGGTGATCGCCCCGTTCCTGCCGCACCTGTCGGTGCTGTGGGCGCTCCTGCTCATCTCGGTGTTCCTCGTGATCGCGGCGGTCCTGGTCCAGTTCACCCCGCACACGCGCAACAGGCACCTGGACCACATCTCGCCCTAGCGTTCGAGGCGGTCCACGAGGGCGAGTCCGCGTTCCGCCCAGGCCACCTCGGCCCGCGCCCGCTCGATCAGCCCCTCGTACGCGAACACCTTGTACTCGACGATGCGCTGCCACTCGTCCTCCGGCTGGCCTTCGAGGCGCCGCGCGAGCGTCGGGTTGGTGTGGTCGCGGAGGGTGCGGATCATGTCCTCCCAGTCGCGGATCCGGCCGCAGTGGTAGTCGATGTGGTCGCGGAAGAACTGCCGCCCGGCGTCGGGCTCGGCCCACTCGAGGTACGCGGCCCGCAGCCGCAGGGGGTCGCGCTCGCGCGTGTACTGCGGCGGCTCGTTGAGCCACGCGCGGAAGGCAGCCACGCCGTCGACCGTGATCTCGTAGCGCTTCTTGGTGCCCTTCCTGCCCCATGGGACCTTCTCGCCGCGGATGAGGCCGTCCTGTTCCATGCGCCGCAGCTCCGGGTAGATCTGCGAGTCCGGCGCGTGCCACACGTAGCCCACCGACGTCTCGAAGTTCTTGTAGACGTCGTAGCCGGTCATCGGCTGCGACGTCAGCATCGCCAGGAGGGCGAACCTCAGGCTCACGGGCCACCTCGTTTCGTGTCGGTAGCCAGCCTACCCAGCCCTTGCCAACTAACTATGGACATAGGTAGTCTGTGTCTCGAATCACCAACTATCTACATCGATAGATAGTCTCCGGTCAGCGACGACCGCCACGGAAGGACACCGATGTCTGGCACCCACCCCGCCTCGACCACCAACAAGACCCTTGGGCACCCGCTCAATGCCTGGTACGCCGCAGCCTGGGACCACGAGGTCACGCGCAAGCCGATGGCCCGCACCATCGCGAACCGCCCGCTCGCGCTCTTCCGCACCGAGGACGGCCGGGCCGTCGCCCTCGCCGACGCGTGCTGGCACCGCCTCGCCCCGCTCTCCATGGGCAAGACCGTGGGCCGCGACGAGATCCAGTGCCCCTACCACGGGCTCCGGTACAACTCCGCGGGACGCTGTACCTCCATGCCCGCGCAGGAGACCATCAACCCCTCCGCCGTGGTCCCCTCGTTCCCGGTCGTGGACCGCTACCGGTACGTGTGGGTGTGGCTCGGCGACCCGGAGCTGGCGGACCCCGAGCTCATCCCGGACATGCGCCAGATGACCTCGCCCGAGTGGGCCGGGGACGGCGAGACCATCTACGCGCCGTGCAACTACCAGCTCGTGCTCGACAACCTCATGGACCTCACGCACGAGGAGTTCGTCCACTCCTCCTCGATCGGCCAGGACGAGCTCTCCGAGTCCGACTTCGAGGTCACGCACGGCGACCGCACGGTCACCGTCTCCCGGTGGATGAAGGACATCGAGCCGCCGCCCTTCTGGCTCAAGAACATGCGGGACAAGTTCCCCGGCTTCGAGGGCCGGGTCGACCGGTGGCAGATCATCACCTTCCAGGCCCCGTCGACCATCACCATCGACGTCGGCGTCGCGAAGGCCGGCACGGGCGCCCCCGAGGGCGACCGCAGCCAGGGCGTCAACGGCTTCGTGATGAACACGATCTCGCCCGAGACGGACAGGACGTGCCACTACCTCTGGGCGTTCATGCGCAACTACCGCCTCGACAGCCAGCTCATCACCACCCAGCTCCGCGACGGCGTGCACGGCGTGTTCGGCGAGGACGAGGAAATGCTCAAGGCCCAGCAGGCCGCGATCGATGCGAACCCCGACTACGAGTTCTACAGCCTCAACATCGACAAGGGCGGCATGTGGGTCCGGCGCCTCATCGAGCGCATGCTCGAGGCCGAGGGCCGCCTCCCCGGCGCCCCGGCTCCCGCGCCCGCTTCCCAGCCCACGGCCCAGCCCGCGCAGGTCGGTGCCTGAGCATGGCGGCGCAGTCCTCAGCCATCTGGCAGCGCGGGCGGGTCGTGGAGGCGCGTGACGTCGCGCGGGGCATCCGGCGGATCGTCATCGCCCCCGAGAAGCCGGTCAGGGCGGCCGCGGGCACCCACGTGGACGTCGCCGTCGTGATCGACGGCCAGCCCGACGTGCGCTCCTACTCGATCGTCGAGGCGGACGACGACGGCGCGCGCCTCGCGCTGTCCGTGTACCGCACGCCCGCCTCGCGCGGCGGGAGCGTGTACATGCACGGGCTCGAGACCGGCGCGGAGGTCGAGCTGACCCAGCCGATGCAGAACTTCCCGCTGCGCGTGGGCGCCCGGCGCTACGTGGTCCTCGCCGGCGGCATCGGCATCACGGCGGTCCTCGGGATGGCGCGCATCCTGGCCCGCACCGGCGCGGACTACCGGTTCGTGTACGCGGGACGCAGCCGCGCGGCCATGGCCTACCTCGACGACCTCGTCGCCGAGCACGGCGACCGGCTCGAGGTCCACGTCGACGACGAGGGCTCGAGCCTGGACGTCCCGACGCTCCTGGCGGGCGTGGACCTCGATACCGAGCTGTACATGTGCGGACCGATCCGCCTCATGGACGCGGTGCGGCGCACGTGGCAGGACCTCGAGCTGTCCCTGCCGAACCTGCGCTACGAGACGTTCGGCAACAGCGGCTGGTTCGACCCCGAGGAGTTCGTGGTGCGGATCCCGCGCCTCGGCATCCAGACGGTCGTGCCCAAGGGCCGGTCCATGCTCGAGGCCCTCGAGGGCGCGGGGGCGGACATGATGTCCGACTGCCGCAAGGGGGAGTGCGGCCTCTGCGAGGTGCGGGTCCTCGGCCTCGAGGGCCGGCTCGACCACCGGGACGTGTTCTACAGCGATCGCCAGCAGCACGCCTCCGAGAAGATGTGCTGCTGCGTCTCGCGCGCCATCACCAACAGGGAATCCGTGACCGCGGGGAGTGGCCCCGCCGTCGTGACCATCGAAGTGAGCTGAGAATGACACCTGACCTCCGGGCCCGCATCGAGGCGGCCCCCATGCGCACGGCCCAGTGGCTGGTCGTCGCGCTCGCCACGGCGCTCAACGCGCTTGACGGCTTCGACGTGCTCGCCATGGCGTTCACGTCGGCCCGCGTCTCCAAGGACTTCGGCCTGACCGGCGGCGAACTGGGGATGCTCCTCAGCGCCGGCCTGGTGGGCATGGCCATCGGCTCGCTCGTGCTCGGGCCGGTTGCAGACCGGATCGGGCGCCGGCCCGTCCTGATCCTCTCGGTCTCCCTCTCGGCCGTCGGCATGCTCCTGTCCGCCACCGCGGGCGGTGCCTGGCAGCTGGGGCTCTGGCGGGTCGTGACCGGCCTCGGAGTCGGCGGGATCCTCGCCTGCACCAATGTGCTCGTGAGCGAGTTCTCCTCGAAGAAGCTCCGCGGCCTCGCGATCAGCATCTACACGGCGGGCTACGGCGTGGGCGCCACGGTCGGCGGAAGCGCGGCCGTGTGGCTGCAGGCGACGTTCGGCTGGCACGCCGTGTTCGTCGGCGGCGCCGCGGCGACGGCCGTCCTGCTCGTGGCCGTCCTCCTCTTCGCTCCCGAGAGCATCGACTTCCTCGCCACGCGCCGCCCGCGCGGCTACGAGGCCCGGCTCGCGCGCCTCGCCCGCCGCCTGCGCCTCGGCGGTGCCGAGACCGGGGACGTCCTCGCGGTGCCCGTCGAGGATGCCACGCGGCCCGATCCGTCCGGCACGACCGTGGGCCAGCTCTTCGCCCGCCCCAACCTCCGCACGACCCTGCTGGTCTGGGGCGCGTTCTTCGTGGTGATGTTCGGGTTCTACTTCGTCAACAGCTGGACCCCCAAGCTGCTGGTGACCGCGGGCATGACAGAGAGCCAGGGCGTGGTGGGCGGGCTCATGCTCACGCTCGGCGGAACGGTCGGCTCGATCGCCTACGGCGCGTTCGCCGCGAAGTGGCACCGCCGCACCGTCATGCTCTGGTTCACGGTGCTCGCCGCGGTCGCGACCGGCGTCTTCATCTCGACGGCGGGCGTCCTGGCCCTCGCCTTCGTGGTCGGCGTCCTGCTCGGCGCGCTCATCAACGGCTGCATCGCCGGCCTGTACGTCATCACCCCCTCGGCCTACGCCGCGAGCCTCCGCAGCACCGGGGTCGGCTGGGCGATCGGCATCGGGCGCATCGGCGCGATCATCGCCCCGCTGGTGACCGGGGCGCTGCTGGACACCGGGTGGACCCCGAACGGGCTCTACCTCGCGGTCGGCGCCGTGATCCTGGTCGGTGCCGCCGCGGTGTACTTCCTGCCGCGTGACGCCAGCGCAGGCCGCGCAGCAGGGGAGCCGGCGGAGCCGGAAGCGGTGGCCGCGCACT
>NZ_BAAAQW010000014.1:0-32314 GCF_039531875.1 Sinomonas flava | reverse complement strand
GAAGACTGGGAGGATGCTGAGCAGGTCCCGGCCCGCGCAGGCGGCGCCACCGCCCCAGACGCCGCGCACCGCCGTCGCGCGCGTGCTCAGCGAGGTGTTCCAGCCGCCGTTCACGATCGCGGTCCAGCTCATCGTGAGCCCCGCCGCTAGCCCGGGCTGGCCGGAGACGTGGTGGTACGGGGCCATCGCGGCCCTCTTCACCTGCGTGCTCCCGTTCGGAATCCTCCTGGCCCTGGTCAAGGCCGGACGCGTCACCGACCACCACGTCAGCCAGCGCACCCAGCGCGCACCGGTCCTTGCGATGGCGGTCGGATGCGTGCTCGCGGGACTGGCTGTCCTCGCGGTCCTCGGCGCCCCGGCGTCGGTCCTCGCGATGACCGTGGCGATCGTCGCCGGGATCGCCTTCCTCGCCGTCGTGAGCCTGTGGTGGAAGGTGAGCGGCCACGCCTCCGCGATCGCCTCCTCGACCACGGCGGCGGTGATGCTGCTCGGCCCGGACTGGTGGCCGCTCTTCCTGCTTGTGCCCCTAGTCGGGTGGTCCCGCGTGGCCCTCGGGGCGCATACCCTCGGGCAGGTCGTGGCGGGCGCCCTCGTGGGTCCGGTGGTGATCGTCGGGCTGTGGTGGCTCCTCCTCGGCGCGGGCTGACTGTCACGCGATCATGCGGTCATCGCCCTTCTGATACTGGAAAGCTATCAATAATGGCGGGATAGATATTTCCGCAACCTAATCCGTGGTCCTACGCTGGAAGACACCGGCCTCTGCCGGACCGGACACCCGTGACGAGAGCAGGCGAGGGGGCCATGGAGACGCGACACCTGAGGTACTTCGTCGCGGTCGCCGAGGAGCGGCACTTCGGCCGCGCGGCCCAGCGCCTGCACATGGCCCAGCCGCCGCTGTCCCAGCAGATCAAGCAGCTCGAGGAGCAGCTCGGCACGCCCCTGTTCGAGCGCACCACCCGCAAGGTCGAGCTGACCCCCGCCGGCGAGCTCCTCCTCGAGCGCGGCCGCCGCATCCTGCAGGACCTCGAGGAGCTCGAGTCGGATGTCGCGCAGGTGGGTGCCGGTGCGGCGGGCGTGCTCCGCGTCGGCTTCTCCGGCTCGGCCACCTACCGGCTGCTTCCGCCGCTCGTGCAGAAGGCCCGCCGCGAGCTGCCCGGCCTCAAGCTCAGCGTCCACGGCGAGATGCTCACGCCGCAGATGGTGGCCGACCTCGAGGAGGGCAGGCTCGACGTGGCCGTCCTCCGCCCTCCGGTCGACTCGCCGGAGGTGGACCTCGCCTTCCTCGACCAGGACCGCCTCGTCGCCGCGCTCCCTGCCGACTCCCCGTGGGCGGAGCGTTCCCAGCTCGACCTCGCCGACCTCGCGGGCGAGTCGTTCGTGGGGTACCCCGCCCAGTCCGTCGTGACCCGGATCTTCCGTGAGGCGTGCCACCGCGAGGGCTTCACGCCCCGCGTCGTCCAGGAGGCCGCCGAGACCTCGACCCTCCTCGCGCTCGTCGCCGCCGGGATGGGCCTCGCGCTCGTGCCCATGACCACCCGCCGGTTCGCGTTCCAGGGCATCGTCTTCCGGCCCGTGCGCAACGCCCCGCCGGTGGACCTGGCGGTCGCCTGGCGGCGCGGCGCCCAGACGCCCCTCGTCCGCCGCTTCCTCGCCCTCTTCGACACCGTGTCCGCACCCGCGCACGACGGCGCCGCCGCACCCCGCGCGGCCCAGCCACCCGCCGTCGTGCGCACCCTGCCCGTGAAGGAGCCCACCCGTGAAGATTGAGCGCATCGAGGCGATCCCGTACTCGATCCCCTACACCCACCCGCTGAAGTTCGCGAGCGGGGAGGTCCACGATGCCGAGCACGTGCTCCTGCGGATCCACACCGACGACGGGCTCGTGGGCATCGCCGACACCCCGCCGCGGCCCTACACCTACGGCGAGACGCAGGCCTCGATCGTCGCGGTGGTCCGGGACCTCTTCGCGCCGCAGCTGACGGGGCTGGACCCGCTCGACCGCGAGAAGGCCCAGCGCGTCATGGGCCGCACGGTCCACAACGACACCGCCAAGGGCGCCGTGGACATCGCGCTGTGGGACCTCATCGGCAAGTCCCTCGGCGTCCCGGTCCACAAGCTCCTCGGCGGCTACGCGGACGGCATGCGCGTCTCCCACATGCTCGGCTTCCGCCCGGCCCACGAGCTGCTCGAGGAGGCCCAGCGGTTCCGCGAGCAGTACGGCGTGACGACCTTCAAGCTCAAGACCGGCCGCCGCCCGCTCGGCCTCGATGTGGAGGCCGTCCGCGTGCTGCGCGAGGGCCTCGGCGACGACGTCGAGATCTACCTCGACGCGAACCGCGGCTGGACCGCCAACGAGGCGATGGAGGTGCTGCGCCGCACCGAGGGCATGGGGCTGACCGCGCTCGAGGAGCCGTGCGACGCGTCAGAGGCGCTGAGCCGCCGCCGCCTCGTGCAGCACTCGACGATCCCGATCGTGGGAGACGAGTCCGTGCCGACCCCCGGCGACGTCTCGCGCGAGCTCCTCTCCGGCGGGTGCAACGCCATCTGCATCAAGACGGCCCGCAGCGGGTTCACGAAGGCAGGCGAGATCCTCGGGCTGTGCACCGGCCTCGGCGTGGACGTGACCATGGGCAACCAGATCGACACGCAGATCGGGTCCCTCGCTACCGTCACGTTCGGCGCGGCGCACGAGGCCAGCCAGCGCCGTGCGGGGGAACTGTCCAACTTCCTGGACATGTCCGATGACCTCCTCGCCGAACCGCTCGAGATCCGCGACGGCGTCATCCGCGCCCGCGAGGTGCCCGGCGTGGGCGCCGAGATCGACGAGGGCAAGCTCGCCCGCTTCCGCCAGGATTCCTGAGGAGGACCACATGCTGTTCATGGCACGCATGGACGTGACGTTCCCGCCCCACCTGACCCCCGAGCAGGTCGCGGACTTCCAGGCCCGCGAGAAGGAGTACTCGGCAGGCCTCCAGCGTTCGGGGAAGATGGCCGGCATCTGGCGGATCGTGGGGGAGTACGCCAACCATTCGCTGTTCGACGTCGAGTCCAACGACGAGCTCCACACGATCCTGAGCGGCTTCCCCATGTACCCGTACATGAAGATCAAGGTCACTCCGCTGGCGAAGCATCCCAACTCGATCCGCTGAGCGGCGGGCCGTCGGCGCTCTCGCCGCGGCCAGTCCAGGTCTTGATGACCGTCCACGCGACGGCGGTGACAGGAACCGCCAGCAGCGCCCCGATGATCCCGGCCAGGACCGTCCCGGACGCGAGTGCGAGGAGGATCGCGAGGCCGTGGATCGAGAGCACCCGGCCCATGAGAAGCGGCTGGAGCAGGTGGTGCTCGATCTGGTTCGCGGCCAGGACCACGATCAGCGCGACGAGTGCCACCACCGGCCCGTTGGAGATCAGGGCGATGCCCACGGCGACGAACCCCGCGAGGGTCGCGCCCAGGATGGGGATGAACCCTCCGATGAAGACGAACACGGCCAGGGGCAGCGCCAGGGGCACCCCCAGGACCTGCAGTCCGATGCCGACGATGACCGCGTCCGCGGCGGCGACCATCACGGTGCCCCGGACGTAGCCGCCGAGCACGAGCGCGCTCCGGTTCGCTGCGAGCCGGGCCCTGTCCCGGTGCGAGGGCGGCATGAACCATAGGAGGAATTCGAGGATCTGGCGGCCGTCTTTGAGGAAGAAGAACAGGATCACGGCCATGAGGATGAGCGAGGTGACGATCTCGCCGGCCGTGCGGGCCCCGGTGAGGGCCTCGGCCCCGATGCTCCCGGACGTGAAGAAGTGCTGGATGGAGTCGCGCGCCTGGGCGATCTGCTCGTCGCTGATGCGCGCGGGCCCGGTGTTGAGGAAGCTGTGGAGCTGCTCGAGGCCGGCCGTGAACCGTTCCGCCAGCTCGTGGGCTTGGGCGCGGACGAGGAACACGATGCCGGTGATGATCCCGCCGAAGACCGCCAGGATCGCCACGAAGGAGCTCAGCACGGCCAGGGCCCGCGGCCACCCGTGGGCGTGCAGCCAGCGCACGAGCGGGGCGATCGCGCACGCGAGGATCGCGGCGATGACCACGGGGATGACCACGAGCGGGATCCTCAGCAGGACCCAGACCACCGCCCATATGAGGGCGCCGACCGCGAGGGCCTGCACCGAGCGGGTGCCCGCACGGCCGAGGCCGTCGGACCAGAGGTCGGCGACCTGCCTGCGCGGGGGAGTGGCGGGCGGTTCGGACATGGTGCCCTCATTCCAAGTCGTCGGCGAGCCAGCCCAGCGTACCGCTGGTCTGCCAGCGATTGGTCTGCCAGCGCTGGCTGAGGCCGTCCCGATGAGACCCGAGGGGTCTCAATGGCGCCGAAATCAGTATTTCCCTCGGCTCAATACCCCGTCCTACCGTGGAAGCATCACCCGGTGAGATGGATCACAGGGAAGGACGAAGGAGTCGCCATGAGCACCGAGACCAGTTCCGGACCACAGAGCCCCGGCCTCGGCGCCATGGCGCTGGCGCGGCCCTCCTCTGGGGCCATCGTCACCGCGGAAGCGTACGACGGCGCCGCGCACCGATGCGGGGCCGGAGCCTTCACGCTCGTCTCACTCGACCCGCCCCTGGCTCTCGTCACGCTGCCCCGCAGCTCCGCCGCCGCCCAGTGCGTGGGCGACGCGCCCTTCACCGTCGACGTCCCCGATGCGTCCGGGACCGAGATGACCCTGACCTGCAGCCCCTGGAACGTCTACGACGGCGGCGACCACGTGATCGCCGTCGGCGAGGTCGTCTCCTGCCGAAAGGACCAGCCATGCTCTTCACCCTCCTGACCCTTGCCCGCCCCGCCTCCTCGCCGGTGCCGGGCGCCCCCAGCGGGCGGCTTGACGGCAGCGGCACGCCGAGCGCCGGCGTCGTGCGTCCCCACGAGCACGGGCTGGAGTCCGCAGCCTGGGCGGGCTGGTGGTGCCCGGACTGCGGCGGCTGAACCTAGGTCGTTTCAACTCAGCGGAAGCGGGGCCGCGGCCGCCAAGGCGCTCTCCCGTACAGTCGGTCCATTCCAGCGGCAGTGACGCCGCTCACAGCAATCCGCAGGGTGCATGCACGACGCCGAGGAGCTGATGACCGACGACGACTTCCGCGGCCGCAACCGGGGGGCCGAGCCCGGCGCGCACGCTCGCGTTCTCGACCGAGGGCATCCCCACGGCGAACCGGGTGGAGCTCTGGTCGATCCACAATGCGAAGGCGCTCATCGCCCTCGACATCCGGACGATGGACGACTCGCCGCTCGCGGCGGCGGAGATCAACCTGCACTTCCCCTCGATCAAGCTCGCCCAGGTGCGGGGGAGCGCCCAGGTCATCGAGCGGAACGAGCGGTTCATCCGCCGGCATCCGATGGACGTCATCGGCGTGTTCTTCGCGCTCGCCGGCGAGGCGTTCTTCTACTACCCGGGCGGCTTCGAGACGCTGAGGCCGGGCCAGGCCGTCATCTACGACGCCGACCGGCCCTTCATGCGCGGCTTCCACCGGGGCGTCGAGGAAATGGTCCTGACGATCCCGCGCGAGGAATACCTCGCCCTGTCCGGCGGGAGGCCGCTCACCAAGCCGGTTGTCGTCGACTTCCACGACGCCGGTCCCTCCAACCGCCACATGCTCGCGCTCGCGAGGCTCGTCCGGGAGGCCCTCGCCACGGGCACAGCCGGCGGTGCACCGGCCGCCGCGCCGCTGGACGCCCGGGCAGTCGAGGCATCTTCCCTCGAACTGCTGCGCCTCCTCGTCGCAGGCAGGGGCGCCGGGACACCCCTGGGCTACCTCGCGTCGGCCCGCTGCTTCATCGAGGAGCACCTCGCGGACCCTGACCTGTGCCCGGCGCGGGTCGCCGACGCCGTGGGCATCAGCGAACGGCACCTCACACGCGTGTTCGCCGAAGAGGCGGAACCGCCGGGCGCGTACGTCCTGCGCCGGCGCCTCGAGCGGGCACGGTCCCTCCTCGCCGACGAGGGCGAGCGGACGACGCCGATCGCGGCCGTCGCCGCCAGATGCGGCTTCTCCTCGCAGGCCTACTTCGCCCGCGTCTTCAAGGCACGCTTCGGCATGACGCCGCTGGCCGCCCGGCGCGGCGGTGCCGACACCCTGATCCTGCCCGACTGACGGGCCGTGCCGCCGCGCGGTCGCGCCCGCCCGAGTCGGCCAGCCGCGCGATTTGCAGTCCTCGGACACGTTCTTGCACTCCCCGGACATCCTCCAGTGCAGGACCTCGCAGAGCGGATGTGAGCTGGAACACTCGTCGTCACCGGGGAAAGGACGTGCCGGCGACGCTGCCGGCCCGCACACGAGGAGATCACCCTATGACCACCCCACCCATCGACCCGCGCGACCTGCGGCACGCCTTCGGGCGCTTCGGCACAGGCGTCACAGTCGTCACGACCCGCAATGACGTCGGCGAGGCCCATGGTGCGACCGTGAGCGCCTTCACCGCAGTCTCCCTCGACCCGCCGCTGGCCCAGGTCACGCTCATGCGCGAGTCCAAGCTGTCCGGGTTCGTGGCCCAGCGGCCGTTCGCGATCAACATCATGGGCACCGCCCAGCAGGACACGTGCCTGCACTTCGCGGGCAGGCCGATGAGGGACGGCCCCGCCTGGGGGCAGAGCTCCACCGGAGTCCCGGTCCTCGCCGGCAACGCCGCGACCCTGGAGTGCCGCCCGTGGGCCGTATACGACGGCGGCGACCACCTCATCGTCGTCGGCGAGGTCGTCGCGCTCGAGATCACCCCCGCCGCGCCCCT
Organism: Sinomonas flava; assembly: GCF_039531875.1. Classification (NCBI taxonomy): domain Bacteria; kingdom Bacillati; phylum Actinomycetota; class Actinomycetes; order Micrococcales; family Micrococcaceae; genus Sinomonas; species Sinomonas flava. The sequence continues at coordinate 25,547 of NZ_BAAAQW010000014.1, read as the reverse complement.
CCTGTTCTTCGGCGGCAAGTTCCACCACCTCGGCGGCCTCGTCGGCGGCGCGCCGTGGGACTACTGCGCCGACGGCCACGCTGCCCAGTCCTCGTTCGTCCCCGCGCTCGCCGTCCTGTAGGCGCCTCCCGCTCCTCCTCCCCCGCAGACGCCAGTAGCCCCAAGACACCGCACCCGCCCACCCACGCCGCGGCAGCGCCGCCGTCGGCCATCGAAAGGAGCCAGCCATGACCGAGATCCTCGACACGCCCACCGCCGCCCCGCACGCCGTTCCCGACATGAGCGAGCGCACGACGCCCGCCAACCCCCTCAAGCCGCAGACCGGAGACGAGTACATCGAGTCCCTCCGCGACGGGCGCGAGGTCTGGATCTACGGCGAGCGGGTCAAGGACGTCACGACCCACCCGGCCTTCCGCAACTCGGTGCGAATGGTCGCCCGCCTGTACGACGGCTTCCACGACGAGGCCACGGCGAGCAAGCTGCTCGTGCCCACGGACACCGGCTCGGGGGGCCTCACACACCCCTTCTTCAAGGCCGCCCGCAGCATCGACGACCTGAAGGCCTCCCGCACCGCGATCGAGACGTGGGCGCGGATGTCCTACGGGTGGCTCGGCCGCTCTCCCGACTACAAGGGCTCCTTCCTCGGCACCCTCGGCGGCATGCCTGAGTACTACGAGCCCTACCAGGACAATGCGGACCGCTGGTACAGGGAGTCGCAGGAGAAGGTCCTCTACTGGAACTACGCGATCGTGAACCCGCCCGTGGACCGGCACCTGCCGCCGGAGCAGGCCGGGGACGTGTTCATGAAGGTCCAGAAGGAGACCGACGCCGGGCTCGTCGTCTCGGGTGCGAAGGTCGTGGCCACGGGCTCGGCGATCACGCAGTACAACTTCATCGCCCACTACGGCCTGCCGATCAAGCGGAAGGAGTTCGCGCTGATCTGCACCGTGCCCATGGACTCGCCGGGGGTGAAGCTCATCTCGCGGGCCTCCTACTCGCACCAGGCCGCCGTGATGGGCACACCGTTCGACTACCCGCTCTCGTCGCGCCTGGATGAGAACGACGCCGTGTTCGTCTTCGACAACGTCCTCGTCCCCTGGGAGAACGTGTTCTCCTACGGCGACATCGACAAGATGAACAACTTCACCCCCGCCACCGGCTTCCTCAACCGCTTCTCGTTCCAGGGCGTGATCCGCCTGGCCGTGAAGCTGGACTTCATAGCCGGCCTCCTGCTTAAGGCCCTCGAGATCACGGGAACCAAGGACTTCTGGGGCGTGCAGACTCGCGCCGGCGAGGTCATCGCCTGGCGCAACATGTTCTACGCGCTCGCGGACGGCATGGCGCTCAACCCGGATCCGGGCCCCAACGGGACGGTTCTGCCCAAGGTCGACTACGCCATGGCGTACCGGGTGTTCATGTCGACCGGGTACCCGCGCATCAAGGAGATCATCGAGCAGGACGTCGCCTCCGGCCTCATCTACCTCAACTCGTCCGCGCTGGACTTCAAGACCCCCGAGATCCGCCCGTACCTCGACAAGTACATCCGCGGCTCCGAGGGGGTGACAGCCGTGGACCGGGTCAAGCTCATGAAGCTGCTCTGGGACGCGATCGGCACCGAGTTCGGCGGCCGCCACGAGCTCTACGAGCGCAACTACGCGGGCAACCACGAGGGCGTCAAGCTCGAGACCCTCATGGTCGCCGAGGGCAACGGCACGGTCGCGTCGATGAAGGGGTTCGCGGACCAGTGCCTCGCCGAGTACGACCTCGACGGCTGGACCGTGCCCGACCTCATCAACAACGACGACGTGAGCATCTTCCTCAACCGGCGCTGACCGGCGGCAGGTGACCCTCAGGAGGTGACCCTCAGGACGTGACCCCCAGACGGGCTCTGGGGGTCACCTTCTGGGGGTCACCTTCTGGGGGTCAGGAGCGGGTCTTCGAGTCACTCCCGCTCCCGGATGGTGAGCGTCCCCGCGAGGTCGAGGTCCGCCTGGGTGCCGGGATAGCCGGACTGGGCGATGAGGATCGCGCCGAACGCGGCAGCCCAGAACGTGCGCACCTCCTGCCGTGAGGACCGTTCGATCCGCCATCCGCGCAGGTCCAGGCTGCGCTCGAGGTAGCGCTCGGACATCCGGAACAGAAGGCTCAGGTGCCCCTTGACGACGGCGCCGAGCTGGGGCTTCGCGCGCGCCACGGCGAGGGCGTTGATCACCACGGGCAGGGACGGCGTGACGAGCACCGTCCGCGCGATCGCCCGCCGGAAGGCGGCCGCCGTCGTCATGCGCGAGCCCGCGCCCTCGATCCGCCCGGCGTCGCGGAGCATGAGCGCGAACGCGGCGTGGATGAACAGGGAGTCCTTGGAGCCGAAGTGGTAGGTGATCTGGTTCGGGTACACCCCCGCCGCACCGGCGATCTCGCTCACCGTGACGGCATCGGCCGGGCGCGCGGCGAACAGCCCTGCGGCCGCCTGGATGATGCGCCGGCGCGTCCTGGCCCCGCGGCCCCGTGGGGGCACAGGCGCGTAGCGATGTGACGAGACTTCGACCGAACCCATGCTGGAATTGTATGCTGTACAACGCCGACAGTTTTGTATCGCATACAACGGTGTGCGAGCGCCATCGGCGGAGATGGGGAAAGCGTGCCAATGACTGAGATCGTCATCACGGGTATGGGGGCGACCACCCCGCTGGGCGGCACCGTCTCCGAGCTCTGGGACGGCATGCTCGCCCTGCGCTCGGGCGTCCGCAGCCTCGCCGGCTTCGACGACAGCCTCCCGGTCCGCATCGCCGCATCCCTCGCCGTCGAGCCCGAGGCTGCGATGCCCCCGGTCGAGGCCCGCCGCCTGGACCGCAGCCAGCAGGCCGCCGTCATCGCGGCGCGCGAAGCGTGGGCAGACGCCGGAGCCCCCGCGGTCGACGGCGACCGGCTCGCCGTCGTGATCGGCACCGGGATCGGCGGGGTCACCACGCTCCTGGCCCAGGACGACGTCCTCGAGGCCTCCGGTGCGCGCCGCGTCTCCCCGCGCACCGTCCCGATGCTCATGGCCAATGCCGCCGCCGCGCAGCTGTCGATCCAGTTCGGCGCCCGCGCCGGCGCCTCCGCCCCGGCCTCGGCCTGCGCTTCCGGCGCGGAGGCGATCGTCCAGGCCGCGCGCCTCATCGAGTGCGACGAGGCGGATGTCGTGATCGCCGGCGGGGCGGAGGCGGCCATCACGCCCCTGACCATTGCGGGCTTCGCGCAGATCGGTGCCCTCTCCAAAGCAGCGGGGGACCCCGAGGCGGCCTCGCGCCCGTTCGACGCGAACCGCACGGGCTTCGTGCTCGGCGAGGGCGCCGGCGTCGTGATCCTCGAGCGGGCGGACCACGCCCGGGCCCGCGGCGCCAGGGCCCGCGCCGTGCTCGCCGGCTATGGCATCACGGCGGATGCCTTCCACATCACGGGCACGGACCCCGCGGGCCTGGGCCAGGTCAAGGCGATCCGGAAGGCCCTCGCCAAGGCCGGCATGGCGCCGTCTGACGTCCAGCACGTCAATGCCCACGCGACCGGCACCCAGGTCGGCGACGTGAGCGAGGCGGTCGCCGTGCGCGAGGCCCTCGGCGACGGCGTCGCGGTCACCGCGCCGAAGGGTGCGCTCGGCCACCTGGTCGGGGCCGCCGGCGCCGTGGAGGCGATCATCACGGCCAAGACGATCGAGGAGGGCATCATCCCGGCCACGCGGAACCTGGACGACCTCGACCCGGCCATCGGGCTCGACGTCGTGGCGGGCGCACCCCGCACGGCCCGGGTCGACGCCGCCGTCAGCAACTCCTTCGGCTTCGGCGGCCACAACGTGAGCCTCCTGCTGACACGGGCCTGAGGGTTCGCCTGCTGACGTCTTCCGCGGTGCCCGCGGGCTGCGCTACGCTCAGCGCCATCCCGCGTGCTGGGCGCGAGATGAATCCTTGGGGGGACTGTGCCACTCGCGTCCGCGCGCCGCAAGCTGCGCGTCGTCGGCGTGACGGTCGCTGCCGTCCTGCTGCTCATCACCGGGGTCGGCATCTCGCCGGCGGCGGCCGTCTCCGTCGCTCCGCCGCCGAAGCTCTTGGGAATGGGCATCACCTCCCCGACGGTGCTGCATCCGGGCGATTCCCTCACCATCGACTTCACGCTGAGCCGTCCGGCGGATTACGTGACCTTCAGTGTCAACGGCGTCGAAGGCCCGGAGTACCTCACCGCGAAGTCGGGCCCGACCTCGGGGTCGAGCCCGTCGACGGGAAGGGCGACCCTCGTGGGGGGACCTGACCAGGGCCAGCTCAAATGGTCCGACACCTATGTGGTCGGTGGGGTCAGCGTGGGGTACGACAGGGTGTACCTCTCGAGCCAGTACGACCCGAACGCCTACTTCTACCGGATCGCCGACTACGCGGCCGACGGGACGTGCCACTACAACGAGGGCGGATACTGCCTACCGGGATACGCCTACGGAAGACTGACCGTCTCAGTCGACGCCCCGGCCTACCGCCTCAGCGACAATGCGAACCTGACGCCCCCGGCGATCGTGGGCGCGCCTGGCTACGGCGAGACCATCAGCCTCGTCGACGCGACGTGGGCGGCCGGCAAGAGCGGACGCAAGACGTACCTGCGTGACGGGGTCGAGGTTGACCACCCGGACTGGGTCGTCGAGGAGGACATCGGCCATGACCTGAGCGTGCATCTCGAGTCGTTCGCCGAGGGCTACCGTCCCGCGGGCGCGACCTCAGCGCCGGTCACGATCACCTCACCCATCACGGCGTCCCCGGCTCGGCTCACCGGGCGTGCCGTGGTCGGCCAGAAGGTGACGGCGGCCTTCGACGAGTCGAGTGTCGCCGTGACCCCACCCCAGCCGTTCACTGTCGCCTACAAGCTCAACCACCAGCCGGCGACACCCGACCAGCTCGTGCACACCCTCACGGCGCAGGACGCCGGCAGGAAGTACCGGTTCGAGGCGATGGTGACGACGACAGGGACGCCGAGCGCCCAGAGGCCCTTCTCGGCGACCACGCCCGGCATAGTCCGCTACAAGGCGGCAGGCGAGGGGTTCGACGCCGGCTTCGCGCCCGACACCTTCGCCCGCGACGCCGGGGGCAGGCTGCTGCTGTACCCGACGGACGGGGTGGGCCGCTGGCTCCCGGCCAGGACGGTCGGCGTCGGGTGGGACGTGTTCGACCTCGTCCTCAACGTGGGCGACTTCGACGGCGACGGAAACGGCGACGTGCTGGGCCGGGACAAGGCCGGGAACCTCTTCCTCTACCCGGGCGACGGCCACGGTGACTGGCTTCCCCGCCGCCAGATCGGCTGGGGCTGGAACGAGTGCGGTGCCATCGTCCCGGTCGGGGACTTCGACGCCGATGGGATCAACGACCTCCTGTGCCGGGCCACTGACGGCAGGCTCGTCTTCTTCCCCGGCCAGGGCGACGGCTCCTTCCGCCCCGCCAGCTCCTACATGCCCAACCGGATCCGCACCGCCGCCATGCCCGGTTGGAGCAACCCGCTCATCGGGGAGGGCTGGAACAGCCTGAGCCAGCTCTTCTCCCCCGGGGACTTCGACGGCGACGGCATGAACGATGTCCTGGCGCGCGACGCCGGCGGGCAGCTCCTGCTGTTCCGCGGCGACGGGAAGGGCGGGTGGCTCAGCGACCGCGCGACCGTCGTCGGCTGGGGCTGGGGCGGCATGGCCCGGATCGGAGGTGCAGGAGACTTCGACGGCGACGGCACCCAGGACGTGTGGGCGATCGACGGCGCCGGCAGGCTGCTCGTCTACTTCGGCAACGGCCGCGGCGGGTGGCGGGGCAGCGCCGTCGTGGGCACCGGGTGGAGCGGGTTCACCTCCGTCTTCTAGGGAGGCGAGTAGGACAGCTTCTGTCCGCATCCCGCGCCATGATGGAGCCATGAACGACACGACCCAGCGCGTGCTGAGCCTGCTCAACCTGCTCCAGTCGCGCCCCGTGTGGACCGGGACGGAGCTCGCCGAGCGGCTCGGGGTGACGACGCGGAGCATCCGCCGGGACGTCGAGCGCCTGCGCGAGCTGGGCTACCCGGTTCGGGCCGAGCACGGCACGGGCGGTGGTTACCAGCTCGGCGCGGGCAAGGCCCTGCCGCCGCTGCTGCTCGACGACGAGGAGGCCGTCGCGGTCGCCGTGAGCCTGCGGCTGGCGGCGGGCGGGACGGTCACGGGCCTCGGCGAGGCGGCCGTCCGCTCGCTCGCGAAGCTCGACCAGGTGCTGCCGGCGCGGCTGAGGGCAGAGGTCAAGGGCGTCATCGAGGCGACCGTGAGCCTCGACAGCCCCGTCACCGCGGTCGACGCCGACGTCCTCGTCGCGCTGGCCCGCGCCATCCGCACCCCCGAGCGGGCGACGTTCGACTACACGAAGGCGTCCGGCGAGCGCTCCGAGCGGCGCGTCGAGCCGTACCGCCTCGTCGCGGCCGCGCGCCGCTGGTACCTCATGGCCTGGGACCTCGACCGCGGGGACTGGCGCACCTTCCGCCTCGACCGCATGGCCGCCGCCCGCGGCACCGGCTGGCGGTTCACGCCGCGGGACGCGCCCGACGCCGTCGAGTACGTCCAGGCCTCGATCACCCAGGCGCCCTACCAGTACGTGGCCAAGGTGCGCATCCACGCGCCCGCGCACGAGGTCGCCGAACGCGTGCCGTCGACCATTGCGGTGGTCGAGCCGGACGGTGACCACGCCATCCTCACCGCCGGCGCCGACGACCTCGACTACGTGGCGTACCACGTGGTGCGGCTCGGCTGGCCCGTGAGCGTGATCGAGCCGCCCGAGCTGCGCGAGGCCATGCGGGCCCTGGGCGAGAAGCTCACGGCCGCGGGCGCGTAGGCGCCGGCAGGCGGGGTAGGGCACTATGCGTCAGCGCCGCGGGCCTTCAGTTCTCCGGCGCGACGAGCCCGGCGAGGAACGCCGGGAACCGCCACCCGGCGAAGAACCCGAGCGCCTCGATCCACGAGGCCTCGTCCGCCGGGCCCGCCGACGGGCCGAACATCGTGACCGATTCGACGAACACGGCCAGCCGGTCCGCGACCCCGGTGAGCCGCGAGGCCGCGGCGGCCAGGTCGCCGTCGTCCGCCCGGCCGGCGCGCAAAGCCTCGGCGAGATGCAGACGGCAGGGGGCCGCGGCGTCGTGCGCCGGTGAAGAAGGCCCGTCGCCGAGGCAGGCCGAGCACGCGAGCTCGGCCCAGGCGTCCGCCGTGAGGGAACACCAGCGGCGGCTGTGGCGGAGCGGGTTGGCCTCGGCTGCGAGGGCGGCGCTGTTGGAGTTGGCGTAGCCGATGGCGAACCCCTCCCTGGGCGGGGAGTCGAGCTGGGTGCAGATCAGGCAGCGGCGGCCCGGGACCAGGACCGCGTCCGGTCGGCGCCGCCAGCCGCGCGGCTGGGCGAGCCGACGGCCCAGCCCACGCGCCAGGTCCTCGTAGAGCACGCTGACATCGAAGGGGACGTGGCCCGCGCGGTCGCCCACGCCTGCCTCCCACAGCTCGATCTCGACCACGGCATAGCCCCACGTGTGGCGGGGGCAGAAGCCCAGCGACTCTCGCATCCATGCCCGCATCGACGGGATCTGGATGGCGCCGTGCACGAACGACCACAGGAGCCGGACCTCCTCCGTGGTCAGGCGCAGGGGAGCGGCCGGGAGCAGGGCCTGAGCTGTCCGGATTGCCATGGCGCCTCCTCGCTGATTGTCGCACGGTGTGCTGACAGGCGTCAGTGCCGCACCCCTCCCCGCGCAGGGCCGGGGACGCTAGCGTGGCCCCATGAGCGATCAGCCTGCAGACCTGACCGAGCCAGCCGACGGCAGGCACACCACGAACGGGACGCCGCACGGTTCAACCTCCCTGACGCCGTTCATCGTGGTTGACGGAGCCGCCGCCGCGATCGAGTTCTACGAGACGGTCTTCCGCGCGAAGGCCCTCTCCAGGACCGAGTTCCCCGGGCCGGAGGGGACGACGATCGTCGCGCACGCCGTCCTCGACTTCGGCAACGGCCGTCTCGAGCTCGGCGATCCGAACCCGGAGTACCACCTCGTGCCCCCGCCCGCTGGAGACGACGACTGCTTCTCTCTCGCGGTCTACGTCCCCGACGTGGATGCCGCCGTGGAGCGGGCCGTGGTCGCCGGGGCCACCGTTCGCGAGCCCGCGGCCGTCTTCGTCTCGGGGGACCGCTTCGCGAGCATCCGCGACCCCTTCGGCATCCGCTGGTCGGTGATGACGCGCGTCGAGGACCTCTCCGACGAGGAGGTCAAGGCCCGCGTCGACGCGTGGGCCGCGACGATGGGCGGCTGAGCCTGCCTCTCAGAGCTCGGCGAAGGCGCCCGCCGCGCCTCCCCGGCCCGTCGCGAGCACGACGACGAGCGCTTCCGACGCCACCGGGTTCCCGCCGACGGCTGGCGGCGCGTCGGCCGCCGGAACCACGGCCGTGGCCGACCACGAGCCGCCCTCCCTGCTGACGGCGACCGGCGCGCCGTCGACCGTCACGGCCAGCTCCTCCGCCCCCTCGACCGCGCCGGACAGCGTGAGCTGCCGCGCGCCGTGGTGCGCGGGGGCGCCCAGGCGCGCCTCGAGCGTGACGGCGGGCGCGGCGCCCGAGGCCGGCCGGCGCCGCGGGATGGCGTCGGCGGCCAGCACGGGGGCGTGGGAAGGGACGGGCCGGGCGGGCGAGGCGGCCTCGAAGGCGGCGCCGTAGGCCAGAAGCCCGGCATCGCCGTAGGCGGCGCCGGCGAAGGTCAGGCCGACCGGCATGCCGATGTCCGCCATGGCCCCCATCGGCACCGTGACCGACGGGATGCCGAGGTGCCGCAGCGCGTAGTTGCCGTTGGAGAAGAACACTCCGTTCGCCCAGGCGCGGTCGGCCGCATCAGGCTCGAGGTCCGCGGACGCAGGGGCCACGTCCGCCGCCGCCGGGAACACGACGGCGTCGAGGCCGCGGGCCGCAAGCCAGTCCTCGAAGAGCTCCTTGCGCAGCCGCTCGAGCGCCCGGAGCGCGTCTGCGAAGCCCGGCAGCTTCGCCGGCCGGTTCAGGGCCGCCCGCGCCAGCGCGACCACTGAGTGGTACCTGTCCGCGTAGTCCGCGACCTCCTCGTACCGGTCCGGCAGCGACCCCGGCGGTGTCGGGAAGATGAGGTCCGGGTCCACTTCGGCCAGGGAGGAGCAGTTCGGGTCGCCGTTGGCGCGGAGGAAGTCGTCCCAGCCGTAGGCGAGGATCTCGTTGAACTCGCGATCCATCCAGCCCTCGGGGAGGACGCCCAGACGGGCGAGCTGCTCGCCGCCGGGCGTTCGTCCCTCGTACTGCTCGATGAGAGGGAAGTCGACCTCGACCACCTCCGCGCCCAGCGCGGCGAGCCGCTCGCCGGCGGCCTCCCAGAGCGCAAGCACCGAGGGCCGCACTTGGATGGGGAACTCCGGATCCCGGCCCAGGTACATGCGCGGGATGCCGAGGCGCTTCCCGCGCAGGGCGGCCGGGTCGGCCAGTGCGCGGTAGTCCTCCGGCCGGTGCTCGCTGGGCGCCGGGAGCCGAATGACACTCTGCTCCCGCCAGAAGTCGCCGCGGGTCTCGGGGTCGTCGGCGACGATGACGTCGAGCACCGCGAGCAGGTCGGCCATCGTGCGCGTGTGCGGGACCACGACGTCCCGCGTGGGGAACAGCGGCCAGTTCCCACGGACCGAGATGATCCCGCGTGAGGGCGTGTAGGCGCAGAGGGCGTTGTTCGACGCGGGGCTCCGGCCGGAGGACACAGTCTCCTCGCCCATCCCGAACACTGCGAGGTTCGCCGCCGTCGCCACTCCCGAGCCGTTCGAGGAGCCCGAGGCGTAGGCGGCGGGGAGGTACTCGGGGTTGTAGGGGCTCTCGGCCCGCCCGTACAGGCCGCGCTGCATCCCGCCGTCGGCCATGGGCGGCATGGTGGTCTTGCCCACGAGAACGGCTCCGGCCGCACGCAGGCGCTGGACGGTGAAGGCGTCCCGCCGCGCGACGAGCCTCGCGAAGGCCGGGGAGCCGGAGGCCACTGTGAGGCCCTCGACCATGTAGGAGTCCTTGACGGTGAACGGGACCCCCTCGAGCGGCCCCGCGCACCCCTCGCGCCGCCGCCGGTCCGACGCGGCGGCCTCCTCGAGCGCGCCCGGGTTGAGCACGGGGACGGCGTTGAGGCGCGGGCCCGAGCGGTCGAAGGCGCCGATGCGGGAGAGGCAGCGGGCGGTCAGTTCGACGCTCGTGGTGCGCCCGGCCGCGAGGGCTTCGAGGACGTCGTCGATGGAGGCCTCGAGGAGGCGGAACGGGCCGTCGGTGCCAGTCATGGGTGCTCCTTTGCAGAACCTGGGGCTGCGGACAGTGTACTGACTGAATTTTCAGTTAAGCTAGTGCCGACGCGAGAGGGGATCGGATGGTCCGGGAGAAGTCGGGGGACGCGAGGGAGAGGATCCTCGCCGCCTGCAGCCGGTGCATCGCGCGCACCGGCGTGCGCGGGCTGCGGATCCAGGAGGTCGCGAAGGAGGCCGGCGTCTCGACCGGCCTGCTGTACTACCACTTCGCGGACCGCGACGGGCTGCTCCGCGCAGCCCTCGACTTCGTCAACGCGAGCGCCGCGGCGCGGGCCGAGGACGTTTCCGTCCGCTCCCCGCAGGCCAGGCTCCGCGCGCTCCTGCACTCGGAGTTCGGCGACGAAGCCGGCGTGCGCGAGGGCTCCACGGCATGGAACGAGCTGCGGGCGAGCGCCGTCTTCGACTCCGCTCAGGCCGAGGCCATCGCCGCCTCGACACGGTCATGGCAGGAGTCGGTCGCCCTGCTCGTGGTCGAGGCGCGCGCCGCGCACGACGCCGGGCAGCCACCTCGCGCGCAGGACCTGTCCGTCGCGCCCGGGTCGCCAGACGAGGCCGCGCTCGTGCTGACGGCGCTCGTCGAGGGCCTCTCGGGGCGCTGGCTCACGGGACAGCTCGACGTCGTGGGCGCGCGGAAGGCGGTCGACGCCGCGCTTGCCGCGCTGGGCCTGTTCCGCGGTGGGCTGACGTGAGCCGGCCCTGAACCGGCCGCCACAGCGCCGGGCTACGGTTCGAACCGCACCGGGTCCCAGTCCAGGACGTGCGCCTCGGCGAGGCCTTCGGTGACGAAGGGGTCTGCGGCGACGAACCGCTCGGCGTCCTGCCGGGAGGTGAAGAGGCCCATCGACGAGGCCGTCGGGTCCGGGGTCAGGAAGGGCCCGAGCGCCACGAGCCCGCCGCCCTCGGCCCTGAAGGACTGGTAGTACGCCTGGTGCCGCGGGTACACCTCGAGGATGCGGGCCCGGTCGACTCCTTCGCGGACCCTGTACAGCACAACTGATTCCATGCCGGGATCTTAGCCCTCGGCGGGCGTCCGGCGGCCGGCCCCGCGCGGGTCAGCTCATGCTGCCCGCCGGTTCTGGGACGACTCCCTGGTGTCCGTCTTGCCGGAGCCGTTCGAGCCGTCGGAACCTGCCTCTTCGTCCTGCTGCTCGCGCAACCACGCAAGCACGTGTTCGTGGACGACGGCGCGCCGCTTCACTGTCCTCATCCTCCCTGTCGTGCCCCTCGGGGCGGTGTTGAATACTGTTTCCCGCTGGGCCGGCGCTCAATCGCGCTAGATGGCGTTCCACCCGTTGTCGGAGGCCAGGACGACCCCGTTGATGTTCGTCGCGTCCCTGCTCAGCAGGAACGTGATGCTCGCTGCGAGCTCGTCGGCCTGGGCCGCCGGCGGGAGCACCACACCGAAGAGCGGCGCGATGGTCTCCTTCGCGAGCTCCGAGTCCATCGGCGCCTCGATGTGGGTGATCGTGCCGCCGGGCGCCACGGCGTTGACCCGGATGCCCTTGCGCCCGTACATGACGGCGGCGCTCTTCGTCAGGCCGTTGACCGCGTGCTTCGACGCGGTGTACGCGGCACCGGCAGCCGAGCCGCGCAGGCCCGCCTCCGAGGAGACGTTGACGATGGAGCCGTACCCGGCCTCGAGCATGATCGGCAGCACGGCGCGCGAGAGGCGCACGACCGAGGTGACGTTGACCGCCATGACCCGCTCCCAGATCTCGTCAGGGAGCTCGTGCAGCCCGTGGAAGTGGTCCATGATCCCCGCGACGTTCGCGAGCCCGTCGACCCTGCCCCCGGCCGCGCCGACGACCGCCTGAACGGCGTCCTCCGTGCTGATGTCCCCGGCGACCGGGACCAGGCCGAGGTCAGGGTTCTCGGCGACGAGCTCCTCGAGGCGCTCCCGGCTCAGGTCGCTTGCGATGACACGCCCGCCCTCTCTGGCGACCCTGAGCGCCGTTGCACGCCCGATGCCCGAGCCCGCGCCGGTGACGATGACCGTCTGGCCGTCGAAGCGGCCCGGGGTGATGACTTCCTGCCATGCGGACATGTGATCCTCCTACTCGGGCAGTGCGGGCGCGGCCGGGAAGTCGAACTCGGTGCGTGCGTAGCGGTTGAAGTAGTTGTTGAACAGGTTGCCCATGATGTGGGCGAAGGCCTCGGCAAGGTCATCCTCGGTCCAGCCGGCGTCCAGGGCCGCCTGCCAGACCCCGTCGGAGACGTCGCCGGTGTTGGCCGATGCGTCCCGGACGAGCGCGGTCATGGCGGCGAGCTTCGGGTCCCACGTGACCTTCCCGGCCCGGATCGCGATCATCTCCTCGTCCGTCCACCCCGCCCGCCGGCCCGATCTGGTGTGGGACGCCTCGCAGTACTCGCAGCCGTTCTGGTTGGCCATCGCGAGGGCGATCGCCTCGCGGGTCTTCGCGTCGAACGTGCCGTGGTCCTTGAGGGCCTGGTTCTTGCCGAGGTAGATGCCGAAGACGGCCTGGTTGTGGGCCAGTTCCCCGAGCATGTGGCTCAGCCGGCCCACGCTGCCGGCGATCTGGCTGACCGCTTCGCGGGCCTCGGCGGGGACGTCTTCACGGGTGTGGACTCGGATGCGCGCCATGGGATCAGGGTGGCACCGGGGCCCCGCTGCCCAACAGGGCCGAACGGCTCGCGTTCGGCCGTCGTCCCGGCGGAGCCCGGGCCGTCAGCAGGGCGCGATGGCCTCGCAGGGGTCGGCGCCCGGGTCGGCCGTGTGGACCGCCTGCGCGAGGCGGGCCAGCAGCGCGCGGAGGGCGGCGCCGTCGTCCGCGGGGAACCCGGCCAGGAGCGCCGCCTCGGCAGCCGCGACCAGCTCCTCGAGCCGCGCGAGCTGTGCCCGGCCCTCGCCCGTGGCGACGACCTTGCGGGCGCGGCGGTCACGGGGCGCGGGGATCCGCTCGATGAGGCCGGCGTCGGCCAGCCCGTCGAGAACGTAGGTGAGGACGGTCCGGTCGATCGCCAGGTGCGCGCCGAGGGCCTGCTGGTTCGGCAGGTCGTAGTGGACCACGGCCGAGAGGATCTGGAACCCGCGCACGCCGCCCGGCGCATCGCCGATCGCCGACTCGAAGCGGGCCTGGTACCCGCGCAGGACCATGGCGAGGTTCCACCCGAGCTCGCCGGGAACCGTGGACAGGTCGGGGGCCGTGGCGCTCATGTGATCCATCATACCGTCGGGAATGTTGTGGCACAGATCTTCTGTTGAAAAGATCATCTGCAGTTCAGCGTACATCGGAGGCGGCATCACCATGGATCAGGGCATCAGGACCATCGGCATCCTGGGGGCAGGGCGCGTGGGGACGGCTGTGGCGCGAGAAGCCCTCAAGGCGGGGTACGAGGTCCGGATCGCTACCGCCAAGCCGGTCGAGGAGATCGAGCTCATCGTCGAGATCATCACGCCGGGCGCCGTCGCTGTGGCTGCCGCCGATGCCGCATCGTCCGACCTCGTGGTCCTCGCCGTGCCCCTGCACAGGTACTCGACCCTCGACGCCGCCGCGCTTTCGGGCCGGGTCGTCGTGGACGCGATGAACTACTGGGAGCCCACCGACGGCGCCATGCCCGAGATGCAGGCGGGGCGCGGCACGTCCGAGATGGTCCAGGACTTCCTCTCCGGCTCGTCCGTGGTCAAGACCCTCAACCACATCGGTTACCACGACCTCGAGTCGGACGGCCGCCGCGCCGGCGCCCCGGATCGCCGAGCGCTCGCCGTCGCCGGCGACGACGAGTCCGCGCGCGCCGTCGTCCTCGGGTTCGTCGAGGCGCTCGGGTACGACGCCGTCGACGCCGGCCCCCTCGCCGCCGGGCGCGCCTTCGAGCCGGGCACCGAGATCTTCGCCGGCGCGCACGACGCCGCCGGGCTGGGTGAGGCGCTCGGCCGTGCGGCTGCCGGTGCGACCGCCCCGGCAGCGGTGTAGCCCTTCACTGCCGGCGGCGTGGCCCCGCACAATGGCTGGATGACGACTTCGGAGGCGGACGACCGGCGCAGCGGCGGGGCCGCCTCCGTGTCAGTGGACACGGGCGCGCTGACGACAGCCATCGTCGCCGCCGGAGCCTCGTTCTTCGCCCAGCCCGGGGACTGGACCTTCCTCTCGGTGGTCCTCGGGGCCGCCTTCCTGCTGATCCTCCTGGCCTACCATCGGCCTCGAGAGGCCAGGACCCTCCAAGGCGTGTTCGTGCGCGCGGCCTTCGCCGGGACCGTGGCACTCTCGCTCTGCATCATCGCGGGCCTCCCGCTTCAGCTCGCGGCCGAGAACGCCGGCATGACCAACGAGGCGCACGCGGCGGCCGACGCCGTGACGGAGTGGGTCAGCTGGGCCTGGCTTCCAGTCACGGCTGTGGTCTTCTGGCTTGAGCCCCGGATCGCGCGGGCGCTTGCGTCGACTCGTTCGGAACGGCGCGACAGGGCCTAGTCATTCCTCCACATGGGCTGCTCGGAACTCGGGCGGGACCGCTTCCTGGAGGACCCAACGGTTTCCGTCGGGATCGGCAAAGTAGGCGAACTGGACGCCGCCCAGGTTGTGGATTTCGCTGATCTCCGCACCCCGCCTGTGGAGCTCCGTGCGGACTGTGGTGAGGTCCGCCACGACGAGCTGGAGGCCTTCGAGGCTGCCGGGGGCCATGCTGGTCATCCCTGTGCCGATGACGATCGACGCGGGCGAGCCCGGCGGCGTCAGCTGCACGACCCGCATCCCGGGAATGTGCTCCACGTCGTGGTCCACGATGAAGCCCAGCGTCTCCATGTAGAAGGACTTCGACGCCTCGACGTCCGCCACGGGCACCTGCACTACTTCGAGTCGCATCTCCACGGCCACACGCTACCCCGCGAGGCCGGCGACGGCGACCACCATCGGCCTGCCCTGGCCGGGCTCGGGCTCCATGTCGACGAGCGCGAGCTGGGTCAGGCGCAGCGGATCACCCTCGGAGGCTGCCCCGCGCCTGGTGGCCGTGATGTGCGGCCGGAAGCCGTTGCCCGCGTAGTCCGGCCTGCGGAAGGTCGGGACGTGGATGTCGAGCTCGTCGACGAAGACCCTGTGCAGGGCCCGGAGCGCGGGCGAGTCGACGAGGGCGACCGGAGTGTCGTGCTTCGGGCCGAAGAGCTCCGGCGTTCCGGCGGACGCCTCGATCGGCGCCGTGCGCGCCGCGACCGCGGCCATGCTGTCCGCAAGTTGCGCCGCGGCCGCCCACGTCGAGAAGACCGGCATGACCGTGATGTGCAGCGGCCAGTCGCGCACCGCGTAGCGCTCGCCGACGGCCATGGGCGTCAGGGGCAGGACGATCGCGAAGCGGTGCACGCATCGATCGTAGGCGCCTCTAGTCTGGCCCTATGACTACACGGACTCCCTCCGCTCCGGTGCGGGTCGCAGTCCACGGCGAGCCGCTTCCCTTCCTCACCCGTGCGATCGAGGCGGGCGGAGGCGCCGTCGTCGGGCTCGACGGGGATCCCGAGGTCCTCGTCCTGGACCACGGCAACCCCAAGCATGAGCTGAAGGCCGTCCTCGACGCGACCCCGTCCGTACGCTGGGTCCAGCTTCCCTCCGCCGGGATCGAGGCCTACGCGGACGCCCTCACCGCGCACCCCGAGAAGGTGTGGACGAGCGCGAAGGGCGCCTACGCCAAGCCTGTCGCCGAGCACGCCCTCGCGCTCACCCTCGCTCTCCTGCGCGAGCTGCCCGCGCGCATCCGCGCCCGCTCCTGGGCGCCCGCGACCGGGACGTCGCTGCACGGGCTCCGCGCCGTCGTGATCGGCGCCGGCGGGGTGGGCCTGGAGATCCTGCGGCTCTTCCGGGCCTTCGACGTCGAGGTCGACGTCGTGCGGCGCACCGCGGCCCCCGTGCCCGGCGCCAGGAGCACGACGACGGCGGACCGCCTCGCCGGACTCCTGCCCGAGGCCGACGTCGTGGTGGTCGCCGCCGCGCTCACTTCCGGGACGTTGAAGCTTATCGGCGCGGACGAGCTGGCCGGCATGAAGCCGACCGCGATCCTGGTGAACATCGCCCGCGGAGGGCTCGTGGACACCGACGCAGTCGTTGAGGCCCTCCGCGCCGGCACGATCGCGGGGGCGGCCCTGGACGTCACGGACCCCGAGCCGCTCCCGGACGGCCACCCGCTCTGGGACGAGCCGCACGCCATCATCACGCCGCACGCCGCGGACACCATCGAGATGATCCGGCCCCTCCTCGGGGAGCGCGTTGCCGAGAACGTCCGCCGGTTCGCCGAGGGCCGGGATCTTGAGGGGCTTGTGGACGCCGCCGCCGGGTACTGACGCCCGCGCCGCACCGGCCGCCCGCGGCCGGCGAGGATCAGCCGGAAGGTGGAGGCCGGCGTCGTGGGTCGCCTGCGAGGATGGAAGGGTGACTTCCCTGAACACGGACCCGGCCACCGGAGCCGGCATCGCCGCCACGCCCCGATCCCTCTACCGCACCCTGGCCCTCGCCGAGATGGTGACCTGGACCCTGCTCATCCTCGGCATGGTCCTGAAATACGCGCTGAAGGTGGGGGACGGGCCGGTCCAGGTCGCAGGGATGGTCCATGGGGTTGTCTTCGTCTCCTATGCGGTGACGGCGGCCCTCGTCGGTGTGAACCAGCACTGGCCTCCGGGCCGGATCGCCGGCGCGGTCGCGACCGCGGTCGTGCCGTATGCGACGTACCCGTTCGACCGCTGGCTCGAGCGCCGCGGCCACCTCGAGGGTGGGTGGCGCCGCGAGCGCACGGATGACCCCCGCGACAGCTCGTGGGCCAGCGGCGTCCTGCGTGCCCTGCTGGCCCACCCGGTGGCGCTCGCGGCAGGGCTGGCTGTGGCGGTCGCGGCGATCGTGGCGGTGCTGCTGTTCCTCGGCCCTCCTAGCCAGTGGGGCCGGTGACGGACCTGGGCGTGCAGATCTACATCATTCGCGGGCTCATTCGGCTCGAAACGGCGCCGTGGCGTCCTGAGTTGTGCAGATAGTGACGGCGTGGAGCTAGTGGGCGTGCTGGGAGCCCGTCCCAGCGCCTGCTGACCCACCTGCACCCGCTGCCGCAGCGGGAGCGCTCCCGTCGGCCACGACGAACTGCCCCATCATCCCCTGGTCCTCGTGCGTGAGCAGGTGGCAGTGGAACATGTAGGGGTGCTGGGCGTCGGCGTACTTCGGCATGCGGAACGCGAGCCGGTTCCGCTCGCGCGGCATCAGCGGGATGGTGTCCTTCCAGCCCGCGCGCTCGGGGGGCGGCGCGGCGCCGTCGATGTCCAGCAGCCGGAACTGTACCCCGTGGATGTGCAGGTTGTGCTGGAACGCGTTGACGTTGTCCACGTACCAGACCTCGGCGCCGCCGGGGGCGGCGGTGAAGTCGATCCGGTTCATGTCCATGGTCTTGCCGTTGATCTGCCGGCCGCTGAACGTGAAGGACCGGGACGTCGCGACGCGGGTGTCCGGCGGCGCGGCCAGCTCGGCGAGCGCCGCGGGCAGCGCGGCCGACGGCGTCAGGGTCGCCCCGGCGTCCAGGCGCACGACGTCGAACTCGCGCCCGCCGCCGAACGCGTCCGCGGGGTTCACCCGCCCCAGGTCCGGCGCAAACGACTTCAGCATGACGGATTCGCCGGGCGCCATCTCGACGATGATCTCGGCCCGTTCCGCGGGGGAGAGCTGCACGGCGTCGAGTTCGAGCGGCGCGGCGAGCAGGCCGCCGTCGGACGCGACCATGTGGAACCGGCGGTGGTCCGCGAAGCCGAACCGGAACCAGCGGCCCGCGCTCGCGTTGAGGATGCGCAGCCGCACGCGCTGCGTCGTGACGGGCAGGACGGCGCCGAGGACCCCGTTGGCGGCGATCGAGTTGCCCAGGGTGCCGATCGAGTTGCCGGACGGGTCGAACGTGATCTTGCCGCTCGGGTCGAGGCGGCGGTCCTGGACGATGAGCGGGATGTCGTCCACCCCGTACTCGTGGGGGAGGGCCGCTGCGCCCCACGCGGCCGGGGCGGGCTCGTCCACGAGGAACATGCCCGCGAGCCCGAGGCCCACCTGCTTCTCGGTGTTCCCGTGCGGGTGCGGGTGGTACCAGAGCGTCGCGGCGGGCTGGTCGAACATCCACTCGGGGGACGCCGTGGCACCCGCGGCGATCATGGCGTGCGGTCCGCCGTCGGCCGCAGCTGGCAGCTGGACACCGTGGAAGTGGACCGTGGTCTCCTCGGTGAGCCGGTTCTCGACGACGACGCGGACCTTCTCGCCGCGTGACGCCCGCAGCGTGGGGCCGAGGTAGGCGCCGTTGTAGCCCATGGTGTCGGCCGCCTTGCCGGCGACGAACTCGTGGGTGCCCGCCTGTGGCGCCAGATGAAACGTCCTCACGGGGGACCCGCCCGCGGAGTCGAGCGTGCCGGCGTCGAGCGGCGGGATCGGCAGCTTCGCGCCGAACTCGACCTTCGGGACGTCCTCTGGGGCGGCGCAGGCGGCCAGGGACGGGGCGAGGGGAGCGAGCACGACTGCGGCCGCGGAGGCGCGCAGGAAGTGGCGGCGGGAAAGGGGCACGCCTTCTAGGGTAGGCCGCGCGGGCGGACGACTACATTGGGCCTTATGGCATCTGATGTGGACGAGACCCCCGAGTCGCCCCTCGTAGGGGAGGCCGCGACCGTCGTCGTGCTCCGCGACGGCGCGGAGGGCGTCGAGGTCCTGCTCCTCGAGCGGCCCCATTCCGGCTCGTTCGCGGGCGCCTGGGTCTTCCCGGGCGGGAAGGTGGACCCCGAGGACGGGGACGGCGAGGCCGGGCTGCGCCGGGCTGCCGTGCGCGAGACGCTCGAGGAGACGGGGCTCGTGCTCGAGCCGACTGGGCTCTTCCCGCTCTCCCACTGGATTCCGCCGATCGGGGCGCCGAAGCGGCTGCGCACCTGGTTCTTCCTCGCGGGACATCCGGGCGCGGACGTGGTGCTCAACCCCGGCGAGCACGTGGGGTGCGAGTGGATGACACCGGAGGCGGCGCTCGAGCGGCACGGTGCCGGCGGCGTCGTGCTCGTCCCGCCCACCTGGGTGACGCTGCACAGGCTCCTCGGGGCGCGAGGCGTCGACGAGGCGCTGGCGCGGGCCGGCGGGGACGGCTTCGAACGGTACTTCAGCCACCCCCTGCGTGGGGACGACGGCGTGCGCGCCGTCATGTGGTCCGGCGACGCGCAGTACGAGGACGCCTCGGCGGTCGGGGACGCCCGGCACCGGCTGTGGATCGACGCCCTGCCCTGGCGTTACGAACACAGCAAAGTGTGAATGACTCTTTTCAAGTATGACCTGCGCCACTAGTCTCGTTTCGTGCCCCGGCGCCACCGGGGCGGAGGTAGGGCCGGAAGCGTCGCGCACCCGCGCTTCCGGCGGGACGAAAGGCAGATCATGCACCGATCCATCCGCAGGTCCGCACTGTGTGCGGGCCTGGCCGCGGGCATCGCGCTCGCCGGCACCCTCCCGGCCATCGCAGCGCCTTCGGGCACGACGGCGGCGACGTCGCCGACCGCTCTGCCCAGCGCGGCCCAGGCCGGGAGCCAGAACTACCTTGTGCTCTACAAGTCCGGCGGCAAGGCCGCCGGCAAGTCCCTTGACGCCATCGCCAAGGCCGGGGGAACGCTCGTGCAGGACTACAGCGCCATCGGCGTCGCTGTGGTGAGCTCGGCGGCGCCGGACTTCTCGTCCAAGCTCCGCGCGGCGGATCCGAGCGTCGACGCGGCGTCCTCGACCGCGTCGTTCGGCGTGGCGCTCAAGGGCGACGCCGACTCCGCGGCCGCCGCCGAGCCCGTCGTGCCGCCGACGCCGGCGCCCGGATCCGACAGCCTCTCCGGGCTCCAGTGGGACATGGACCAGATGAAGGCGCCGGAGGCGCGGGCCATCAGCGGAGGCAGCACGTCCGTGGTGGTCGGTGACATCGACACGGGCCTCGACTACACGCACCCTGACCTCGCACCGAACGTCGACTTCTCGCGGTCCGTCTCCTGCGTCGGCGGCGTCCCCAACCAGAGCCCGTCCGCGTGGATGGACGACAACGGCCACGGCACCCACACGGCCGGCACGATCGCGGCCGCGAAGAACGGCGTCGGGATCGTCGGGGTGGCTCCGAACGTCAAGCTTGCCGGGATCAAGGCCGGGAACGCGGACGGCTTCTTCTTCCCCGAGGCCGTGGTGTGCTCCTTCATGTGGGCCGCCGAGAACGGCATCCAGGTGACGAACAACAGCTACTTCGCCGATCCGTGGTACTTCAACTGCAAGAACGACCCCCAGCAGAAGGCCATCTGGGAGGCCGAGCGGCGCGCCATCAAGTATGCGCAGTCCAAGGGGACGACCGTCGTGGCGGCCTTGGGCAACTTCTCCGATGACCTGGCCCACCCGACGCAGGACGTGCAGAGCCCCGACAATGCGACGCCGGCCCCGCGCGACGTCACCAACGCCTGCGCCGTCGTGCCTACCGAGCTCCCCGGTGTCATTGGGGTAAGCGCGAACGGCAGCAAGGGCTTCAAGTCGTACTACTCGAATTACGGGTCAGGTGTGGCGGATGTGATGGCCCCGGGCGGTGACCGGAAGAATGTCGCGGCCGGGATCGCCAACGGCCGTGTTCTCTCGACGTACCCGGCAGCCCTCGCGGCCGGATGCGGCCCCAATGAGGTCGTGGACGCGTCCGGTGCGACCTACTGCTACCTCCAGGGCACCTCGATGGCGTCGCCCCACGTGGCCGGCGTCGCGGCCCTCGTGGTCAGCTCCGGCGTGACGAGCCCAGGTGCCGTCGCGGCCCGTATCGGTGGCACCGCCGACGCGGTGCCCTGCCCGACGAACATGTCCGTGTATGCAGCCAACCCGTCGGTGGACAACGGCGCGCCCCAGGTCTGCACCGGCGGCGAGGGCTACAACTCGTTCGCCGGCAAGGGCCGCGTCAACGCCCTGGCCGCGATCGGCGGCTAGCCCCACCAAACGACTGCTCCGTAAGTGTCCTTTTGGGGGCTCGTAACGACACTTACGGAGCAGTCGATGGGGCGCGTCAGCCGCGGCGGGCCTCCACGGCGGACCGGACCACCGGCGCCAGCCGGCGCACTCCCTCGCGGATCTGCTCCGGCGTGACCCCGGAGAAGGCCAGCCGGAGCTTGCTGCTGGTGCCGTCCGACGGCGTGAACGCGGCGCCCGGGATGAACACGACCCCCGCCTCGATCGCCTGGTACAGCAGCGGGTACGTGTCGATCCCCTCGGGCAGGGTGACCCACACGAAGAAGCCGCCGTCCGGCGTCGTCCACGTCGCCTCGGGGGGGAAGTGCTCGGCGAGCGCTTCGAGCATGGCCGAGCACCGCTCGGCGTAGGTGGCCCGGGATTCCGCGAGGTAGCCGCGCCAGTCGAAGGCCCTGAAGAACTCGGTGACGATGAGCTGGTTGAGCGTGGACGGGCAGAGGACCACGGCCTCGGCGGCGAGGTAGAAGCGGCGGTACAGGTGCCGGGGTACGAGCGCCCAGCCGAGCCGCACCCCGGGGGAGAAGATCTTCGAGAACGAGCCGCAGTAGATGACGTCGTCCGGGTTGTCGGCGCGCAGCGGCGGGAGCGGGTGCCCGTCGAAGCGCAGCATGCCGTAGGGGTTGTCCTCGAGGACCAGGATGTTGTGCGCGCTGCAGATGTCCACGATCCGCTGCCGCCGCTCCGCCGCAAGCGTGATCCCGGACGGGTTGTTGAAGCTCGGGATCGTGTAGAGGAGCTTGATGCGCTTGCCCTCCGCCTCGAGCTCGGCGATGCGCGATTCGAGGTGCTCGGGGATGAGCCCATCGTCGTCCATGAAGACCGGCTCGACCTGCACCTGATAGGCCTCGAACGTGTTGAGCGCGCCGACATAGGTGGGGTCCTCGACCAGCACCACGTCACCCGGGTTGCAGAAGATCTTCGCCGCGATGTCCTGCGCGGACTGGGAGCCCGTGGTCACGACGACGTCCTCCGCCGAAGCTCCCACGATCCCCTCCTCGGCCATGATCTCGCAGATGAGCTCACGCAGGGCCAGGGTTCCCTTCCCCCCGCCGTAGTGCAGCGCCTCCATGCCGTGCTCCACGATCACGCGCGAGGCCGTCTCCGCGACGAGCTCGAGCGGCAGCTTCGACAGGCTCGGGGAGCCACCGGCAAGCGAGACGAGCCCGGGCTGGATCGAGATGTCGAAGACGTCCCGCACGGCCGACTGCTTGATGTTGTAAGCACGCTCGGAGAAGAGTGCCTCGTGGCGGTGGCTCGCCTGCGCACGTTCAAGGGCTGTCTGGGTCTCGGCGGTCAGCTCGTCCCCGAGCTCCGCAGGCCGCGAGGCGGCGATGTCCTGTGAAGTCACGCACACATCCTAGCCCGCAAGTTGCCGAATATGCATCCTCTGTTGTCTTCGTCCGCTCGTCCCAGACACGCACGACGGCGGCGACGCACCCGAGCGTGGGGGCGTCGCCGCGGCGGATGGCTGGCGTCAGTGGCGTCCGGTGATGTCGCGCGCAGCGTCCTTGATGTGCTCGCCGGCCTGCTTGAGCCCGGCCTTGGCCTGTTCCGCCTGTCCCTCGGCTTCCAGGTCCGGGTTGTCGGTTGTCCTGCCGACGTTCTCCTTGACCCTGCCTGTGACTTCGGTGGCCTTGTTCTGGATCTTGTCTCCGAGGCCCATGGCTTCTCCTTTCCCTCTCATTCGAGCTTCTCGCTCACCGTTACGACAACGGCGGTACGACAACGGCGGCACACCCGGGGGGAGGGTGCGCCGCCGTAGTCATTCGCGCTTTCCTGATCGAGCCCAGCGGCGATCAGGCCAGTCGCGGTCTCATTGGGGTCAGGCGTGATGACGACGACGCGTGACCATCCCGAAGATCGCCAGGACGATGATCGAGCCGACGATCGCCACCAGCCACGTCTGGATGCTCCAGAACTCCTGGAGGCCGATCCCGAAGATCGCGCTTCCGATCCAGCCGCCCAAGATGGCGCCGACGACGCCGAGAAGCATCGTGATGAGGATGCCGCCGCCCTGTCGGCCCGGCATGATGGCCTTCGCGATGGCTCCGGCGATCAGCCCGAGGATGAGGAATGCGAGAATGCTCATTGTGTTGCTCCTTGTCGTGAAGTCCTGACGTCAGTGAAGCGACAGATCAGTGGCCAGTCACGTCTTTTGCAGCATCCTTGATGTGCTCGCCGGCCTGCTTGACCCCGGCCTTGCCCTGGTCAGCCTTGCCCTCGGCCTCAAGATCCCTGTTGTCGGTGGCGTCTCCGACGCCTTCCTTGGCCTTGCCCTTGAGCTCTTCGGCCTTGTTCTCGAACTTGTCTCCCAGACCCATAGCCGTTTCTCCTCCCTGGACGAGGGGCAATCTGCCCCTCCTTGGGTTGTGCAGCCCGAGGTTTCTGGAGCACCCCGGCGCTCGGACTTGTGTTTCCCGAACGCTGGCTGAGCCAAACAAACGTTGTTGCGGATTGAGCTGCCGGATGGCGGCCCAGTGTGTGGTGGATCCCCCACGGGGAAAGAAGGAGGGATGAAGCCTCTCACGATGGATACGACGGCAGCTGCCGTCTCAGTCAGCCCCGAGGCCGACAGCACGGTCACGGTCAGTACCGCGGCGGCCGGGAACTCGGCCTCCATTCCGCCGGAGCCGCAGCCGCCCAGCCAGCCTCCCGGGCCCGGGCCCGAGCCTGGGGGTCCTGAGCCCGGGCCGAGCACCTTCCCGCCCGTCGACCCCGACGCCGAGCCCATGCCGCAGCCTGGCCAGCCCTCACCCGGGGGTCCCGTGCCGGGGCAGCCGCCAGGCGCTCCACAGCCCCCGGGCCGTGAGCCGGGCCTCGACCCGTTCGACACGCAGACTGGATCGGGCTGGCTGAGCGCACCGCCGGCCGACCGGCCAGGCGACAGGGACCCCGGGCCGGAGAGGGGCGATCCGGGCCGCGACCCGATCGAACGTCCTGTTGTTCCGGGCAGCGGGGAGCCCGACGCGCCCGACGGGCCGCCGCGGGACCCTGACTCGCCCCAGCCGGGCGCGCCCGAGGACCCCTATGCCCCGGTGGCGCTCCCGCCTGACTCGAAGGATCCGCTGCATCCTGACGGCGAGAAGCCCTGAGGCGTTCCAGGCTCCTGAGCAGGAATCGCCCAAGGGCGAGGAAGGGGCTGGGACCGGCGAACCGGTCCCAGCCCCTTCCTCTGTTCTGACGCGGACCTCTTCTTGGCCCTCTACTCGGCCAGAGAAGCACGATGCCGGTGGAGCCCCCAGCTACCGCCCGACGTCGTGCATCTGCGCCTGGCCCCGAGAGGCCCGTTCGGCCCAGTCGGGCCGATGGAGATCGATGAGGATCCGCGCCAGTCCTCGCGCCCGGGTCGCCGCCAGCCGGTCGCCTTCGATGGCAGCGACCATCGCGCCCTTGGTCAGGATGTGGAACGACCAGGCGAATCCCTCGGGGTCGTCGAGCCCGGCGGCCTCTGCCAGGGCGGCAAGCCGCCTGCGGATGGCTGCGAGGTGGCCCATCGCGGCCCGGCCCAGTGGGTGCTCGGGTCCCATCTCGATCATGACGTGCAGGAAGGTGCTCACCTCGGCGGTCCCGCGTCTGAACCAGTCGTCGAGGACCGTGAAGGCGGCGAGCAGCGCGTCATCAGGTGTATGGCTGCGTGCGATCGCGTCTTCGATCGCATCGTGTCGGGTTCGGTACCAACGGTCCATGTAGGCGAGGACCAAGGCTTCTTTCGATGGAAAATGCCGGTAGAAAGTAGCTTTCGCCACACCCGAGCGCGCGATGATCTCGTCGACACCCACGTCCCTCACGCCCCGCCTGGCGAAGAGCTCGTAGGACGTCTCCAAGATCCGTTCGCGAGCCGCGGGGCGTTGAGCCACTTGTGCCCGGCCGTGATCTCGACCGTCCATGCGATCCATAGTAGCACTCTAGACAGACAGGTCTGTCTACTTGTATAACTCTTCGTAGCGGGACAGACAGGTCTGTCTCGTTTGGACGGAACTGGACAGAACCGGCCAGGACCCCGGGCCCGGGAACGGGCAGGGGGCCGGGCCGGCCGGAAGGACCGGGACGCCGCGGTGTGCGGCGGCGAGGAGGATGGCGCTGTGAGTGAGTCGAAGGCTCGTCTGAAGGTGTTGGCCGGCGGGCGCGGGGATGCCCTGCGCGGGGCCGTGGCTGTGGAGGCCCCGCAGGAGGCCCCCGAGGGGGCTGTGGAGGCCCCGCAGGAGGCCCGGGAGGCGGTGCGGGGGCCGCTGGGTGCGGAGGCCGCGGCGCTGGTG
>NZ_BAAAQW010000013.1:75322-82970 GCF_039531875.1 Sinomonas flava | reverse complement strand
GCCCTGCGCGACCAGCTTCCCGGCGCGCAGGACGGCGGCATGGCTGCAGATCTGCTCGACCTCGGCCAGGAGGTGGCTCGAGATGAACACCGTGGTGCCGTCCTCGGCGAGGGAGCGGATGAGCCCGCGGACCTCGCGGGTCCCCTGGGGGTCGAGCCCGTTGGTGGGCTCGTCGAGCACGAGCAGGTCGCGGGGGGCGAGCAGGGCCGCTGCGAGGCCCAGACGCTGCTTCATGCCCAGCGAGTAGGCGTGGACGCGCTTGCGGGCCGCGTGCGAGAGGCCGACCCGGCCGAGCGCCTGGCCGATCCGCGCGGCGCGCGTCCGGGGCAGCGACCGGGGATCGGCGACGTCGAGCCGGGCGAGGTTCGCCTCGCCGCTCAGGAACGGATAGAACGCGGGCCCCTCCACGAGCGCCCCGACCCGGGGCAGGACCGCGCGGGAGCCCTGGGGCATGTCCTCGCCGAGCACCTCCGCGCGGCCGCCGGTGGGCGAGACGAGGCCCAGCAGCATGCGGATGGTCGTCGTCTTCCCCGAGCCGTTGGGACCCAGGAAGCCGAACACCGCGCCGCGGGGCACCTCGAGGTCGAGGCGGTCCACGGCGGTGTGGTGGCCGAAGCGCTTCGTGAGCCCGCGGGCGCGGATCGCCGGCTGCGGGGCGTCCCCGGCCTCGCTCACCTGGCCGCCGCGGCCTCGAGGGTCGACGCCGGCACCGCGCCGGCGAGGACGCGCCCGTCGTCGGCGAGGAAGACCGTGAAGAGCGACGACGTGAGCACCCGGCCGCCCGCCGCCGGCGCCGCGAGCTGCTTGACCAGCGGCGAGTCGGCGAATCCGGCGGGCACACGGTCGGCGGGGATCACCGCGACCGAGTCCCACCCGGGCGCCTGTGCGGCTGGCGGGGCGCCCTGCGCGTGGTCCTTGGCCGGGATAGTCCGCGCCGGCATCTGCTTCTCGGTCACGGTCGCCCCGGGTGGCGGCGTGAAGGCGAAGACGGAGGCGTCCGGGGCCGTGAGGGACAGCTGCGTGAAGGCTGCGTGCAGCGCGGCCGGCTCCTGGCCCTTCGCGTACACATCCACCGCCAGCGGAAGCCCGGTGGTCGCCTCGACGGCGATCCTCACCGAGCCGACGAGGGTTCCCGCGGCCTTGGGCGTGAGGACGAGGGTGTACGCGCTGTGGCCTGCCACGCTGGTCGCGTCGCCGAGGCTCACATCCGTGCTCGGCCCTGCGGCGGCGAGTAAGCGCTGGGCGAGCTGGTCAGTGGTCAGGGCGGACGCGGCATCGGGGGAGGGCTGGCCGGCTCCCGCGGGGAGTACCGCATGGGTCACGGTGTTCGCCTTGGAGTCGTACGTCCACGCGTCCGGGCCGTTGCGGACCGCGTCCCGCTCGGCGAGCTGGTCCAGCACCTGCACGCGCAGCCGCTGCGGGCCGTCGGCGTAGACCTTGGCCGTGTGGGCGCTCGTGAGGAACTCGAGCGCGGCGGCCTCTGAACCGAGAGTCGAGCTCTTCGTCGCGGGCCCGAGCGCCTGGGCCGGGATCGCCGGGAGCCCGAGGTCGGCGCGCTGCTCCACCTGGCCGGAGAAGGCACGGGCCTGATGCCCGGCGGCGAGTGCGAGGACCTGCTCCGGGGTCGCGGGCGGGGGAGGGGACTCGGCGGTCGCGCCGGCGGCGAGCACGCCCACGGCGATGACCGCCGGGACGGCGGCTGCCGGAATCCATCGGAGCCATCGGCGCTGCATGGCGACCTCCTCACGAGTCTGGTTCAACGCTACGCCGCCGTCGTGCCGGTGTCGTCATCCCTCGGGAGTATCTCGAATCGGCGGCCGCTCCGCTGGCCCGGGTCCTCAGCCGCCCGCGAAGGGCGGGAGGACGTCCACGACGTCCCCGTCGGCAAGCGGCCGGGAGCGGTCCTTCGCCGCGACCTCGTTGACCAGGAAGGAGCACCGCCGCAGCACCTCGGCGAACGCCGGGGCGTCCCGGCGCGCGCTGGCCGCGCCGTCCCTGACGGCCGCGGTGCGGTCGACGGCGAGGGCCGCCTCGAGCGCCTGGGCGAGGCTCGCGCCGTCGGGCGCCGTGAGCGGCTCCTCGGCGACGCCCGCGGCGGCCTGGGCCGCGGCGTAGTACCGCAGGGTGATCTGCACTGTGTCCTCCAGCTCGTGGTGGCCGACGGCGCGGCGGGTCGAAGGGTCTTGGCGGGTCGGTGCCGAGGGAGGCGCTCAGCCGCCGATGGCGGACATCGAGCGGTCCGGCTGGACGAAGTCCCCGGCCCCCAGCCCCGTGTGGTCCATGCCGTGCGCTCTGGGCTTGAGCCACATCGCGTCCTGCCAGCGGGCCGCGACGTCCTCGTCGGAGGCGTCGGAGCGCAGCAGCTGGCGGAGGTCGACCTCCTCGTGCGAGAAGAGGCAGCTCATGACCTTGCCCTCGGCCGTGATCCGCGTTCTCTTGCAGTCCGCGCAGAACGGCTCCGTCACCGAGGCGATGATGCCCACGGTGCCGAGGAGGCGGGCGGAGGGGGCGCCGTCGTGCGTGCGGCCCATGCGGGGACGCACCTCGAAGCGCTCGGCGGGGGCACCGTCGCGCTCGCGCGGGTCGGGGGAGAGTGCGAACCGCTGCGACAGGAGCGTGCGGATCTCGGCGGCCGTGACCATGCCGTCGCGGGTCCAGCCGTGGTCGGCATCGAGCGGCATCTGCTCGATGAAGCGCAGCTCGTACCCGCGCTCGAGGCACCAGGCGAGCAGGTCCGCGGCGCCGGCGTCATTGATGCCCCGCATGAGGACGGAGTTGATCTTGATCGGGCCGAGGCCCGCGGCGTCTGCCGCCTCGATCCCGGCGAGGACCCGGTCGAAGAACGGCCGCCGCGTGAGCTGCGCGAAGGTCTCGGGATGGAGCGTGTCGAGGGAGATGTTGATGCGCGTGAGCCCGGCCGAGGCGAGGGCTGCCGCCTTCGCATCGAGTCCCACGGCGTTGGTCGTGAGGGCGATCGGCAGGCCTGGGTGCGCGGCGCGCAGCGCGGCGACGATGTCGACCAGGTCGGCCCGCACGAGCGGCTCGCCTCCCGTGAGCCGCAGCTCCCGCACGCCGAGGAGGCGCACGCCGATGCCCACGATCCGCACGACCTCCTCGGCGGTGAGCACCGAGTCCTTCGTGAGCCAGGGGAGGCCCTCGGCGGGCATGCAGTACGAGCAGCGCAGGTTGCACTTGTCCGTCAGGGACAGGCGCATGTCGGTGGCGACGCGGCCGTACCGGTCCCGCAGGCCCTCGAAGGCGGGCCGGTCGGCGCCCATGGCCCCCGATGGCCCGGCCGTTCCCGACCCCGGGGCTGCGCCCCTCACCATGGGGATGCCGAGCTGGACTGTCATGCCTTCTACCGTACGCCAGTGCGGGCGGTCACGTCCGAGGGTGAGGTGCACCACGGGCCCGACGCCGGAACTATTCTGGACCCATGGGAGCGCCTGAACCGGGCGGCGGCCTGCGCGGTCCGCGCCGCGGGCACGGTGCCGTCGGTGCTGCGAACGTGCGGTGGTGGGCAACACTGTGCGGTGTTCTCGCCGCGCTCGCGGGCGTTCTGGCGGGCGAGTTCGCGGCCGGTCTCGTGAGTCCATCGCTCAGCCCCCTCTCGGCCGTGGGAGCAGCGGTCGTCGACTTCGCCCCCGGCGCGGCCAAGGACTGGGCCATCCAGACCTTCGGCACCGGGGACAAGGCCTTCCTCGTGGCCTCCATCACCGTCGCCGTGGTCGTGCTGGGCGCGGTGTCCGGCATCCTCGAACTGCGCCGGCCCGGCCTCGGGGTGGGCCTGGCGGCACTTGTGGGCGCCGCGGGAGCGCTCGCGGTCGTGACCCGCTCCCTCGCGTCCCCGGGCGCCGTCGCCTGCGCCCTCGTTGCGGGGATCGTGGCGATGTCGCTCGTGCGGTGGCTCGTGGGTCGGCTCCGCCGCGACGCCGTGCCCGCCGGCCAGCCGCCCGGATCCCGCACGCACGACGTCGCCCCCGTCCCCGCCGCCGGAGCCCCGCCTGGCAGGCCGGGCCGCCTCGCCCGGCGCGGCTTCCTCCGAGCGCTCGCGGGCACGGCAGTCGCCGTCGCGCTGGGAGGCGCGCTGACCGCCGTCGTGCGCGGAGCCTCGCTCGCCGCCGCGGCCGCCCGCGACGCCCTGCGGCTCCCGGCCCCGGCATCCCCGGCCGAGGCGGTCCCGCCAGCGGCGGACCTGGCGGTTCCGGGCGCTGCCCCGCTCGTGACTCCCAACCGGGACTTCTACCGGATCGACACCGCGCTCGTCGTGCCGTCGGTCGACCCCGGCGGGTGGCGGCTCGACGTGACCGGCAGGGTCGCCGAGCCCGTCGCGCTCACGTGGGCGGAGCTGCTGGCCCAGCCGCTCGTGGAGCGCCACGTGACACTGGCCTGCGTGTCCAACCCGGTGGGCGGCGACCTCGTCGGCAACGCGCTCTGGCTCGGGTGGCCGGTCCGCGAGCTGCTCGCCCGCGCGCGGCCCCTGCCCGGCGCGGACATGGTGCTCTCCCGCAGCATCGACGGCTTCACTGCCGGGACCCCGCTCGAGGCACTGACCGATCCCGGGCGAGATGCCCTCCTCGCCGTCGGCATGAACGGCGAGCCACTCCCGCCCGAGCACGGCTTCCCGGTCCGGCTGGTGGTGCCGGGCCTCTACGGCTACGTGTCCGCGACGAAATGGGTCACCCAGCTCAAGGTCACCTCGTTCGCCGCGGACACCGCATACTGGAGCACCCGCGGCTGGAGCGAGCGCGGGCCCATCAAGACCGCCTCCCGCATCGACGTTCCCCGCGGCGGCGCCCGCGTCCCGGCCGGCGAGGTCACGGTGGCCGGCGTCGCCTGGGCGCAGCACCGGGGGATCTCAGCGGTGGAGGTGCAGGCGGACGACGGCGCGTGGCAGCCCGCGCAGCTTGGAACCGGGATCTCCCGCGACACGTGGTACCAGTGGATGGCCCGCATCGCCCTCCCCTCCGGCTCGCACCGCCTCGCCGTGCGCGCGACCGACGGGAACGGCGAGGTCCAGACCGCGTCCGTCGCCCCGCCGGCTCCGGACGGTGCCACGGGATACCACACCATCACGATCGAGGTGACATGACAGGACACACCGAGCCGCACGCCCAGGGCCGCGGAGCAGCGCACGGCCACCGGACGGTGCAGGAGCACCGGGCCCGGCTCGCCGAGCTCCTCGCGCCCCTCGCCCAGCGCCCGGCCGAGGAGCGGTCGCTGGATGCCGCGCTCGGCGCAGCCCTCGCGGCGGACCTCGTCGCGCCCGTGAGCCTCCCGCCGTTCGACAACTCCCAGATGGACGGCTTCGCCGTGCGCTCGGCGGATTTCAGGGGTGACGTCGGCGCCAGAGGGGGTGATCTCGGCGCCAAGGGGGGTGATCTCGGCGCCAAGGGGGGTGATCTCGGCGCCAAGGGGGGTGATCTCGGCGCCACGGGGGGTGATCTCGGGCGGGAGTTCACGGTCGTCGCGGCGATCGCCGCCGGGGACGTGCCAGCGCCTCTCCAACCCGGGCAGGCGGCGCCCATCATGACCGGAGCGCTCCTCCCCGAGGGCGCGGACGCCGTCGTCCCCATCGAGTGGGCCGTCCCGTCCCGGTTCCCCGAGCCCGGGGCGACCGTGGCGCTGCCGGCGGTCGAGCCGGGCACCTATGTGCGGCGAGCCGGGAGCGACGTGGCCGCGGGCGCCGTCGTGCTTCCCGCAGGCACTCCGATCGGCGCGCGGCAGGTCGGCCTCGCCGCGGCACTCGGCTTCACGGCGCTGTCAGTGCGGGCCCCGCTGCGCGTCCTGGTGATCAGCACCGGCGCCGAGCTGGCCCCCGACGGCGAGCCGCTGGGGCCGGGCCAGATCTACGATGCGAACGGCTGGCTCCTGTCCTCGGCCCTGCGTGAGGACGGCCTCGAGGCCGAGAACGCCGTCTCCCGCTCGGACGATCCCGCGTCCCTCCGGCACGAGCTCGCGGAGGCCGCCCGCGCGGCCGAGGAGGGCCGCCTCGACCTCGTCATCACCACGGGCGGCGTCTCGAAGGGGGCATTCGAGGCCACGAAGCTCGCGCTCGACGAGCACGACGTCGAGTTCTCGCACCTCGCGATGCAGCCCGGCGGACCGCAGGGGCTCGGCTCCTTCGAGGGGCTCCCCGTCGTCGCCTTCCCCGGCAACCCGGTGAGCTGCTGGATCTCGTGGGAGGTGCTCCTGCGGCCGGTGCTCGCCGAGGTGGTCGGCGCGCCGCGGTGCCGGCGGCGCCTCACCGCACGGCTCGCCGCTCCGCTCGACTCCCCGCACGGCAAGCTCCAGGTGCGCCGGGCGAGCCTCCGCCAGGACGGATCTGTCGCGCTCGTGGGCGGCCCAGGCTCCCACCTGCTCGGAGCGCTCGCGGTGTCCGACGCCCTCGTGCTCGTGCCCGAGGACGTCACCGACCTGGCCGCCGGAGCCGACGTGGAAGTATGGCTCACGTGACAGACATCCCACAGAGCGACCCGGAGCCGGGCACCCCCTCCGGGCTCACCCACGTCCGCGCCGACGGCAGCGCCCACATGGTCGACGTGAGCGCCAAGCCAGAGACCACGCGCGAGGCGACGGCCCAAGCGGTCCTGACGACCACCCCCCAGGTGATCGAGCTCCTGGCCGAGGGCGGGCTTCCCAAGGGCGATGCGCTCGCCGTCGCGCGCGTGGCCGGCATCATGGCCGCGAAGAAGACCCCCGAGCTCATTCCGCTGTGCCACCCCCTCCCGATCTCCAAGGTCACGGTCGACTTCGAACTCGGCACCGGGTCCGTGCGGGTCGTCGCGAGCGTCAGGACCCGCGGCGTGACCGGGGTTGAGATGGAGGCCCTCACGGCCGCCTCCGTCGCCGCGCTCGGGGTATACGACATGGTCAAGGCGGTCGACAGGCACGCGGTCATCTCCGACATCAGGGTCCTCGCGAAGTCCGGCGGCAAGAGCGGCGACTGGGCCCTCGAGGAGGGCGGCCAAGGGGTGCCGCGCCACCGGGGAGGGGAGCCGCGATGAGGCGAGCAGGCATCGTCATCGCCTCGACCCGCGCCGCCACCGGGGTCTACGAGGACCGGTCGGGGCCGGTGATCGCGGACTGGCTCGCCGACCACGGCTTCGAGGTGATCCCGGCCGCGGTCGTGCCCGACGGGCCGAGCGTGGGGGCCGCGCTCCGCGCGCTCCTGGCGTTGGCGCCCGCGGTCATCGTCACGAGCGGGGGCACCGGCCTCAGCCCCGACGACCTCACCCCCGAGGAGACCCTCCCCCTGCTGGAGCGCGAGGTCCCCGGCATCATGGAGGCGATCCGCCGGGCCGGCGCCGCCAAGACGCCGCTCGCACCCCTGAGCCGGGGCCACGCAGGAACCGCCGGGCGTACGTTCATCGTCAACCTGCCGGGATCCCCCTCCGGGGTCATGGACGGGCTCACCGTCCTCGACCCCCTGATCGGGCACATCTGCGACCAGGCGGAAGGCGCCAAGGACGGCGCCGAGCACAACCACGGAGGCACCGGCCATGGCCACTGACCAGCACGCGTACCCCGTCGACGTCGTCCACGCGGCTGTCGGCACCGAACCGCTCGACGAGGCCACGGCGCGCGGCGCGGTCGACGCCCCGGACGCGGGCGCCGTGGTCCTCTTCTCCGGCGTGGTCCGCGACCA
>NZ_BAAAQW010000013.1:0-75287 GCF_039531875.1 Sinomonas flava | reverse complement strand
GCCGCGGGGTGAGCCGGCTGTCCTACACGGCGCACCCCACGGCCCAGAACACACTGCGCACGGTCGTGGAGACCGTCATCGCCGAGCACCGCGCCTCGGAGCCGGCCTCCGAGCGCGCGATGCGCGTGTGGATTGCGCACCGGGTCGGCGACCTCAAGGTCGGGGACGCGGCGTTCGTGTGCGCGGTCTCGGCCGCGCACCGGGGCGAGGCCTTCCGGCTATGCTCCGACCTCGTGGACAGGGTCAAGGCCGAGGTGCCGATCTGGAAGGAGCAGTTCTTCGACGACGGCGGCACCGAGTGGGTCGCGGCGCTCGGCTGACATCACAACCGGCGGAGCCGGGCCCGCACAGGGCCGCGCATCCCCCGATTCTGAGGGGGCGCCCACCCGCCGGTACTCTGGCGGCATGGCAGAACGACTTCCCGTGGCAGTGCTGGGCGCGAACGGGCGCATGGGCTCCGAGGCCGTCAGGGCCGTCGGCGCGGCGCCCGACATGGAGCTCGTGGCGGCGCTCGGACGCGGCGACTCCCTCGAGGCCGTGCTCGACGCCGGCGCGCGCTACGTGGTGGACCTCACCGTTCCGGACTCCACCGAGGAGAACGTCCGCTTCGCCGTCGAGCACGGCCTCCACGCCGTGGTCGGCACGACCGGGTGGACCGCCGAGAGGCTCGCCTCCCTCGACGCCCTCCTCGCCGAGCATGCTGGCACCGGGGTCCTCATCGCCCCGAACTTCGCCCTCGGATCCGTCCTCGCCTCCGCCTTCGCTGCGAAGGCCTCCCGCTACTTCGAGTCCGTGGAGATCGTCGAGCTCCACCACCCGGACAAGGTCGACGCGCCGTCCGGGACCGCCGTCCGCACGGCCCAGCTCATCGCCGCCGCCCGCTCCGAGGCCGGCGTCGGCCCGTCGCCGGATGCAACGGTCAAGCAGCTCGAGGGTGCCCGGGGCGCCGATGTCGAGGGCGTGCGGGTCCACGCGGTGCGCCTGCGCGGCCTCGTCGCGCACCAGGAGGTGCTCCTCGGCGGCCCGGGCGAGCAGCTGACGCTCCGGCACGACTCGTTCGACCGCGCCTCCTTCATGCCGGGTGTCCTCCTGGGCCTGCGGGAGGTCGCCGCGCATCCCGGCCTCACGGTCGGCCTCGACGGCTATCTGGACCTGGGCCTGTGACCGCGTCAGGGCTCGCGGACTGGTTCCGTGCGAACCGTGCCAAGGTCGGCGTCGCCGCCGTCACCCTCCTGCTCGTCTTCTACCTCGTCGTCACCTTCGACCGCGCCCGGCTCCTGCTCTCCGACCCGGAGCCGGTCGCGAAGGCGATCGGTGCGGCCTACCTCGTGCTCCCCGTCGTCGGGGCCTGGGCGCTCGCCCGCGAGCTGATGTTCGGGGCCCGCCTCGAGCGGCTCGGGCGCCAGCTCGACGCCGAGGGCGGGCTGCCCGAGGACACCCTCCCGCGCACCCCGGGCGGCCGGATCGTGCGCTCGGCGGCCGACGCCGAGTTCGGCCGCTACCGCGCCGAGACCGAGGCAGCGCCCGAGGACTGGCGCGCGTGGTACCGACTCGGACTGGCCTACGACGCCTCCGGCGACCGGAAGCAGGCGCGTGCAGCCATGCGCCAGGCGATCGCGCTGCACCGCAAGGCCGACTAGCCCGAGCGCCCGGGGGGCGTCCCGCGCGGGGCGCCGCCCGCCGTCGTGCGCCCGGCGGCCAGGCCCAGACGCGTGGCGCCGTGGGCGAGCGCCTCGAGCGGTCCGCGCCACCCGTTGGCCTGGACGAGCAGGCCCAGCGCGAGCGCCGCAGCGACGTGCACCGCCAGCAGAGGCTCCCGCTCCAGGCCGGCGTCCTGCACGGCGGGCCACGAGAGGGCCCAGACGTGCAGCGAGTACAGCGTGAGCGTCATGGCGCCCGCCCCCGCGAGCGGGGTCAGGAACCCAGTACGCATGAGCGGTGCCACACGGGCCACGAGCAGGAACGCCCCGATAGCCGCCGCCGAGGTCCCCGAGGTGTGCAGGAGGTCCAGGGGCGTCCCCGAGTGCGGTGCCGCCGTCGTGAGCCACCACCACGTGCCCACCTGGTCGACGCCGCTCAGGTTCGCCTCCAGCATCGCCCGCAGAGGCCAGATTGCAGCCTGGTCTGTCGCCATGAGGGCGTTGATCCCGCCCAGGGGCACGAGGAAGGACCACGCGGCGGTCTTCGCCGCCACCGCCACCGCCGCGCCGCCGACGAGCAGCCCGACCTGTGTGGACGCGCGGGTCAGGGGAGCGCGGCCGATCCACAGGCCCACGAGCAGGTAGGCGAACCATTGGAAGACCGGGTAGTACCCCGTCACCATGAGGTCCGCGAGGAGCCGGCCCGGGTCCCCGAGGTCCTCCCAGCTCGGGTTGTGCGCGAGGTGCGGGGAGGGCCCCGGACCCAGGAGCACTGGCCGGACGAGGAACGCGACGGCCGGCGAGAGGAGGATCCACGCTCCCGCAAGCAGCCCGAGCGCGCGGCGCCCCAGCCCGACCACCGGGAGCGCACACCAGAACAGGAGCGCGTAGTGCACGAGGATCACAGCGACGTTCACCTCGACGAGGCCGAGCGTGAGCCCGACGACGGCGATCACCCCAGCGCGCAGCGCGAGTCCGAGGCGGTTGCGGGTGGCCGGGACGCGGCCGAGCGTGAGCGAGACCCCCGCGAGGACGGCGAACAGGGCGGCGGCGCGCCCGGACAGGGAGGTGCCGACCCACGTCGCGGACCAGAGCAGCGTTGTGGGGTCCTGTTGGAAGGTGGGCAGGATGTGCGTCGTCATCATCGCGATGAGCGCCGTGCCCCTGGCCATGTCGAGCCCGACCAGGCGGTGGGTGCCCGTGGCGCCCGCGGCAGGTCCGCGCCTGCCCGGGAGCGGCGCCCGTGCGCCCGTGCCCCTTCCACCCATGCAGGGATCGTCTCATGAGCGCATGAGCGCATGAGCGCATGAGCGAGGGCTGCGCGTCTTCGAAGTAGACCCTTGATCTTCGTATATATGTTCGATTAGGATGCGGTGCATAGCCATCCCGGCTGTCGCACCGGGACGGCCGGAGTCCCGTCCGCCGCCCCGGTCCTGTCCCCCGGGGCGGCGGACGACAGCCTCGCGCCCGCGCAGGGCGGCAGTCGGGGCAGGAGGTCCGGGGGCTGCCGGCAGCGTGTCCTAGGATGGGCCCTATGTCCGCCGAGCTCACCGTGGCCGCAGTGCAGTCCGTCCCCCTGCCGGGAGGGATCGCCGCGAACATCGACGAGCACATCCGCCTCCTCGAGGACGCGGACGACCACGGCGCCCGGCTCGCCGTCTTCCCGGAGCTCTCGCTCACCGGCTACGACCTGTCCCTCCTCTCGGACGAGGCGAACTGGCTCACGAGCCCCTCCGCCCAGCTCGCCCAGCTGCAAGCAGCCTGCGAGGACATGGGCATCATCGCCGTCGTGGGCGCCGCCGTCCGCGAGCCCGACGGCACGCCGCGCCTCGCGTCGGTACTCGTCCGGCCCGGCGCCGCCCCGCTGATCGCCGGGAAGGTGCACCTCCACGGCGCCGAGGCAGAGCTCTTCGAACCCGCAGACCAGCCGACGCTCGTCGACGTCGACGGCTGGTCGCTCGCCCTCGCGGTGTGCTTCGATGTCGCCCAGCCCAGCCACGCGGCCGAGGCGGCCGCCGCGGGCGCCGACCTGTACGCGGCGTCGGCGGTCTACGTCGTCGGCGAGGAGCGGCGGCTCGACCTCCACTTCGGCGCGCGCGCGATGGACAGCCGGTTCTTCGCGCTGCTCGCCAACGCCGGCGGCGAGAGCGCCCTCGGCCGGTCCTGCGGCCTGAGCGGGGTCTGGGGGCCGGACGGGCACCGGATCTCGCGCGCTTCGGGGACGGGAACGGAAGTCGTCTCGGCGCTCCTGTTCCGCTCGGCGCTCGAGCACCAGCGCCGCTCCGCCTGAACCGCCCGCGTTGCCCAAAGCGGCGCCGCACAGGGTAACGTTCTTTGCATGGCTGACACTGACATTCGCACGCGCATTTTCGGGACCCTCCTCACCGCGATGGTCACCCCGTTCACTGCAGACGGCGATGTCGACTACGATGCAGCGGGCAAGCTGGCCGCCAAGCTTGTCGATGACGGCTGCGACGGCTTGGTCGTCACCGGCACAACCGGGGAGACCTCGACCCTGACCGACGAGGAGAACCTCGGCATGTTCAAGGCCGTCCTCGACGCCGTCGGCGGCCGTGCGAAGGTCATCGCAGGCACCGGGACGAATGACACCCGCCACTCGGTGAGCCTGTCCCGCCGTGCGGCGGAGATCGGCGTCGACGGACTCCTGCTCGTCACCCCGTACTACAACAAGCCCAGCCAGGCTGGCGTCCAGGCGCACTTCGAGACGATCGCCTCGGCGACGGACCTCCCGGTCATGCTCTACGACATTCCCGGCCGCTCGGGCATCCCGATCGCCACCGAGACGATGCTCCGCCTCGCGGAGCACCCCAACATCGTCGGCCTCAAGGATGCGAAGGCCGACTTCGGCGCCGTATCGGTTGTCCTGGCCAAGACGGACCTTGCCGTCTACTCCGGCGACGACGGTCTCACGCTGCCGTGGATGGCCGCCGGCGCGCTCGGCGTCGTCTCCGTCACGGCGCACGTCGCGACCCAGCAGTTCCGCGCGCTCGTGGACGCGGGGCTCGCCGGGGACTTCGCGGCGGCGCGCAAGGTCCACTTCGAGCTCGAGCCCGCGATCCGCGGCATCATGACACGCGTCCAGGGTGCCGTCGCAGCCAAACAGGTTCTCAAGTGGCAGGGTGTCCTGCCCAACTCCGTCGTCCGGCTCCCGCTCGTGGAGCCCGGTGAGGCGGAGCTCGCCCTTATCCGCAACGATCTGGCCGAAGCCGGAATGGACTTCGCCTAGGAAGAAGCACAGCATGACCCAACGCGCCCTGCCCGTCCTCACCACACCGCCCCCGCTGCCCGCGGGGTCACTGCGGGTCGTCCCGCTGGGAGGGCTGGGCGAAGTCGGACGGAACATGGCCGTCTTCGAATTCGGCGGCAAACTCCTGATCGTGGACTGCGGCGTCCTGTTCCCAGAGGAGACCCAGCCCGGCGTCGACCTCATCCTGCCCGACTTCTCGTACATCGAGGACCGGCTGGGAGACGTCGTCGCCGTGGTCCTCACCCACGGCCACGAAGACCACATCGGCGCCGTGCCCTACCTCCTGAGGCACCGGCGTGACATCCCGCTCGTCGGCTCGCAGCTGACCCTCGCGCTCGTCGAGGCCAAGCTCGCGGAGCACCGCATCACCCCGCGGCTGCGCGTCGTCGAAGAAGGGCAGGTGCTGGACTTCGGTCCGTTCCAGACCGAGTTCGTTGCCGTCAACCACTCGATCCCGGACGCCCTCGCCGTGTTCATCCGCACCGCGGGCGGCACGGTGCTGCACACGGGCGACTTCAAGATGGACCAGCTCCCGCTGGACGGTCGCATCACCGACCTGCGCCACTTCGCCCGTCTCGGCGAGGAGGGTGTGGACCTCTTCATGGCGGACTCGACCAACGCCGACGTGCCGGGGTTCACGACCGCGGAGAAGGAGATCGGCCCCACCCTCGACCGGCTCTTCGGCCAGGCCCGGAAGCGGATCATCGTGGCGAGCTTCTCCTCCCACGTCCACCGCGTGCAGCAGGTGCTCGACGCCGCCCACCACCACGGCCGCAAGGTCGCCTTCGTGGGACGCTCCATGGTGCGCAACATGGGCATCGCCGCGAAGCTCGGGTACCTGGACATCCCGCCGGGCATCCTCGTGGACATGAAGGCGATCGACGACATCCCCGACCACCGCCTCGTCCTCATGTCGACTGGCTCCCAGGGCGAGCCCATGGCGGCCCTGTCCCGCATGGCTAACGGCGACCACCGCGTGCAGGTGGGCGAGGACGACATGGTCATCCTCGCGTCGTCACTGATCCCGGGCAACGAGAATGCCGTGTTCCGGGTCATCAACGGGCTCCTCAAGCTCGGCGCGAAGGTGATCCACAAGGGCACGGCGAAGGTCCACGTCTCGGGCCACGCCGCTGCCGGCGAGCTGCTCTACTGCTACAACATCATCGAGCCGCTCAACGCCATGCCCGTGCACGGCGAGACCCGGCACCTCATCGCCAACGGGAACCTCGCGCTCGAGACGGGCATGGAGCCCGAGAGCGTGATCCTCGCCGACAACGGGACCGTGGTCGACCTGGCCGCGGGTGTCGCGAAGATCGTCGGACAGGTCGAGGTCGGCTTCGTCTACGTGGATGGATCGAGCGTGGGCGAGATCACCGACGTCGACCTCAAGGACCGCCGCATCCTGGGCGAGGAGGGCTTCATCTCGGTCATCACGGTCGTCAACCGGTCCACCGGCAAGGTGGTGACCGGCCCCGAGATCCACGCCCGCGGCGTGGCCGAGGACGACGCGGTGTTCGATGACATCATTCCCAAGATCAACGCCGCACTCGAGGAAGCGATCCTCGCCAAGGCCGACCACAATGCCTACCAGCTGCAGCAGGTCGTCCGCCGCGTCATCGGGACGTGGGTGAGCCGCAAGCTGCGCCGCCGCCCCATGATCATCCCGGTGGTGCTCGAAGCGTGACGCGTACGGCGCCCCGGGCGCCTGAGGCCGGAAGGGCCGCCGATTCCGTGGTGATCCGCGGAATCGGCGGCCTTTCGCGGTACGGTGGCGAGTATGGCGACTCGCACCTCCTCCACGCCTAAAGCCAGCGCCTCCAAGACGGGTTCGTCCCGTGCGGGCAGCTCCGGGTCATCCCGTGCTGCCTCGGGCAGGGGACGCGGCACGGCCAAGGGAGGCGCGACGGCGCGTGGCCGCGTCACGAGCACCGACGCCGGCCAGCCGTGGCTCTCCCGCGTGATCGGGGGCGCCTGGCTCGCCCTCGCGTACGCGGTGGGCGGCGGCGTGCGCCGCATAGGCACCGACGTGAGCGACCTCGAGCCCGAGGACCGCCGCGACGGAGCCGCCCTGTTCAACCTGGTGCTGGCCGTCTTCATCGCGACCTTCGCGTGGTGGGGCTGGCAGGGGTGGTTCCCGGACGCCGTCTACGCGGTGGTCAACGGCACGTTCGGCTGGGTCTCCCTCCTGCTGCCGCTCATGCTCGGGGTGTGCGCCTTCCGCCTCTTCCGGAAGCCGGCGGACCACCGCGGCAACAACCGCGTGGGGATCGGCTTCCTCGTCATGGCCTTCTCGGCCACGGGACTCGCGCATGTCCTCGGAGGACTGCCGTCGGCCTCTGCCGGGTTCGAAGGGCTCCGCAGCGCCGG
Organism: Sinomonas flava; assembly: GCF_039531875.1. Lineage (NCBI taxonomy): Bacteria > Bacillati > Actinomycetota > Actinomycetes > Micrococcales > Micrococcaceae > Sinomonas > Sinomonas flava. The sequence continues at coordinate 68,012 of NZ_BAAAQW010000013.1, read as the reverse complement.
CGGGATGCTGGGATTCCTCGCGTCCTCCCTGCTCGCCGTCGTCCACCCGGCGGTGCCCGTCGTCGTGTACTCGCTGCTGGCGTTCGTCTCGGTGCTCATCGTCACCGCCACCCCCTTCGCGGCGATTCCGCGCCGCATCCGCGAGGGCTGGGAGCACCTCATGGGGGTCGACCTTCCGCGCGGCGAGCAGGGCGACGGGCACGACCGCAGCTACCTCTACGACTCCGACCGCCGGGCCGAGGCGGCGTCGAAGGCCGGGCGCCCCAAGAAGAAGCGCAGGCTCTTCGGGAAGGACGAGGAGCAGCCTACCGAGGCGCTCGACGGATTCGCGGGCGACGAGCCGTACGAGCGCGCCGTCGTGGACGAGGAGGACCGCGACGCCACGGCCGCGATGCCTGCTCCCGCCGCGGGTCGGTCCCAGGCGGAGGCCGCAATCGAGAAGATCCGAGCCGCGCAGGGCCGGCCGGGGCAGCCGGAGAAGGCGCCCGAGGGCGCGACCGAGGCAATTCCCACTGTCGGGCTCCCGACGCCGAACCCGGGCGCAGTGCCCAAGGTCCCGTCGACCCCGGTGGCGCCGACCCCGCCGCCCACTCCGATCCCGCAGCGCACCGAGCAGCTCCAGCTCTCCGGAGACGTCGCCTACACGCTGCCAACCTCGGACTTCCTCGTCCAGGGCAGCGCGCCGAAGGAGCGCACCGAGGCGAACGACGCCGTCGTGGCCGCCCTGACGGACACCCTGACGCAGTTCAACGTCGATGCCGAGGTCACCGGCTTCTCCCGCGGCCCGACGGTCACCCGGTACGAGATCGAGCTCGCGCCGGGGACGAAGGTCGAGAAGGTCACCGCCCTGAGCAAGAACATCGCCTACGCGGTGGCGAGCTCCGATGTGCGCATCCTCAGCCCCATCCCGGGGAAGAGCGCGATCGGCATCGAGATCCCCAACACCGACCGTGAGACGGTCTCGCTCGGCGACGTCCTGCGCAGCCAGAACGCGCGCCGCACCGACCACCCGATGGTGATGGGGGTCGGCAAGGACGTCGAGGGAGGCTTCGTCGTGGCGAACCTCGCCAAGATGCCGCACCTGCTCGTCGCAGGCGCCACCGGCGCGGGCAAGTCCTCGTTCGTGAACTCGATGATCACCTCGATCCTCATGCGGGCCACCCCGGACGAGGTCCGCATGGTCATGGTGGACCCCAAGCGCGTCGAACTTACCGCGTACGAGGGCGTGCCGCACCTCATCACACCGATCATCACGAATCCGAAGAAGGCCGCCGAGGCCCTCCAGTGGGTGGTCCGCGAGATGGACGCGCGCTACGACGACCTTGCCAACTACGGCTTCAAGCACATCGACGACTTCAACAAGGCAGTGCGCGCCGGGAAGGTCATTCCGCCCCCCGGGTCTGAGCGCAAGGTCAAGCCCTACCCCTACCTGCTCATCATCGTGGACGAGCTCGCCGACCTCATGATGGTCGCCCCGCGCGACGTCGAGGACTCCATCGTGCGCATCACCCAGCTCGCCCGCGCCGCAGGCATCCACCTCGTGCTCGCGACCCAGCGTCCCTCCGTCGACGTCGTCACTGGCCTGATCAAGGCGAACGTGCCCTCCCGCATGGCGTTCGCGACATCGTCCGTCACCGACTCCAGAGTCGTCCTTGACCAGCCGGGCGCAGAAAAGCTCATCGGACAGGGCGACGCGCTCTTCCTCCCGATGGGCGCCTCGAAGCCCATGCGCGTCCAGGGCGCCTGGGTCTCCGAATCGGAGATCCACAAGGTGGTCGAACACGTCAAGGGACAGCTGCAGGTCACCTACCGCGACGACGTGGCCGCCGAGCCCGAGAAGAAGCAGATCGACGAGGAGATCGGCGACGATCTCGAGGTCCTCATCCAGGCCACGGAACTCGTCGTCACCACCCAGTTCGGTTCGACGTCGATGCTCCAGCGCAAGCTGCGCGTCGGCTTCGCCAAGGCGGGACGCCTCATGGACCTCCTCGAATCCCGCGGCGTGGTGGGCCCCTCAGAGGGTTCCAAGGCACGCGACGTCCTCGTCAAGCCCGACGACCTGCCCGCCGTGCTCGCCGCGCTCCGCGGCGACGACGCGCCGTCGTCTGCATCGAACCCGACGGATGCCGCGCTGGCCGACAACGCCAGCGCCAACCATCACACAGGTGAGTACGAGAACGACTCACCGTACGCCGAGGACCTCGTGGCCCGGGACCTCGACGCCCGCCCCCATCCCGTGGACTACCACGACGGCGAGGACGACGGCGGCGGCGAGGACGCGTGGCAGCTCACCGGACGCTAGGCTGACTCCGTGACAACCCCGCCGGCGGCTGCGCCTTCGCAGCTGTGGAACCTTCCGAACATCCTCACGATGGTCCGCATCGTCCTCGTGCCGTTCTTCGTGTGGTTCCTCCTGGCCGACGATTCCGCGTACGGAGTCCTGCGCTGGCTCGCGTTCGCCGTCTTCGCCGTCGCGATCTACACCGACCAGCTCGACGGCGCGATCGCGCGCAAGCGCAACCTGATCACCGACTTCGGCAAGATCGCGGACCCGATCGCCGACAAGCTGCTGACCGGCGCGGCATTCGTACTGCTGTCAGCGCTCGCCGAGCTGCCCTGGTGGATCACCGTCGTCGTCCTCGGGCGCGAGTGGGGGATCACTGCCCTGCGGTTCGTGGTCATCCGCTACGGAGTCATGCCTGCCTCACGCGGCGGAAAGCTCAAGACCATCCTGCAGACAGTGGCGCTCCTCCTCTACCTGTTCCCGCTCACGCCCGGCAATCCTGTGCTCACCGCCATCGCGTTCGTGGTGATGCTGCTCGCGCTCGCCGTGACGGTCGTGACCGGCGTCGATTACGTGGCCAAGGCCATCCGCCTGCGCGCGTCGGCGCTCGGGGGAGGGGCGTGAACGCGGCGGAGACGGCTGTGGCGCCGCAGGAGGTCGTGGCAGCATTCCTCGACCGCGGGGCGACCGCCGCCACCGCGGAGTCCCTTACCGCCGGCCTGGTCGCCGCGGCGCTGGCCGAGGTGCCCGGGGCGTCGGGAATGCTGCGGGGCGGAGTGGTGAGCTATGCCAGCGAGGTCAAGGCCGCACTGCTCGGAGTCTCCCCGGAACTGCTCGCAGAGGCCGGCTCCGTCGACGCCGAGGTCGCCCGCCAGATGGCCCTGGGAGCCCGCGCGGCGTGCGGCGCCGACTACGCCGTCGCCACGACCGGAGCCGCTGGTCCCGAGCCGCATGACGGGAAGCCGGTGGGAACGGTCTTCGTGGCCGTCGCCGGGCCGCATTCGACCAGCGTCCGGGAGCATCTCTTCCACGGAGGCCGCGCTGACATCCGGTCCGCAGCGACGCAGGCCGCGCTGGCTGCCCTCCGCAGTGCTGTGGTGGCCGACACGCCCTGAGGCGGCAGAGCCCGAAGCTGGGAGCGGCCTGTGAATCCGCGTAGGGTTGTTACTGGGTGGGAACAAACCATCTGTACAGCGAGTTGTGGATAGTGTCGTCATCCAACGGCGGCACAACTAAGATGAGTCAGACCGGAGCCCCGGGGAGCCGGGGAACCCGAGTTGAGGAGCGAGTCGATACACATGGTTAAGCAGCCCGTGTCCGTCAATGGCGTGGTCCGCTGGCGCGATGTGGGCTTGGCCGGAATCGCGAAGCCAGATCAGAAGGAGCGCAAGATGGTTGTTCTGCGTCATGAGATCGGAGACGTCCTCCGTGACGTTCGCCAGCGCCAGGGCCGCACGCTCCGCGAGGTTTCGCACAACGCCCGGGTGTCGCTCGGCTATCTGAGCGAAGTGGAGCGCGGACAGAAGGAGGCCTCCTCGGAGCTGCTCTCCTCGATCTGCGGCGCCCTCGATGTGCCGCTGTCCGTCATGCTGCGTGAAGTGAGCGACAGGGTGGCTGTGGCCGAGGGCATCACCATCCCGGACACGGTCCCGCAGGAGTTCGCCCAGCGCTACGGCCGTGACATCAACGCCGACTTCGATGCCGAGCTGAGCAAGGTCAGCTGAGGCATCCTCGACCTAAGGGGGCCGGGCTTCATGCCCGGCCCCCTTTCGTGTGCCCTGCGGCCTCGCTCCCGGGGGCCTCACTGGCGGGGTGACATGGCTTCGTTGAGCCGTCCGAGATAGGACGCGAGGGCGTGGACGTCGTCGGGGGTCCAGTCGGCGAGCCGGTCGCGGAAGAACTCGTGCCGGTGCACGCGCAGGGATGCGACATGCTCGGTCCCCGAATCCGTGAGCGTGACATTGTGGGCGCGGCCGTCGTGCGGGTCGGCTTCCTTGCGGACGAGCCCGAGGTCCGTGAGGAGCGCAATCTGCCGGCTCACGGTGGGCTTGCCCACCCCTACGGTTGCGGCGAGGTCGGTGACGCGGAGAGGCCCTTCGCGGTCCAGAATGGACAGGAGGCCGTATGCGGCCGAGTCGAGGTCCGGGTGGAGCGTCCTCGAGAGCGCCTGTGACGCTGCGCGTCCGCGGCGCCACAGGAGGGCGATCTGCTGCTCGACGTCGAGCAGGGCGGCATCGAAGTCGCTGTGCGAGGGGGGCATGGGCCCATCATAGGCGCGAGGGCGAACTGCCCGGCGCCCCTACAGGAGAATGGATCAGTGCGGAACAGCGATTTCTGGCGCCTCATGGAGGACGAGTTCGGTAGCGGCTACGCCTACCATCTGGCGTCGTCCGCCGTCCTGGCTGCGGTGGGCGGCCGCACGGCGGAAGAGGCGCTCCGAGCGGGCGTCGACCCGCGGGACGTGTGGTCGGCGGTGTGCGACCTCCAGGACGTGCCCCACGAGCGGCGGCTCGGCCGGGACAGGCCGATCCGGGAGTAGGCGTGCGCACCTCGGACCGGCTCGTCTGCGACACGCCGCAGATTGTTCGAAGATGTGTTCGGGGGAGAGGTATTCTCCTGCACAGGAGAGAATTCAGCCTTTCTGCCTGAGTTGTCCACATACGCCCGCGCGCTGCGTGAAGTGTCGGTGGGCCTCGGTAGCGTAGCGACTGGATCTAACGGCGCACCTCGTCACCAGGGGACGCCAGAGCCCGTACCAATCGACCGGAGGTGCACCATGGCGGCAACGCCAGACCGCGAGAAGGCGCTCGAAGCGGCCCTCGCCCAGATCGACAAGCAGTTCGGCAAGGGATCGATCATGCGCTTGGGGGACGACACCCGTGCACCGATCGAGGTCATCCCAACCGGTTCGATCGCCCTCGATGTCGCTCTCGGCATCGGCGGCCTGCCGCGGGGCCGTGTCGTGGAGATCTACGGCCCGGAATCCTCGGGTAAGACGACGGTGGCCCTGCACGCCGTCGCGAATGCGCAGCGCAACGGCGGGATCGCGGCGTTCATCGACGCCGAGCACGCCCTCGACCCGGAGTACGCGGCCAAGCTCGGTGTCGACACCGACGCGCTCCTGGTGTCGCAGCCGGACACCGGCGAGCAGGCACTCGAGATCATGGACATGCTCGTGGGCTCCGGCTCTCTCGACATCATCGTCATCGACTCGGTGGCCGCGCTCGTCCCCCGCGCGGAGATCGAGGGCGAGATGGGCGACAGCCACGTCGGCCTCCAGGCCCGGCTCATGAGCCAGGCCCTCCGCAAAGTCACGGGCCGGCTCAACCAGACGAAGACGACGGCGATCTTCATCAACCAGCTCCGTGAGAAGATCGGCGTGTTCTTCGGCTCGCCCGAGACCACCACCGGTGGCAAGGCGCTCAAGTTCTACGCCTCGGTGCGCATCGATGTCCGCCGTATCCAGACCCTCAAAGAGGGTGCCGATTCGGTCGGAAACCGGACCAAGGCGAAGATCGTCAAGAACAAGATGGCACCGCCCTTCAAGCAGGCCGAGTTCGACATCATCTACGGCCAGGGCATCTCCCGCGAGGGCGGCATCATCGACATGGGCGTGGAACACGGCATCATCAAGAAGTCTGGCTCGTGGTTCACCTACGACGGCGACCAGCTCGGCCAGGGCATGGAGAACTCCCGCCGCTTCCTCCGCGACAACCCTGAGCTCGCCGAGGAGCTCGAGCGCCTGATCAAGGAGAAGCTGGGCGTGGGCGTGAAGGCCGCCACAGAAGAGCAGCCGCGCCTGAAGGCCGTTGACGGCGAGTAGCCGCCCGAGTCCGCCTCCGGAGGATGATCCGGAGGCGGACCCGGAGTCGGTGGCGCGCGCCATCCTCCTGCGGCAGCTCACGCTCGGTCCACGGACGCGGCTCCAGCTCGAGCGGAAGCTGCGCGAGCGCAATGTCCCCGAAGAGACTGCTGATGCAGTGCTCGCACGCTTCGAGGACGTGGGGCTCATCAACGATGCGGAGTTCGCGCGCATGTGGGTTCGCAGCCGCGGGGAGTCGAAATCGCTGGGCCGTGCGGCGCTGCGGCGGGAGCTCGGTGAGAAGGGGATCCGGGGGGACGTCGCCGAGGATGCGCTCTCCGCAGTCAGCGACGAAGACGAGGAGGCGGCCGCGAGGCGCCTGCTCGAACGCCGGGTGCGCGACGTGGACCGCGCCGATCCTGCGGCGCGTGACCGGGAACTGCGGCGCCTCGTCGGGATGCTCGCCCGCAAGGGGCACGCACCGGGCGCCGCGTTCCGGATTGCCGCCGAGGTTCTCGACGCCGACGGCAGTGCACCGCCCCAGTGACGCAGCCGCCAGGTCGCACGGGACGAACCAGACGGCACAGGAAGAACACCGTCTCCCGGGGTTGGCGGCGCTGACGGCGTGGATCCCACGGGTCCGGCGCTGGTGCTAGACGGGGATGCGGTGCAACCCCGATACTCCCGGCAGGATGGCACGAATCCGAGCCCCACGAGCACCCGGCGGGGACCAGTCCGGCGGGGCAATGGTCTGCGGGGTGGCCCTCGGCGCCATGGTCCTCCGCGTGGCGGCCGTCCGCGTGGTGGCCGCGCTCGTCACCGCGGTCCTTGCCCTCGGGCTCTCCGGCTCCATGGCGGTCGCCGCGGATGACGCCCCGCCGTCGGGCTTTCCCACGTGGGCAGACGTGGAGGCCGCCAAGGCCGATGCGGAGGCCGCACGGGTCCAGGCCGATCGCATCTCGGCGCTGCTGGCCCAGGTCAAGGCGACCGCAGCTGACGCCTCTGCCGCGGCAGTCACGGCGGGGGCCACGGCCGCCAGGGCGCAGCAGGACGTGCGCTCCCAGGAGCGGGTGGTCGAGCGGCTCGAATCCGAGGCCGACCGCCAGGCAACCGACCGCGACGCCGCCCAGAATGCAGCCGGACGGCTCGCAGCTGCCGCCTACATGGGCGGGCCCGGCATCGGCCCCTTCGAGACATTCAGCCTGCTCAGTCGCCCGGAGGCGATCGATGAGCTCCAGGCGCTCCAGATCCTCAACGAGCAGGCCGCGCAGTCGTTGACCGACTACCGCGTGGCGGCGAATGCTGCCTCGGCAGCCCATCAGGCCGCCCAGGCCGCACGGGACGAACTCGCGCAGCTGGCAGCGAAGGCCGAACGCGACCTCCAGACAGCGCAGTCCGCCCAGCGGGCCGCGCAGCGGGTGGTGGCCGAGGCCCAGGACAAGGAGACCACGCTGCTCGCCCAGCTCACCGACCTCAAGGGCACCTCGGCAGATGTCGAGCGGAAGTACCGCGAGGGGGTCGAGGCGCGTGCAGCCTATGAGGCGGCGCAGAAGGCGAAGAGCCTCGCGGCACAGGCGCAGGGAGGGCTGTCAGGCGCCGCGCTGCTCGCCACCAGCCCCGTCAGCTCAGGCGCGGGCGTCGTGAACGACCCGGCCGGGGCGCAGGCCTTCGCCTCGTCCCTCATGGGCGGCCGCGGCTGGGACCAGACAGAGTTCGGATGCCTCGTCCAGCTGTGGACGCGCGAGTCGAACTGGCTCACGGACGCGACGAACCCGTCCAGTGGGGCGTACGGGATCGCCCAGGCGCTGCCAGCATCGAAGTACGCCTCGGCGGGCAGCGACTGGCTCACGAACTACCGCACCCAGGTGTCCTGGGGCGTCGGCTACATCGCCGACCGGTACGGCACGCCCTGCCGCGCGTGGGATCATTCGAACGCCGTGGGCTGGTACTGACGAGGCCGAGCATACGCCGGATCCCGGTACCCTTGATGGGTGAGTTCCACCCTGCCCGCCGCGACCGCCTCGACGGCTGCCACCACCGCTCCCCGCACCTACGAGGTGCGCACGTTCGGCTGCCAGATGAACGTGCACGATTCGGAGCGCATGTCAGGCTTGCTCGAGACCGCCGGCTACGTCAAGGCTGCGGACGGAAGCGAGCCGGACGTCGTCGTGTTCAACACCTGCGCCGTGCGTGAGAACGCCGACAACCGGCTCTACGGCCATCTGGGCCAGCTCCGCCCGGTCAAGGAGAAGCATCCCGGCATGCAGATAGCCGTCGGAGGCTGCCTTGCGCAGAAGGACCGGGACACGATCCTCGCGAAGGCGCCCTGGGTGGACGCCGTGTTCGGGACCCACAACGTCGGGGCCCTTCCCGCCCTCCTCGAGCGCGCGCGCCACAACGAGGAAGCGCAGCTCGAGATCCTCGAGTCGCTCGAGGTCTTCCCCTCGACCCTGCCCACCAAGCGCGACTCCGTCTACAGCGGCTGGGTGTCGATCTCGGTCGGCTGCAACAACACGTGCACGTTCTGCATCGTCCCGAGCCTGAGGGGCAAGGAGCGCGACCGCCGCCCCGGGGAGATCCTCGCCGAGGTGCAGGCGCTCGTGGACGACGGCGCCATCGAGGTCACCCTGCTCGGCCAGAACGTCAACTCCTACGGCGTGGAGTTCGGCGACCGGCTCGCGTTCGGCAAGCTCCTGCGCGCGTGCGGGGAGATCGAGGGCCTCGAGAGGGTGCGGTTCACGAGTCCGCATCCCGCGGCGTTCACCGACGACGTCATCGAGGCCATGGCCGAGACGCCCAACGTCATGCCCCAGCTGCACATGCCGCTCCAGTCCGGCTCCGACCGGATCCTGCGCGAGATGCGGCGCTCCTACCGCAGCGCGAAGTTCCTCGGCATCCTCGACAAGGTCCGGGCCCGCATCCCGCACGCCGCCATCACCACGGACATCATCGTGGGTTTCCCCGGCGAGACCGAGGACGACTTCCAGGCGACTCTCGACGTGGTTGAGCGGTCCCGCTTCTCGAACGCCTTCACCTTCCAGTACTCGCAGAGGCCGGGCACGCCCGCGGCGTCCCTGCCGGACCAGCTGCCCAAGGCGGTGGTCCAGGAGCGGTACGAGCGGCTCATCGCCCTCCAGGACCGCATCGCCGCAGAGGAGAACGCGCAGCAGGTCGGCCGGACCATCGAGGTCATGGCGACTGCGCAGGCCGGCCGCAAAGCGGGCGAGACGCACCGGCTGTCCGGCCGGGCCCGGGACAACCGGCTCGTCCACTTCTCGGTCCCCGCCGGCGCTGAGCCGCCCCGGCCCGGTGACCTCGTGACCGTCGCCGTGACCGAGGCCGCACCCTTCCACCTCATCGCGGACCCGGCAACTGCTTCCGACTACGCGCTCCGCCGCTCCCGGGCCGGCGACGCCTGGGATCGCGCACAGGCGGACTCGTGCGGCGTCCCGGGACCCGCGGCGGCCGGTCCCGGCGCGGGCTCCGTGAGCCTGGGGATGCCCTCGCTTCCGGTCCGCACCGCCTAGCCCGTGGCGCTGCCCATCGTCGCCGTCGTGGGGCCGACTGGCTCGGGCAAGACCGACCTCGCCGTCGAGCTCGCGCTCGCCCTCGGCGGCGAGGTGGTCAACGCCGACGCGCTGCAGTTCTACCGCGGAATGGACATCGGCACTGCCAAGGCCACGCCTCAGGAACGCCGGGGCGTCCCGCACCACCTGCTCGACGTCCTCGACGTCACCGAGGAGGCCTCGGTCTCGACATTCCAGACCTGGGCGCGCGCAGCGATCGCGGACATCCAGGCCCGCGGCAGGCGAGCCATCCTTGCCGGGGGCTCGGGCCTGTACGTGCGCGCGGCGCTCGACGTCCTCGAGTTTCCCGGCACCGACCCCGCCGTGCGTTCGCGCATCGAGGCCGAGGCCGAGCGGGAAGGCATCGCAGCGCTCCGGGCCCGTTTAGAGTCCGTCGACCCCGTGTCCGCAGGCCGTCTCGGGGACCTGAGGCGGATCGTCCGCGCGCTCGAGGTCCACGAAATCACCGGCCGGCCGTTCAGCTCCTTCATGCCTGAGCGGCAGTATGCGGCACCCGCAGTCCAGATCGGGCTCGACCTGGACCGCCCCGTCCTCCACGAACGTCTCGCGGCGCGGGTCCGCCGCATGGTCGACGCCGGCCTCCCCGCCGAGGTGGCGAGGCTCGCCGAGGCTGGGCTGCGTGAGGGCAGGACGGCGTCGCGGGCGCTGGGCTACGGGCAGTTCCTGCGTGTCCTCGACGGGGCTTCGACCCCCGAACGGGCCGCCGAGGAGACGATCGTGGCGACGCGGCAGTTCGCCCGCCGCCAGCTGACCTGGTTCCGCGCAGACCCCCGCGTGCACTGGCTCGACGCCCTCTCGCCGCACCTCGCGGAGGAGGCGCTCGCCGTCGTGCGCCAGGCTGACCAGGCCGCCGTGCAGGGCGAAGGCCCCGACCAGCCGGCCACCCGGGTGCAGGCGCCGCTGCAGGAGAGGCCGGCCGGTAGGCTGGGACCATGACTCCACCCGCCACCACGGCCGCCGCCGACGCCATCGCTGCCCTCGAACGCCTCGCCGGGCTGCCGTTCGCCAAGGGCCACGGGACCGGCAACGACTTCGTGCTCGTGGCGGACCCCGACGGCGGACGCGTGCTGGGGGAGGCCGAGGCCGCGGCCCTGTGCAACCGCCACCTCGGCGTCGGTGCCGACGGGCTCATCCGCGCCATCCGCTCGAGCGCGCTGCCCGAAGGCCGCGCTGTCCTCGCCGAGGAGCCGGCCGCGGAGTGGTTCATGGACTACCGCAATGCGGACGGGTCCCTGTCCGAGATGTGCGGCAACGGAGTCCGTGTCTTCGTCGCCTTCCTCCTCGACCAGGGCCTCGTGCAGCTCGCGCCCGGGGAGGTGCTTCCCATCGGGACGCGGGCCGGAGTGAAGCGGGTGGAGCGGCGCGGCCGGGGCTTCGCCGTGGACATGGGGCCGTGGGAGTTCATCTTCCCCGCCCAGGCCCAGACGGAGGCCGCGGACTCGACGGTCGAGGCGGTCGGGCTCGACGTCGCGCGCCCCGCACTGAGCGTGAGCATGGGCAACCCGCATACCGTCGTCGCGCTCGCCGAGGCTGCCGAGCTCGTCGGGCTGGGCCTCCACACGGCGCCGGCGGTCGAGCCCACGCCTCCGCACGGAACCAACGTCGAGTTCGTTGTCCCTGCGGAGCCGCTCGTGGCCGACGGCGCCGGCACCATCACGATGCGCGTCCACGAGCGGGGCGTGGGGGAGACGCAGTCCTGCGGGACGGGCGCGTGTGCCGCAGCCGTCGCAATCCGCCACTGGGCCGGCGCGGGGGCGCCGGACCGATGGCACGTGAATGTCCCCGGCGGCAGGGTCGAGGTCGCCTTCGTGCCCGGTCCCGAGGGCCGCGAGCATGTGGAGCTTGCGGGACCCGCTGTGGTCGTCGCCCACGGCACCCTCGGGTAGGCACCCGTCACGCCGCCGGGTAGGTGATCCCGCCGTCAGCCACTCTGGCAAAGGGCGTGAGCTCCGCCTGTGCTGCCGAGGTGGCGGAGATGAGGTGCGTGACCTCGATTCCGGCGACGATCAGGGCGTCCGTGATGAGCCTCCGGTGGCACCGCCAGGGCACCGCCTCGCTGCACATGATGGCCGGGACGGCCTCCTGCGCTAGTTCCGCCAGCTCCCCGAGCCCGGTGGTGAACTGCGGCGTCGCCATGTAGTCGGCGTAGTCGCGGAAGGCCTTCACACGCCACCCGCCGTTGGGGCTCGGGACGCCGGCGGGGGTGTGCCGCCGGCCGCCGAGCGCACGGATCCACCGGTACTCCAGACCGGGCGGGAGGGCCTCGACGATCGCGTCCTGATTCCACTGCGGATGCTTGCGCGACGCCGGGAACGAGCGCACGTCGACCAGGTGCGTGATCCCGTGGGGGCGCAGCAGGGCGAGCAGCTCGTCGAACTCGCGCGTCGAATGGCCGACCGTGAAAACCCTCACCGGTACCCGGCGGGTTCAACCCTGGACGAGGCCGATGAGGTTCCCGTCGCCGTCCTTGAGCACCGCGACAAGTGCGCCGCCGCCCACGTCCTTCGGGCTGTCGAGCACCTCGGCCCCGGCGGCCGTGAGCGTGGCCACCTCGGCCGCGATGTCCGAAGTCTTCCAGAACGCGATCGGGCCGGCGTGGCCGTGCGCGTGGCCGTTGGGGTCGAGCCCGATCTGCACGCCCTCCGCCATGTAGCCGACGTAGTACGGGGAATCCGCGAACGGCTCCGCGCCGAGCAGCGCGGTGTACAGCTTCTTCGCCGCGTCGAGGTCCGTCACGGGGATCGCGATGTTGTTGAGCTCCTTGGCCATGGCCGCGCCTTCCTCCCGGGTTGCGGTGCACTGCGTCACAACCCTACGACGACGAGGCGGTCAGCGCATGCGCGTGACCCGCAGCAGCCTGAAGCCCTTCGAGGTCGCCTGCCGCGCGACCTCGAACGCGTCGCCGAGCTCGTCCGCGAGCCAGCGCTGGAGGGAGTCGGCCCCGAGGTTCTTCTGGACGACGAGCCAGGCGTCGCCGCCGACCGCGAGGCGGGGGAGCCAGGTCAGAAGGAGCTCGTGGAGGGCCTGCTTGCCGATCCGGATCGGCGGGTTGGACCAGATCGTGGCGAAGCGGAGCTCGGGGTCCACCTCGCCGGGCAGCCCGGCCACCACATTGGACAGGCCCAGAGCGCTCGCGTTGTCCCGAGTGAGCGCGACACTGCGGGTGTTGACGTCGACGGCGTGGACCGTGGCCCCCGGCGAACGCAGCGCCATCGTGAGGGCGATCGGCCCCCATCCGCACCCGATGTCAAGCAGGTGGCCCTGCCCGGCCGGGTCGGGGGCCTCGCCCAGGAGGACCGCCGTGCCCTTGTCGATGCCGTCGGGGCTGAAGATCCCGGACGACGTCGTGAGCTTCACCGGGCGCCCCTCGAGCACGACGTCGAGCGGCTTGCGCGCATCGGGGACGTCCGGCTCGGCATTGAAGTAGTGGGCAGGCTCCATAGCCCTCCAGCCTAGTGCCCGGGCGCGAGGAGGCGCGTGCGCGTCCGGTATACTGGAGGGCATGTTCCTGTTCAAGTGATGCCTCCGCCGCGCGCAGCCGGTGTCAGATGACACGCCCAGACGCGCCCGCGGACGCAGCGAGCCGAGCCGATGTGCCCTTCCGGCCGGACCGAACAGACATTCCCAGGAGAATCCTCGTGACACCCGAGCACCCCGCGGGGTCTTTTCCACAGACCCCTCCCTCTGACACTGCCGGCGACCGGAGCCAGCACTATTCTGGAATTGCATCTTCGAAGGAGACCATGACCGACAATCAGCCGAATCAGCCCTCTGACCGCGGCGCCGACGCGGCCCCGCAGGATCTGAGCCCAGCCGACATCCAGGCCGTCATCGACCGGATCCTCGCCAAGGAGGAGGCAGCCGCAGCGAAGGGTGCCCGACGGGACGGGAGCGCTGACGGCCGTGCCGAGCGCGGAGGCGAGGGTGAGAGGCGGACCCGCCGGGGGCTCGGCGACGGCAAGGCGCTGGCGCTCTCGGACCTGCAGTCCGAGCACGGCGACTACGACGGCGAGCAGCAGGATCTCGAGGAGCGCCGCGCGCTCCGGCGCGTGGCCGGCCTGTCGACCGAACTCGAGGACGTCACCGAGGTTGAGTACCGGCAGCTGCGCCTCGAGCGTGTCGTGCTCGCGGGACTCTGGACCGAGGGGACGCTCGAGGACGCGGAGAACTCCCTGCGCGAGCTCGGCGCGCTCGCGGAGACAGCCGGGTCGGAGGTGCTCGACGGCGTCGTGCAGCGCCGGATGAAGCCCGACGCCGGGACCTTCCTCGGCTCGGGCAAGGCGCTCGAGCTGCGCGACATCGTCGCCGCGACCGGGGCGGACACCGTGGTGGTCGACTCGGAGCTCTCGCCTTCGCAGCGGCGCGGACTCGAGGACATCGTCAAGGTCAAGGTCATCGACCGCACCGCCCTGATCCTGGACATCTTCGCCCAGCACGCCAAGAGCCGCGAGGGCAAGGCCCAGGTCGAGCTCGCCCAGCTCGAGTACCTCCTCCCGCGCCTGCGCGGCTGGGGCGAGTCGATGTCCCGGCAGGCCGGTGGCCGTGTCGGTGCCGCTGGCGGCGGCATCGGCTCGCGTGGCCCCGGCGAGACCAAGATCGAGCTGGACCGGCGCCGCATCCGCACCCGCATGGCCAAGCTGCGGCGGGAGATCGCCGGAATGAAGCCGGCCCGCGAGACGAAGCGCGCGAACCGCAAGCGCAACGAGATTCCCTCGGTGGCGATCGCGGGCTACACCAACGCGGGCAAGTCGTCCCTGCTCAACAGGCTCACCGACGCCGGGGTGCTGGTGGAGAACGCCCTCTTCGCCACCCTTGACCCGACCGTGCGCCGGGCCGAGACGCCGGACGGGCTTCCCTACACGCTCGCGGACACCGTCGGGTTCGTGCGGTCGCTGCCGACCCAGCTGGTCGAGGCGTTCCGGTCCACGCTCGAGGAGGTGGCGGACGCTGACCTCATCCTCCACGTCGTCGATGCCTCGCACCCCGACCCCGAGGGCCAGATCGCAGCGGTCCGCCAGGTCCTCGCGGAGGTCGACGCGCGCAAGGTGCCGGAGATCATCGTCCTGAACAAGGCGGACGCCGCCGACCCGTTCGTCCTCGAGCGGCTCCGGCAGCGGGAGCCGCGCCACGTCGTCGTGTCCGCGCGGACCGGCGCGGGCATCGCCGAGCTCAAGGAGGCGATCAGCGACGCCATCCCGCGTCCGAGCGTGACGCTGACCATCCTGGTCCCGTACAGCCGCGGTGACCTCCTCAACCGCCTGCACACCTCGAGCTCGGAGATCCGCTCCCTCGAGCATGTGGAGGAGGGCACCCGGGCCGAGGTCGTGGTCCGCGAGGAGCTCGCGGCGGAACTCGCGCCCTTCGTGGTCCATGACTGAGGCGGCGGTAGCGCACGCCAGCGCGGGACGGGGCAGCGCCGGGGCCGCGGAGACGGCGCTCTCCCTCCTCGACGCGGCCGTCGCGTCGATGGGCGGCCAGCAGCGCGACGGGCAGCACGAGATGGCCCGACAGGTTGCCACTGCCATCGAGGAGCAGAAGCACCTGCTCGTACAGGCGGGGACCGGGACGGGGAAGTCCCTGGCCTATCTGGTTCCGCTGATCGCGCACGCCCAGCACAGCGACCGGCCCGCGGTCGTCGCGACGGCGACGCTTGCGCTCCAGGCCCAGATCGTGGGGCGCGACATCCCGCGCCTGCTTGCGGCCATCACCCCCAAGCTCGACCGGCCTGTCGACGTCGCGCTCGTCAAGGGCCGGTCCAACTACCTGTGCCGGCACAAGCTGGAGGGTGGCTTCCCGACCGACGAGGCCGCGGAGGGGCAGCTGTTCAGCATGGGCGAGGACGCCGCCGTCGGGCATCCCGGAGCCGGCCCGACGACGCAGCTCGGACGGGAGGTGGCGCGCCTGCGCCAGTGGGCCGAGGAGACGGAGACGGGGGACCGCGACGACCTCGTGCCCGGGGTCACCGACCGGGCGTGGCGGCAGGTCTCCGTCACGGCGCTCGAGTGCCTCGGGGCGCAGAAGTGCCCGTTCGCGGCCGAGTGCTTCAGCGAGCTCGCGCGGCAGCGCGGCGCCGAGGCCGACATCGTCGTGACGAACCATGCGCTCCTCGCGATCAACGCATTCGAGGGCCTCAACGTGCTCCCGGAGTACGACGTCGTGGTGGTCGACGAGGCGCACGAGCTCGCCGACCGCGTCACGGGGGCGGTGAGCGGCCAGCTCTCGGCCCAGATGATCCAGGCCGCGGCATCGAGCGCGCGCCGCCACTGCGGGATCACCGTCGATTCCCTGCAGGCCGCCGCGACCGCCCTTGAGCTCTCGCTCACCTCCGCGCCGACGGGCCTGCTCGCGCGCGGACTGAACGAGGAGCAGGCCCAGGATGTCGCCCTCGTGCGGGACGCGTGCCGCGTGGCGCTGTCGGACTCGAAGCCCGGGGACGGGCAGGCGGCGGACGGAGGGCGCCAGATCGCCCGGTCGCGCCTCCTCGCCGTCCTCGAGGTCTGCGAGCGGATCCTCGAGGCGGAGGCCAACCGGGAGGTCATGTGGGTGACCCGCACGGGCGCGCCGGACCCCGTGACGGGCTACGCAGCCGCCGACGACGACGCCTCCGCCATGCTGCACATCGCGCCGCTCGGCGTGGGCGGCCGGCTCCGCGAGGGGCTCTTCGACGGGCACACGGTCGTCCTGACGAGCGCGACCCTCGCGATCGGGTCCGCGTTCGAACCGACCGCGGGCGGACTGGGGCTGCTGGGCGCAGGGGCGCCCTCGTGGACGGGAGTCGACGTCGGATCCCCCTTCGACTACCCCAGGCAGGGGATGCTCTACGTCGCCAAGCACCTCCCGCGACCGGGACGCGGACTCTCCCCGGAGGCGGTCGACGAGCTCGAGACACTCCTGCGGGCCTCCTCGGGCGGGGCGCTGTGCCTGTTCTCCTCCCGGAGGGCCGCCGAGGAGGCCGCAGCCGAGCTGCGCCTCCGGCTCGACGTCGAGATCCTCTGCCAGGGCGAGTCATCGATGAGTGCCCTCGTGAAGCAGTTCGCCGCAGAACCCGACACCTGCCTGTTCGGGACGATGTCGCTGTGGCAGGGCGTGGATGTCCCAGGCCCTTCGTGCCGTCTGGTCGTCATCGACCGGATACCGTTCCCGCGGCCGGACGATCCGCTCACGACGGCGCGCTCCCGCGCTGTCGCCCAGGCAGGCGGGAACGGCTTCATGGCCGTCTCGGCGACCCATGCGGCCGTGCGCCTCGCGCAGGGCGCAGGGCGGCTCATCCGCTCGACCGAGGACCGCGGAGTCGTGGCCGTCCTCGACTCGAGGCTTGCGACGGAGCGCTACGGGGCGTTCCTGCGCGGAGCGCTCCCGCCGCTGTGGGGGACGGCCGACCGGAAGGTCGTGACCGACGCCCTCAGGCGGCTCGCCGCCGCCGGCTGAATGGGCCGCCGGCTCAACGGCCGGCTCACACCGAGCGCAGGACCGAGACGACCTTGCCCATGATGGTGGCGTGGTCGCCGAGGATGGGCTCGTAGCGGGTGTTCTGCGGCAGGAGCCAGGTGTGCCCGTCGCGCTGGCGGAAGGTCTTGACCGTCGCCTCGTCGTCGAGCAGCGCGGCCACGATGTCGCCGTTCTCTGCCGCGTTCTGCCGCCGCACGACCACCCAGTCCCCGTCGCAGATGGCGGCGTCGATCATGGAGTCGCCCTTGACCTTGAGCATGAACAGCTCGCCGTAGCCCACCAGCTGCCGGGGGAGCGGCATGACGTCCTCGACCGCCTGGTCCGCAAGGATGGGGCCACCAGCGGCGATGCGCCCGACCAGCGGAACGAGCGCCGTGTCGGCCGCGCTGGCCATGTCCCCGAGCGGGACCCCAGTCGCGCCGCGCAGTGCGGCGGCCTCCTCGGCCGGAACGCTCAGTTCGCCTTCATCCAGCGTCAGCGGCATCAGGACCTCCATGGCGCGGGGGCGCTTGGGATCGCGGCGCAGGTAGCCGAGCTTCTCGAGCTGCATCAGCTGGTGCGTGACGCTTGAGAGGCTTGCGAGGCCCACCGTGTCCCCGATCTCGCGCATGGACGGCGGGTAGCCCTTGAGCTGCACGGAGCGCTGGATCGTCTCGAGGATCCTCTTCTGGCGCGCCGTCAGTCCTTTGGCTGCTCTGGTCCGTGATGCCATGCCGTCCTGCCTCTCCACCGGGGGCGCCACGCGCTCCGGGATCCCGTCCGTCGATGCCCCGGGGCCTCCCTGCGAGAACTGTCGTACCCCCTCGGCAGGATGTCGTCATGGTCGACGGGGGCGGGCAGCTCGGCGTGGAACCCGGTGCTACCCCCACCGTAGGCCAGTCGGACAGGCCTTTCAAACATGTGTTCGACCGTGTCTGGACACGCATCGTGGACAGGTGCTAAGAAAGAGTCATCACTTCGAACGTTTCTTCGAAACACTGCGCAGAGTGCCGCCGATGTGTTCGCACTCGACGTCGTTCGGCGACTGCGCAGGGGAAGGCGCATCATGGCACTCGCGATCCTCGCCGGAAATGGGCACGGGGCTCCCCTTCCGGCCAAGCAGGAGGCACGCCGCCGGCTGAAGGTGGTCCACTGCCGCGCGGCGGCGCCGGGCACGGACTTCCGGTCCGGGGCCGCTCAGGCCCCGCTGCGCCTGACCCGCAGGGGAAGGCTCGTCCTCGTCGTCCTGCCGGTGTTCGCTGCGGCGCTGGCGGTGCTCGTCGCGTGGTCCGCGCTCATGGCGCCGGCGAAGGCGGGCGGGGAGGCGGTCGGCCCCGGCGCCGTCGAAACGGTGACCGTGCAGCCCGGCCAGTCGCTGTGGAGCATCGCCGAGGGCCGCGTGCCCGACCAGGACCCGCGCGTGACGATCAGCCAGATCCGCCAGCTCAATGACCTGGAGAGCACCAGGGTGCTCCCCGGCGAGCAGATCGTTGTTCCGCTCGCCCGCTGAACCTCTCCGCCCGCCGAACCTCTCCGCGGCGAGCTGCACGGCGCCGGTTGCGGGGTCTTCGGCTGCGCCCCCCGGAATGTGGGCGCCGGTGCCGCTGGCGTAGGCTGGACCGGTGGACGACCAGCTCGAACGACTCAACAGCCTCCCCCTCCGCGACGATCTCCGCGGACAGCACCCCTACGGTGCGCCGCAGCTTGACGTCCCCATCCAGCTCAACGTCAACGAGAACACGTATGGGGTGCCCGCGGACGTGCAGGAGGCCATCGTCGAGGCCGTCCGCGCGGTGGCCGGCGGTCTCAACCGCTACCCCGACAGGGAGTTCACCGAGCTGCGCGAGGCCCTCGCCGAGTACCTCGGCCACGGGCTGTCCGCAGAGCAGCTCTGGGCCGCGAACGGCTCCAACGAGGTCCTGCAGCAGCTCCTGCAGGCCTTCGGCGGGCCCGGCCGCACGGTCCTGAGCTTCCCGCCCACGTACTCCATGTACCCCCTGCTCGCGAGCGGCACCGGGACGGCGTACCTCCGGGGCGAGCGGTCGGCCGACTTCAGCCTGAGCCCCGAGTCCGCAGCCGCCCAGGTGCGTGAGCACGCGCCGAACATCGTCATCCTCTGCTCGCCGAACAACCCGACCGGGACGGCACTCGGCCTCGATGTCGTCGAGGCCGTCTACGAGGCGGGGGAGGCGAGCCAGAGCATCGTCATCGTCGACGAGGCGTACGCCGAGTTCGCCCAGGCAGGGACGTCCACGGCGCTCACGCTCCTTCCCGGGCGCCCCCGGCTCGTCGTCACGCGGACCATGAGCAAGGCCTTCGCCCTCGCCGGTGCCCGGCTCGGCTACCTCGCGGCGGCGCCCGAGGTGATCGACGCCCTCCGCCTCGTGCGGCTTCCCTACCACCTCTCGGCCGTCACCCAGGCCACCGCGCTCGCAGCGCTCCGGCACCGCGACTCCCTGATGGCAGAGGTCGAGGCCATCAAGGCCCAGCGCGACAGGATCGTCCGCGAGCTGACCCGGCTCGGGCTCGCCCCCGCCGCCTCGGACTCCAACTTCGTGTTCGTGACGGGCTTCGAGGACCCGCAGGCCGTGTGGCGCGGACTTCTCGAGGTCGGTGTGCTGGTGCGCGACGTCGGAATCCCCGGGAGCCTGAGGGTGACCGCCGGGACCGAAGCGGAGACCACCGCGTTCCTCACGCGGCTCGAGGAGCTGCTCGCGCACTGAGCGCGGCGGTCCCTGACCGCGCGCCGCCCCGCGCCCCCGGCACGGGGCGTCCTGCGAGGCGAATAGAATAGAGACCACACCCCCTCACCCGAAGGACACATCCATGAGCACCGAGCTGCAGACCGCGGACCTCCAGGAGCGGACTGGGCGACGCGCGCGGATGGAGCGCACGACGAGCGAGTCGTCGGTCCTCGTCGAGATCGACCTGGACGGCACCGGCCGCTCGGACATCTCCAGCAGCGTCCCGTTCTACGACCACATGCTCACGGCCCTGGCCAAGCACTCGCTCATCGATCTGACCGTCAAGGCGACGGGGGACACCCACATCGATGTCCACCACACGGTGGAGGACATCGCGATCACCCTCGGCGAGGTCCTCAAGCAGGCGCTGGGCACCAAGGCGGGCATCCGCCGCTTCGGCGAGGCGAGCGTGCCGCTGGACGAGGCCCTCGCGCACGCCGTCGTCGACGTCTCCGGGCGCCCCTACCTCGTGCACGGCGGCGAGCCTGCCGGGCAGGAGTACCACCTGATCGGCGGCCACTTCACGGGATCGCTCACGCGGCACGTGTTCGAGGCGATCACCCTGCACGCCGGCATCTGCCTGCACATGACCGTCCTCGCCGGCCGCGACCCCCACCACATTGTCGAGGCCCAGTTCAAGGCCTTCGCCCGTGCCCTCCGCGCCGCGGTCGAGCCCGACCCGCGCATCGGGGACGCCATCCCGTCGACAAAGGGAGCCCTGTGAGCACCGTACCCGGAGCGGACTCCCTTCCCGAGGCGCCGGCGGATGCCCCGGGAGGCGTGGCCGTGGACCCGCGGAACGCGGGCGGACCTGCGACGGACCCCGAGGGGCGGCCCACCGTCGTCGTGCTCGACTACGGCTCGGGCAACGTCCGGTCGGCCGTGCGCGCACTCGAACGGGCCGGAGCCGCCGTCACGCTGAGCGCGAAGGCGGAGGACGCGCTCAACGCCGACGGCCTCGTGGTGCCCGGCGTCGGCGCGTTCGCGACCGTGATGGAGGAGCTCAAGGCCGTGGACGGCCTGCGCATCATCGGCCGCCGCGTCGCCGGCGGGCGCCCGGTCCTGGCCATCTGCGTCGGGCTCCAGATCATGTTCGAGCGCGGGATCGAGCACGGTGTCGAGGCCGAGGGCCTCGGAGAATGGCCGGGCACCGTCGAACTGCTGCCCGCCGACGTCGTCCCGCACATGGGCTGGAACACCGTCACGGTCCCCGAGGGGTCGAAGCTCTTCGCCGGCGTCGAGGACGAGCGCTTCTACTTCGTGCACTCCTACGGTGTCCAGAAGTGGGAGTTCGAAGTCGCCCAGCCGCGCATGGCCCCGCCGCTGGTGACGTGGAGCGAGCACGGCGCCCCCTTCATCGCGGCAGTCGAGAACGGTCCCCTCTGCGCGACCCAGTTCCACCCCGAGAAGTCGGGAGACGCGGGCGCGCGGCTCCTGCACAACTGGGTCCAGTCACTGCGCCGGGCGACTCCCTCCGCCGCCCAGGACGCCGCCTGAATGTGGTCCGTCCTGCTGTTCGGCCTGGCCGGCCTGCTCGTCGGAGGCGCGATCTCGTTCCGCAAGCAGGGCCTTCCCAACTGGACGTGGATCGCCTTCGGCGCGCTGGCCGTGGCCGCCCTTGTGGCGGCCTACGTGCTGACCCTTCCGGCCGCATGACCTCCGAAATGTTCCCATCCCTTCCCTCCAGGAGACACACCACATGAGCGCTGGGGAGCCCATCCTCGAACTCCTGCCCGCCGTCGACATCGTGGACGGCCAGGCCGTACGCCTCGTGCAGGGAGAGGCGGGCAGCGAGACCGGCTACGGCTCGCCGCTCGACGCGGCGCTGGCGTGGCAGCAGGCCGGCGCGGAATGGGTGCACCTCGTGGACCTCGACGCGGCCTTCGGACGGGGCGACAACCGCGCCCTGATCGCGGACGTGGTCAGCAGCCTGTCGCTCAAGGTCGAGCTGTCCGGCGGCCTCCGCGACGACGCGAGCCTGGACGCGGCCCTCGCGCTGGGGGTCGCGCGCGTCAACCTCGGCACCGCCGCGATCGAGAATCCCGAGTGGACGGCCAAGGCCATCGAGCGCCACGGCGACCGGATCGCCGTCGGGCTCGACGTGCGCGGCACCACGCTCGCCGGACGTGGCTGGACCAAGGAGGGCGGCGACCTCTGGGAGGTGCTCGCACGCCTCGAGGACGCCGGCTGCGCCCGCTACGTCGTCACCGACGTGACCAAGGACGGCACCCTCCAGGGGCCCAACCTCGGCCTCCTGCGCGAGATGTGCCAGCGCACCGACAAGCCGGTCGTCGCCTCGGGCGGGATCTCCGGCCTCGATGACCTCCGCGCGCTGCGCGAGCTCGTTCCGCTCGGGGTCGAGGGCGCGATCGTGGGCAAGGCGCTCTACTCCGGCCAGTTCACGCTCCCCGAAGCGCTGGACGTGGCCGGGCGCCGCTGATGGCGCACGACGGCGACCGCGGCCATGCGCACGGCGCGCACCACGCCCACGGCGCAGGTGGGCCGCAGCGGCATCTGCCCGGCCACATCGCGGCCGCACTGGCCCGAGCCGGGAGCACCGCC
Source organism: Sinomonas flava (assembly GCF_039531875.1). Classification (NCBI taxonomy): domain Bacteria; kingdom Bacillati; phylum Actinomycetota; class Actinomycetes; order Micrococcales; family Micrococcaceae; genus Sinomonas; species Sinomonas flava. The sequence continues at coordinate 45,605 of NZ_BAAAQW010000013.1, read as the reverse complement.
GACTCGGCGGGGCAGCCGTGGGCCGGCCGTGACCTGAGCGGCGACGGCAACCCCCTCCACACCTTCGACGGCGACGAAGGCGCGGCCGACGCCGGCGTCGCGGCGGCGCTCGCCGCCCTCGCCACGGGCGCCGGGGACGAGACGGCAGTCCACCGTGCGCTCGCCACGGCCCGCGTCTTCGTCGCCGTCGTCGCGGAGCTCGCCGAGGGCGGCCTCGGTGAGCACGGATTCGCCGAGGACAAGGAGGCGGACATGGCCCTCGTGACCGTCGCGGCACCCGACGGCCGCAAGGCGCTGCCCGTCTTCACGACCGTCGAGCGACTCGCCGCGTGGCACCCCGAGGCCCGCCCTGTGGCCGTGTTCGCCCCGCGGGCGGCGCTCTCGGCAGTCTCCGAGGGCGCCGAGCTCCTCGTCCTCGACCCCGGGGCGGACGTGACGTTCGTGCTCCGCCGGCCCGGGGTTTGGGCGCTCGCTCAGCAGCGCGAGTGGACGCCGTCGTACGCGGACGCGGACCTGGTCGGCGAGGTCGGCCGGGCGTCGGAGGGCATCGAGGCGGTGCGGGGCATCGAGATCGGCCCCGGTGCAGGCGTCGCCTCGCGCGACGCGTCCGGACGTGTGCTCGCGGGCGGCGGCCCCGGGCCCGAGCTCCGCCTGACCGTGGCCCTCACGCCCGGATTGCCAGCAGAGGCAGTGCGTGAGACTGTGTCAGAGCTGCACGGCCGGCTGGCCGGCAGCGCGCGCTTCGCGGAGTCGGTCGACTCGATCGAGATCAAGGTCCGCCCGGCGACCAGCTGAGCCCGAACCGCGCACCGCCCGGGGGAGGGGACCATGGACTTCGCGCACTACGGCCAGCTCTGGCGCACGCCGATGGTGCGCCGGCTGCTCCTGGTCGCCATGGTCGCGCGGCTCCCGCACTCCGCCGCCGGAGTCCTGCTGACGCTGCATGTCGTCCAGACCCTGGGCCTCGGGTACGCCGCCGCGGGCGCCGTCGCCGCCGTGCTGACCGTCGGCATCGCTGTGGGGGCGCCCTGGCGCGGCCGGCGGGTGGATACCGCAGGTCTGCGCGCCGCCCTCGTCCCCTCGATCCTCGCCGAGGCACTCGTGTGGAGCGTGGCGCCCCACCTCGAGTATCCCTGGCTCCTGGCGGCGGCGTTCGTGGGCGGGATCTTCGCCCTGCCGATCTTCTCCGTGGTGCGGCAGTCGCTCGGCGTCATGACGAACGCTGCGCAGCGCCGCACGGCCTTCGCCCTCGACTCGATCTGCACCGAGGTGACCTTCATGGTCGGGCCCGCCCTCGCCGCCGTCGCCGCCGTGCAGGCCTCCACCGTCTGGGGGATCACTGCCGTCGGCGCCTCCGCGGCCGCTGCTGGGCTGGCGCTGATGTGGTTCAACCCGCCGACGCGCACGGGCCATCCCGGCGCCCTCTCCAGGGACAGCGCTGGGCTCGGCATGGGCGAGTCCCCGGACGACTTGCCCTCCGGGCTCGAGTCCGCCGCCCGGCCTGCCCCCGCGGAGGTCGCCGCGGGCCAGGCAGACGGGGCCTCTGGGCTCCGCCGCCTCCTGACCCGGGTGCGTGGGGCGGACTCGAGGCCGCGGGGGAGGTGGCGGGTGGGGGTCGCCGTCGTCGTCGTCATGGCCGTCGCCGCCGGCGCCGGCATGGTGCTGTCCGGCACCGACGTCGGGATCGTCGCGATCCTGCGCAGTCACGGGGACGCGGCCCAGCTCGGGATCGTCTTCTTCTTCTGGTGCGCGGCGTCCCTGGTCGGGGGGATCGTCTACGGTGCCATGCACCGGCCGGTCTCCCCGCTGGTGCTCCTGCTCGTGATGAGCGTGCTCACGATGCCGCTGGGTTTCGCGCACGACACCGGCACCCTCAGCGTGCTGTCCATCCTGCCGGGGCTCCTGTGCGCGCCCACCCTGTCGGCAGCCTCCGAACGCGTGGCGGAGCTCGTGCCCGAGGAACGGCGAGGCGAGGCGATGGGGTGGTACGGCTCTGCGCTCACCGCGGGCACGGCGCTGGGCTCTCCTCTGACCGGCACGCTCATCGACGCGGTCGGACCGGGGGCGGGCTTCGCCGGGATCGGGGCGGCCGGAGTGCTGCTGTGCTCGGCGGGCCTCGCGGCACAGGGCGCACGACGGCGCCGACGGGCGCCCGCCCCCGGCTCACCCGGCGCCTAACGTCTGGAGGTCACCTCCTGGGGGTCACACGATGCGACCGCCAGGAGGTGACCTCCAGAAGGTGACCCCTAGAGGGTGCGTACCGCCCGTGTGCGGGCGGGTGTCAGTTGACCGGGCCCGTGTACTTCTCGCCCGGGCCCTTGCCCGGCGCGTCCTGGATGGCGGACGCCTCGCGGAACGCGAGCTGGAGCGAACGCAGGCCGTCGCGCAACGGGCCGGCGTGCTGCGAGCCGATTTCGGGGGCGGCCGCCGTGACCAGCCCGGCGAGGGCGGTGATGAGCTTGCGGGCCTCATCCAGGTCCTTGAGCCCTTCGGCGTCCGGGCCCTCGGCGAGCCCGCACTTCACCGCGGCAGCGCTCATGAGGTGCACCGCCGTCGTCGTGATCACCTCGACAGCGGCGACCTCCGCGATGTCCCGCACCTGCGCGCTCACGTCCGGTGCGGCGTCGGCGGAGTCGCCGAAACTGTGGCGGTGGGCGTCGTGCGTGGTGGACGGCGCGTCGGAGGACGCGGGGTTCGGGGTGCTGCTGCTCATGCTGATAAGCTTGTCACAGACCGACTGGATGTCGTTATTCCAGTGGCGGGCGCCTCACCGACAACGCACCGGTTCCCCGGGACCGTTCCGTTGCACGGTTGTCTGCGTCAACCCTGTATAATTGACAGATAGTTTGCAAGCGGAGATCTCTCCCACCTGTCGGCGTCCGGGCCTCACGGCCGGAAAGCTGCCGGGTACTCAGGTTGGCCGGACGGCGCGCGCCGTCGCTCCGGGCAGGCGCTCCAGCGGGGCGTGTCCATCCGAGGCCTCCGATTGCACCGGCAATCGGGGGCCTTCCTTGTTGCCGGGCACGTCCGCACATGTACAGGAGCTTGAACATTAGCGATCCACGCATCAATGAGCGAATCCGCGTCCCCGAGGTGCGCCTCGTCGGGCCCGCCGGAGAGCAGGTCGGCATCGTCCGCATCGAGGATGCCTTGCGCCTGGCCGCTGAGGCCGACCTCGATCTCGTTGAGGTAGCACCGCAGGCCAAGCCGCCGGTGTGCAAGCTGATGGACTTCGGCAAGTACAAGTACGAGGCCGCGGTCAAGGCGCGTGAGGCGCGCAAGAACCAGACCAACACGGTCCTGAAGGAAATCCGCTTCCGCCTCAAGATCGACAAGCACGACTACGAGACGAAGACGGGCCACGCCCTCCGCTTCCTCGGTGCGGGCGACAAGGTCAAGGCCATGATCCAGTTCCGCGGCCGTGAGCAGCAGCGCCCGGAGATGGGCATCCGCCTGCTCCAGAGGTTCGCTGAGGACGTCGCCGAGGTGGGTGCTGTCGAGTCCGCCCCGCGCATCGACGGACGCAACATGGTTATGGTGATCGGCCCGCTCAAGAACAAGGCGGAGGCCAAGGCGGAGGCCCGTCGCGCAGCCCAGCGCGCCACGGACAAGGCCAAGGCGGAGGCGGCGAAGGCGGGGAATGTCACCGCCGACGGCGCCCCCCTGACGCAGTCGCTCGCGGACTCCATCCCTGCGGAGCTGCTCCAGGCAGCCACGGCCCGCGAGGCCGAGGCGCCCGAGGCTGAGGCGCCCGAGGTCGAGGAGACGCCCACCGCGGCGCCTTCGGCTCCTGAGGAGGCCCCCGCGGCCGAGGAGGCCCAGGGCTCCGAGGAGGTTCCGGCCCCCGAGGAGGCTCCGGCCCCCGAGGAGGCTCCGGCCCCCGAGGAGGTTCCGGCCCCCGAGGCGGACAAGCCGCAGGCCGAGCCCGTGGCGGCCCAGCCTTCCCAGGCCAAGGCGCAGCCCGCTGAGCCGAAGGCTCCCCGCGAGACCGCAGCACCGAAGCCCGCCCGTGAGACCGCCGCGCCGAAGCCCGCCGCCTCGGGTGCGTCCAAGCCGGCGGCTCCGGCCGCGCCCAAGCCGGTCCCGTCGCCGTCGTCCGCGCGCCCCTCGGCGCCCAAGCCGGCGGCGCCGAAGCCCAGCGTTCCCAAGCCCGGTGTGCCGCGCCCGTCCGCGGCCACGCCGAAGCCCTCCGCCCCGAAGCCGACGGCACCCCGGCCGTCCGGCCGGCGGGGCAACTAGCCAGACCCGGCAGACGGACCGGCGCCTGAGAGGGCGCCGTTCCGCCCAGCCAGTCCACCGCCGCCGGCCTGCCGGCGGGCGGAGAAACCAGTCGGTCCGCGCAAGCTGACCGCCAGAGAAAGCCGCGGCCTCGCGCCGCGGGTACGTAAGGAGATCGGTTCCCATGCCGAAGATGAAGACCCACAGTGGCGCCAAGAAGCGCTTCAAGCTGACCGGCTCGGGCAAGCTCAAGCGCCAGCAGGCCAACCGCCGCCACTACCTCGAGCACAAGCCCACTACGCTCACGCGCCGCCTCGCCGGCGACAAGATCGTCTCCCCGGGCGACGCCAAGGTCATCAAGCGGATGCTGGGCGTCTGATTTCTTCCACCCACCGGCCCCTCCGGGGCCACTAGCCATCCCGGCCGGGCGCATCGCCCGGGTGTCTGGGAGAGATTCAAAAGGAGTACGCACGTGGCACGTGTGAAGCGGGCGGTCAACGCCCACAAGAAGCGCCGGACCATCCTCGATCGGGCCTCCGGCTACCGCGGCCAGCGCTCGCGCCTGTACCGCAAGGCCAAGGAGCAGCTGCTGCACTCGTTCGTGTACAGCTACCAGGACCGCCACAAGCGCAAGGGCGACTTCCGTCGCCTCTGGATCCAGCGCATCAACGCCGCCTCCCGCGCGAACGGCCTGACCTACAACCGCCTCATCCAGGGCCTCAAGGCCGCCGAGGTCGAGGTCGACCGCCGCATGCTCGCCGAGCTGGCTGTCTCCGACGCGACCGCGTTTGCCGCCCTCGTCGAGGTCGCCAAGAACGCCCTCCCGGCCGACGTCAACGCCCCCGTCGCCAAGTAGCGAGCGGACGTCGCGGCCCGCGACCCCCTTCGACAGCGCCCGTGCAGCCCTGCTGCGCGGGCGCTGCCGCGTCCCGGGGCGCCCCGGCGTCGCTAGAGTTGGTCCGTGACACCGACCGAGACCATGGCCAATCCCCGCGCAGACCGTGTGCGTGACGTCGCCAAGCTGGCGACGCGCGCGGCGAGGAACCGGCGTCGCCGCTTCCTCGCCGAAGGTCCCCAGGCGGTGCGTGAGGCGCTGCGCCTCGACGCTGAGCGGCGCGCCGAGGGGCGGGACGCCGTCGTCGCCGAGGTGTACGCGAGCGAGGCCTGCCTGGACCGCTATCCCGAGATCGCCGGGCCGGCCGCGGCGACCGGCCAGCTCCGCCTCGCGACCGACGACGTGCTGGCCGCCATGGCGGATACCGTCAACCCGCAGGGCGTCGTCGCCGTGTGCACGATGCTCGACGTCGCGCTCGAGGACGTCCTCGCCCGCCGCCCGCGGCTCCTGGCCGTCATGTGCCGGGTCCAGGATCCCGGCAATGCAGGCACCATCCTCCGCGCCGCGGACTCGGCCGGTGCCGACGCGGTCGTGCTCACGGCCGGCAGCGTCGACATCTACAACCCGAAGGCGGTCCGCAGTACCGCCGGGTCGCTCTTCCACGTCCCCGTGGTGCTCGGTGTCGAACCGGAGGACCTTGCTGCTGCGGCCCGCGCCGCCGGGCTCGGGATCCTGGCAGCCGACGGCGACGGCCCGGTCGATCTCGACCGGCTCCAGGACGAGTCGGCGGCAAGGCGCATGGGCACCGCCGCCGCTGCCGGGGAGTACCGCCTCGAGGCGCCCACCGCGTGGCTGTTCGGGAACGAGGCTCAGGGCCTCAGCGAGGGAGAGAAGGCCCTCGCCGACCACCGTGTGGCCGTCCCGCTCTACGGCGCGGCCGAGAGCCTCAATGTCGGCACCGCCGCCACCGTCTGCCTGTACGCGAGCGCCCGCAGCCAGAGGCGCTGACCCCGAGCCGAGGCCGGTTCCCGGCGTGCCCCAACGGGTAGGTTGGTACCGATCGCACTTCGGGACTTGAGGAGAAAGCAGGCACCATCATGGCTTCTGGCGGTGGGACCAAGGCCGTCGTCGCGGCGCTGTCCGCGAATCTGGCCATCGCGGTGATGAAGTTCGTCGCGTTCTTGCTCACGGCGTCGTCGTCGATGCTCGCGGAGGCCATCCACTCGGTGGCCGATTCGGGCAACCAGGTCCTCTTGCTCGTCGGCGGCAAGCGGGCCGGGAAGCAGGCGAGCCCCGAGCACCCCTTCGGCTACGGCCGGGCGAGGTACATCTACGCCTTCATTGTCTCGATCGTCCTCTTCACCGTGGGCGGCCTCTTCGCGCTGTTCGAAGCGTGGGAGAAGTTCCACGACCCGCACGGGATCGAGGGGTCGTGGTGGTGGGTTCCCCTGGCCGTCCTCGTCGGGGCAGTCATCGCCGAGGGGCTGTCCTTCCGCACGGCGATCCACGAGTCCAACCAGATCCGCGGGAACCAGTCTTGGGTCTCGTTCGTCCGCAGCGCCAAGCAGCCCGAGCTGCCGGTGATCCTGCTCGAGGACTTCGGTGCCCTCCTCGGCCTGGTGTTCGCACTCTTCGGTGTCTCGCTCACGCTCATCACCGGCAACGGGGTCTGGGACGCCCTCGGCACCGCCATGATCGGCATCCTGCTCGTCATCATCGCCGGGGTCCTCGCCGTCGAGACGAGCTCGCTCCTGCTCGGCGAAGCCGCCACGAGGACCGACGTGGCGAAGATCGAGGGAGCCATCCGGTCCGACGGGACCCGCATCATCCACCTGCGCACCATGCATTTGGGCCCGGATGAGCTCCTCGTCGGCGTGAAGATCAGCGTCGCGCCGGGGGCATCGGGGGCCGAGATCGCCCAGGCCATCGACGCCACCGAGGTGCGCATCCGGGAGGCCGTTCCCGCAGCCCGCGTGATCTACATCGAACCGGACATCCAGCGGGACCGGCCCTCCCGGGGAACCCCCGCTGCCGAGCCGGAGGTGCCCCGCACGGGGTCGCACTGAGAATCGGCGGCGGACTCCAGTCTCCGGTGGAGGCGGACGGATCCGTGACCCGGCGTCCGCGGCGGGATCAAGCGCGACGGGGGCAGCCCGGGTTGGGCTGCCGCCGTCGCGCTCGCTCGCGTCGCGCTAGGAGACGGGGTGGCGGCGCTCGAGGCGGCCGCTGAGGAGCGCGATCGCGAGGCCGAGCACCGCGAGCACCGCTCCGACGTAGGCGGGGGCGGTGAATCCCCAGCCGGCCGCGATGACGACCCCGCCGAGGAATGCGCCGAGGGCGTTGGCGACGTTCAGGGCGGAGTGGCTGAGCGACGTCGCGAGCGTCGCTGCACCTGGGGCCGAGTCCAGCAGCCGCGACTGGAGCGCGGGGATGAGGATGGACCCGGAGCCGCCCACCACGAACACCATGAGGAGCGCGGTGGGCCACCACGACGCTGCCAGTCCGTAGACCACCATGACGGCCGCGACGGAGGCGAGCGCCCAATAGATGGTGCCCATGACGGAGCGGTCTGCGAGCCTCCCGCCGACCACGTTGCCCACGACCATGCCGAGCCCGTACAGCGCCACGACGAGGGGGATCAGGGACTCCGGGAGCCCCGCGACCGCGGTCATGGTGTGCGCGATGTAGGTGTAGGTCGCGAAGAAGCCGCCGAAGCCCACCACGCCCACGGCGAGCGCGAGCCAGAGCTGCACCCGGCGCAGAGCTGACAGCTCGCGGCGGACGCTGGCCTCCGGGTGCGCGGGCTCGAACGGGACGAAGCGGGCCACGAGGGCGACACACGCGAGCGCGATCACCGCTGTTGCCACGAAGAGGAGCCGCCACCCGAACGCCTGGCCCAGCCATGTCGCCGCCGGAACCCCGAGCACGTTCGCGATGGTCAGCCCGGACATGACGGTCGCGATTGCCCAGCCGCGTTTGGTCGGGGCCACGAGCGAGGCCGCGATGACTGCTGCGGTGCCGAAGTAGGCCCCGTGGGGGAGGCCCGCGGCGAAACGGGACATCATCATCGTGCCGTAGTCCGCGGCAGCGAAGGAGGAGAGGTTGGCGAGCGCGTAGAACGCCATGAGCCCGAGCGCGAGGGCCTTGCGCGGCAGGCGCGCCCCGACGGCTGCGAGCACGGGCGCGCCCACGACGACGCCGAGCGCATACGCCGAGATCAGCTGGCCGGCCTCCGGCGTGCTGATGGAGAGGCCGCGTTCGACCTCCTTCAGCAGCCCCATCGTCGCGAACTCGACAGTGCCGATGGCGAAGCCGCCGATGCCGAGGGCGAGCATCGCCCAGAAGAGGGGGCGCGGGGCGAGCACGGTGGACCCGTGGCGCGGCGCGGCCGCCGTGGTCTGGGAGGCCCGCGCCGCGGATGCGGAGGCCTGGGCCTCGGCAGCGGCCGTCGGCGGGAGGAGAGCGGGATCGGGCTGGGGCACGGTGGGGTGTCCTTGGGATAGGTCGGGGCGGGGGGCGGTGAGGAACGCCGTCGGCCCTCGATCTGCCCTCAACACTACGGGACGCCGGTCCATTCCCTCCTAGACTGGCCCGATGCATGAGGAGAGGCAGGAGACCCCGAACGGCGCGGCCGCCGCGACGCTCGTCCAGGTGGTCGGAGGCGCCATCGTCGACTCGCTCGAGCGGCCCAGCCGGCTGCTGGCCGCGCGCAGGACGGCCCCGCCCGCGCTGGCCGGCCTGTGGGAGTTCCCGGGCGGCAAGGTCGAGCCCGGGGAAGCCCCCGAGGACGGGCTGCGGCGCGAGCTCGCTGAGGAACTCGGCATCGACGTCGTGCTGGGGGACGAGGTCCCCGGACCACTCGCCCAGGGGTGGCCCCTCAACGCGCGTGCCGCGATGCGCGTGTGGTTGGCGGAGGTCGCGGCCGGCGTCCCCGAGCCGCTCGAGGACCACGACGAGCTCCTCTGGGTCTCCCTCGAGGGACGCGCCCTCCAGGACCTCCCGTGGATCCCGGCTGACTTTCCCATCGTGGACGCTGTGCGGAGCCAGGCGACCGCGGGTCGATGAGTGCTCAGAACCTGGGTGCTCGGAACCTGGGTTCTCAGAAGAGGGTCTGCTGGCCGGAGTCCTGACGGGCCGCGGTCGCCTCCGCCGGCTGCCCGGCCTCCCGCACCCCTGCGTCACGATGCCCGAACCCTTCGGTGCGGCCGAAGCCGTGGCGCTTCTTCGCCGCGGAGACGCGCCCGGCGAGCCATGTCCGGTACTCTGCCGGGGCGTAGGCGCCCTTCGAGTAGAGCCTGCGGTATCGGCCCACGAGCTGCGGGTGCCTCCGGGCGAGCCAACCGATGAACCACTCGCGTGTCCCGGGGCGCAGGTGGAGGGCGCCCGCCGTCACGCCGGTCGCACCCGCGGCGGCCAGCGCCCCCATGAGGGCGTCGAGGTGCTCTTCCGAGTCGGTCAGCCACGGCAGGATCGGCATGGCCATCACGCCGCAGGGCAGCCCGGCCTCGCGGAGGCGGGAGATGAGCCTCAGCCGGGCCGAGGGCGAGGGCGTCCCCGGCTCGAGCGCCGACTGCAGGTCGGGGTCCAGGACGGCGAGGGAGATGCTAGTCCCGATCGGGACGTGGGTGCTGGCGGCCTTTAGCAGCGGGATGTCCCGGGCGAGCAGCGTTCCCTTGGTGAGGATCGAGAACGGCGTGCCCGAATCGGCGAGCGCCCGGATGATGCCGGGCATGAGGGCGTAGCGCCCTTCGGCGCGCTGGTACGGGTCGGTGTTGGTCCCCAGCGCCACGTGCTCCCGGCTCCAGGAGGGCTTCGACACCTCGGCCCGGAGCACCTCGCCCACGTTGACCTTGACCACGAGCTGGCGGTCGAAGTCGAGCCCGGCGTCGAGGTCCAGGTACGTGTGGGTGTTGCGGGCGAAGCAGTACACGCACGCGTGGCTGCAGCCGCGGTAGGGGTTGACTGTCCAGCGGAAGGGCATGGAGGACGCCGGCGGTACCTTGTTGAGCGCCGATTTCGCGGCGACCTCGTGGAAGGTGATTCCGTGGAACTCCGGCGTCCTGACCGTGCGCAGCGCCCCTGCCAGGGGAAGGAGGGGCGGCTGGGCCGGCTCGTCGGCGGTCCCCTGGAGGGGGAGTTCGGAGACCGCCTGCGTGTTCCATCGCATGGCGTCTATTCGAAACTATGTTCGATAACCTGTCAAGAAGGCGTCCGGCGCGTCGGATCAGTCCAGCGTCCAGGTCACCGTCACGCTCGCCGCGACCTCGGCCTGCCCCGCTTCCAGCCCGGGGCCGGCGTCGGCGGCCAGCGCGACGCGGCGCAGGGGCACTGGCTGGCCCTCGGGCGCGCTGGCCCCGGCGTCGATCCTCACCACGGGCCCGAGGTGGCGCTGCGCGAACGAGGCGAGCCGCTCCGCGGACGACCGGGCGTCCTCGAACGCGGCCTCCTGCGCCCGGGTCCTCGCGGGGGAGGGGTCCGAGACGACGAGGGATACCCCGTGGATCCTCGCCGCGTCCCCGCCGGCGGCGACGACGGCGTCGAGCAGGTCTCCGGCGGCCGCCAGGTCCCGGACCGCCAGCGTGAGCCCCCGGTTGGCGGCGTAGCCGAGCAGCTGGTGGCCGCGTCCCTCCTGCCACGCCGTCTCGCTCGTGACAGAGAGGGCGCTGGAGGTGATGTCCTCCCGGTGCACCCCTCCGGCGAGGGCTGCCGAGACCATCGCCTGCGCCGCCCTCGTGGCCTCGGCGAACGCCTCGGCGAGCCGGGGGGAGCGGGACTCCGCGGCAAGGCGCAGCACCGCGGTGTCCGGCGCCACCCGCACCACGCCGGTGCCGGTGATGGTGATCGACTCCCCGGTCTTCATGGACGTCCTCTCTCGTGACCGCGCTCGGCGACGTACCCGCCGTCGGCGAGCCCGGCCAGCCTCTCGAAGGGGTTCAGGGCCGCAGGGTCCCCGCTCCGCGCCCACGACCAGAGCGCTGAGGCGAAGTACAGCGGCAGGAAGGGAAGGCCCAGGCAGAACGCGTACTGGGTCGCGTGCCGGGACTCGTGAGCCAGAAGCGCAGGCCGAGCCATGAGCGCCCCAGCGCTGCCCCTGGTGAAGACGACGTTTCCCACAACGAACGCCCCCGCGAGGGGCAGCCTGGGGCGGTAGCCCTCGGCGATGAAGAGGCCGTCGGGACCACGGTGCAGCGGCGTGCGCGCACTCGCCGCGAGCGCCAGGCCCAGCGGCGTCGAGAGGTTCAGGGTGTTGAGCACCGCCCGTGCCCGGCTCCCAAGGCGCACAGGGGCATGGTAGCCGTGAACTAGACTTGGCGGGTGCCCGAGACTACACCGCAACCTGCCGATACCGAGGTTCCCGTGACCGAGACGAGTGTCCCCGATCCTGTCGACGAGGCCGCTGTGAGCGCCGCCGTCGAGGACGCCCTGGCCGCTGTCGCGGCTGCCGAGGACCTCGATGCGCTCAAGGCTGCGCGCATTGCCCACACCGGCGAGAAGTCTCCGCTGGCCCTCGCGAACCGCGCGATCGGCGCGCTCCCGAAGGAGTCGAAGGCGGCCGCCGGGAAGATCGTCGGCGGCGCCCGGGGACGGGTGAACAAGGCCATCGCCGAACGCCAGGCCGTGCTCGAGGCAGAGAACGATGCGCGCATCCTCGTGGAGGAGACCGTCGACGTCACGGCGGCTCCGCGCCGCCGTCGTGCCGGGGCGCGTCACCCGCTCTCGACGCTCCAGGACCGCGTGAGCGACATCTTCGTCGGGATGGGCTGGGAGATCGCCGAAGGTCCCGAGGTCGAGTCCGAGTGGTTCAACTTCGACGCCCTCAACTTCAAGCCCGACCACCCCGCGCGGGAAATGCAGGACACCTTCTTCGTCGACCCGCCCGAGGCCCACCTGCTGCTGCGCACGCACACGTCGCCGGTGCAGGTCCGCTCGATGCTCGAGCGGGAGGTCCCGATCTACGTCCTGTGCCCAGGCAAGGTCTTCCGCACCGACGAGCTCGACGCGACGCACACGCCCGTGTTCCACCAGTTCGAGGGCCTTGCCATCGACAAGGGCCTGTCCATGGCCGACCTGCGCGGCACCCTCGAGCACTTCGCCCGGCAGATGTTCGGCGCCGAGGCGCAGATCCGCCTGCGCCCGAACTACTTCCCGTTCACGGAGCCGAGCGCGGAGCTGGACATCTGGCACCCGGGCGCCAAGGGCGGCCCTCAGTGGATCGAATGGGGAGGATGCGGCATGGTCAACCCGAACGTGCTGCGCGCGGCGGGCATCGACCCCGAGGAGTACTCGGGCTTCGCCTTCGGCATGGGCATCGAGCGCACGCTCATGTTCCGCAACGAGGTCGCCGACATGCACGACATGATCGAGGGCGACGTCCGCTTCAGCCAGCACTTCGGGATGGAGATCTAGTTCAATGCGAATCCCCCTTTCATGGCTGCGCGAGTACACGCAGCTCCCTGCAGACGCGACCGCAGAGGACCTCATGGCGGACCTCGTGAAGGTTGGGCTCGAGGAGGAGGACGTCCACCGTCCGTCCGACTCGATCCGGGGCCCCATCGTCGTGGGGCAGGTGCTTTGCGCCGTCAAGGAGCCGCAGAGCAACGGCAAGACGATCAACTGGTGCGAGGTGCGCGTGGTCCCGGAGGGCCAGGAGCAGACGCTTACCGGCAAGGGCATTGACCCCTCCGGCGTCCAGGGCATCGTGTGCGGTGCGCACAACTTCGCGCCCGGCGACAAGGTCGTGGTGACCCTCCCGGGAGCGACGCTGCCCGGCGACTTCCACATCGCCGCCCGCAAGACGTACGGCCATGTGTCGGCGGGCATGATCGCTTCCGTGCGCGAGCTCGGCATCGGCGACGACCACGACGGCATCCTCGTGCTCTCGCGCATCGGGCTCGACCCGGAGGTCGGCACCGATGCGCTGGAGCTCCTCGGCCTGACCGACGAGGCGGCGGAGATCAACGTGACCCCGGACCGGGCCTACTGCTTCTCGATCCGCGGCATCGCCCGCGAGTACTCCCACGCCACCGGCACCGAGTTCACGGACCCGGCCGAGCTCGTCAAGGCGCCTGAGGCGCTCGAGGGGGGCTACGGCGTCGTGCTCGACGACCAGGCACCCATCTACGGCGTGCCCGGCTGCGACCGCTTCGTCGCGCGGACGGTGCGCGGCATCGATCCCACCCGGCCGACGCCGCAGTGGATGGTCTCGCGGCTGCGCCTCGCCGGCGTCCGCTCGATCTCCCTGCCCGTGGACATCTCGAACTACGTCATGTTCGAACTCGGCCAGCCGATCCACAACTACGACCTCGACAAGCTGACCGGCCCCATCACGGTGCGCCGCGCCGCGCCGGGGGAGAAGCTCGAGACCCTCGATGGCAAGGTCCGCGAGCTTGACCCCGAGGACCTCCTCATCACCGATGAGTCGGGGCCCATCGGCATCGCCGGCGTCATGGGCGGTGCGTCGACCGAGTGCAGCGACGAGACCGTGAACGTCCTCGTCGAGGCGGCCCACTTCGACACGGTGAGCATCGCCCGCTCGCGCCGGCGCCACAAGCTGCCCTCGGAGGCGTCCAAGCGCTTCGAGCGGGGCGTGGACTGGAATGTCGCGCACGTGGCGGCCCAGCGCGTCGTCGACCTCCTCGTCGAGCTCGGCGGCGGCGTCGCGGACGAGGCGGGCACCGACGTCGGGACGGCGCCCGAGCCGATCCGCATTCCTCTGCCGGCGGACTTCGCGTCCGAGCGGATCGGAATGGAGTTCAGCGAGGAGCTGATCACCCGCACGCTGGGAGACCTCGGTGCGCGCATCGAGCGGTCCGGGTCCGACTTCCTCGTGACGCCGCCCAGCTGGCGCAACGACCTGGAGACGAAGGAGGACCTCTCCGAGGAGGTCGCGCGTCTGGTCGGCTACGACAAGATCCCCGCGACCCTGCCGGTGGCCCCTCCCGGGCGCGGCTACACGCGCACCCAGCAGCAGCGCCGTCGGCTCGTGCAGGCGCTCGCCGACGCGGGGCTGACCGAGGTCCTCTCGTACCCGTTCGCCTCCAGGAGGCAGAACGAGACGTTCGGCGTCGCCGAGGCCGGGGCCGCGCGCCCCGCCGTGAAGCTCGCCAACCCGCTGAGCGAGGAGCACGGGTGGCTCCGCACCTCCCTGCTGCCGGGCCTCATCGACACCGTGAAGCGGAACCATGGCCGCGGCTTCCGCGACCTCGCGGTCTTCGAGGCCGGGCTGGTCTTCCTGCCCGAGGACGGCGCGCTCGGGACGCCGGAGATTCCCCCGCTCGGCGTCCGTCCCGCCGATGAGGTCCTCGACGCGCTCTACGACGGGCTGCCGAACCAGCCCCTGCACGTCGCGGCCGTCCTGACCGGGAAGGACTCGCCCCAGGCGCCGGGCACCGAGCCTCGTGCGTGGGACTGGGCCGACGCGCTCGACGTCGCGCGCCTCGCCGGCGACGTGCTCGGCGTGGAGCTCGTGGTCGGCCAGGGATCGCACCAGGCGTTCCACCCGGGGCGGGCGGCGCAGCTTGCCCTGCGCTCGGGCGAGGTCGTCGGGTTCGCCGGCGAGCTGCACCCGAAGCTGCTCGCCGAGCTGGACATGCCGGCGCGCTCAGTGGCTGTGGAGCTGGACGCCGACGCGCTGTTCGAGGCGGCGGCCGACGTCGTCGTGGCCAAGCACCTCTCCACGTTCCCGGTCGCGACTCAGGACGTCGCCCTCATCGTCGACGCGGCGCTGCCGGCGGGCGAGGTGCTCGGTGCGCTCCGCGAGGGGGCCGGTGAGCTCCTCGAGGACGTCCACCTGTTCGACGTGTACACCGGCAAGGGCATCGAGGAAGGCAAGAAGTCCCTCGCCTTCGGCCTGCGCTTCCGCGCCGGCGACCGCACCTTGACCGCCGACGAGGCCTCCGAGGCCCGCGCGGCCGCCGTGGCGCTCGCCGCCGAGCGGTACGGCGCGGTCCAGCGCGGCTAGCACCTCCCGCCGCCGTGCTCCTGCGGGCAGTGCCGCTCGGGTCGCCCGGGTCGGTGCTGCCCGCCGGCGTCTGCACCCCCGGGGAGATCGAGCGGGCCGCCGCGATCCTCGAGCCCGTCCGGCGCCACGAGTTCCTCGCCGGGCGGCTCGCGCTCAGGGAACTCGTGGCCGAAGCCGTCGGGACCGATCCCCGGCTCGTGCTCCCGGCGTACACCTGCCCCGACTGCGGGCGGGGGGAGCATGGCGCGCCCGGGTTCGTGCTCGCTGCCTCCGCGCACGACGGCGGCGCCCGCCTGCCGCTTCGCGGTTTCGGGAGGCTCCTTCCGGTCGCGGCGAGCATGTCCCGCACCGGGGGCTGGGCCCTCCTCGCCGCCGAGGTCACCCCGTGTGGCGCCGAGGTCGCCCGGTGTGGCGCCGAGGTCGCCCCGTGTGGCGCCGAGGTCGCCCCGTGTGGCGCCGAGGTCGCCCGGTGTGGCGCCGAGGTCGCCCGGTGTGGCGCCGAGGTCACCGGCTTTGTGCAGGGTCTCGGCGTCGACGTGGCCGCAGTCGCCGACTTTCGCACCGCAATCCCGGACGCTGTCTTCTCAGCGGCCGAGCGCCGTCGTGCGTCGAAGGCGGCAGAGCCCGCGCGGGAAGCGGCGAGGATCTGGGCGCGCAAGGAAGCCCTTCTGAAGGCCCTCGGCAGCGGGCTGCGCGGAGATCCCCAGTCGATCGAGACGCTCGAGGACCCGCGGGTGCGCGACATCAGCTCGGCAGCTCTCGGCCTGCCGCCGGGATTCGTCGCAGCCGTCGCCCAGACGCGCTGCAGCTGACCTCCCGGAGGCGACCCACAGAAGGTGACCTCCAGGAGGCGACCCCCAGAGGGAGGGGGGCGGGGGGCCGCCGGGGTGGCTGCGCAGGCTACCGGGGGAGCGGCGGGAGCGCGCGCTCGAACAGCCAGGGCCCCAGCAGGTCCTCGCCGCGGAAGCCGCGTGCGCCGGCGCCGACGCGTCCGAGCAGCTCGGTGAAGTCCGCCGTCGTCGCATTGCCGTGCCGCCGCTCGGAGCCGAAGGCCGCCAGCGCCCGGAAGAACCGGTCGTCCCCGACGGCGCGCCGCACCGCATGCAGCGCCAGCGCGCCCCGCTTGTAGACCCGGTCGTCGAACATGAGCTCCGCGCCGGGCGCCCCCACGAGGATGTCCTCCTTCTGCGCCGAGAGCAGCCTCCACGCGTCGGCCGCCCGCGCGGCGGCGGTTCCCTGCCCGGAGTGCTCGCTCCACAGCCATTCCGCGTAGCAGGCGAATCCCTCGTGGAGCCAGATGTCCTCCCAACGGCGCGCGGTGACCGAGTTGCCGAACCACTGGTGGGCCAGCTCGTGCGCGAGGAGCCGCTGGGAATCCCACGACCGCGTGATGTGGTTGCGCCCCACAATGGAGAGCGTCTGGGCCTCGAGCGGGATCTCGAGGGGGTCGTCGGTGACGACGACGGTGTAGTCGCGGAACGGGTACGGCCCGAAGAGCTCGGCGAACAGCTCGATCATGCGCACCTGGTCGCGGAGGCCCGTCAGCGCCGCGCCGCGCAGCGCCGGCGGCACGGCGGCGAACACGCTGACGGCGGGGGAGCCGTGCGCCCGCACCCGCCCGAGCTCGAGGAACTGGTAGCGCCCGATGACCAGGGTCGCGAGATAGGGCGCCATGGGCTCGTGGACCTCGTAGGCCCAGGTCTCTCGGCTGGCCTTGCGCCGGTGGCCCACGAGGAGCCCGTTCGAGACCACCCGGTAGCCAGCGTCCGCCGTCGCCGTGATGCGGAAGGTCGACTTCTGGCTCGGGTGGTCGTTGCACGGGAACCAGGTGGGAGCGCCCACCGGCTGGCCGGAGACGAGCACGCCGTCGGACAGTTCCTCCCAGCCGACCTCGCCCCAGAGCCCGTCCACCGGCTCCGGGTTGCCCTCGTAGCGGATCTCGAGGTGGAAGTCCTGGCCCTTCGCAATGGGGGCTGACGGCGTGATGCGCAGCTCGTCGGCGCGCTGGGACGTCTTGGCGGGCTTCGCGCCGTTGACCTGGACCTTGGTCGCGCGGAGGCCGGCGAGGCTGAGGACGACGGTCTCGAGCCGGTCCCGCGCAGTGGACCGAAGGCGCGCACGCCCGGACAGGCGGTTGCTCGCGAGGCGGATGGCGAGCTCGAGGTCGTAGTGCGCCACGACGTAACCCGCCTGTCCGTGGCCGGGCGTGTAGGGGTCCGGCAGGGCCTCGTCCTTCGACTTCTTCCCGGGTCGGGCGTGCGTCGTCTGGCTCACCGCGTGGGTGCCTCCGGTTCCTTCCAGGGCGCCACGGGGTTGCCGCGCCAGTAGCTGGCCGCCGGGACGTGCTCGCCCCGCATCACGAGCGACGCCGGTCCAACCGTCGCGCCGTCGGCGATCTCCGCCCCGGGGAGGATTACTCCTTGCGGGCCGAGGGTCGCGCCCTCGCCTAGCACGACGGCGTCGATCGCCATGATGCGGTCGTGGAACAGGTGCGTCTGCACCACGCAGCCGCGGTTCACGGTGGAGCTCGGGCCGAGCGAGACGAGGTCCGCCTCGGGCAGCCAGTAGCTCTCGCACCACGTGCCCGAGCCGATCTTCGCCCCGAGGGACCGCAGCCACCACACGAGCGCCGGGGTGCCGGACGCCGCACGCGCGAACCAGGGTGCCGCGACCATCTCCACGAACGTGTCCTGAACCTCGTTGCGCCACACGAACGAGCTCCACAACGGGTGCTCGCCGGCCTTGATGCGCCCCACGAAGAGCCACTTCGCGACCGTCGCGGACACCGCGGCGACCGCACCGGCGGCAAGCATGACGGCGCCGCCCAGCAGCGCCGCGGGCAGGTACCCCCACGCCGAGGCGAGCCAGTCGAGGGCAACGAGCACGACGACGGCGATCGCCACCGTGAGCACGACCGGCACCGCGCGGCACAGCTCCCACAGGGCCCGGGCCACTTTGAGGCGCGGGACCGGGTTGAAGGTCCGCTCGGTGTCCGATGAGATGGCAGTGCGGCGGAGGCGGACGGGAGGACTGCCCAGCCAGGACGAGCCCGACTTGGCCTTCTTGGGTGTGGCCGAGAGGACCGCGACGAGTCCGTCCTTGGGCACGGCGCGGCCGGCCGCCGTCATGCCCGAGTTGCCCAGGAACGCGCGCTTGCCGACCTTGGCCGGGGCGATCTTCACCCAGCCGCCTCCGAGCTCGTAGCTGGCAATCATCGTGTCGTCGGCGAGGAACGCGCCGTCGGCCACCGTGGTCATCTTCGGCAGCAGGAGGACCGTCGACGCCTCGACGTGCTTGCCGACCGTCGCCCCCAGAATCCGCAGCCACACCGGGGTGAAGAGGCTCGCGTAGATGGGGAACAGGACGTCGCGGGCCAGATCGAGCACACGCTCGGTGGCCCAGACCTGCCAGCCCGTCCGGGAGCGGACGCGGTGGTACCCCTCGGCCAGCCCGAGCCCGAGCAGGCGCGTCACGCCAGCGACGAGCGCCAGGTTGAGCACGAACCAGGCGGCCGCCGCGAGGGGCGTCGCCGCGAGCAGCGGGCCGATGGCACCATGCAGCGAACCGTGCCCCCGCGCCGCCCAGACGAGCACAAGCGCGGCGGCCGCGGCCGAGACGAACGGGATGAGGGCCAGCAGGGTCGATGCCGCCGCGAACGCGGCGATCCACGCGCCCTCGCGCACGCTGGACCGGCGCACGGGGGCCTCCGGCCAGCCCGGCTTCGCCTTCCCCACCCGCGTGGCGGGTGAGCCAGCCACGCGCAGGCCGGCCTTGACCTTCCCCGACACGGCCGAGCCGGGGTCCACGACCGCCCCTGCGCCGATGCGCGCCCCCGGCAGGAGCGTGCTGCGCGCGCCCACGGCCGCGCCGGCGCCGATGCTGATGCCGCCGATGTGCACCCAGTCCCCGTCGATCCACCAGCCGGAGAGGTCCACCTCGGGCTCCACCGACGCACCCGGGCCAACAGACAGCATGCCCGTGACCGGGGGCACGGAGTGCAGCACGGCGTCCCGGCCGATCTTCGCGCCCAGGGCCCGCGCGTAGTAGGGGACCCACGGCGCACTCGCGAGGCTCACGGCCTGGGCGAGGTCGGAAATCTGCTCAGCAAGCCACAGGCGCAGGTGGACGCTGCCCGAGCGCGGGTACCGGCCGGGCTCCACCCCGCGCAGCAGGACCCGGGCGGCCGCGACAGAGATGGCCATCCTGCCCCACGGGCTCACGAACACGAGCCACATGGCCGCGACCCACCACCACGAGAGTGTGGGCGCCGCGGACCACCCGCCGATCGCCGCGAGCACGTTGTTGCCCGCGGCGAGGTACGTGAGCCACCTCACGCCAACGAGGATGAAGAGCGGTATGCCCGTGAGGGTCTGGACCACCTGTGTCCGGCGCGAGGTGGGCCGCACGGTCCGCTCCCGCGGCTCAGCCGCTGCCCCGCCCGTTCCCAGGACGGCCTCGACGAGCGCGCCGACCCGCGGGTGCGCGTACACGTCCGCGACGGTCACCGTCGGATACCTCCGGCGCAACGCCGAGACGAGCTGCGCGGCGGAGAGCGAGCCGCCGCCGTGGGCGAAGAAGTCCGCGTCGAGGCCGGGGGCCTGCGTGCCGAGCACGGCGCCCCACTGCTCGACGATCCACGCCGCATCCTCCGGCAGCTCCAGGTCCGGTCCCTTGTCGTTGTCCTGACCCGGCAGCGGCCATGGGAGCGCGTTGCGGTCCACCTTGCCGCTCGTCTTGGTCGGGAGGGAGTCGACGACGGCGAGCACCGGCACGAGCGCGGCCGGCAGCTCCCGCGCGAGGCGCCTCCGGGACGCGGCGAGGTCGGGCGTCACGCCGTCGGAGGGCGCGAGGTACCCGACGAGGATCTGGTTCCCTGCCGCCGTCGTGCGCACGGCCGCGGCCGCGCCGGCAATGCCGGGGAGCGACTGGAGGGCGGCGTCGACCTCGCCGAGCTCGATGCGGCGGCCGCCGAGCTTGACCTGCTCATCCGCGCGGCCCTGGAAGAGGAGGCCTTCGGGCTCGAACCGGACGAGGTCTCCCGAACGGTAGGCCCGCTCCCAGCCGAGGCTCGGCATGGGGGCGTACTTCTCGGCGTCCTTGGCAGGGTCGAGGTAGCGGGCCAGGCCGACGCCACCGATGATCAGCTCGCCCACGCCGCCTTCGGGCACCGGTGCGCCGTGCGCGTCGACGATTGCGAGGTCCCAGCCATCGAGCGGGAGCCCGATCCGGACGGGCCCGACGCCGTCCATCTGCGCGGCGCACGCGACCACGGTGGCCTCGGTGGGCCCGTACGTGTTCCAGACCTCGCGGCCCTCGGCCGCGAGGCGGGCGGCGAGCTCGGGCGGGCACGCCTCCCCGCCGAAGATCAGCAGGCGCACGTTCTCGAGCGCCTCGGGAGGCCACAGCGCCGCGAGCGTGGGGACGGTGGAGACGACCGTGATGCCGCGCTGCACGAGCCACGGCCCCAGGTCCATGCCGGTGCGCACCAGTGCCCGCGGAGCGGGGACCAGGCACGCCCCGTGCCGCCAGGCGAGCCACATCTCCTCGCACGAGGCGTCGAACGCGACGGAGAGCCCGGCCAGGACCCTGTCCTCCGGGCCGACCGGCTCGTGCCGGAGGAAGAGGCGGGCCTCGGCGTCGACGAAGGCGGCCGCGGAGCGGTGGGACACCGCGACGCCCTTCGGCGTGCCCGTCGAGCCGGAGGTGAAGATGATCCAGCAGTCGTCCTCAGGGCGGGGCATGCGTGGGGCGGGGAACGGCTTGGGCCGCTTCCTGCCCACCACGAGAGACCCGCCTCCGCGGATGATCCCCGCGACCCCTGCCTCGCCGAAGACGAGCTTCGCGCGCTCGTCCGGGTCGTCGGCGTCCACGGGGACGTATGCGGCGCCCACGAGCAGCACGGCAAGGATCGCGATGTACAGCTCCGCGGTGCCCGACGGGATCCGCACGCCGATGCGGTCACCGGCGCCGAGGCCTGCCGCGTGGAGCGTCCGGCCGGTGGCACGGACCTCCTCGAGCAGTTCGGCGTAGGAGAGGGCCCGGACGCCGTCGTCGATCGCCGGGGCGTCGGGGAAGGCCTCCGCGCTCGCGGTCAGGATGTCGATGAGGGTCCTCGCCGGCGGCGTCCGGCCCGAGCCGGGCAGCTGGGGAGCGTGGGGCCGCGGCGCGGCCTCTGCAACGCGTTCTGGAGCATCTGTCACTGCCGGGCCTTCGGGCTCGCTCGGGGCTGTCATCTCCCGGCCATTGTTGCAGAGCGCGGCACCGCGGACCGGGAACGGGGGCCGGTTTCGTAGGCGGCGGTCGTCACAGCATCAGGGGACGAGCAGCACCTTCCCGGTCGTGCTCCGCCCCTCGAGGGCGCGGTGGGCGTCGGCCGCCTCCCACAGCGGGAACTGGGCCCCGACGCGCACGTTGAGCGAGCCGTCGGCCGCGGCGCCGAACACCTCGGAGGAGCGCCACCGTCGCTCGTTGGCATTGAGCAGGTGGTGCGCGAGGGTCGGGCGGGTGAGGAAGAGAGAGCCTCCCGTGTTGAGCCGCTGGGGGTCGACCGGGGGCACCGGGCCCGACGCCGCGCCGAAGAGCACGAGCATTCCCCGGACGCGGAGGCTCGCGAGCGATCCGTCGAACGTGTCCCGCCCGACGCCGTCGTACACCACGTCGACGCCGGTGCCGCCCGTCAGCTCGCGCACCTGGTCGGGGAACTCGTGGTAGCGGATCACGTGGTCCGCGCCCGCGCCGTCGGCGAGCTCGGCCTTGGCGTCGGTGGAGACCGTCGTGATGACCCGCGCTCCCCGGGCCTTGAGCATCTGGATGAGGAGGAGCCCGACGCCGCCCGCTCCCGCGTGCACGAGGGCCGTCTGGCCGGACTCGACGCGGAAGGTCGAGGTCACGAGGTAGTGCGCCGTCATGCCCTGCAGCGGGAGGGCCGCCGCAGTGAGGAGGTCCAGGCCCTCGGGGATCGGGAGCGCCTTGTCCGCGTCGACCAGCGCGTACTCGGCGTAGGTCCTGACGCCCTCGGCGGTCGCGACCCGGTCGCCGTGGGCGAATCCCTCGACACCCTCGCCCACCTCGGCCACGACGCCGGAGGCCTCGGCGCCGGGAGTGAAGGGGAACGGGATCTTGTAGATGCCCTGGCGCTGGTAGGTCTCGATGAAGTTGATGCCCGCCGCGGCGACCCGGATGAGGAGCTGGCCGGGACCGGGATGCGGCATCTCCACCTCTGCAGGCGCGAGGACCTCGGGCCCTCCGGGCGCGGCGGCGACGATGGCGTTGATCATGGCTCTCCTTCTGGTGGCGTGCGTCTAGGCTCGGGATCCATCCTACGGACGCCGACAATCTGCCAATGCATAAATATTGACTCCCATGCATAAACTTGCCTACAGTGGCCGGGTGACTATTACCGCAGCAGTGTCCGGAGCCAGCGGCTACGCCGGAGGAGAGGTCCTCCGCCTGCTGGCCAACCACCCCGACGTCGAGATCGGCGCCATCACGGCCCACTCGAGCGCCGGCAGCCGCTTGGGCGAGCTCCAGCCGCACCTGCTCTCGCTCGCGGACCGGGTGATCGTCGAGACGACCGCGGAGAACCTGGCGGGGCACGACGTCGTGTTCCTCGCCCTCCCGCACGGGGCATCGGCAGAGGTGGCCGCGGCGCTGCCCGAGGGCACCCTGGTGATCGACGCCGGGGCGGACCACCGCCTCGAGGACCCCGAGGCCTGGTTCCGCTTCTACCGCTCCGAGCATGCGGGCACCTGGCCCTACGGCCTGCCGGAGCTCCCGCTCGGCGGCGGCGCGAAGCAGCGGGACAAGCTCGTCGGCGCA
This sequence comes from Sinomonas flava, assembly GCF_039531875.1. Classification (NCBI taxonomy): domain Bacteria; kingdom Bacillati; phylum Actinomycetota; class Actinomycetes; order Micrococcales; family Micrococcaceae; genus Sinomonas; species Sinomonas flava. The sequence continues at coordinate 22,773 of NZ_BAAAQW010000013.1, read as the reverse complement.
CGCCGCGTCGCGGTCCCGGGCTGCTACCCGACCTCCGCGCTGCTCGCCCTCACCCCTGGCTTCGCCGCGGGCCTCCTCGAGCCGGAGGACGTCGTGATCGTCTCGGCCTCCGGCACGTCCGGCGCCGGCAAGTCGACCAAGCCGCACCTGCTGGGGTCCGAGGTGATGGGCTCCATGAGCCCGTACGGAGTGGGCGGGGGCCACCGCCACACCCCTGAGATCGAGCAGGGCCTCTCGAATGCGGCGGGCGTCCCCGTCTCCGTCTCCTTCACGCCGACCCTCGCGCCCATGAGCCGCGGCATCCTCACGACGGCGACAGCCCGGGTCAAGCCCGGCGTCGGCGCGGGGCAGCTGCGCGCCGCGTGGGACGACGCCTACGCCGGCGAAAGCTTCATCCACGTCCTGCCCGAGGGCCAGTGGCCCGCGACGCAGATGGTCATCGGCTCGAACCACGCCGCGATCCAGCTCGCGTTCGACGAGCACGCAGGCCGCGTGATCGTGAGCTCCGTGATCGACAACCTCACGAAGGGCACCGCCGGCGGGGCGGTGCAGTCCATGAACATCGCGCTGGGCCTTCCCGAGGGCGCCGGCCTCGCACAGCTGGGAGTCGCACCGTGACCGTCACCTCACCCCAGGGCTTCCGGGCCGCCGGGATCACCGCGGGCCTCAAGGCCTCCGGCAAGCCGGACATGGCCCTCGTCGTCAACGACGGACCCGACAGGAACGCCGCGGCCGTCTTCACCTCCAACCGCGTCGCCGCGGCCCCCGTGCGCTGGTCGAAGCAGGTGGTCACGGACGGGCGCGTGGACGCCGTCGTGCTGAACTCCGGCGGCGCGAACGCGTGCACCGGCCCGAAGGGGTTCCAGAACACCCACACCACGGCGGAGAAGACCGCCGACGCCCTCGGCATCTCGGCCGGCGACGTCGTCGTGTGCTCGACCGGCCTCATCGGCGAGCAGCTCCCCATGGACAAGATCATCCCGGGCATCGACTCGCTCGCCTCAGCCCTCTCCGAGGACGGCGGCCACGACGCGGCGGTCGCGATCATGACGACGGACACCGTGCCCAAGGAGGCCGTGTTCACCGGCGCCGACACGCAGGGCGTGGAGTTCACGATCGGCGGGATCGCGAAGGGCGCCGGAATGCTCGCCCCAGGCCTCGCCACGATGCTCGTCGTGCTCACGACCGACGCCGAGGTCCATCCCGAGGTGCTCGACGCGGCCCTGCGCGACGCGACCCGCGTGACGTTCGACCGCGCCGACTCCGACGGCTGCATGTCCACCAACGACACCGTGGTGCTCATGGCCTCCGGCGCCTCGGGGGCGGTGCCCGACACGGCTGCCCTCACCGCCGGGCTCACCCAGGTCTGCGCCGAGCTGGCCCGCAAGCTCATCGGCGACGCCGAGGGCGCCGCGCACGATATCGCGATCCGCACGTTCAATGCGGCCAGCGAGCGCGACGCGGAGACCGTCTCGCGGGCGGTGGCCCGGTCCAACCTGTTCAAGACGGCCATCTTCGGCAAGGACCCGAACTGGGGCCGCGTGCTCTCCGCCGTCGGCACCACCGACGCCGCGTTCGAGCCGGACTCGCTCAACGTCTCGATCAACGGAGTCCAGATCTGCCAGAACGGCGGCATCGGTCAGGACCGCTCGCTCGTGGACCTCGAGCCGCGCGAAGTCCTCGTGGAGATCGACCTCGCCGCCGGGGACGCCGAGGCGACCATCTGGACCAACGACCTCACGCACGACTACGTGCACGAGAACTCGGCCTACTCGAGCTGAAAGGGGACGCGCGTGGCTGAGACCACCAGCAGCGGCACGACGAGCCCGAACATCCGCCTCGCCATGGACAAGGCCGAGACCCTCATCGAGGCCCTGCCCTGGATCCAGCGCTTCGCCGGCACCACCATGGTGGTCAAGTACGGCGGCAACGCGATGGTCAACGACGAGCTGCGGCGCGCCTTCGCCGAGGACATCGTCTTCCTGCACCACGTGGGCATCCACCCTGTGGTCGTGCACGGCGGCGGCCCGCAGATCAACGCGATGCTCGCCCGCGTGGGGATCGAGAGCGAGTTCAAGGGCGGCCTCCGCGTCACCACGCCGGAGGCCATGGACGTGGTCCGCATGGTCCTCACGGGCCAGGTGGGCCGCGAGCTCGTCGGCCTCATCAACTCCCATGGCCCCTACGCCGTGGGCATGTCGGGTGAGGACGCCGGCCTCCTCCGGGCGGTCCGCACGGGCACGGAGGTCGACGGCGAGGAGGTGGACCTCGGGCTCGTGGGCGAGGTCGTCGGCGTCAACCCCGGCGCCATCCTGGACATCCTCGGCGCGGGCCGTATCCCCGTCGTCTCCACCGTCGCCCCGGAGGTCACTGCCGAGACCGGGCCCGACGGCGTCGAACGGTTCCAGCCGACCGGCCAGGTCCTCAACGTCAACGCCGACACCGCCGCGGCCGCGGTCGCCGTCGCGCTCAACGCCTCGCGCCTCGTGGTCCTGACGGACGTCGAGGGCCTCTACAGCAACTGGCCGGACAGGGACTCGCTCGTATCCCAGATCTCCGCCTCCGAGCTGCGCGAGATGCTCCCCTCCCTCGAGTCCGGCATGATCCCCAAGATGGGCGCCTGCCTCAAGGCCGTCACGGAGGGCGTGGACCGCGCCGCGATCGTCGACGGCCGCAGCCCCCACACGATGCTCCTCGAGATCTTCACGAACGCCGGCGTCGGCACCCAGGTGATGCCCGACGGGGAAGGACAGCACGCATGAGTGAGAACTCCAACAGCGACAAGGCGACCATCGACGCTGAGGTGACGGAGCTGGAGCGGGCGTCCGGGGTTCGGTGGGCATCCTTGGGCGGGACGCCCGCTCCAGCGCAGTCACCGGAGGTGAGCTCGGGCAGGGAGTGGCTCCAGCGCTACTCGGACTCGCTCATGGGCGTCTTCGGCACCCCGCAGCGCGTCCTCGTCCGGGGGCAGGGCTGCTACGTGTGGGACGCCGACGGCAAGCAGTACCTCGACCTGCTCGGCGGCATCGCCGTCAACGCACTCGGCCACGCGCACCCGTTCGTCACGAGCGTGATCTCGAGCCAGCTCTCCACGCTCGGCCACGTCTCGAACTTCTTCACGAGCCCCACCCAGGTGGCGCTGGCGGAGAAGCTGCTGGAGATCACCGGCGCGCCCGCTGGGTCCAAGGTGTTCTTCGCGAACTCGGGCACCGAGGCGAACGAGGCCGCGTTCAAGCTCGCGCGCCGGAACAGCACCAACGCGGGCGGCGGGCCGCGCACCAAGGTCATCGCCCTCGAGGGCGCGTTCCACGGCCGCACCATGGGCGCCCTAGCCCTCACGGCCAAGAAGGCGTACCGCGAGCCGTTCGAGCCGCTGCCCGGCGGCGTCGTGCACATCCCGTTCGGCGACGTCGAGGCCCTCCGCGCTGCCGTCGACGAGACCACCCAGGCGGTGTTCCTCGAGCCGATCCAAGGCGAGGCCGGGGTGATCCCGCTCCCCAAGGGCTACCTCGCCGAGGCGCGGAAGATCACCCGCGACGCCGGCGCCCTCCTCATCGTCGACGAGGTCCAGACCGGGATCGGCCGTACGGGCGCGTGGCTCGCGATCGAGGGCACGGGCGTGGTGCCCGACGCCGTCACGCTCGCCAAGGGCCTCGGCGGCGGCTTCCCCATCGGGGCCCTCGTGACGTTCGGCCCCGACGTGAGCGCACTCCTGACCGCGGGCCAGCACGGCACGACGTTCGGCGGCAATCCGGTCGCGACCGCCGCCGCGCTGGCCACGGTCCACGCGCTCGAGTCGCAGGGCGTCCTCGCGAACGTCCGCGCCGTGGGGGAGCGGCTCCGCACCGCCCTCGCCGCGCTGCCCGAGGTCGCCGAGGTCCGTGGCCGCGGCCTGCTGATCGGCATCGACCTGGCGGTTCCCGCGGGGCACACAGCACCGCTGCCCGACGGCGCGAACCTCGCCGCCGCCGTCGTGAACCAGGCACTCGAGGCGGGCTTCATCATCAACGCGCCGGGCCCGCGGACCCTCCGCCTCGCGCCGCCGCTCATCCTCACGGCCGAGCAGGCCGACACGTTCGTCGCGGCGCTGCCGGGCCTGGTGGCGTCAGCCACAGAACGCCTCGCCGCCGCGCAGACACCGAAGGAGGCGAAGTGACCAGCACCCGGCACTTCCTCAAGGACACCGACCTCAGCCCCGCCGAGCAGGCGGAGGTCCTCGACCTCGCCGTGCGCATGAAGGCCGCCCCCTACTCGGTCCAGCCGCTCGCGGCCGAGGGCTCGGCCCGCAGGACGGTCGCCGTCATCTTCGACAAGACCTCGACCCGCACGCGGGTCTCCTTCGCCACCGGCGTGTCCGACATGGGCGGCACCCCGCTCATCATCAACCCGGGCGAGGCGCAGATCGGGCACAAGGAGTCGGTCGAGGACACGGCCAAGGTCCTCGAGAGGATGGTCGCCGCGATCGTGTGGCGCACGGGAGCGCACCAGGGCCTCGTGGACATGGCCGCCCACTCGCGCGTGCCCGTGGTCAACGCCCTGTGCGACGACTACCACCCGTGCCAGCTCCTCGCCGACCTCCTGACCGTCAAGGAGCACAAGGGCCGGCTCGCCGGCCTGAGCATGGCATACCTCGGCGACGCCGCGAACAACATGGCCAACTCGTACCTCCTCGCGGGCGCAACCGCCGGCATGCACGTGCGCATCGCCGGGCCGGACGGCTACCTGCCCGCGCCGGAGATCGTGGCGGAGGCTGAGGACGTCGCGGCGAAGACCGGCGGCTCGGTGCTCGTCACCGTGGATGCGGCCGCAGCGCTCGAGGGTGCCGACGTCGTCACGACCGACACGTGGGTCTCGATGGGCCAGGAAGCCGAGAAGGCCGAGCGGATGCAGCTGTTCCGCGACTACTCCGTGGACGCCGCGGCGATGGCCAAGGCGGCGCCTGACGCCGTGTTCCTCCACTGCCTCCCGGCCTACCGCGGCTACGAGGTCGCCGCCGAGGTCATCGACGGTCCGCAGTCCGTGGTCTGGGACGAGGCCGAGAACCGCCTGCACGCCCAGAAGGCCCTGCTCGCGTGGGTCCTGCACTACTCGGGCCAGGCCGTCGTCGAGGGCCTCCCGGCGGTCTCCTGAGCGACATGAGCGCCATACCCAGCTCCGCACCGCAGACCAAGGCCGCCCGCCAGGCGCGCATCCGTGCGCTTCTGGCGGGGACCTCGGTGCGCTCGCAGGCGGAGCTCGCCACCCTCCTCGCGGACGACGGCGTGCAGGTCACCCAGGCGACCCTCTCGCGTGACCTCGTGGAGATCGGGGCCGTGCGCGTGCGCGGCGCCGACGGCGGCCTGGTCTACGCGGTCCGCGGCGAGGGAGGGGATCGGAGCCCACGCATGGGCCAGGCCCCCGAAGTCCTCGACGCGCGCCTCGCGAAGCTGTGCGCCGATCTGCTGGTGACCGCCGAGGCGTCGGCGAACATCGTGGTCCTGCGGACCCCGCCGGGTGCGGCGAACTTCTTGGCCCTCGCGATCGACCACTCCGTGATCCCCTCGATCCTCGGGACCATCGCCGGCGACGACACCGTCATGATCGTAACCCGGGAGCCGGGGGGCGGAGAGTCCGTCGCTGCCCGATTCCTCGAGCTAGCCTCCCAGGGGGCGTAGGGCCGCCGACGAGGCGGAGGCCCGCGCCCGGCGCAGCCCGGGTTGTCACACAATCCGGCCGTCCGGTGTCTTGTGGCCGGAATCCCGCGCCCGCGGGATCCGGAAGCGTCAGGAGAACACCGTGGCCGAGAACAGCAGTACCGCAGACACCCGCACCACGCAGACCCGTGTCGTCGTGATCGGCGGCGGGTACGCCGGCACGATGGCGGCCAACCGCCTCACGCAGCGCCGGGACGTGGATGTGACCCTCATCAACCCGCGCCCGCAGTTTGTCGAGCGGATCCGCCTGCACCAGCTCGTCGCCGGAACGCACGGGGCCGTCCACGACCTCGGTGACGTCCTCGCCCCGCGCGTTCGACTCGTCGTCGGCACGGCGACCCGGATCGACCTGCCGCGCCGCACTGTCGCGCTCGGAACGGGCGCCAGGATCGCCTACGACTACCTCGTCTACGCCGTCGGCAGCGCGGGCGCGCGTCCGGACGTGCCGGGCGCGGCCGAGTTCGCCCACCCCCTCGCCACGCTCGAGGACGCGCAGCGGCTGCGTGCCGCGCTCGACGCCGCCCCGGCCGGCGCCGCCGTGGCCCTGGTCGGCGGCGGCCCCACCGGCATCGAGACCGCCGCAGAGCTCGCCGAGGGCGGCCGCCCGGTGGCTCTCGTATGCGGCAGCGTGCTCGGCCCGTACCTGCACCCCGAGGCACGCCTGGCACTTGCGGGGCGACTCAGCCGCCTCGGCGTGACGGTGTTCGACGGCCCGGGTGCCCGGGCCGCGGAGGTGCGTCCCGGCGTCGTGCGCCTCGAGGACGGGCGCGAAGTGCCCAGCACCGTCACGATCTGGACGGCCGGCTTCGCCGTCCCGGACCTCGCTGCAGAGAGCGGACTGGCCACCGCCGACGGCGGCCGCCTCCTGACGGACGAGACGCTCGCAAGCGTGGACGATCCGCGCATCATCGCCGCCGGCGACGCGGCCTCGCCGTCGGGTCTCCCGTACCGGATGAGCTGCCAAGCCGCGATCCCGCTCGGCTCGCTGGCCGCCGACGCCGTGCTGGCGCGCGTCGCGGGCACGACGCCCAAGGCCGTCTCCCCGGGCTTCGTCGGACAGTGCCTGAGCGTCGGCCGACGCACGGGGCTGGTCCAGGCTGCATCGACGGACGACCGTGCGCGGAAGGCCTTCCTCGCCGGACGGACAGCGGCAGCGATCAAGGAAGGCGTCTGCCGGTCGACCTACCGTGGCCTGCTCTTCGAGGCCAAGCGGCCCGGAACCGTCAACTGGGCCCTCCTCACGGACGGCAGGCGGCGGCACCTCCTCGAGGCCGCGCGCCGGGAGGGCCTCGCCCCGGTGCGCCCCGCGTAGCGTGGATGGGAAGGAGGACGATCCATGACCGACCACCGCACCGAGCGTGCCACTCAGGCCTTCGTCGACCAGCGGAACCTGCTGTTCACGGTGGCCTACGAGATGCTCGGCTCGGCGGCCGACGCCGAGGATGTCCTGCAGGAGTCATGGCTCCGCTGGGTCGCCGTCGATCCCGACCAGATCCGGGACGAGCGCGCGTACCTGGTCAGGATCGTGACGAGGCAGGCGCTCAACCGGCTGCGGACCATGGCGCGCCGCAGGGAGGCCTACATCGGCCCCTGGCTCCCCGAGCCGCTGCTCACCTCGCCGGATGTGGCCGACGACGTCGAGCTCGCCGAAAGCGTCTCGATGGCCCTCCTGCTCGTGCTCGAGACGCTCTCGCCGACTGAGCGCGCCGTCTTCGTCCTGCGCGAGGTCTTCGAGGTCGGCTACGACGACATCGCGGCCGCCGTCGACAAGAGCCCGGCCGCCGTCCGGCAGATTGCGTCCCGCGCGCGCCAGCACGTCGAGGCGCGCCGGCCGCGGGAGACCGTGTCGCCGCGCCAGGTCGCCACGACGCTCGCCTCGTTCCAGCACGCGGTCGATACCGGCGACCTCCAGGGCCTGCTCGGCGTCCTCGCCCCCGACGTCGTCCTTGTCAGCGACGGCGGAGGCCTCAAGCAGGCTGCGCTCCGGCCGATCGTCGGGGCCGAGAAGGCCGTCCGGTTCCTCGCCGGCATCTCGGCCAAGACCCCAGGGCGCATCACGTGCGAGCTCGCCTCGGTCAACGGGACGCCGGCGCTCGAGTTCCGCATCAGCGGCGAGCTCGACGGCGTCCTCATGGTCCGCGTCGAGGAGGGGCTGGCCACGGGCCTCTACTACGTGCGCAATCCGGAGAAGCTGACCCGACTCGCCTCGAACACCGTGCTCACCCGTCGGTGACGCCTCCCCGCCGCCCCGATTCACGCGCCCTGCTCCAATGACGCCAGGAGCAGCGCCTCGGCGAAGATGGCGCGGCGGTAGTCGGCCAGGTCAATGGACTCGTCGGCGCCGTGGGCGCGCGAATCGGGGTCCTCGGCCCCGTTGATGAGCACCTGCGCGTGAGGGAACGACGCCGCGAGCTCGGCCGCGGCGGGGATCGAGCCGCCCACGCCCATGAGCACCGGGGCCACGCCCCACGCCTCCTCCATGGCACGGCGCATGGTGCGGGCGGCCGGCGATTCGCCGTCGCCGGCGAAGGACTTGGTCGCGCTCCCGGGCACGAGCGAGACGTGCGCGCCCAGGGGCGTGTGGGCCTCCAGATGGGCCCGCACGGCCTCCAGCGCCCGCAGCGGTTCGTCCCCGGGGGCAAGCCGCAGGCTGATCTTCGCCCGGGCGGCAGGCACGATGGCGTCGGAGGAGACGTCCACGCCCGGGGCGTCGATGCCGACCACGGACAGCGCCGGCTTCGTCCAGAGTCGGGAGGCGATGCTTCCGGAGCCGGCCAGCCGCACGCCCGGGAGGACGCCCGCGTCCGCCCGGTAATCGTCCTCGCTCAGGTCCACCTGGCTCGAGTCCCACCCGCCCAGCCCGGCGACGGCGACGCTGCCGTCGGGTCCGTACAGGCTCGCGACCAGCTGGGACGTGACCGCGAGCGCGTCGAGGACGGGGCCGCCGAACGTGCCGGAATGGAGGGCGTGGTCGAGCACGCGGACCTCGATGACCGCTGTCGCGATGCCCCGGAGGCTCGTGGTCAGCGCGGGCACCCCCACGCGCCAGTTGCCGGAGTCGGCGACCACCACGACGTCGGCGCGCAGGAGGTCCCCGCGGTTGCGCAGCAGCTGCGGCAGCGACGGCGAGCCGATCTCCTCCTCTCCGTCGATGAACACGACGACGCCGAGCCCGTTCTCCGCCCCCGCCGCCCGGGCGAAGGCACGGTACGCGGCCAGATGGAGGACCACCCCGCCCTTGTTGTCGGCGACGCCGCGGCCGAACAGCCGTCCGTCCCGTCGGGTCGCCTCGAAGGGAGGGGTGTGCCAGGCGTGGGGATCGCCGGCCGGCTGGACGTCGTGGTGCGCGTAGAGGAGCACGGTCGGGCGCCCGGGCGCGGCTGGCCTGCTGGCGAGGACCGACGGGGCGCCGGGGGCGCCGTCGGGGCGGGCTTCGCGAACGATGCCGACTTCCCGGAAGCCAGCCCCCTCGAACAGCTCCGCCACGAGCTGCGCGCTGCGCTCGAGCGGGGCCGGGTCGAGCGCGGCCCACGCCGAGCCCGGGATGGCCACCAGCTGTCCGAGGTTCGCGATGGCGTCGTCGAAGCCTGCTTCCGTCTCGGCGCGCAGTGCAGCCGTGAAAGGCATCATGCGCCCACCCTCCCAGAGGGGCTCGGCCGAGCCAAGCACTGTACGCCCGGCGCCGCGCGGCGGAGAATGCCTGAGTGCCGTCTCCCCTGCGGATTGCGCGCCATGCATATCTATGTAGACTGATGCATAACAATTCGTGCTTGCCCTGCTTCCAGGGAACCTGTGCCTAAGGAGAACACCGTGAAGGATCGCATCGTCCTCGCCTACTCGGGCGGTCTGGACACCTCCGTCGCGATCGGCTGGATCGCCGACGCGACGGGCGCCGAGGTCGTCGCCGTCGCCGTCGACGTCGGGCAGGGCGGCGAGAACATGGAGACGATCCGCCAGCGGGCTCTGGGCTGCGGCGCCGTCGAGGCCTACGTCGCCGACGCGCGAGATGAGTTCGCGGACGAGTACTGCATGCCGACCCTGAAGGCCAACGGCCTGTACCAGGGCCACTACCCGCTGGTCTCCGCGATCTCCCGCCCGGTCATCGTCAAGCACCTGGTCAAGGCCGCCCGCGAGTTCGGCGCGTCCACCGTCGCGCACGGCTGCACCGGCAAGGGCAACGACCAGGTCCGCTTCGAGGTCGGCATCCAGACCCTCGGCCCGGACCTGAAGTGCATCGCCCCGGTCCGCGACCTTGCCCTGACCCGCGACAAGGCCATCGCGTACGCGGAGGAGAAGCACCTCCCGATCATCACGACCAAGAAGAACCCCTACTCGATCGACCAGAACGTCTGGGGCCGCGCCGTCGAGACGGGCTACCTCGAGGACATCTGGAACGCCCCGACCAAGGACATCTACGACTACACCCAGACGCCGGAGTTCCCGCCGGCCCCGGACGAGGTCACGATCACCTTCGTGAAGGGCACGCCCACCGCGCTCGACGGCGTCGCGATGTCCCCGCTGCAGATCATCCAGGAGCTCAACCGCCGCGCCGGCGCCCAGGGCGTGGGCCGCATCGACGTCGTCGAGGACCGCCTCGTCGGCATCAAGAGCCGCGAGATCTACGAGGCCCCCGGCGCGATGGCGCTCATCACGGCGCACAAGCACCTCGAGGACATCACGATCGAGCGCGAGCACGCCCGCTTCAAGGCCGGCGTGGACCGCCGCTGGAGCGAGCTCGTCTACGACGGCCAGTGGTTCTCCCCGCTCAAGCGCGCCCTCGACACCTTCATCGAGGACTCCCAGCAGTACGTCTCCGGCGACATCCGCATGGTCCTCCACGGCGGCACCGCCGTGGTCAACGGACGCCGCTCGGACACGTCGCTGTACGACTTCAACCTCGCCACCTACGACACGGGCGACACGTTCGACCAGTCCAACGCGAAGGGCTTCATCGACATCTGGGGCATGTCCTCGAAGGTGGCCTCGAGCCGCGACCAGCGCGTCGCGGGCGAGTAGACAGTGGTGGAGCGGAGCGAAGCGGCGGAGTCGAAACCCGCCACCAATGAGGGCGCCCTCTGGGGCGGGCGCTTCGCTGGGGGACCGGCGGACGCGCTCGCCGCGCTGAGCAAGTCGACGCACTTCGACTGGCGCCTGGCCCGCTACGACATCGCGGGCTCCCGCGCCCACGCGCGGGTCCTGCACCGGGCCGGCCTGCTCGACGACGCCGAGCTCGCCGGGATGCTCGACGCCCTGGACCGGCTCGATGCGGACGTCACCTCAGGCGCTTACACCGCCGCCGAGTCCGACGAGGACGTGCACGGCTCACTCGAGCGCGGCCTCATCGAGCGTGCGGGCACCCACCTGGGCGGCAAGCTCCGCGCCGGGCGCTCCCGCAACGACCAGATCGCGACGCTCGGGCGCATGTTCCTGCGCGACCACGCCCGGATCGTCGCCCGCGGCGTCCTCGCCACCGTCGACGCGCTCGTGGCCCAGGCGGAGGCGCACCCGGAGGCGGCGATGCCGGGCCGGACCCACCTCCAGCACGCCCAGCCCGTCCTGCTCAGCCACCACCTCCTCGCCCACGCCTGGGCGCTGCTCCGCGACGTCCAGCGACTGCAGGACTGGGACAGGCGCGCCGCGGTCTCGCCGTACGGATCCGGCGCGCTCGCGGGCTCCTCGCTCGGACTCGACCCCGAGGCCGTCGCCGCGGACCTCGGCTTCGACTCCGCAGTGCACAACTCGATCGACGGCACCGCCTCGCGGGACGTCTTCGCCGAGTTCGCGTGGGTCGCGGCGATGATCGGGGTGGACCTCTCGCGGATCTCCGAGGAGGTCATCCTCTGGGCCACGAAGGAGTTCTCCTTCGTCACGCTCGACGACGCCTACTCCACGGGGTCGAGCATCATGCCGCAGAAGAAGAACCCGGACGTGGCCGAGCTCGCGCGCGGCAAGGCGGGGCGCCTCATCGGCGACCTCACCGGCCTGCTCGCGACACTCAAGGGGCTTCCGCTCGCCTACAACCGGGACCTGCAGGAGGACAAGGAGCCGGTCTTCGATGCGGCGGACACCCTCGAGCTCCTGCTTCCGGCGGTCTCGGGCATGGTCGCCACGCTCGTCTTCAACACCGAGCGCATGGCCTCGCTCGCCCCGCAGGGCTTCGCCCTCGCGACCGACATCGCCGAGTGGCTCGTCCGTCAGGGCGTGCCGTTCCGGGAGGCGCACGAGCTCTCCGGCGCCGCCGTGAAGCAGGCCGAGTCGCGCGGCGTCGAGCTCTGGGACCTGACGGACGAGGAGTACGCGGCGATCAGTCCCGCCCTCACCCCGGAGGTCCGCACGGTGCTCTCGACCGAGGGCTCGCTCGCGAGCCGGAGCGCGCAGGGCGGCACCGCGCCGTCCGCCGTCGCACGCCAGCTCACGGCGCTCAAGGCCCAGCTCGCCGACGCGCGCGCCTTCGCGGGCTGACCCTTCCCGGCGGGCATCCGCCGGGCGCATCATCATTGCGTGCAGTCGCGCACGCTCATGGTCGTCGTGGCCCATCCCGACGACGACGCGTACGGGATCGCCGGCTCGATCGCCCTCCACGGCGACGAGCCGGCGTTCCGCTTCGTGCTGGTCCACGCGACCGACGGCGCCGCGGGCCAGATCGCTCCCGGAGTGGACGCGACGCCGTCGACCCTCGGCTCGGTCCGCCGGGAGGAGGACCGCCGCGCCTGGCTCGCCCACGGGCGCGAGCCGGACCGCCACGAGTGGCTCGAGTACGACGACGGGCGCGTCGCCGACGCAGATCCGTCCGATCTGGCCCTGCGGATCCGGGCGATCATGGCCGAGGAGCGCCCCGATGTGGTCTACACCTTCGGGCCGGACGGCATCACGGGACACCCTGACCACATCGCGGTCGGCCAGGCCGCCGACGCCGCGTTCCTGGGACTTGCCTCGGACGGCGGCCCCGGCTTCCGCAGGCTCCTGCACTGGGCCGTGAAGCACTCCTCGTGGCTCACGATGAACCGGGCCCGGCTGCGGCTCGGCCTTCCCCCGTGGGACCCGAAGGAGGTCTACCACTTCCGCGGCGTCCCGGACGACCTCATCGACATGCGGGTCGACACCCGCACCGTCGCCGGGCGCGTTGTCGCCGGGGTCGTGGAGCACCGCAGCCAGCAGCTCTCCCTCATGGCCCCGCCGGCGGGCCTCGATGCGTGGCACTCGATCGCCGCGCGGGAGTACTTCGTCCAGGCGTGGCCCCCTCGCGAGCGCGGGATGCCCATGCTGAGGGACATCTTCGAAGGGCTCTAGGGCAGCCGCACGGTCCCGGCGCCGCCGTCCACCTCGATCCGGTCCCCGGTGGCGATCCGCTCGGTGGCGCCCGGCACCCCCACGACAGCCGGGATGCCGTACTCCCGCGCCACGACGGCCCCGTGCGAGTTCGACCCGCCCATCTCCATGACGAGCGCTCCTGCTGTCAGGAAGAGCGGCGTCCACCCCGGATCGGTCGACGGCGCGACGAGCACCTCCCCGGGCAGCAGCGACGCGTTCCCCGGATCGAGGACCACGCGCGCCGCCGCGGCGACCGTACCGGCGGACGCGGGAACGCCCCTCAGGATTCCCGGTTCCTGCGGCACTCCCGCCGTCCCCGCTCCGAGCGCCGCCTCGGGTTCCGTCCCGTCCGAGAGCAGGACCCGCGGCACATGGCGGCGGCGCATCTCGCGCGCGTAGTCGGCCCGGCGGCGGGCGACGACGGCGCGCAGCCGCCGCACGCCGTCGTCCGCCGCCCCGCCGGCGGTACGGGAGGGCTGCGCGAGTGCGAGCGCCGAGCGGGCTTCTGCGAACGTGAGGAAGAAGATGGCGTCCCGGTCGGGGAGGACGCCCGTGTCGGCGAGGTGCCGTCCGACGGCCAGCAGCTCCGTGCGGACTGCGTCGAAGACGCGGACAAGGAGGAACTTCGGCTCCTCCCGCAGGCCGGCGAGGGCCCGCGCCCGCTTCAGGAACGCTTCGGCCGCGGCTCCGCGGAGCCGGCTGCGGTCCTTCGCGCGGGCGGACAGCGTGCTCGCGGCGTCCTGGCCGGCGCGGGCCGCAGCGGCGAGGGCGCCGGTACCCGGGTCACGCCGGAGCAGTGCGGCGACCATCGACAGCACGGGTGCGGGGTCCTCCCGCCAGCGCGGGACACCGACGTCGATCTCGGCCGCGGCCCGCTGCCCGTACCGCCGGAGGAACCCGGCGATGCCGTCCGCGAGAACCTCCGGGAGCGTGCCCGCGGCGAGCCGTCCGGCGAGGTCCTCTCCGATGCGCCCGGCAAGGTCCCGGGCGGCGTCGGGAGCCTCGCGGCGGACGCGCTCGGCGAGCACGCGGAGCTCCTCGTCCATGAGCGTCGTGGCATTGCCCGGGAGGCCGCGCAGGACCTCCTGGACCTCGCCCGGCCGGGCGATGCCCCGCAGCAGTGCCGCGGCGAGCCCGAGGCTCACGAACCCGGCGGCCGCAACCGGCAGGGTCGCCGGCACGATGGGGAAGGCCTCGCGAGCCATGAGCTCCTGCGCGCGGGCCAGGCGCGCGGCGGGCTCCGCGGGCGTCGGGACGTGCAGGCGCGCCTCGAGGCCGGCGCCGAAGCGCCGGACAGCGGCTCGGCCGGAGTCAGGACGGAGGACGGCGCCGAGCAGTGTCTCGGGCACCCGGTTCCTCAGAGCCATCGGCCCTATCCGGCGTACGAGCCCAAGGGGGGAGCGGGCGGCGAGCGGGAAGCGCGGATCGGACGCGAGGCTCCGCAGCACTGCGGCGGAGCGGGTCTCCATGACGTCCAGCACGCGGGGTGCGAGCTGCCGGCCCGCGCGGCTGCGCAGCACGGCCGTCACATCGACGAAGAGCCGGCCACCGGCCTCGGCGACCACGGCCGGGCCGTCCTCACGGTCGGTGGCGCGGAATCCCGCCTGCCGGGCTACCGAGGAGGCCAGCAGGCGGATGCACGCATGGCCCATCGGCGTGAGCGGCCGCGTGAGGCCCTGGGCGAGGGAGAAGCAGAACCACGCCCGCGTCCCGCTCGTCTGGTCCGTGCGCGTCGGGATGGGATGCAGGGTCGTGATGGGACGGGTCTGGGTGAGCCAGACCTTTGCGTCCGCTGAGATTGCCCATTCCGCGTCCTGAGGTCCGCCGAAGTGCTCCTCGAGGCGACGCCCCAGCGTGACGAGCGTCTCGACGTCGTGCGCGCCCAGGCACAGCCGCGGATCTGCGCCGGCGAGCACGAGCCGCTCGGTGCCGCCGCCCGGGGTGGGCCTGACGGCCAGCGCCTTCGCGCCCACCCGGCTCTCGATGATCCTGCCAGTGGCCGCGTCCGCCACGAAGTGGTCGGGGTCCACCGCCCCGGAGACCACCGCCTCGCCGAGTCCCGGGCTCGCGTCGATGGCCATCCTCGTCCGAGTCCCTGCCACCGGGTCGGCCGTGAACAGGACGCCGGCCACGGCCGCGTCCACGAGCGGCTGGACGACGACGGCCAGCGCCGCCTCCGCTCCCCGGAATCCCGCGCGGCGGCGGTAGGCGACGGCGCGGTCTGTCCACAGCGAGGCCCAGCAGCGGCGGACGGCGTCGAGCACGGCGTCGCCGCCGACCACGTTGAGGAACGTCTCCTGCTGGCCCGCGAAGCTGGCTCCGGGCAGGTCCTCGGTCGTGGCCGAGGAGCGGACGGCGACCGGGACACCCCGGCTGCCCGGCGACGGGGCACCGGCGGACGGGGCGCTGGCGGGCACGAGGGCCGCGTAGGCCTCCAGGACCGCGGCAGCGGTGGTGGGGGACAGGTCCGCGGTGGCGAGCAGGCGGCGCAGGCGGGCGGAGAGCGCGCGTCGCCGCTCGTCGTCGTCCGCCGCGTCGACCTCTTCGGCGAGGCTCTGGCCGGCCGCCCCGAGCGCTTCCCGGTAGGCGGCGGCCAGGACGCAGAACCCGGCCGGGACGTCGAAGCCCGCGGACAGCATCTCGCCGAGGTTGGCGGCCTTCCCGCCAGCCTCGGCGGCCATGGTCGCCCGCAGAGCCTCCAGTGGCAGGACCACGGGCAGCGCGGGCGATGCGCCGCTGCCGAGCACGGCCTCAGGATAGACCCGGCTCGCTCGCGTGTCGTGGGCCGGCGGTACGCTGGCCCCATGGATACCGCTGCTGCCCCCACCTCGCCGGCCGGCCTCGACGACGAGCGCCTCCTCGCAGGCATCGAGAGCGCCGCCGAGGGCATCCGCACCGAGCTCGCGCACCTCACGGACACCTCGGTCTCAGAGGACTCCCTGCTGCCCGGCTGGACCCGCGGGCACGTCCTCGCGCACGTGGCTGGGGTGTGCCGCGGGATGGCCCGCCAGCTCGAGTACGCGGAGCGGGGCGAGCTCATCGAGCTGTACGACGGCGGCCAGGAGGGGCGCACCAAGGAGATCGAAGCGGGCGCGGCGTCGAGTGCCGAGGAGCACCGCGAGCGGACGGGCGCCGCGCTGGACCGCGCCCTCGAGGCGTTCCGCGGCCTCGGCCCCGAGGGGTGGGACCGGCCCATCACGTACCGCAACGGTGTGGTCCGGGACGGCGGCCTCGCCCTCTGGCGCGAGCTCGTCATCCATCGCACCGATCTCGGCACCGGTGCGAGCCAGCAGGGCTGGGACGAGGCGTTCTGCGGCCATCTCCTCGGCTTCCTCGCCGCGCGCGTGCCCGAGGGCATGTCCTTCGCGCTGCATCCCCAGGGCCGTCCGGACCTGCTCATCGGCTCGGGCCCGGACACCGTGGACGTCCACGGGCGTCTGGCGGACATCCTCGCGTGGCTCGCCGGCCGGCCGGTCGACCATGCCTCGGTGCGCGCGGAGCACGCGGGCGAGGCCGTGCCGCTGCCGCAGATCGGCCCGTGGCCGGCCGCGTCGTCGGCGAAGTAGGGCATGCCCGACGATCTGGCCGCGTGGCTGCTCCGGGACCCCGTGCTCGTGGCCCCGGACCTTCTCGGCGCCGTGCTGACCCACACGTCTCCGGAAGGCGCCGTCTCCGTCCGGCTCACCGAGGTCGAGGCGTACCGCGGGCACCGTGACTCCGAGCATCCCGACCCGGGCTCGCACTCCTACAACGGGCGCACGCCCCGCAACGAGGTCATGTGGGGACCGCCCGGGCACCTCTACGTCTACTTCACGTATGGGATGCACTTCTGCGCGAACGTCGTGTGCGGCCCTGCCGGCAGCTCCTCCGGCTGCCTCCTGCGGGCCGGCGAGGTCGTCGAGGGCATCGACCTCGCCCGCTCCCGACGTCCGGCCGCCAAGCGCGATGCGGATCTGGCCCGCGGCCCGGCCCGGCTCGCCCAGGCCCTCGCGATCGGCCGAGGGGACAACGGCGCCGCGCTCGACGGCGGGCGGTTCCGGCTCGAGCCGCCATCCCACCGTGGTGCCGGGGTGCTCTCCGGTCCGCGGGTCGGGGTTGCCGGCCCCGGAGGGTCGGCGGACTACCCCTGGCGGTTCTGGCTCCCCGGCGAGCCCAGTGTCTCCGCCTACCGCCCGGCGAAGCCCCGCCCACGGCCCCAAGCCTGACACCCACGGCCGTCTGATACCCCGGCCGTCTGACGGCTAGGCCGCGTCGACTGGAGCCGTCGCGCCCACACGGTCCGCGCCCGTGAGGTCCCGGCGCTCGAGCCGGGCCAGGAGTCTGGCGCGAACGAGCGGCCACTCGGCTCCGAGGACCGAGAACACCGCCGTGTCCACCCTCGCGCCGTCGTGCCCTGGCCGATATGCGCGCAGGGTTCCTTCGTGCACCGCTCCGAGCTTGAGCAGGGCGTTCACGCTGCGCCCGTTGCGCGTGTCCACCCGGAAGGCGACCCGGCTCAGGCCTAGATCGTCGAAGGCATGGCCCAGCAGGAGCAGCTTCGTCGCCGGATTCATGCCGGAGCCCCAGTGCTCTCGGGCGAAGAACGTCCCGCCCACCTCGGCACGGCCCAGCCGCACGTCGAGATCGTAGAGCCCGGTCGTCCCCGCCACGGCCCCGGTGCCGGGATCGCAGGCGGCGAAGGGCAGAGCCGAGGGGTCCTCGAGCCGCGAGGAGAAGATCTCTGCCAGGTCCTCGACGCACTGGGGCCGGCGCGCGGCCATCCCGGACCACATCGGGACGTCGACGTGGCGGAAGAGGTGCTCCGCGTGCAGGGGCGCAAGCGGCACCAGCCGGACGCCGTGCCCGGCGAGCGTGAGCGCGTGATGCATGCCGACATTGAAGCACCCGGGAAACCCGTCCGGTACGCCGCGGCGGCGGATGTGGATATGAACTTTGGGTAACGTGGAGGCGTGACTGAACCCCACCCCGGCATCACGCCGCAGAGTGACGACGAGGCCCGCCCCGCTGCCTTCGCGGAGCACCCTGTGGAGGACATTCTCGACCGCCTGTGCGCCACGGTCGCCGACTATCCCGCGCCGGGGGTCTCGTTCAAGGACCTCACCCCGGTGTTCGCGGATGCGGAGGGTCTGAGAGCCGTTGTCGACGCCATCGTCGAGCCCTTCGTCGGCCACTTCGACCTCATCGCGGGCATCGAGGCCAGAGGCTTCCTCCTCGCCGCGGCGGCGGCCTACGCGACGGGCACCGGAGTGCTCACGATCCGCAAGGCCGGCAAGCTGCCCCGGGAGACCTACGCCGAGGAGTACGCGCTCGAGTACGGGGCCGCGACCCTCGAGATCCACACGACCGACCTCGCCCCCGGCGCCCGCGTCCTGATCCTCGACGACGTGCTCGCGACAGGCGGCACGGTGGGGGCTGCCGCACGGCTCGTCGAGCGGTGCGGGGCGCACGTGGTCGGCATCGGCGTCGTCCTCGAACTGCCGGCCCTCGGCGGCCGCGCCGCGCTCGCAGGCCGCCCGGTGCACTCGCTCCAGCGGGTCGACTGACCGCTGGAGGGCAGGTTTCGCCGTCGTTCACCCAAATCGCTGTAGAATGGACGGTCCAGCTTTTCAGTATGAGGGGAACGCACAGATGCTCGACGCCGACCTGTCCCACGAACGGGAATACGTCCGGGGCCTCTACGCGCGGCTCGACGAGCTGCGCGAGGAGAAGAGGGGTCAGCTCGACGCCGTCCGCAAGGCCGGGGCAATCGGGTCGATGCAGAATGTTTCCGAGCGTGACGCGTTCGCCGCGATGTACGAGGACCGCCTCGCCCAGCTCGACGCTGTCGAGAACCGGCTCGTGTTTGGCCGGCTGGACTTCGACGGCGGCGAGCAGCAGTACATCGGCCGCATCGGCCTGAGCACCGACGACCTTCGCAGGCTCATGGTCGACTGGCGCGCCCCTGAGGCCAGCCACTTCTACCAGGCCACGGCCTTCGACCGGCAGGGCGTCCGCCGCCGCCGTCATCTCATCCTCCAGGGGCGGGAGGTCAAGGCGATCGAGGACGACGTGCTCGATGCCGAGATGCTCGACGGCTCGACCAGCCACCAGGGCGAGGGCGCGCTCCTGGCGGCCCTGAACTCCAAGCGCACCGGCCGCATGGCCGACATCGTGAGCACCATCCAGGCCGAGCAGGACCGGATCATCCGCGCTCCCATGCCCGGGGCCCTGGTGGTGCAGGGCGGTCCGGGTACCGGCAAGACGGCGGTCGCGCTCCACCGTGCCGCATACCTCCTCTACTCCCACCGGGAGCGCCTCAAGAGCGCGGGTGTGCTCCTCGTCGGCCCATCGTCGTCGTTCATGAAGTACATCGAGAGGGTGCTTCCGTCGCTCGGCGAGACCGGCGTCGTGATGTCCAGCGTCGGCAGGCTCATGCCGGGAATCACGGCCGTCCCCGAGGCGGATGCCCGTGTCGCCGCGCTCAAGGGCAGCAAGCGCATGGTCGACCTCGTCGCGGCCGCGGTCGCGAACCGCCAGCGTGTGCCGGCGGGGGACAGGATCCTCGAGGTCGAGGGCTACAAGCTCCTCCTCACCCCGCGGCAGGTGCGCCGGGCCCGGGACAAGGCCCGGGCCACGGGCAAGCCGTACAACGAGGCCCGCAACACCTTCGTCAAGATCCTTCTGCGTGAGCTCACGGAGCAGCTGCAGTCCAAGGTCGAGGCGAGCAACGCGGGCAACACCGCGGACCGCTCCTACCTGGCCGAGGACGTCCGGCAGTCCCGCGACGTGCGCGTCGCCGTCAACCTGTGCTGGATGCCCATGACGCCGGAGCAGCTGGTCTCGGAGCTCTTCAGCAGGCGCAGCATCCTCGACGCGGTCGGCTCGGCCCTCACGGAGGAGGAGCGCGACCTCCTACGGCGGCCCGCGGACTCGCCGTGGACCGAGGCCGACGTCCCCCTTCTGGACGAGGCGGCAGAGCTCCTCGGGGAGCTCGACGCGACCACGGGCCACGAGGCGGCCCGGCGCGAGGCCGAGCGCCGCCGCGACCTCGAGAACGCGCAGCAGGCCCTGAAGAACGTGGACGCCGCGCTCCGCGAGGTCGGGCTGAACGGAGTGATCGACGCGGAGGACCTCGCTGACTACCAGCAGGGCCCCGAAGCGCGGATGACGGCGGCTGAGCGCGCTGTGGGAGACCGCACCTGGGCCTACGGCCACATCATCGTGGACGAGGCGCAGGAGCTCTCCTACATGCAGTGGCGCCTGCTCGTGCGCCGCTGCCCGCTCAAGTCCTTCACCATCGTGGGCGACATCGCCCAGACGTCGTCGGCTGCCGGCGCGTCCTCCTGGAGTCGGGCACTCACGCCGTTCTTCGGCGACCGCTGGACGCTCGAGGAGCTCACCGTCAACTACCGCACGCCGGCCCAGATCGCGGAGGCCGCCGCCCGGATGGCGGCCGCGGCCGGCCTCGTCGTCTCCGCGCCCAAGGCCGTGCGGGAGGGCCGCTGGGAGCCGATCGTCGACCGCGTGGGCCCGGGAGGCGTCGTCGAACGTCTCCTCGCCGTCCTGCCGGAGGAAATCGAGGCGGCCGACGGCGGTCTGGTCGCCGTGATCGCGGAGGGGAGCCTCGCCGGCACCGCGCGGGAGGCGCTGCGCGGCGCCTACGGGGCCCGCGTCGGCAGCGGCGCGGGCAGCTTCGAGCAGGACATCGTGGTGATCGACCCACGGGAGGCGAAGGGCCTCGAGTTCGACGTCGTCGTGGTGCTCGAGCCCGCGGCGCTGCTGGACCACGAGCACGGCAAGGTCGGCGACCTGTACGTCGCCATGACGCGGCCCACCCAGCGCCTCCGGCTCATCGCCGAGGGACCCATCCCCGCCGGCATCGAGCAGGGCCGCTGAAGCAGGGCAGGGATGCGCTGGGCGACCACGGGCGCTGATACCGTAGAAGCCGTGCCGCAGACAGCAATTCTCGACTCCCAGAAGAACGATCCGAGCTTCCCGAACATCTGGCAGGAGCTCAAGTGGAGGGGACTCGTCCACGTCTCCACAGATGAGGCCGAGCTCGAGAAGCTCCTCGCCGGTGAGCCGATCACGTACTACTGCGGCTTCGATCCCACCGCTCCGAGCCTCCACTTGGGCAACCTCGTGCAGCTGCTCGTGCTGCGCAGGCTGCAGCTCGCAGGCCACAAGCCGCTGGGCCTCGTGGGAGGCTCCACCGGGCTCATCGGCGACCCGCGCCCCACGGCCGAGCGCACCCTCAACACCAAGGACACCGTGGCGGAGTGGGTGGGCTACCTCAAGGCGCAGGTGAGCCGCTTCCTCTCCTTCGAGGGGGACAACGCGGCACGGATCGTCAACAACCTCGACTGGACGGCGCCGCTCTCGGCGATCGACTTCCTGCGTGAGGTTGGCAAGCACTTCCGTGTCGGGACGATGCTGCGCAAGGACGCGGTGGCATCGAGGCTCTCCTCGGACGAGGGCATCTCCTACACCGAGTTCAGCTACCAGATCCTCCAGGGCATGGACTACCTGGAGCTGTTCCGCCAGTACGACTGCCTCCTGGAAACCGGCGGCTCAGACCAGTGGGGCAACCTGACGAGCGGGACGGAGCTCATCCGCAAGGTCGAGGGCAAGACCGTGCACGCCTTGGGCACGCCCCTCATCACGAATTCGGACGGGACGAAGTTCGGCAAGAGCGAGGGCAATGCCATCTGGCTCGACCCGGCGATGTGCTCGCCGTACACCTTCTACCAGTTCTGGCTCAACACGCAGGACGCCGATGTCGTGGACCGGCTCAAGGTGTTCACCTTCCTCACGCGTGCGCAGATCGAGGAGCTCGCGGCGTCGGTCGCGGAGCGCCCGTTCGCCCGGGAGGCCCAGCGCCGGCTCGCCTACGAAGTCACCTCGCTGGTCCACGGCGTCGGGGCCACCGAGAAGGTCATCGCGGCCTCGGCCGCGCTGTTCGGCAACGGCGACCTGGGTGTCCTCGACGAGGGCACGCTCTCCGCCGCGACAGCCGAGCTCTCGACGGCGGCCGTGACGCCCGAGCAGCTCGGGATCGTCGAGCTCCTGGTCGCCACGGGCTTGGCCGAGAGCAAGTCCGCGGCGCGGCGCACCGTCGGCGAAGGCGGAGCGTACGTGAACAACACCAAGGTCACCGATCCGGAGGCCGTGATCCCCGCCGAGGACGCCCTGCATGGCAGGTACTTCCTCGTCCGCCGGGGAAAGAAGCACCTGGCCACGGCTGTCCTCGAGGACTGACGGTCGCGCTGGCGGGCCGCGCCGCCAGCCGACACGCCCGGGCGGTACGCCCGACTTGCGAGGGCAGCAGCCGGGGGGTAATGTATTCCGAGTCGCCAACGCAGAGCGGAGGCGAAAAACCCCAGAACTCAACCGGGAAATGCTCGGACTGCCGGAATTCCGGCCTTCCTGCAGCGCCCCGGATCAGGTTTTCGAAGAAGACGCGGATTTGATTCCGCGGATGAAAACCGGTAGAGTTATGGATCGTGCTTCGGGGAGGCGCAAGGCCGGAACGGCTGAGCGCGTTACCCGGGGGGCCTGTTGTTTGAGAACTCAATAGTGTGCCAAGTTCGTTGATGCCATTTTTTTGATGGTGTTGATTGCCTGGTTGCGTGCACCCCCGTGTGCGTGGCCGGGTTTTTATGCCAGTTTTGGATTGTGCTGGCCGGTTTGGGTGTTTTCCCGCCTTGCCGGCTGGTTCTTCTGTTTTTGACGGAGAGTTTGATCCTGGCTCAGGATGAACGCTGGCGGCGTGCTTAACACATGCAAGTCG
>NZ_BAAAQW010000012.1:74308-156962 GCF_039531875.1 Sinomonas flava | reverse complement strand
CCGCAACGCGGTGGCAGGGACCCCGCAACGCGGTGGCAGGGACCCCGCAACGCGGTGCCAGGGACCCCGCAACGGTCAGGCGGGGGCCTCCTGGAGCGCCAGCCGGCTGCGGAACTCGACGTCGTGCCCGGAGATCGGGTCCCGGAAGCTGATGCCGCGGGCCAGCAGCTGCAGCGGCCGCGTGTAGTCGTCGGGCGCCTTGTCCAGGAGCACCGGGTAGAAGGGGTCATGCATGATCCCAACCCCGAGGCCGGCCATGTGCACCCGCAGCTGGTGCGTCTTGCCCGTGTGCGGTTCGAGCCGGAACAGCGCCCGCGGCGACTCGTCCGGCCCGCCGACGCGCTCGAGCGTCACGCGCGTCTCGGCATTCGGCTCGCCGTCCACCACCGAGGCCAGGAGGTAGTCCCGGCTCTTCACCATCCTGTTGCGCACGACGGCGGGCGCGGCGAACCGCTCGGCCGCCCACGCGGCGTCGTGCGCACCGCCTGAAAGGGCCAGCCCGGAAGGATCCAACCCAGAAGGATCCAACGCGGAGACGCACTCGTACTCCTTGCGCACGGCGCGCCGCTCGAACAGCACCTGGTACTTCCCGCGCGTCTCGGGGTTCACGGAGAACAGCAGCACCCCGGCGGTCATGCGGTCGAGGCGGTGCATGGGGATGAGGTCCGGCAGCCCGAGCTGGTTCCGCAGCCGCACGAGCGCGGACTCCTGGATGTACGTCCCGCCCGGGGTGGTCGGCAGGAAGTGGGGCTTGTCCGCGACGAGCACGTGCTCGTCCCGGTGGAGCACCGAGATCTCCACCGGGAGGCGCTCCTCGGCGGGGAGGGTGCGGTAGTACCAGATGAACGTGTGCTCCTCGAGCGGGGTGCCCCGGTGCAGCGGCGAGCCGTCCATCCCGACGATCTCGCCGCCGTCGAACCTCTCGAGGATGCCCTCGGGGTCGATGTGGCCCCACCGGTGGAGCATGTAGTCCAGCGCGGTCTCCCACGGCCCCTCGGCAGGCAGGCGCAGCCGGGTGGCGTTGACGCCGTCGCGCACGGGCAGGGGGGATTTCATCACCATTCAAGGGTATCCTCGCGCTGGAACCCTAGCTTCTGGAGTGCCATGCCCGCGCCCGCCGATGCCCTTGACGCCGCCTCCGCGGCAGACACAGCCCCCGCCGCGGAGCCGGCGGCCGAGCTCCGAGCCGACGTCCGCCGCGTCTCGACGCTGCTGGGCGAATCGCTCGTGCGCCAGCACGGCCCCGGGCTCCTGCGGCTCGTGGAGGAGGTGCGCCTCCTGACCAAGGAGTCCAAGGAGGCCGCGCGGGGCGGCGCGGGGGCGCTCGGGCCGTGGAACGCGGCCGACGTCGCCGCCCAGGTCCGCGAGCTCCTCGCCTCCCTGCCGCTCGACGAGGCGACCGAGCTGGTCCGCGCCTTCGCGTTCTACTTCCACCTGGCCAACGCCGCGGAGCAGCTGCACCGGGTGCGCGAGCTCAGGGACGTCGCGGACGACGCCGGGTGGCTGGCCGCCGCTGTCCGCGACATCGCGGCCCAGGGCGGGGCGGAGGCCCTGCAGCGGACTGTCGACTCCCTCGACGTGCGCCCCGTCTTCACGGCGCACCCGACGGAGGCGACCCGCCGATCCGTCTTGGACAAGCTGCGCGCGATCGACCGGATCCTCGAGGTTCCCTCCGAGGAGGGAACCGCCCTGCGGCGCCGTCAGGACCGCCATCTCGCGGAGATCATCGACCAGATGTGGCAGACCGACGAGGTGCGCCTGGTCAGCCCGGCGCCCTTGGATGAGGCGCGCAACGCCGTCTACTACCTGGGCGAGATCTTCGCCCGCGCCCTGCCCGAGGTCCTCGACGACCTCGCCGACCTCCTTGCCGAGCACGGCGTCATCCTCCCTCCGGGCCGGGCGACCCTGCGGTTCGGCTCCTGGATCGGCGGCGACCGGGACGGCAACCCCAACGTCACCCCGGACGTGACGCGGGAGATCCTGGGGCTGCAGAACCAGACGGCGGTCCGGATCGCGGTCGGGATCGTCGACGAGCTCATCAGCTCGCTGTCCAACTCCACCGACCTCACCTCAGTAGGACCGGAGCTCGAGGAGTCGATCCGGGCCGACCTGGCCCGGCTGCCGTCGCTGGACCCGCGCGTCCTCGAGCTCAACGCGCACGAGCCCTACCGGCTCAAGCTCACGTGCATCAAGGCCAAGCTGCTCAACACGGGCCGGCGCGTCGCCTCGGGCTCCGCGCACGAGCCCGGCCGCGACTACGTCAACACCGAGCAGCTCGCGGCCGACTTCGACGTGATCGAGCGTTCGCTGCGTGCCCACTCGCCGCTCGCGGCCGACGGCGTGCTGGGCAGCGCCCGCCGTGTGCTCGCCTCGTGCGGGCTCCACCTCGCGACCCTGGACATCCGCGAGCACGCCGACTACCACCACGAGGCCGTGGGGCTGCTGCTCGATCCCCTGGCCGAGCTGCCGCGCCCGTACCTCCAGCTCCCGCGCGAGGAGCGCCGGCGCGTCCTGAGCCGGGAGCTGGCCTCGCGGCGCCCGCTCACCGGGCACCCCGTGATGCTCCCCGGCCACGCGGGCCGGGTCTACGAGACAATGCGGGTGATCAGGCAGGCGCGGAGGCGTCTGGGGCCGGACGTCATCGAGACCTACATCGTGTCCGTGACCCGAGGCCCGGACGACGTCCTGGCAGCCGCGCTCCTGGCGCGGGAGGCCGGGCTCGTGCGCATCTTCGGGGAGGAGCCGTACGCGCACATCGGGTTCGCGCCGCTGCTGGAGACGCTCGACGAGCTGCGCGAGGCCGCCCAGATCGTGGACGCCCTCCTCGCTGACCCGGCGTACCGGGAGCTCGTCCGGCTGCGGGGGGACCTCCAGGAGGTCATGCTCGGGTACTCGGACTCGAACATGGAGTCCGGCGTGTTCACGAGCCAGTGGGAGATCCACAAGGCGCAGCGGGCCCTGCGCGACGTGGCGGCCCGGCACGGGGTGCGGCTGCGGCTCTTCCACGGGCGCGGCGGCTCCGTGGGCCGGGGCGGCGGCCCGACCCACGAGGCGATCATGGCCCAGCCCAACGGCGTGCTCGAGGGGGAGATCAAGTTCACCGAGCAGGGCGAGGTGATCAGCGACAAGTACTCCCTGCCCGGGCTCGCACGCGACAACCTCGCGCTCTCCCTCGCCGCCGTCATGCGCGCCACCGCGCTCCACCGGGACCCGCACACCGCCCTCGGGGACCGCGAGCGGTTCAGCGCCCTCATGGACCTCGTCTCCGAGGCGGCGTTCGCGCGCTACCGGACCCTGATCGACGACCCCGACCTTCCGGCCTACTTCATGGCCTCGACGCCGGTCGAACTCCTCGAGCAGCTCAACATCGGCTCGCGGCCCGCCCGCCGGCCCGACTCCGACACGGCGTCGGACGGGCTGCCCGGGCTCGAGGGGATGCGGGCCATCACCTGGGTGTTCGGGTGGACGCAGTCGAGGCAGATCGTCCCGGGCTGGTTCGGTGTCGGCTCAGGGCTGCGGGCCGCGCGGGAGGCCGGGAAGGGCAGCGAGCTGCGGGAGATGTTCGAGCGCTGGCCGATCTTCCGCTCGGTGATCTCGAACGTCGAGATGACACTGGCCAAGACCGACCTCGAGATCGCGTCCCACTACGTCTCGACCCTCGTCCCGGCGACGCTGCACCGGTTCTTCGACGCGATCCGGGCCGAATACGAGCTCACCGTGGCGGAGGTCCGCCGGCTCGCGCGGGAGACTGAGCTGCTCGACACGGCGCCGACCCTCAAGCGGACCCTCGAGATCCGCGACCAGTATCTCGACCCGATCAGCTACCTCCAGGTCGAGCTGCTGCGCCGCATCCGCTCGGGCGCGAGGGGCAGGGACGTCCGGGGCAGGGGTGTTCCCGACGGCGAGGCCGCGGACAAGCTCCAGCGGGCCCTCCTGATCACGATCAACGGGGTCGCAGCGGGCCTGCGCAACACGGGCTAGGTGCGGCGGGGCCGCTCCGGATGCCTTCCGCGGCGCGGGGACCAAGGGCCTTCACCTCGGCCAGCGGTGCGCGGCATGCTGGAAGGGGCGGACCGACCGGGCCCGCCGCGAGAAAGGGGAAACGCAATGTCAGAGCTGGCCAGGTGGTTCGACAATCGCAGGACGCCGTTCGAGCTGATCGAGAGGCTCTTCGAGGGCGATGCCGCCCAGGCTGGTGGCATCAAGGTCGAGGAGGTCCGCGACGGCGACTCGCTCGTGGTCCGGGCCGAGCTCCCCGGGATCGACCCGGAGAAGGACGTCGACGTGAGCATCAGGGACGGCGCACTCCACATCCGCGCGTTCCGGGAGGAGAGGTCCGAGCAGAAGGAGAAGGACTCCTACCGCTCCGAATTCCGCTACGGCTCGTTCTCACGGACCTTGCCCCTGCCGGAGGGCGCGACGGCCGACGACGTCACCGCCTCGTACAAGGACGGCGTCCTCGAGGTAAGGGTGCCTGTCCCGTCCCAGCCGCCGACCCCGCCGCCGTCCAAGATCCAGGTCACGCGGGGCTGACGCCAGGGCAACAGCCGCTGGAGGGGGACTTGTCTCAGGTACAGACAAGTCCCCCTCCCGCGTTCTCGGGTACGCCAAGAGTCGCCGCCCGACGTCTCGGGTGCGCCAAAATCTGGTGTGGGGCGTTCCGGGTACGCGGGGCAGCTGCCTCAGACCCCCGGGCCCTGCCTGCGGCACCCGCACGCACGACGCCGGCGGGCCGGGCGCCGCTGCGGGGCACCCGCCGTCGTGCGTACCCGAGATGGTGTGGGGGTGCGTTTGGCGTACCCGAGACGGGTGTGGGGGTGCGTTTGGCGTACCCGAGAGGGAAGGGGAGCCAGATCCCCCATCTGACACCGGGCTCCCCTCCTGGCGGCGCTGGCCTCTGCTGGCCCTCCCTCAGGGGTGGTGCGCGCCGCCCTCGTCTCCTTCGGCCCCGCCCTCCGCCGCGGCGATGATGGGCACGGTCCTCAGGAAGCTGTCGGGGTTGAGGGAGATCGAGTCGATGCGCTCGCCCACGAGGAACTCCGCGAAGTCGGGGTGGTTGCTCGGACCCTGACCGCAGATGCCGATGGGGATGCCGGAGGCGTGCGCCTTGCGGATGGCTTCGGCGATCATGACCGTCACCGCCTCCTCGCGCTCGTCGAAGAGCGCCGCCAGCCGCTCCGAGTCCCGGTCCACGCCCAGCACGAGCTGTGTGAGGTCGTTGGACCCGATCGAGAACCCGTCGAAGCGCTCGGCGAACTGCTCGGCCAGCACCACGTTGGAGGGGATCTCGCACATCATGTACACCTTGAGCCCCTTCTCCCCCCGGGCGAGCCCATGCTCTGCCATCGCGGCGAGGACGGCGTCCGCCTCCGCCGGCGTCCGGCAGAACGGCACCATCACGACGACGTTCGCGAACCCGAGCTCCTCGCGCGCCTTCTTCAGCGCCCGGCACTCGAGGGCGAAGCCCTCCCGGTATCGGTCGTCGTGGTAGCGCGAGGCGCCGCGGAACCCGAGCATGGGGTTCTCCTCGGCTTCCTCGAACGCCGCGCCGCCGAGCAGGTTCGCGTACTCGTTGGTCTTGAAGTCGCTCAGGCGCACGATCGCCGGCCCGGGATGGAACGGCGCGGCGATCTTCGCGATGCCCGTCGCGAGCCGGTCCACGAAGTACTCGGTCGGGTCGGCGTAGCCCCGCGTGAGCTCGGCGATGGCCTCGCGGTCGGCCGGATCGGCGACGCGCTCCGGGTGGACGAGCGCCATCGGGTGCACGCGGATGAGGTTGCTGATGATGAACTCCATCCGCGCGAGCCCCACGCCGGCGGCGGGCAGGCGCCACCAGCGGAATGCGGCTGAGGGGTCCGCGAGGTTCACCATGATCCGGGTCCGCGTCTCGGGCAGGGCCCCCGTGTCCGCTTCCTCGACGGTGAACGGGATGAGCCCGCCGAGGACGAGCCCCTCGGCGCCCTGCGCGCAGGAGACGGTGACGGGCTCGCCGTCGGTGATCGCCGCCGTGCCGTGGACCGTGCCCACGACGGCGGGCACGCCGAGTTCGCGGCTCACGATCGCCGCGTGGCTCGTGGGGCCACCGTGGTCCGTGACGATTCCGGAGGCGCGCTTCATGATGGGCACCCAATCGGGGTCGGTCATGGTCGTGACCAGGACGGCGCCGTCCCGGAAGGACCCGATCTCGGAGGGGTCGGAGATGACGCATGCCTCGCCGGAGGCGATGGCGTCCCCGATGGCCGCGCCGCGGGCCAGGACCGGACCCATGCCAGTGAGGTGGTGGATCTGGAAGGCCGAGGCGCTGCGGCGTGCCTGGACGGTCTCTGGGCGCGCCTGGACCATGAACAGCTCGCCGGTCAGGCCGTCCTTGGCCCACTCCATGTCCATCGGCCGCCCGTAGTGCTCCTGCACGGCGACGGCCCAGCGGGCGAGCGTGAGGATCTCGTCGTCGTCGAGCACGAAGGATTCGCGTTCCCGGCGGGACGTCTGCAGCAGGCGCGTCCCCGAGCCGCTGCGCGCGAAGACGAGTTTGCGCTCCTTCGCCCCTGCCGCCTTGCCGATGATGGGCCGCAGCCCCGGCTCGGCGAGCAGGGGAGAGAACACCTCGTACGCGTCCGGGTTCACCGACCCCTGCACGACCGTCTCGCCGAGCCCCCACGCGGCGCTGATCTCCACCACCCGGGGGAACCCGGACTCGGTGTCCAGGGTGAACATCACCCCGGAGCCGGCCAGATCCGAGCGCACCATGCGCTGGACGCCGATGGAGAGGGCGACGTCGAGGTGGTCGATCCCCCGGAGCTCCCGGTAGCTGATGGCCCGGTCGGTGAAGAGGGAGGCGAAGCAGCGTCGGCACGCGTCGAGCAGCGCCCGCTCGCCGGTGACGTTCAGGAAGGTCTCCTGCTGCCCCGCGAAGCTCGCCTCGGGCAGGTCCTCGGCCGTCGCGCTGCTGCGCACGGCCACCGCGGGCGCGTCCTGGCCGAGGCGTTCGGCGAGCCGGCGGTAGGAGGAGGTGATCGCCGTCGTGAGCCGCTCGGGGAAGGAACCCGAGAGGAAGAGCTCGCGGACGGCCGAGCCGGTCTGCGACAGGCTCGCCTGGCCCGCCCGGAAGGCGGCGAGGAGGGTCGAGAGCGAGCCCCCGATCCCGTTGGCCTCGACGTACAGGCGGTAGGCGGGCGAGGTCGTCGCGAAGCCCTCGGGGACGGCGACCCCCGCGGCCAGCAGGTGGCGGGTCAGCTCGCCGAGCGAGGCGTTCTTCCCGCCTACGCGGGGGACATCGCCGATGCCGACGTCCTCGAAGTCGAGGACCAGTTCCGTCTCGGGGCGGGCCGGGGCGCTCATCGCGCTCAGACCGCCGCGAAGAGGGCGACGATGGCGGCCCGCACCCGTGCGCACGCCTCGGCGGTGACGCGGCAGTGCGGGTAGGCACCGGCATGGACGCGGCAGGCGTCCTCGCACAGGGTGCTGAGGTCATCGAGCGCGCGCAGGACCGAGGCGGG
Organism: Sinomonas flava; assembly: GCF_039531875.1. Classification (NCBI taxonomy): domain Bacteria; kingdom Bacillati; phylum Actinomycetota; class Actinomycetes; order Micrococcales; family Micrococcaceae; genus Sinomonas; species Sinomonas flava. Next base: position 149,466 of record NZ_BAAAQW010000012.1, on the reverse strand, counting down.
GGTGGGACCGAAGTCGGAACCGAAGCGTGAGAGGATCTGTGCGCTCGCCGAACAGATCGCCGCGCAGTTCTGCTGCGCCCGCATTGCCTGGCGCAGGGCGGCGACCTCCGGCTCCTCAAGGCACGCGTCGGCTCCCGTGGTGCACGCCTGGGCGCACGTGAGCGCCGCGTCGATGCACTCGCTCAGGGCCGTGCGGTGGGACTCCTCCATGTCCGGCGCAGCGGGGTGCACAACGAGTGCCTGACGGGAATGCGACATGGGGGCCTCCTGATCCGTGACGGGGCAGGAGCGCACTCGGCAGTGATCCTGCCCACCTAACCCATCCTTTCGGCCCCTGAGGAACAGCGGGAGAGTCTTTGGTCCCCGGAGTGTTCGCTTGAAAGAGCAAACATGTGTGTTTGAGAGTGGTTGGAGGGTGCCGGCGTAGGCATACTGAGACGTGGGAGGCATCGTGGACACAGCTGCTGACGGTGAGCCGGGGTCGATCTTCCCGGCGACCGCTGCGAGCAGGATCGAGGACCTGCTCACGCAGTTCGTGTCGCGGGCCCACGAACTGCTCGAGACGCAGGAGCGCATGCGCGGCCTGCTCTCGGCCGTCGTGTCCATCGCTGAGGACCTCACCCTCGAGGCGGTCCTGGACCGGGTGGTGAACTCCGCCCGGGAGCTGGTCGGGGCGAGGTACGCGGCCCTCGGGGTCCTCGCCCCGGATGGGACGTCGCTGAGCCACTTCGTGACCGTCGGCATGGATCCGGAGACGGTCGAGAGGATCGGACCCCGTCCCACCGGGCACGGCGTCCTGGGGCTCCTGATCCACGAGCCCCACCCCATCCGGCTCCACGACCTCGGAACCCACTCGGATTCGTACGGCTTCCCGCTCCACCACCCGCCCATGAGGACCTTCCTGGGCGTGCCCATCCGCGTGCGCGATGAGGTGTTCGGCAACCTCTACCTGACCGAGAAGGCCGACGGGGAGGACTTCAACGCCGAGGACGAGGACCTCGTCGTGGCGCTCGCCGCCGCGGCCGGCGTGGCCATCGAGAACGCGCGGCTCTTCGCCGATACGGAGCGGCGGCAGCGGTGGCGCGAGGCGAGCATGGACGTGGCCGGCGAGGTGCTGGGGATGGTCGATCCGCGGGCGGGCCTGGACCTCGTCGCCGAGCAGGCGCTCGAGCTGTCCGACTCGGCTCTCGTGGCCATCGCCCGCCCGTGGCGCGAGGGCGCGGAGGTCGAGTGGGCGGTCGTGGCGGGCCCGGCGTCCGCTGCCTTCGGCGACGTGGCCCGGGCGGGCGCGGTCGCGCTCGCCGCGGAGGCCCTCGCGAACGGCAGGCCGATCCTGTCCGAGGGGCAGGGAGTGTTCGGGGTCGCCGACAGCGGCATCCGGCAGGTCCTCGTGGTGCCGGGGAGCCAGGACGTCGCTGCGATGGTCCTGGGCAGGGCCGCCGACGCGCCGCCCTTCCCGGCCGCCGACGTCGAGATGGCCTCCGTCTACTGCGCGTACACGTCCCTGGCCCTGCAGGTGGCCCGCTCGCACAAGCTCCGCGAGGAGCTGCTCGTCTTCACCGACCGGGACCGGATCGCCAGGGACCTCCACGACGTGGTCATCCAGCGGCTCTTCGCCGCCGGGCTGAGCCTCCAGGGCCTGAGGCGCTTCATGCCCGTCGGCTCGGCGCACGAGAAGATCGACTCGATCACCGCCGAGCTCGACGAGACGATCGCGGCGGTTCGCACCACGATCTACTCGCTCAACGAGGCCCGGCGCAAGGACAGTCTGAGCGCGCGGCTCGTCCAGGTGGTCCAGGACGGCACGGGTTCCTTCCCCACGGCGCCGAAGGTCGAGCTCTACGGGCCCATCGATACGGCCGTGCCCGCGGAGGTCGCCGACCAGGCGCTCGCGGTGCTCACGGAAGGCGTCTCCAACGTGGTGCGGCACGCGAACGCGGACTCGCTGTGGGTCAGCGCCGCGGTGGCCGGCGGGCGGTTCGAGCTCGTGGTGGCCGACGACGGCGACGGGCTGGGCGAGGTGACGCGCCGGAGCGGGCTGAAGAATGTCGAGCAGCGCGCGGAGGCGCTCGGGGGGACCTGCGAGGTCGGTCCCTCGGACGACGGCGGGACCCGCCTCCGCTGGGCAGTGCCCCTCTCGGGCTAGCTCCCCGAGCGGTTGCGGGCGATGAACAGCGCGGCCTGGGTGCGGCGCTCGTATCCGAGCTTGGCCAGCAGCGATGACACGTAGTTCTTGACCGTCTTCTCGGCCAGGAAGAGGTGCTCGCCGATCTCCCGGTTCGTCATGCCCTGCCCGATGAGCTCCAGGACCCGGCGTTCCTGCGGGCTCAGCAGGTCCAGCCGGGGGTCGGTCGGCTTCTCGATGGTGGACAGGCCCGCGAGGGCCTTCTCCTTCACCGCGGGCTCGAAGAGGGACTCTCCCCGGGCGGCGCGCCGGAGGGCGGTGACGAGCTCCGTGCCGCGGATCTCCTTGAGGACGTAGCCGTTGGCCCCGGCCAGGATCGCCCCGCGGAGCGACTGCTCGTCGTCGTAGCTCGTGAGCATGACGCACGAGAGGGTGGGGTCGACGGTGTGCACGTCCCGGCAGACCTCGATCCCGGTCCCGTCGGGGAGGCGGACGTCGAGCACCGACACGTCCGGGTGCAGCGCCGGGATGCGGCGAGTGGCCTCGGCCGCTGTCGCGGAGGTGCCGACCACCTCGAATCCCTCGCCCTCCAGAAGCTCCTGGAGGCCACGGCGGACCAGTTCGTGGTCGTCGAGGATGAAGACTGTGAGCGGTTTCGCGGCGGCACTCCCACTCGCTGTCTCGTGGTGCACGAGTGCTCCTCCCTGATCGGATGTCCTCGGATGATCCATTCTGGGCTACGTGGGGGAGGGCGGCTAGGGACTTAGTGCCGTGCGTGTCGGGGCCTCAGGCAGGCGTGGCGGCGGCTCCCCTGGCAGGGCGCCTGTGCGCCGCGGCGCCCGTGAGCCTCCTCCCCGCGAACGCCAGCCAGACGGGCCACGCGAGGTACGCGGCACCTCCGACCGCCCCACCCAGGGCGAACAGGGCCGTCTGCAGGGCCGGGGCGTCGGACGCCGCTAGGCCCGCCCCGACCACGGGCACGGCCACGAGCATGCCGGCCCCGACCGCCCGGCCTGCCAGTGCCAGACGCCGCGGGTACGGCGGCCGGCCGGCCAGCCTGTGGTTCGCGACCATCGTCCACGCGGCCTGGGTGAAGATGCCGGCGACCGAGACCACCGTCGACGGGGCGAAGCCGATCAGGCCGAGGGACAGCAGGACTCCGCTCGCCGCAGCCCCTGCGGACGCGGTCACCGTTGCGCCGAGAGCGGCCCGGCTCCATGGCCCGGGGGTGAGGCGTCGGTGGATCTGGACGATGGCGGGGATCGAGGCGGCGAAGAAGAGGCCGCCGGTGAAGTCGTTCACGGCACCGAAGACGTAGGGGCCGCCGCGCGGGACCTCCATCCCGTACATCACTCCGAGGGCGGCGGCGGCGACCGCGCCCAGCCCCGCGGCGGTGTAGGCGGCGAGGCCTGCGGACGCATCGCCGGGGAGGCTCCCGAGCGGGGCGGGCGCCGAGGGGAGTGGTGTCGTCGACATGGGTGCTCCTTGACTGGTCTGGGCCCCGAGGGGCTGCTGCCTCCCAGCCGGTAGCTGATCCAAGGGTACGCCGGGCCGACCGGCACGTGGGGGCGGAAAGATTTTCCTTGACAAAATTTATTGTCGGTTACACGCTGGAAAGGTGCAGGACATCGTGGTGATCGAGGACGCTGCCGCAGCGGCGGCCAGTCTGGACCCCCTGAGGGCGAGGCTCCTGCGGGAGCTGGCCTCGCCGTCGTCGGCCGCCGGACTCGCGGCGAAGGTGGGCCTGCCGCGGCAGAAGGTGAACTACCACCTGCGCTCCCTCGAGGAGCACGGGCTCGTGGCCCTCGTGGAGGAGCGGCGCAAGGGCAACGTCATGGAGCGCGTGCTCCAGGCGACTGCCGCGTCGTACGTCATCTCGCCCGCCGCGCTCTCGGTGGTCCAACCGGACCCGGCCCACGTGCGGGACCGCTTCAGCGCCTACTGGCTGCTGGCCCTCGCCTCCCGCATGGTGCGGGAGGTCGGCCGGCTGCTCGCCGGGGCTGTCGCGGCGAAGCAGCAGCTGTCCACCTACGCGGTCGACGGCGAGATCACCTTCGCGTCGGCGGCGTCCCGGGCGGCGTTCGCGGCCGAGCTCGGCGCCGAGGTGGCGCGCCTCGCCGCGAAGTACCACGAGCCGTCGGCGCCCGGGGGGCGGCGGCACCGCCTCGTCGTCGCCCTCCATCCCGCGCTCAGGGAAGACCGTCCTCCCGCCGGCGCGGAACCCCATCAGCCCCCACCAGCCAAGGAAGTGCAGCCATGACCGAGCAGCATCCCTTCGAGATCGTGCAGGACGTGGTGCTCAGCGCCTCGCCCGAGCAGATCTGGAAGGCCGTCACCGGGGACACCGCCGCCTGGATGTTCCCCCTCCAGGACCTGTACCCCCATGAACGGCTCACCGAGGACTATCCGAAGCACCTCGTGCAGCGCATGGAGGGCCCCGACGGCTGGTACAACCAGCTCGAGCATGTCCTCACGCCCGGGCCGGACGGGACGCACCTGCACTACGTGCACTCGAGCGTGCTCACCGACAACTGGGAGCAGGAGTACGACGGCGCCCTCAGGCACACCGCGTTCTACCTCCACACGCTCGGAGAATACCTCGCGCACTTCGACGGGCGCCCCGTCGCATTCGTGGACGTCCAGGGGCCCGACGGGGCGACCGCCCCCGACGCGTTCGACCGCTTCCTCGCAGCGTTCGCCCTCACGGGCGTGATCCAGGGCGAGAAGAAGGACCTGGACCTCCCCGGGCTCGGGCCGGTCGAGGCCACCGTGGACTACGCGAACGAGTACTTCCTCGGGCTGCGCATGGACGACGCGATGGTGCGCGTCTTCGGCCGCAACCTCTTCGGCGACCGTCTGGGCCTCACGGTCCACGACTTCTCGCTCGGCACCGCGTCCGACGCCGCGCGCTCGGCCCGGGCCGAGCAGCACGCCCAGGCGTGGGGCGAGTACCTCGGGACGCTCTACCCCTGACCCCGTTGCGGGGTCATGTCCCTGCGTCGAGAGGTCATGTCCCTGCCGTCAGGCCGTCTTCAGCGCGGCGAGCGTCTCGAACCGGAGGCCGCGCGCCACGAGGGCTGGCAGGGACTTCCCGAAGCCGGCGGCCGTCCCCGAGCCAGGGCGGTTCATATGGCCGATGGCTATGTCGCCTGCCTTGAGCCCCGCGAGCTGGGTGGCGACCTGAACCGCCGTGAAGGTCGCGCCGGCGTCGGCGTTGACGCTGAAGTTCACCGGGATGTTCCCGAGGGAGCGGCAGATCCGCACGGCGACGTCATCCATGTGCGCCGTCCCGGCCCGGAACCACGGGATGTCGCGCTGGAGCTCCTGCTCGAGCGCGTCCCGGCTGGTGCGCACTTCCTCGACGACCTCGGCGATGTTCGCCGTGCCCGGGATGCCGTAGGCCGCGCGGCCCTTCACCGAGAGGGGCAGGTGCCGCGACCCGTGGTTGCCGATCGCGAAGAGCGGGTCCGCGGCCAGCTCGTGCGCGAGGGCCCTGTTCGCGGCCACCCAGCGCGTATTGAGGAACAGGGTCGCGGGGACCTTGGCGGAGCGCAGCGCCGCGATGAGCTGCGAGTCGATCCCCGCCCCCTGGGGCCCGCCGCACGCGTCGAAGGTGAGGGCGGTGCCAGGGGTTCCCGTGCGCAGCACCGTCCCGGTGACCTCGAGGCCCCACTCGCGCGGGACGTCTGCGCCGAACCGCGCCTGCATCTCTGCGGCCGACGGCGCAGCGGGGCGCGTGGGCGCGGCGGCCGCGGTGGCGCTGGGCGTGGGAGGGTCGGCGTCGATGGCCGGCGGCTCCGGGGGGAGCGCGGCGTCCGGCGTCGCGTCGCAGGCCCCGAGGGAGGGGACGGCGAGGCCCAGGGCGGCCGCGAGGACCGTCCGACGGGACGGGCTGGGCATGCGGAAGCCGCGCGGTACTGCGGTGGACACGGGTGATCTCCTGGCTGGGCTGCAGCGAGAGTGTACCCCGGCAAAGGAAACGGCCGGTGCCGGCGGCCGGCGGTCGACCTTCCATGACGCGGCGACCGCCCGGACTGCGCGCGTAGAGTGTGGCCCGTGAGCGTGACTGTCGCCTCCGGGCGCCCAGACCTGACCGCTGCCGCGGCCGCTGCCCGGCCTGCCGACGCCGTCCTCGTCGACCTCGCCTCAGGCCCTTCGGGCCTCTCCGAGGCCGAGGCCGCGCGCCGCCTCGCACAGGGGGCGAACGTCCTCGAGGCCCGCCGGGTGAGCTGGTTCCACGTGCTGGTCCGCCAGTTCGCGAGCCCCCTCCAGGGGCTCCTCGTCGCCGCAGCGGCGCTGTCCTTCGCCACCGGGGACCAGGTCAACGCGGTCATCATCCTCGCCATCCTCCTCGGCAGCGCGCTCCTCGGCTTCGTCAACGAGTACCGCGCGGAGAAGACCGCCGCGGACCTCCATGGCCGCATCTCCCACACCGCCGTCGTGCTGCGCGGCGGCACGGAACGGCCGGTGCCGGTGCGCGAACTCGTGCCCGGCGACGTCATCCGCGTGGGCCTCGGGGCCATCGTCCCCGCGGACGCCCGGCTCCTCGAAGCCGAGGGGCTCGAAGCGGACGAGGGCGTGCTGACCGGCGAGTCCGCCGCAGTCGACAAGGCCGTGGACCCCGTCCCCGAGGGGACGAACCTCGCGGAGCTGACCTCGTGCGTCCTCATGGGGACCGTGGTCCACGCGGGCTCGTGCCGCGCCGTCGTGGTCGCGACCGGTCCCCACACCGAGTTCGGGCGCATCGCGGCCGGCCTCGCGCAGGGGCTGCCCGAGACCTCGTTCCAGCGCGGGCTCAAGCAGTTCTCGCTCATGCTCCTGTGGGTCGGGCTGTCCCTGACCGTCGGGATCCTCGTCATCAACCTGCTCCTGCAGCGGCCCTTCCTCGAATCCGTCCTGTTCTCGCTCGCGATCGCGGTGGGCATCACGCCGCAGCTGCTGCCCGCCGTCGTGAGCACCTCGCTCGCCGCGGGGTCGAGGCTGCTCTCCAAGCGGGGCGTGCTCGTCAAGCGGCTCCTCGCCATCGAGGACCTCGGCAACCTCGACGTCCTCATCACCGACAAGACCGGCACCCTCACGGAGGGCCGGATCGGCTTCGAGGAGGCCGTGCCGGCGGCAGGGTTCCGCGGGGACGACGGCGCGCGGCGGCTCACCGAACTCGCGGTGCTGTGCTGTGAGGTGGACCCGGCCGAGCCCGGCGCCTCGGGGGCTGGCCAGAATCCCGTGGACGCGGCCCTCTGGGACGCGTTCCCTGACCTCCCCGCGCGCGTCGCCGGGCACCCGCGGCTCTCTCTGCGGCCCTTCGACCATGAGACGCGAACCATGGAGACAGTCGTGTCCTCTCCGGACGGGCCATCCCGGATCGTCAAGGGCGCCCCCGAGGCCGTTCTCGACGCCTGCTCCGGCGTCACGGACGACGACCGCGCCGCACTCGAGGCCCTCTTCCGCCGCGGTGCCCGCGTGGTCGCCGTAGCGAGCGGACCCGCCCAGCGCGCCGACGCGGGGAGCTCCGGGCAGGACCGGGCGCACGACGCCGCCGGCCAGCTCACGCTCGCCGGGTACCTGAGCTTCATCGACCGCCCGAAGGTGGACGCGCGGGCCTCGCTCGCACGGCTCGCAGGCCTCGGAGTCGAGGTCAAGATCGCCACCGGGGACAACGCTCTCGTGGCCGAGCACGTGACCTCCGTGCTGCGGATGGCCCCCGGGTCGGTGCTCACCGGGGCTCAGGTCGAGGCGATGGACGACGACGCGCTCGCGGCCGCCGCCGCGGGCGCCCGGACCTTCGCGCGGGTCTCGCCCGAGCAGAAGGCCCGCATCGTCAAGGTCCTGCGCCGCACGCATTCGGTGGGGTTCCTCGGGGACGGCGTCAACGACGCGCTCGCGCTCAACCGGGCCGACGTCGGGATCTCCGTGGACTCGGCGACGGACGTCGCGAAGGACGCCGCCGACGTCGTGCTCCTCGAGAAGGACCTGGGCGTGCTCGCGGACGGTGTGATGGGTGGGCGGCGCATCTTCGCGAACACCATCAAGTACCTGCTCATGGGCACGAGCAGCAACTTCGGCAACATGTTCTCCGCCGCAGCCGCGAGCGCGTTCCTCTCCTTCCTGCCGATGCTCCCGGGGCAGATCCTGCTCAACAACCTGCTGTACGACTCGAGCCAGCTCGCCATCCCCACCGACAGAGTGGACAAGGAACAGCTGCGCAAACCGGCCCATTGGGACCTCCGGGCGATCCGGCGGTTCATGGTGGTGTTCGGACCCATCTCGTCCCTGTTCGACTTCGCGACCTTCGGGCTCATGCTGTGGGTCTTCCATGCCGCGCCCGAGGAGTTCCGGGCGGGATGGTTCGTGGAGTCGCTCGCGACGCAGACGCTCATCGTCTTCGCGATCCGCACCCGGCGCATCCCGTTCGTGCGGAGCCGCGCGTCCGTTGCGCTGACCGCGGGCGTCCTTGCCGTCGTGGCGATCGGAGCGGTCATCCCGTACACCGCGATCGGGGAGGTGATCGGGTTCTGGCCCCTGCCTGCCGACTTCTTCCTGGCCCTGGTCGGGATGGTGGTCCTGTACCTCGTGCTGGTGGAGACGGCCAAGCACTTCTACTACCGCGCTGCCGACGCGCGGAGCATGCGCGAGGAGCCGTCGCGCGCCGAGGAGCGGGCTGCCGCCCGCGTCGCCGTGGGCCTGCACCATGGCCATGCCCGGGTACACCGCCGCGCAGCGCCGTTCCTCGTCCACACCGGCAAGGCGAAGGTCCGGCGCCCGCCGGGCCACGGGGTCGCGGCCGGCCGCCGGTAGGGCTGTGTCGGGGTCCTGAGGAGTTCAGCGGAGGGGCTGGCAGTTCGGGCACCAGTAGATGTCGCGCTCCCGCGTCTCCCCGAGCAGCGGCCCCGTCCCGGGGAGGGGTTCCGCGAGGGTGCCGTGCACGATTCTGGTCCGGCACCGCAGGCAGGGCTGGCCCGTGCGCCCGTATACCCATGTGGCGTTGCGCGGTCCGAATCCGCCCACAGTGTTCCTGGACCGGGACTTGTTCGCCTCGAGCAGCCGCTTGGCCATCGCGACCATGCCGGGCAGGTCGGGGACGGCGGCCACGGGGGTCGCGGGGTGCACCCGGCCCAGGAAGCACAGCTCGCAGCGGTAGATGTTCCCGATCCCCGCGAGGTTGCGCTGGTCGAGCAGCGCCGCGCCGACGGCCCGCTCGGGAAGCGCCCGCAGGTTGGCCTCGGCGAGCGCGGGGTCCCAGCCGGGACCCAGGAGGTCGGGCCCCAGATGCCCGACGGCGGCGTCCTCCTCCGCGGTCGCGATCACCTCGATCAGGCCGAGGGAGAATCCGACCGCGCTCGTGCCGTCGTCGGCGGTGAGCACTGCCCGCGCGGTGTGCCCCGGCTTGCGCCACCGTTCGCCCGGCCCGTAGACCTGCCAGCTGCCCTCCATCGACAGGTGCGAGTGGACGCTCAGCCGGCCGTCGCCGTCGTGCGTGCTGCCCGGCGGGGCGACGCGGTGGAGCAGGTGCTTCCCGCGGGAGACCACTTCGAGGACGGTCCACCCGGCAAGGTCGAGCGTGGCGAACGCGGGCACGCGGAAGTCGCTCGCGGCGAGCCTCTTGCCGGCGAGGGCCGCGTGCATACGCCTCGCGGCCTGGTAGACGTTGTCGCCTTCAGGCACGGATCCGCACCCCGCGGGGGGTCGAGTACGCCCCAGCCGCTGTCAGGGCCCGAGCGAGTGGCGTGTCGAGAAGGTCGTGCCCGTTGACCTTCTCCATCGCGAGCCGGTCCACGGCCCCGGATCGTACGACGCCGACGAGTGCCGCCGCGGCCGGGGCCAGCACGGCGTCGTCCTCCGTGAAGGCGAGCAAGGTCTTGCCGCCGCGCTCCACGTAGAGGGCCAGCGCGCCGTCGACCGTCACGACGAGCGCCCCTGCCTTCCGGCCGGGTCGGTGGCCGGTCGCGGCGCCCGGCACCTCCGGCCACGCGAGGGCCGCGCCGTACGGGTTGGCCGGGTCGGTGGCGGCGAGCGCGAGCGCCGCCCGAGCGGGCGCGGCGTCCGGGTCGGCGGCGAGCGTGTCGTCGCGGGAGAACTGGCGCAGCCGGTCCACCGTGGCCGGGACGGCGAACTGGGCCGCGCCCAGCCGGTCGACGAAGTAGCCGCGGCGGCACGTCCCGGATTCCTCGAGCCGGGAGAGCACCTTGTACAGGAGGCCGAATCCGCCCGGCACGCTCTCGGCCATCACGGAGCCCCGCGTGAGGACGCCGTAGCGGTCCATGAGGAGCTCGGCGAGGGCGTGCAGCTTCACGGTCGTGTCGAGGTCCGCCGCGGGCACCGCTGACCAGCGGCCCACGGCCGTGGGCGGCGTGGCCGCGGAGGGAGCCTCGAGGCCCTGGCGGCCGACGGCGCCCAGCCGGCCGAGCCGTGGGAGGCGGCCGCCGCGCACCGCACCGCCGTAGCCGCCGTACGAGCGGGCCCGCGGCGTCCGCGAGGGCTGCCGGTGCGCGGTGTGGCCGGAGTCGAGCAGGGCCCGCACAGGTGCGAACGTGTCGCCGGTGACGCGGCCGGCCCACACGAGGTCCCACAGGACCTGGAGCGCGGCCTGGTCCGTCAGGACGGAGTCCATCCCGCCGGCAGCCTCCGCGACCTGGCGGAAGAAGTAGCCCCCGCCGCCGGCCAGGAACTCGAGGACGCGTTCGTGCGCGTCCTCCGGGGTGAAGTCCGGGTCCGGTGCGAGGGTGAGGGCGGCCGAGTCGGCGACGTGCAGGCTGATCCAGCCGTCATTGCCGGGGATCGCCCCCGCGCCCGTCCATACAACCTCGCCGGCGGCCATGAGCTCGTCGAGGAGGGCCGGTGTGTAGTCCGCGACCCGGCTGCGCAGGACGAGGGGCTCCCACGCGCTGGCCGGTATCGGCACGCCCGCGAGCTGGTCGACGACGGTCAGGACGCCGTCGTGCTTCCTCAGCGAGCCGCGGGGGCGGCCGTCCTGAAGGTCCCCGATGTGCTGCCAGGCTGCGAGGAAGCGGGCGAACGCGGCCTGGTCCACGGGCTCGACGTCGGCCCGCAGCGCCGCGAGCGAGCGTCGGCGGATCTTCCGCAGCACCTCGGCGTCGCACCACTCCTCGCGGGCCGCGAGCGCCTCCGTGGCCGCTCCGGGCGGGGGCCCTCCCTGGGCCGGCGCGGCCGCTGGCCGGAAGCTCCCCTCGATGACGCGGCCGTCGGCGGAGAGGCGCTTGAGCGTGGTGTGCACGACCGCGACGCCGAGCCCGAGCCGCGCGGCCGCCTCCCCGGCCGTGAAGGGGCCGTGCGTGCGGGCGTACCGCCCGACGAGATCGGCGAGCGGATCGGCCACGGGCTCGATGAACGCGAGCGGGACCCCGATGGGCAACGGGACCCCGAGCGCGTCACGGAGCCGGGAGGCGTCCTCGATCGCGGCGTACCGTTCCACGCCGCCGACGTTCACGAGCAGGGCCCGCCGGGCTGTGACCAGCTCCTGCAGGTCCGCCCGGACGACCTCCAGATGGGGTTTCGACTCCGCTTCGCTTCGCTCAACCACCGTTCGGGCGGCAGCCTCCTCCACAGACAGCGGCCCGAGGAGCCGCAGCAGGTCGGCGGCGCCCTCGAGGCCCTTGAGCTTCCTCTCGTCCGTGAGGCGCTGCAGTTCCCGTTCGGTCTGCTCGATGACCTTCTCATCGAGCAGTTCGCTCAGTTCGGCGCGGCCGAGGAGCTCGTTGAGCAGGGTCGCGTCGAGGGAGAGGGCGGCAGCGCGGCGCTCGGCGAGTGGCGAGTCGCCCTCGTAGAGGAACTGGGCGACGTAGCCGAAGAGCAGCGAGCGGGCGAAGGGGGAGGGCTGCTGGGTGGTGGTCTCGACGAGCCGGAGCTCGCGGCGCTGGACGGCGGCGGCGACGTCGCGGAGCGCGGGGAGGTCGTAGACGTCCTGGAGGCATTCGCGCACGGCCTCGAGGATGATCGGGAACTGCGGGTACTTCTTGGCGACGTCGAGCAGCTGGGATGCGCGCTGACGCTGCTGCCACAGGGGCTGGCGCTTGGCCGGGTTCTGCCGGGGGAGCAGGAGGGCACGGGCCGCGCACTCGCGGAAGCGCGCGGCGAACAGGGCGGAGCCTCCGACCTCTTCGGTCACGATGCCGTCGAGCTCCTCGGGCTCGAACACGAACAGCTCGGCGCCGGGTGGCTCGTCCTCCATCATGGGCACGCGCAGCACGATCCCGTCGTCGGCGGCCATCGCGGACCCGTCGAGACCGTACCGCTCGCTCAGCCGCCGACCGACGGCGAGGGCCCACGGCGCGTGGACGGGCATCCCGAAGGGGGAGTGCAGCACGACGCGCCAGTCGCCCAGCTCGTCCTGGAAGCGCTCGACGACCAGCGTCCGGTCGCTGGGCACCACGGTCGTGGCTTGCTTCTGCTCGTCGAGGTACTGCAGGAGGTTGTTCGCCGCGAAGGCGTCGAGGCCCGCGGCCTCGATGCGCGCCGTCGCCCGTTCCCGATCCGCTCCCGCGACCTCGCGCTGGAACGCGCCCAGGGCGCGGCCGAGCTCGACGGGGCGGCCCAGGCCGTCGCCCTTCCAGAACGGGAGCTTGCCGGGCTGGCCGAAGGCCGGGGAGACAAGCACACGGTCGTGGGTGATGTCCTCGATCTTCCAGCTCGTGGCGCCGAGGGCGAAGATGTCGCCCACGCGGGACTCGTAGACCATCTCCTCGTCGAGCTCGCCCACGCGCCGGCCCCCGCGGGCAGCCTCCCGGGCCGAGCCCTCTTCCTCGCTGCCCACGATGTAGACGCCGAACAGGCCGCGGTCCGGGATGGTGCCGCCCGAGGTGACGGCCAGCCGCTGGGCGCCGGGGCGCCCCTCGATCGTGCCCTCGGTGCGGTCCCACACGATCCTCGGGCGCAGCTCCGCGAACTCGTCCGAGGGGTACTTGCCGGACAGGAGGTCGAGGGTCGCGTCGAAGGCCGAGCGCGGGAGCGTCGCGAACGGCGCGGAGCGGCGCACGACGTCGAACCACTCCTCCACGTCGATCGGCCCCAGCGCCGTGGCCGCGACGGTCTGCTGGGCGAGGATGTCGAGCGGGTTCGCGGGGATCCGCAGGGCCTCAATCTGGCCCGAGAGCATGCGCTCGACGGTAATGGCGGTGTGGACGAGGTCTGCCCGGTGCTTGGGGAAGAGCACGCCCTGGGAGACCTCGCCGACCTGGTGGCCGGCCCGGCCCACGCGCTGGAGGCCGGAGGCGACCGACGGCGGGGACTCCACCTGGATCACGAGGTCCACGAGGCCCATGTCGATGCCGAGCTCAAGGCTGCTCGTCGCCACAACGCACCGCAGCCGGCCGGACTTGAGGTCGTCCTCGATCTGGGCGCGCTGCTCCTTGGATACGGAGCCGTGGTGGGCGCGGGCGAGCACGGGGTCCGCGCCGGCGGTCTGGCCCGCCTGCGCCATCATCTCCGCAGGGGTGCGGGCCTGCACCCGGTGGTTGAGCGCAGTCGAAACCCCCGGCTGGCGAGCGGAGCTGCCACCGGGTTTCGACTCCGCTTCGCTTCGCTCAACCACCGGAAGCGGCTCGTCCCAGACGCTGGGCTGGAGGCGCTCGGCGTAGATCTCGTTGAGCCGTCCAGTGAGCCGCTCGGCCAGACGGCGCGAGTTCGAGAACACGATCGTGGAGCGGTTGGCGAGGATGAGGTCGACGATCTTCTCCTCGACATGCGGCCAGATCGAGGCCTGCGGCTGCAGGCCCGAGGCAGGCCCGCTGTCGTGCGCCGCTGCGGCGCCGGCGAGGTCGCTCATGTCCTCGACGGGCACCGTCACGGTCAGCTCCCACGTCTTCTTCGCCGGGGGCGCGACGATCTCGCACGGCGCCTGGCCCGCGAGGAACTGCGCCACGAGGTCGCGGGGCTCGACCGTCGCGGAGAGGCCGATCCTCTGCGCCGGCCTGGGGAGGATCGCGTCCAGCCGCTCGAGCGAGACCGCGAGGTGGGCCCCCCGCTTCGTCCCGGCGACGGCGTGCACCTCGTCCACAATCACGGTCTCGACCTCGGCGAGGGTCTCGCGCGCCTGTGAGGTCAGCATGAGGTAGAGCGACTCGGGGGTCGTGATGAGGATGTCCGGGGGGCTGGACAGGAGCGCCCGGCGGTCCGACGCCGAGGTGTCCCCGCTGCGCACGCCCACGCTCACCTCGGGCACGGGAGAACCGAGCCGTGCGGCCGTCTGCGAGATGCCGATGAGCGGGGCGCGCAGGTTCCGCTCGACGTCGACCCCGAGCGCCTTCAGGGGCGAGATGTACAGGACCTTGGTCTTGTTCTTGGGCGCACGACGCCGCCGCGCACCGCCCGCGCTCGTCTCGCCCCTGCTCGTCCCGGCCGCCGCCTCGAGCCCCGGGAGTGCGTCCGCGGCAGGTGCCCGGTCGCCGTCGCGCGTCATGAGGCGGTCGAGCGACCACAGGAAGGCGGCGAGGGTCTTGCCGGAGCCCGTGGGCGCGACGACGAGGGCGTGCCTGCCGGAGGAGATCGCCTCCCATGCGCCAGTCTGCGCGGGGGTGGGCTCCCGGAAGGCGCCGAGGAACCACGCACGGGTGGCCGCGCCGAAGCGTTCCATCACCGCGGCGGTGCCGAGGGCCGAGCCTGCATCTGCCACGGCACCATCATCGCGCACGCCTCCGACAGTCCTGGCCCGCCGCCCGCGGGGGAGGGTGGAGGGCTTCTCTGGGCCGACTGGCTTTTATTTTTTTCTCGGGTATGGTCGTGAATACGCGTTATTGCAGTTCACCGAAAAGGAGCTGAAATGTCGGGGAAGTCGCCGCGAAATTCAAAGAATGCGAAGCAGGGTAAATCCATCAAGGAGAAGCGTGCCGAGAAGCGCGCCAAGGCCGCGACGGAGCAATTCCTCCCGAGGCGGCGCAAAGACGCCCTCTGACACTGCCCACCCGCTGATGTGGGCGGAAGCTCGGAGGGCCGGCCAGCGGTCCTGACTCCGCGGATCTGACGCGTCGAGTCGAGTCCAGAGGCGCTGGCCCGGACGGCCGGGGCGCACTGCGCCCCGGCCGTCCCTCTCTGCTCTGCAGGGTTCTTCTCAGAATGGGCGGAAAGCGCGCAGCGTGAGCAGGTGGATATCCGCGTTGCTGCAGGCCATAACCTGTGCGGGAATGAACAGCGAGCCGTAGTCTTCCGGCGGGTACACCCGGTAGCCGGCCGCGTCGACCACCGCGCAGTTCGTGTATTTCCCCGCCTGGCCCAGCCCGAATTCCGCGGCGCCGCTCTGTCCCGGCTCGAGGATGATCGGTGTCACGGGGGTCGAGGTCTCCCGGTCCGCGGGAGCGCCGATCGGTTCCCCCTGCGGGCCGTTGGTGAGCGAGACGCCCGCGAATCCCTCCAGCAGGCACGGGGTCTGCGAGACGTTCTTCAGGGCGAGGTTCTGGTACACCGTGCCCGCCGCTCCGCCCTGACCCGGCTGGATGCTGCCCTCGAGCTGCGTCGACAGGCATCGCGCGACGCCCGCCTGCCCCTGCCCGCCCTGGGCGGTTGCGGTCCCGCTGTCGCTGGGAGCAGGGGCCGGGGGCTGCGAGGCGGAGGGCGTGGCCGAACCCGACGACGACGGCGACGCGGCCGCCGTCGTCGGGCTTGCGGCGCTGCTGGTCGCCGACCCGGTGGGGGAGGCGCTGGTGCCGGAGCCGCAGCCCGCGAGGGCGGCGGCCAGTCCGACGGGGAGGAGGAGCGCTGCGGCGCGGCGGCGAGTCATAGTCCCACCTTTCACTCCAGTCACATCCGCGTCAAGGGTCCGCAGGCGTCACGATGCTCGGGAGCGTGTGCGCAGGAGTGCGAGGCCTCCCATCACGAGGCCCAGGATCCCCGCGACGAGCCCTGTCCAGCCCGCCGCGCCCGAGGCTGGGTCCGCGGCGGCATCCGATGCCACGGAGGCGGCGGCCGCATCCGCGCCGCTGCCGTGCGCGTCATGGCCGGAGGCCGTTGCCGCGGCGGGGGCCGTCACCGTGACGGAGGGCGCGGGAGCCTTGAGCCCGTGCGGGTCCTGGCCCTCGGCGGGGATCTCCTTCCAGTCGGTCTGGCCGGCCTCGCAGGTCTGCAGGGTCGGGAAGTACAGGGTCTTCCCGGCCGCGTCGACGGGCAGTTTGACGCTCAGGACAAGGGTGTCGCGCAGGTGCGCCTCGAGCGGGGCCTTTGCGGTGTAGACGACCTGGGCTGTCCGCTCGGTGACGCTCGAGCCGTCGGCGAGCTTCTGCGGTGCCCCGAGCTTCTGGGTCACCTTCTCCACGGTCCAGTTCGGGTTGACGGTGGGCTGCGCGTCGACCAGTTCGGCGGGGAGCGAGATCGCAACCTTCGTCGTGGGGCTCTCGCCGCACCCGTGCGGGATGGCGACGGTCAGGAGCGAGGAGGAACCGGCGTCGGTCGCGGAGGGCGTGATGCCCACGTGCGCGGCGGCAGCGCCGGCGCCGGCCAGGAGGAGGCCGCCGGCGACGGCGGCGGGAGCGAGCGTGCGGCGGGCGGGGGAGGCGTTCATGGCGTGGCCTTTCGCGGCGCGGCCCTCGGGCGCGCGCCAGTACGGAGGGTGCAGGTGACGGCGCCTCCGGGATCGGGGGCGCTCAGGCGAAGGCGGGTGCCGGGGGTGGGCCGCGCAGCGGCGGGGGTGCGGGCTGGCGCCACAGGAGCACGCGGCGGGCGGGGCGCGGGATTACCGGCAGGTCCGTCGTGGCAGGAATGACGGCGGCGGGCCGGGAAAGGCGGGTGAGCGGCCGGAGCCAGTCGGCCACGGCGGTCAGGGCGAGCTCGGCCCGGCGGAGCACGACGGCGCACGCGACCGTTGCGGCGGCATGCAGGGCCAGCATCAGGGGTGAGGCGTGCGCGTGGGCGGTGAGCACGTCGCCGCTGCTCACCGCGGCGCCCGACGGGAGCGAGGCCAGGGCTGCGGCCGCGTCACCGGAGTGCTGATGCCGCCCGCGGGCGAGCACGGCGGCTGCGGCGGAGGGAGCACTGCCGGGTGCGGCGAAGGCGGTGAACGCCTCGTGGAGCGCGAGCTGGCCCGCCCCGAGGACCGCGATCAGCGCCGGGACGCGCAGCCGGTACCGACCGGCGACTGTCGCGGCCAGGGCCACAAGCGCGACGAGCGCCAGAACGATGAAGGGGTGGGGCAGCGAGCCTCCCGCCCAGGCGTGCGCCCCGGCGGCGAGAGCGGTGACGGTGCCGGCGATCGCCGTCGTGCGCATGGCCCGTGCCGCGGACGGTACGTTCGGCACCGCATGCTGTCTTCGCACGCGGCACCTCCCGGGGATCAGGGCTGCGGCCGCCTCGAGGCCGCGGTCCCCAGTTTAGCGACGGGCCCGGCCCCCGCCCCCGGGAGGCCTTCGGCCGCGGCCTCACGGCTGCGCGGGGGATGCGCCTTCCGAAGGCCTATCCGGCGGCCTGAGGTCCCCGACGGCGCGGCGTGCCGCCCAGGCGGCGGCCGCCGTCGTCACCCCGATGGTGATGAGAGCGCCCAAGAGCAGGGCGGGGTCCTCGCCGGGCGCGAGGACGCCGACGCCGCGGCCGATCGTCGCCGCCGCGACGGGGACACCGAGCTGGGCGGCCGAGGCCGCGGCGAACGGCAGCGGCAGGCCCGTGAGCCGGTTGGCGGCATGGGCCGCCACGGCCCCGACGCCCAGCAGGAGGCCGAGCAGGATCATCTGGGGGTGTCCTGCCAGCTGCCGCAGGTCGATCGACGCCCCGAGCCATACGAAGAACACCGGGCCGAGGAAGCCGTCGTTGAGCGCGAATAGCTGCCGCGCGAGCCGGCGCGGCTCCCCGACGGCGGAGACCGCGAGCCCGAATGCGAACCCCGCGAGCATGATCGAGACGTGGGCGGCCACGGCGAGGCCGGCGAGGGCGAACAGGATCGAGAGCTGGATGCGCAGCTCGAGCGCGAACTTCCGCTCCTCCGAGACGTCGTGGAGGCGCTGGCGCGAGCCGTCGCGCTCGAAGTGCCTCAGGACAGCCCACAGGAGCACGGCGCACGCGGCCACCGCGAGCGCCCCCAGGGCCTTGGGCCCGGCGTTGGCCGGGTCGATGGCGAGCGGGAGGGCGACGATGGCCGCGACATCGGCGATGGCGACCTGCGCCGTGAGCTCGAGCACGCTGGGGCCCTTGAGCCTGAGCGAGTCCACGACCGGCAGGACCAGTGCCGCGGACGATGACGCCATGAGCACGGCGTAGAGCGGGCCGTTGGCGGACCCGAACCCGAGGGCGACGCTCACGCCGAGCGCCCCTGCGAGGACCGCAGCGACCGCGGCCCGGACTGCGCCCTTGCCCGCAGCGGACCGAATGGTGCTGTCTCGCATGGGCACGTGGGTGCCGGCGACGAACATCATGAGCGCGAACCCGATGTCCGCGAGGAAGGAGAGCGTCTCGTTGCCGGCATCCACCCACCCCAAAAACGAGACGCCGAAGCCCACTCCGGCAAGGAGTTCCCCGAGGACGAGGGGCAGATGCCATGACCGCTTCGCCGCGAGCGCCGGGCCGAGGAGCGCCACGACGCAGATGAGGGACAGCTCGACGAAGGACACTAGCGCCCACCCGGGCGGTCGGGCCCCATGGCGGACATGGTCGCTCCTTTCGGCTGCCGTGTGAGCCGCATCATACGCCGGGGTGCGCTTTCGGGGTGGGAGACGCAGCGTGCCTTGCGATAATGGAGGCATGCACCCGTCGTCGAGGCCGTCCCGCCTGCTGCGCGGGCTGTCCGCGGCCACGGTCGCGACGCTCGGGGCGCTCGCCTCGCACCTCGCCGGCGGCGGCGCTGTCCCGGGGCTTCTCGGCGTCGCCGTCCCCTGGGTCCTCTCGGTCTTCGTCTGCACGGGGCTGGCCGGGCGCAGGCTCTCCTTCTGGCGTCTGGCGCTCGGGATCTCGGCGAGCCAGCTGCTCTTCCACACCCTGTTCGTCCTGGGCACGACGCCGCACGCCCCGCTGCCGCCGTCGGCCCGCCACCTGCACGGGGCCGCCGCGCTCGGAACCGCCCTGCCGGCGGACGGCGCGATGGCGGACGCCATGGGCGGGGAGCCGTCGATGTGGCTCGCGCACGCCGCAGCTGCCTTCCTGACCATCGCCGCGTTCCACCGCGGAGAGCAGGCGATCGCGCGCCTGCGAGAGCTCGCTGTCGAGGTCTTGGCCTGGGCCAGGGAGAGCCTGCGCCTCGACCTTCCCGTCATCGTCCCCGTCCGCCCTGCCTATCCGACGGCAGCGCGGCACCGCGAGGCCGTCCCCTGCTCCGCGCCGCAGCGGTGCGCGGTCCAGCGCCGCGGACCACCGCGTCCCTTCGCGGCCTGACGCGCGCCTTCGGGCCGCCCGGGCCTTCTGGCATCCATCCACTGCATGACGCCGCCGCGCCTGGCGCGGGCGGCGCCGGTGGCCTGCGCCCGATGGACCGGCCGCCGGAGCCCCACGAAGGGACAACACCGTGAACACCTCTGCCCTCCTGCGCCTCGGCGCCCCCGTCCTCGCCGCTGCATTCGCCCTGACCGGATGCGCCGGCGGTCCTTCTGCCGGTGCGCCCGCTCAGACCGCTTCGGGCCAGACCGCCTCGGCCGGAACCCCGTCGGGAACGGCCGGCTCTGCCGTGACCGTGTCCGACGCCTGGGTCAAGGCCGCCCCGACCGGGATGACCGGGGCGTTCGGGACCATCGCCAACACCGCGCCGCGGGACGTCACGCTCGTTGCCGCGAGCACAGACGCCGCGCACCGCGCCGAACTCCACGAGACCGTGGCCGGCTCATCCGGCCAGCCGGCGATGCGCGCCAAGGACGGCGGCTTCACGATCCCGGCCGGAGGCTCGCTCGCACTCCGGCCGGGCGCGGACCACATCATGCTCATGGACCTCGCCGCCCCGCTCAGGGCCGGCGACGACGTCACCGTCACGCTGACGTTCTCGGACCACTCGACCCTCGACGTCACCGCGCGGGTCAAGGACTTCTCGGGCGCCAACGAGTCCTACGTGGGAACCCCTTCGCCCTCCGCCGGGGCGGGGCATTGACGCGCTCGGCGGCCGCCGCACCGATGCGGCCGCGCCAGAGCAGGAGGCAGTTCCTCATCGGCGGGGCCGCCGCCGGGGTCGGAGCGGCCGCGGCGCTCGGCACGGTCAGCGCGCTCGACCACGCGCCGGCGGCCCAGGCCGAGGCGCCGCTGAACGGCGGCCACACGGTGCCGTTCTTCGGAGAGCACCAGGCCGGGGTGGACACGAGCCCGCAGGCCCACGCCGCCTTCGTGGGCCTGGACCTGCGGGACGGGGTCGACCGGGAGGGCCTGCGCCGCATGATGCGGCTCCTCTCCGACGACGCCGCCCGGCTCACCCAGGGCGCTCCGGCTCTCGCGGACACCGAGCCTGAGCTCGCGGCCGTCCCGGCCGGGCTCACCGTGACGTTCGGCGTCGGGGCCCGCTTCGTGCAGCGTGCCGGCGGCCAGACCCCGGCGTGGCTGAGGCCGCTGCCCGCATTCGGCATCGACCGGCTGCGGCCGGAGTTCTCCGACGGAGACCTGCTCGTGCAGATCGCCGCGGACGACCCGGTCACGGTCGCCCACGCGTCCCGGATGCTGCTGAAGGACGCGCGGAGCTTCGCCGCCGTCCGGTGGGTGCAGCGCGGCTTCCGCCGGGCCTACGGGTCCACCCCCGCGGGCACCACCATGCGGAACCTCTTCGGCCAGGTCGACGGCACGGCGAACCCCGTCCCGGGGACGCCGGGCTTCGACGAGGCCGTGTGGTCCGGGCAGGGGTGGCTGGCCGGGGGGACGGGGGCGGTGGTCCGCCGCATCCACATGGACCTCGACGGGTGGGACGCGCTCGATCCGACGGGGAAGGAGGCGTCTGTGGGCCGGCGGCTGGCGGACGGGGCGCCGCTGACCGGGGGCAGCGAGCACGATGAGCCGGACTTCTCCGCCACGACCCCGCTCGGCTTCCCTGTGATCGCCGACTACTCACACGTGAGGCGGGCCCGGGGCGAACAGCCGGCAGCGCCGGCCGAGCGCATCTTCCGACGCGGATACAACTACGACGACACCCCGGTCGGCGGCGACGTCTCGAACTCGGGGCTGCTCTTCGTCTCGTTCCAGGCCGACGTGGACCGCCAGTTCGTGCCCATCCAGCGGCGGCTCGACGAGTTGGACCTCCTCAACCGGTGGACAACGCCGATCGGCTCGGCCGTGTTCGCGATCCCACCGGGGTGCCGCGAGGGCGGCTACATCGGGGAGACCTTGCTGGGCTGAGGCCGTCCGGGAATGACGAAGGCCCCGGGTTCCGCCTGAATCGGCGGGTCCCGGGGCCTTCGTGCTGGGCGGTGGTGGAGGGATTTGAACCCCCGTTGGCTTTTACACCAAACATCATTTCGAGTGATGCACCTTCGGCCGCTCGGACACACCACCAGCAGGCATTTACTTTACCGGCTGCTGCGCGCAGGTCAAAACTGAACCCGCTCGGGGGCTCAGGATGGGAGGGGTCCGGGGCCGCTCCCACGGGCGCCGAGCCCGGGCCCGACGGGGACGTGCGCCGCGTACGCCGACGCGGTCCACAGGTGGGTGAGTGCGTAGGCCCGGAAGGGGCTCCATGCCCGGGCACGCTCCGCTGCCTCGCGGGGGCTGAGACCGCCGAGCGCCCGGCGCAGGACCAGGTCGCCTGGGGTGAACGCATCGCGGTGGCCGTACCGCACCTCGAGGTAGTCCGCGGTCCACGGTCCGATCCCGGGCAGGGCCAGGAGCTCAGCGCGGCTGAGGGGAAGGGTGCCGGGCAGGACTGCTCGCGCACTGCCCTCGGCCCCTGTGCTGTCCGTGGACTGTCGCCCCTGGTCCTGTGCGGTCACGACGGCTCTGGCCAGGGCACTCACGGTCCTCGCTCGCACGGCGGTGAGCCCGACGGCCGCCCTCAGGATCTCGGTGTCCTGGTCCGCGAGCGCCTCGGCGGTCGGGAAGGAGACCAGCCCCGCGGGACCGGGCGTGCCGAAGGCGGCGACCAGCCGGCCGGCGAAGGTCCGCCCTGCGCCGAGCGAGACCTGTTGGCCCAGCACCGTGGTCACCGCGGTCTGGAACGGGTCCGTCGTGCCGATGACGCGCAGAGCTGGACGCGCTCGGACGCACGGCCCCAGGTCGGGATCGGCTCCCAGCGCCCGGCGCACGGGCTTCAGGTCGGCCGAGAGGTCGAGCCAGCGCTCGACGGAGGCCAGCACCGCGGCGACCGCTGCCGGGTCCTCCGTGCCGAGGGCCACCTCCGCCCCGTCCCGATCGAACCACACCCTCACCGCCACGGGCCCGAGTGCCGTGGGCACGAGACGTTCGTGGGCGAACGCCTCGACGTCCGTCCGCTCGACCCCCGGCACGGTATGCGCCGCGAGGCTGGCGACGATGGCCTCGGGTTCCATGCCGCCCCGCGCATCGAGGCGGACCCGGGTGCGCTGCGGCCCGACATATGCGGCCACGGCGTCAGGCCTCTGGAAGGGGCCAGACCCCCGAGCTGCCCCGGCGGTGGCTGCCCACCAGATGGGTGTCGATGATGCCGACAGCCTCCATCAGCGCGAACATCGTGGTAGGCCCGACGAACGAGAAGCCGCGCCTGCGCAGCGCCTTGGACAGGGCCACGGACTCGGGGGAGGTCGAGGGAACGTCCGCGTAGGTTACCGGAGCCGGGGTCTCTGCCGGCTGGAAGGACCACACGAACTCGGCCAGACCCCCTTCGTCGCGCAGGGCGATGGTGGCCCTCGCGTTGGTGACGGCTGCGTTGATCTTGGCCCGGTTCCGGACGATGCCCTCGTTGAGCATGAGGCGTTCGACGTCGTCGTCCGTGAAGTGCGCGACGGCGTCGGGGTCGAAGTCCGCGAACGCCTCCCGGAAGGCGGGCCGCTTCCGCAGGATGGTCGCCCACGAGAGCCCGGCCTGGAACCCCTCGAGGCAGATGCGCTCGTACATGCCCTGTTCGTCCCGCACGGGCAGGCCCCACTCGGTGTCGTAGTACTGCTGCATGAGGGCATCGGAACTGGCCCATGAGGGACGAGCCAGACCGTCCTCGCCCGTGATGAGTGACGTCTCGCTCATGGTGTTCCCCTTCCAGCGGTGCGGGTCGAGACGTCATCGATTCCGGTGACGCGGAGTGTGATGTTGATGCGCCCGGAACGGATCCCGCAGTCCGGCGGCGCCGTCCCGGGGAACGTCTTCTGCACCCCGTGGAAGGCGAGCCGGGACGGGCCGCCGAACACGAACAGGTCCCCGGACGCGAGGACAAGGTCTTCGTAGGGCTTGGAGCGCGTCTCGGTGTTGCCGAACCGGAAGAGGCAGCTGTCCCCGATGGACAGCGAGACGACCGGCTCACGGGATGCCTCGTCGCGGTCCTGGTGCATCCCCATGCGGGCCTGGTCGTCGTAGAGGTTCACCAGGGCCGTGTCCGGGGTGTAGCGCTCCGCCTGCTCTCCCTCGCCGTACGCCTCGGCCAGCGCGAGGCGTCCCACGCGCACCAGCCAGTCCGGGAAGCCGAGGACGCGCGCCCCGTTCACATCCGTGGCCTCCCGGCTGTAGCGGTAGGGCTGCCAGTGCCAGCCCAGGCAGACAGTCTTCACCGACATCTCGTGGCCGCGCACGGACGCCGCCCGGAGGGGGACCGGGCCGGCGGCCCACTCGCGGAACCGGTCGGCGATCCATGACTGCTGCTCGGGGCGCAGCCACCCGGGCACGTGCACAGCGCCGGGGGACACGACCCGGCGGGGGCGCTCGAGCAGGTCGTCGCCGAACAGGGCACTCGTCATGCGGCAGCCGCCTCGAGCTGCAGGAGGAGGGACTTTGCCTCCAGCCCGCCGATGTACCCGCCCAGGCTGCCGTCCGAGCGCAGGACCCGATGGCAGGGCACCAGGACCGGCAGCGGGTTCGTGGCACACGCCGTCCCCACGGCCCGCACTGCCTTGGGGTTCCCCACGGCACGCGCCACCTCGGTGTAGCTCTCGGTGACGCCGAACGGGATCTCGCCGAGATGCTGCAGGACGGTGCGGCGGAATCCCGCGGAGAGGCTCAGGTCTAGGGGCACATCGAATCGGCGGCGCCGGCCGGCGAAGTACTCCTCGATCTGCCGGGCGGCCGACGCCAGCCGGCCGGGGGCTTCGAGGACCCGCGGGCTGAGCCGGTCAGAGAGCTGCTGGAGGATCAGGTCGTGACCCTCGCGCTCGTAGGCCACCCGGACGAGGCCCCTGTTCGTGGCCGCGATGAGGAGCGGGCCCACGGGGGAGTCGACGATGCGGTAGGCGACATCCAGGACGCCCTCGCCCGTAGCCCTCTCGGCGAGGGACGCGCGGAGGCGGACGAGCACAGCCGGATCGATCTCGGTCAGGTGCGGGGCGAAGGCGAGGTCGACCGGACCGGTCCGATCCGGGCCCGGCCCAGCGCCCGTCTGGTCAGTCATGCGGGTCTCCTTTCAATGATGCGGCAGCGACGAGGCCCCGCAGCTTCCTGAGCCCATCGGAGGCAGCCCTCCGTGCCGCCGCAGGCGTCCCCCCGACGATCTCGGCGATCTCCCCGAACGGGAGGTCTGCGAGATACCGGTACGCGATCACCCTCCGCTGCTTGTCAGGGAGGAGCGCGACGTGCTCCCACACGCCATCTCCGGGGGGCCCCGGATTCCCCAGCCGCGAATGGCCTTCGGGGAGGTCGGCGAGGGGCACGGCCCGCCTGCCCGCCGCGCGGACCGAGTCGAGCGAGCGCCGATGGGCGATGGTCACGAGCCAGGCCTCCGCGTTGGCGCCCGCGGGAAGGTCGCAGTAGGCGCGCAGCGCGGACAGGAACGTCTCCTGCCACACGTCCTCGGCCTCCACAGGCCCGACGACCGCGCGGCACACGCGCAGCACCGTGGCGCCGTGGAGTTCGACGAGCTTCTCGAAGGGCTGTTTCGTGTCCATCACCATGCAGACGCCGCAGGGACCGGAAATGTGAGGTGCAGGTTCATGTTCGCGCCGATCAACGTCCTGACGGGGCCCGCCGTTCAGCGGTGCTCCGCGAAGAATGACCGCAGGAGAGCGCCGCACTCGTCCTCGAGCACGCCCCCATAGACCTCGACCCAGTGGTTGAGCCTCCGCTCGCGCAGGATGTCGAACACGCTGCCTGCCGCCCCCGCCTTCTCGTCCCACGCGCCGAAGACCACCCGGGGAATCCGGGCGAGCACGATCGCCCCCGCGCACATGGCGCACGGCTCGAGGGTGACCACGAGCGTGCAGTCGGCCAGACGCCAGCCGTCGCCGCCGTCGTGCGCGAGACGCGCCGCGGCTGCACGGATCGCCTGGACCTCGGCGTGCGCAGTCGGGTCGCCCACCGCCTCGCGCTCGTTGCGCCCGACGGCGAGCACCTCGCCGCCGGGGCCGACGACGACCGCGCCGATCGGGACGTCGCCGGTCTGCTCCGCGGCCCTGGCCTCCGCGAGCGCAAGCCGCATCCACTGCTCGTGGCGCGCGTCCTGGTTCAGGGGTTCGGGGGCGGGCATGGCTCCAATGATAGGTTCGAGGCCCCAGCCGAGGAGGGAAGAGCCATGCACCGCCTGATCGATGCGCTCTGGAAGCTGCTGGGGCCCAACGGCTCGATGTGGACGCTGCTCGCGATCGGCGCGGCGCTCGCGCTCGGGTTCAGCTGGGCCGGGGGCGAGGTCTACGAGTCGGTCGTGGAGAAGGGCGCCCTCGCAGCCATGGACCAGCCGGTGCTGGACTGGGCTGTCGCCTCCCGCACGCCGGCGCTCATGGCCGGGGTCACCGCCTTCACGAACGTCGGAGGCGGGGTGATCGCACCCATCACGGCGGCTGCCGCGATGGTCCTCCTCGCGATCTGGATGCGCCATTGGCGCCCGCTCGTCCTCGTCCCCGCCGCTGCCGCAGGGTCGCTGCTCGTGACGATCTTCGGCAAGGAGCTCACCGGTCGCGCCCGGCCCCCGCTCGCACTCGCCGTTCCGCCCTACGAGTACTCGGCGTCGTTCCCCAGCGGCCACACCCTCAACGCCACCGTCATCGCCGGCATCGTGGTGTACCTCGCGTGCCTGAAGCTGAAGGCACTGTGGTCCCGGGTGGCCGCGATCGCCGCCGGGGGACTGTACGCGCTCGCGATCGGGCTGTCCCGGGTCTACCTGGGCCACCACTGGCTCACCGACGTCATCGCGGCCTGGCTCCTCGGGCTCGCGTGGCTGAGCGTCGTGATCTTCGCCCACCGCGTCTTCCACCTCATGCGGCTCCGCAGGGCCGCTGCGCGGGCCAGGGTGCAGGCCGCGGGACCGGGGGATGAGTCCGCATCGTGAGATGCGGTAGCTTGTCCGCATGCGCACACTCGTGGTGGACCACCCGCTCGTTGCCCACAAGCTCACCGTCCTGAGGGACAAGAACACCCCGAGCCCGGTCTTCCGGCAGCTGGCCGAAGAGCTCGTGACCCTGCTCGCCTACGAGGCGACCCGCGAGGTCCGCACCGAGCCCGTCACCATCGAGACGCCGGTCGCCACGACCGTCGGCACCGCCTTCACCAAGCCGACCCCGCTTGTCGTCCCCATCCTCCGGGCCGGCCTCGGCATGCTTGAGGGCATGGTCAAGCTCGTGCCCACCGCCGAGGTCGGGTTCCTCGGCATGGCACGCGATGAGGAGACCCTGGACATCGTCACGTACGCCGAGCGGCTCCCCGAGAACCTCACGGGCCGCCAGGTCTTCGTCCTCGACCCGATGCTCGCCACCGGCGGCACGCTGAGCGAGGCCATCAGGTTCCTCTTCAAGCGGGGCGCGAGCGACGTGACGTGCATCTGCCTCCTCGCCGCCCCCGAAGGGCTCAAGCGGGTCGAGGAGGGCGTGGGGGACGCGAAGGTCACGGTGGTCCTCGCCTCGATCGACGAGCGGCTCAACGAGAAGGCCTACATCGTCCCCGGGCTCGGCGACGCCGGAGACCGCCTCTACGGTCTCGCGAAGTAGTGCGACGCTGGCTGCCAGGCGCCCCGCATCTCAGCGGGTTCCGGGCAGCAGGTCCGGGCTGGTGGGCAGCGGCAGCGACGGAACCCTCGGCAGGAGGCTGTCTGCGGGCGCGCTCGGCAGCGCGCTGGGCTCGACACCGGGCGGGAGCGGAACCGTCGGCACGGACGGGGCGAGGTTCGGCTGGATCGCGCTCGGCGTCGCGGTCTGCGTCGGGGACGGCGTCTCGGTGGGCCGAGCGGCAGAGGTCGCGGCCGGCGTCGTGAGCTGGACCTCCGGCGACGGCGGGGCGGCCGGCGTGCCCGCCGTGGGCGCGGCGGGGGCGGTCCGCGCCGGGGCGGGGGATTCGGTCTGCTGTCCCGTCACCGTCCCGATGATGGTCCCGACTCCGCCGCCGAGGCCGCCGCGGAGGCTGGAATCGGCGACGCCGACTGCCGCGGTGCCGAGCGCAGCGGCGGCGATGATGACGGCGGCGGCGACCGGGCGCCGCCGGCGGGCGGCCCGTCGCTCCCTCTGACGGGAAAGATCGATGACGTCCGCGGTCTCGTCGGCGGTGTGGCCCAGGAGCGCGGCCGCGGCGGGGCTCGTAACCGTGGAGAGGGGGGCTGTGGGCAGCGCCGCGGTGGGCATGCCAGCGACGTCGCCCTCGTCGACGAGGAGTGCGGCCAGCGCGCGGTTCGGCTCTACGGGCCCCTCGTGGGCCACGGCCCGGAGCTCGTCCAGCAGGGGGCGCAGGTCATCCGCCTCGTCGGCATCCAGGTCGGCGAGGAGCTGGTCGACGATGAGGAGATCGTCCGGATCCTGGGTGGCGTTCATCGTGTGCTCAGTTCTGCGGTCTTCGCGGTGGCTCGGAGGGCATCGAGTGCTCGGCGCTGGAGCTGCTTCACGGCGCCGGTAGTCCGTCCCATGATCTCGGCCGTCTGCTCGATGGACAGGTCGGCGACGACTCTCAGCAGGAGCACCTCCCGGTGGTCGTCGCTGAGGTCGCCCAGGAGGCGAAGCACCCCCGACGCGGCGAGGACCTCGTCCTCGGGGGTGGGGGGTGAGGGCCGCGGGTCCTCGTCCTGCTCGTGGGCGACGAGGAGCGGGGTGCGCGAGCGGCGGCGGTGGTGGTCGACCGCGCGTCCGTGGGCGATGGTGAAGGCCAGCGCCTTCGCCCCTTCGAGGCCGCCG
Organism: Sinomonas flava; assembly: GCF_039531875.1. Taxonomy (NCBI): domain Bacteria; kingdom Bacillati; phylum Actinomycetota; class Actinomycetes; order Micrococcales; family Micrococcaceae; genus Sinomonas; species Sinomonas flava. Next base: position 121,257 of record NZ_BAAAQW010000012.1, on the reverse strand, counting down.
GTCACGCGCGGTGGGGTGCCGGGCCCGGCGTCGCCTTCGGGGGGAGTCATGCGGGTGTAGAGGGCGAGGAAGACGTCATGGGTCGCTGCGTCCGGGTCATCCACACCGCGGGCCCGGAGGTACCCGCGAACGGATGCCGAGTAGGTCCGGTAGGCAGCCGTGAAGAGGCTCGCCAGGTCGGCGGGGCCCGCATCGGGGCCCGTGTGGCCGGGCAGCTTCTGGGTCGTCAACCGGTCTTCCTCCTTGCGGCGCTGTCTGCGCCGGCCTATGCCTCGTGCCGCGGAGCCCGAAGGGCGGACTCCACGGCACGGTGCATGAGCCTACCGAACTATCGCGTCAGAGCCGAAGCGGCATCGCCCGGGAGCGCCGGGGCGGACGGCGCGTTCGCGACATCCGGCAGCGCCGGGGCCGACGGAAGTGCCGGGGCGGCGGGAACGGTCGGGACGGCCGGGACGGCCGGGGCGGCGGGAGCCGCGACGGCGCCGTTCGCGCCGGCGGAGCCGGTCGCCGAAGCCTTGAGGACGTCAGCGCAGAACACGTTGACGTTCGCCTCGCCGTTCGCCGCGAGGGTCAGGGACTTGTAGGCCGACGACGCCGCGTCGAGGCCGCCGTTGGCGCGCGCCGTGCAGAGGCCAGGGAGGTCGATGCCGGCGGCGTCGACGGAGGCAGAAGCGCCAGCCTTCGTGGCGGTGGCCTTCGCGGCCGCGTCGGCCGCGGCGGCCTGGGCGTCGGCGACGGCGGACTTCGCCGCGCCGGTGGCCTTGTCGGCGGCCTCGGTTGCGGCGGCCGTGGCCTTGGAGGCCTCGTCCGTCACGGCGGACTTCGCGGCGGTGGCGGCACCCTTGGCCTCATCGAGCGCGGGGGCGGGAGCGCCGAGGACGTTGTGGGCCACCTGCTGTGCCGGCGTGGGCAGGGAGCCGGTGTAGGCGGCGGAACCGACGCCCGCGACGGTGAGGGCGCCGACGGCGGCGGCGCTCGCGGCGATCTTGCTCGAGGCGAGGACAGTGAACAGCGACATGCGGAAAACTCCTGGGGGATCGAGACCAAGGACGAGGCCCGATCAGCGGGCCTTCACCTGTCCAACCGACACCCCCACGCAGAAGGTCACGCGCTGCAGGAACTTTTTTTTGGTCCCTTCCACGGGTGCGGACACGGCCTGTCCGCAAGACGCCCGCGTGAGGGTTCCCGCCGCCGTCGTGCGCGCCTAGCGTGAGCGCATGAACTGGAAACTCGAACTGGCCTTCATCCCCGTCACCGACGTCGATCGCGCGATCGACTTCTACGTCAACAAGGTCGGCTTCCACCTCGACTACGACCAGCGGGTCAGCGACGAGCTGCGCTTCGTGCAGATCACGCCGCCCGGGTCTGCCTGCTCGATCGCCTTCGGAGAAGGCCTGTCGGAGAACCCGCCGGGCACGTCCTCGCTGCAGATCGTGGTGGCCGACATCCAGAAGGCCCACGACGAGCTCGCGTCCCGCGGGGTCGAGGTCACGGACGTCCAGGTGCTCGAATGGGGCCACTTCACGACGTTCGATGACCCCGACGGCAACCACTGGGCCATCCAGTACCTGCCGAATCGGCCCAACGGGTGAATCCTCCCTACGCCGGCTGGCTCGGAGAGAGGACCGAGGAGAGGTCGTAGCTGACGGGCTCCTCGAGCTGGTCATAGGTGCACGACTCCGGTGAGCGGTCCTCGCGCCACCGGACCCACTGCGCCGTGTGGCGGAAGCGGTCGCCCTCCATGTGGTCGTACTTGACCTCGACGACGCGTTCTGGCCGGAGCGGGGTGAACGAGAGGTCCTTGTTCGCGTTCCAGCGCGAGTGCGCCGCCGCCGTGGGGGTGCGGGGGATTGACTGGTCGCGGTTGTCGGGCAGGACCTCGGCCGGCTGCGCCCACGCCCAGGGATGCCCCTCGAACGTGGTCACGAGGGGCTGCAGCTCCTCGAACAGCTCCCTGCGGCGGGCCATCGGGAACGCCCCGATGACCCCCACCGAATGGAGCCGGCCCTCGGCATCGTGCAGTCCCAGGAGCAGGGACCCGATCGCGTCGGGCTCGTTCCTATAGAGCCGGTAGCCGGCCACGACGCAGTCCGCCGTGCGCTCGTGCTTGAGCTTGGACATGACCCGCTTGTCCTCGGCATAGGGCTCCCCGAGCGGCTTGGCGATGACGCCGTCCAGGCCGGCGCCCTCGAAGGCGCGGAACCATTCCAGCGCGGTCTCCGGATCGGCGGTCGCCTGGGTGAGGTAGACCGGGGGCGCCGCGTTCTTGAGCGCCTCCTCGAGCGCCGTGCGCCGTTCCCGGAACGGGCGCTCCACGTAGTTGGCCTGGCCCAGGGCGAGCAGGTCGAAGGCCACGAAGCTCGCAGGCGTGGCGGCGCTGAGCTTGGCGATGCGGGAGGCCGCGGGGTGGATGCGCTGCTGGAGGGCGTCGAAGCTGAGGCGGTCGCCGGTGTCCGGGTCCACGAGGATGATCTCGCCGTCGATGACCGAGTGGTCGGGCAGGTTCGCCACGAAGGCCTGCACGAGTTCGGGGAAGTAGCGCGTCATGGGGAGGCCGTTGCGCGATCCGATCTCCACCCGGTCTCCGGAGCGCCAGACGATCGAGCGGAAGCCGTCCCACTTGGGCTCGTAGAGGTACTCGCCGGTCGGCAGCTTCTTGACCGGCTTGGCCAGCATCGGTCCGTACGGGGGAGCGATCGCGGTGCCCCATTCGGCGTCGCGCTCCGCCTTGGGCGCCGAGTAGTCCTCGTCGGCGCGGTCTGCCTTGCGCTTGCTCGGTGGCACCCGCGGCGGCTCGCCGGGCATCTTGGGGTAGTCCGGCGGGAAGTTGAGCTCGCCGAGCCCGCGCTCGAGGTCCGCGTCCCACAGGGCGAGGGCGCCCGCGATGTCGCCCGGCGCCGCGTCAATGTCCGCCCACGGGCAGGCCCGTTCGGCCAGGAGCCCGGGAACTGTGCGGACGGTGAAGGCACGCGGGTCGGCGTCGGGGAGCTCGTCCCAGGCCAGCGGGGTCGAGACGGGCGCGTGCGTCAGGGGCCGGGGGGAATAGGCCGCGGCGATCGTGCGGTCGCGGTTGGCCTGGTTGAAGTCGACGAAGACCCGTTCGCCGCGTTCCTCCTTCCACCAGGACGTGGTCACGAGGTCCGGCATGCGCCGCTCGAGTTCGCGCGCGATCCCGATGACGCCGTGCCGCACGTGCTGGAACTCGTGCGTGGGCCGGATGCGCGCGTAGACGTGGACGCCCCTGTTGCCCGAGGTCTTCGCGTAGGCGGTGAGCCCGGCCTCCGCCATGACCTCCCGGAGGGCCAGCGCCGCGGTGACCGCATCGCCGAATCCCCGTCCGGGCTGCGGGTCGAGGTCGATCCGCAGCTCGTCGGGGTTGTCCAGGTTCGCCGTGCGCACCGGCCACGGGTGGAAGGTGATCGTTCCCATCTGCGCCGCCCACGCGAGCGCGGCGGCCTCGTCGAACACGAGCTGGTCGTGGCGCCGGTGCGACGGGTACGTGCACGTGACCGTCCGCAGGTACGACGGCGCGCCCCGCGGCGGCCGCTTGGAGAAGAACTCCTCGCCGTCGATCCCTTCGGGGAAGCGCTGCAGCGTCATCGGCCGGTCGCCATTGAGCCGCAGGAACTCCGGCGCCACCGCGATGAGGTACCGGGCGAGGTCGCGCTTGGTCAGGGGCTCACCGCCCTCGACGCCGGGCCAGAGCACCTTGTCGGGGCTGCTCAGCTTGACCTCCCGAACGCCGTCGGGGCCGTCCACGTGCAGGATCTCGGAATCCGCCATGGGCCCACCGTAGCCGCCACTGCCGCCGTTGCGGCAGAGCTCAGCCGAGCCGGTACACGGTCGTCCCCCCGATCGTCTGGGCCGGGAAGTCCGCCTCGACCCATGCCGCGATCTCGCGGGCGGCATCGGAACCCGAGCTGCCCTGCATCATGTTCGCGGCGATGAACCAGTGGACCTTCCCGTCCGCGACGAGCTGCTGGAACTGGGCGAGGGTGGGGCTCGGGTCCGTGCCGTTGAACCCGCCGAGGGCCATGATGGGCAGCTGGGTCGCAAGCTGGTACCCAGCTGCGTTGTTGGAGCCCACGACGGCTGCCGCCCACGTGTACCCGGACGCGTCGGCTGTCAGGGCGGTGACCAGCTCGGACGACGGCGTGGTCGCGCCCAGGAGCCCGCCCGCGCCTCCGCGGCCCCCACCGAAGCCGGTTGTGGCACCGCCGGAAGCGCCCTGCCCGGCGGGGGGCCCGCCCTGGGCGCGCCCGGCGAACGCACCGGCCGCTGTTCCGCGCTGGCCGCCGCCTGGCCCGAACCCGGAGGAGGGCCCCGCCGTCACGATCGCTCCCGAGTGCGGCGTGCCGACCGTCTGGAGCGTGAATGCGAGCGGCCCGGCGAGGGCGCCCACGACGGCGAGTGCCGCCGTCGTGCGCCCGGCCCACCCCGGGAGCCGCAGCCCGACGGCCCCCGCGAGCACCACGGCGGCCGCGGCGAGACCGGCGGCAGCGACCACCCACGCGAGCCACGGCACGAAGCCGCTGGCCCGGCCCAGGAGTGTCGCGCCCATGAGGCCGGCGGCCGCGATGGCCGCGGCGAGGGCGGCGCCGTCGAACGCGCCGCGGCGCCGCTGCCACAGCACCGCTGACCCGAGGCCCACGAGGGCCGCGATCCCGGGGGCCAGGGCCACGCTGTAGTACTCGTGGATGATGCCCTCCATCAGGCTGAACGTGAGCCCCGTGACGAGGACCCACCCGCCCCACACGATCGCCGAGGCGCGCACCGCGTCAGTGCGCGGCGCCCGCCGACCCGCCCAGAGGAGGGCAGCGCCCAGGATGAGGGCCGCGGGCAGGAGCCAGGCGATCTGCCCGCCGAACGAGGACGAGAACAGACGCAGCAGCCCGCTCTGGCCCCACCCGTTGCCTCCGCCCACCGAGCCGACCTCGTTGCCGCTGAGCCGCCCGAGGCCGTTGTACCCGAGGGTGAGCTCGAGGATCGAGTTGGTCTGGGACCCGCCGATGTAGGGCCGTGCGCTCGCGGGGACGAGTTCGACCGCTGCGATCCACCATCCGGCGGCGGCTGCCATCGCCGCGAGCGCTCCGCCCAGATGGAGAAGCCGCTTCCCGAGACCCTGCGGCGCCGCCCACAGGTACGCCAGCGCGAAGCCCGGCACCACGAGGAGCACCTGCAGCTGCTTGGCGAGGAAGCCGAGGCCCAGCAGGGCGCCTGCCGCCAGGAGCCACCGGGCGTGCCCGCCCTGGATGGCCCGGATCGTCGCGTACGCGGCCGCCGTCATGAGCAGGACGAGGAGCGCATCGGGGTTGTTGAAGCGGAACATGAGCGCCGCGACGGGGGTCAGGGCGAGCACGACGGCGGCGAGGAGCCCCGCCGCGTGCGCCGCACCGTCGCTCCCGGTCGCCGGGCGGGCGGCACGCCGCACCGCGAGGTACAGGATCCACGCCGTGGCCACACCCATGAGGGCCTCGGGGACGAGGATCGACCACGGGCTGAGCCCGAAGAGCCGGACCGAGAGGCCCATGATCCAGAGCGCGGCGGGCGGCTTGTCGACCGTGATCGAGTTCGCCGCATCCGAGGAACCGAAGAAGAACGCCTCCCAGCTCTGGCTGCCGGCCTGGGCCGCCGCCGAGTAGAACGCGTTGGCCCACCCGCTCGCCCCCAGGTCCCACACGTAGAGGGCGGTGATCGCGGCGAGCACGACGCCGAGCTCGGCGCGCCGCCGCACGGCACCGGCCGCGGCGGCCGGCCGGGCGCCGTCGTGCGCACCCGCGGGATGTGACCTCCAGGAGATGACCCCCAGATGGGAGGAGGAATCGACGGCCATCAGCCCACCAGCCTGTACACGGTGGTGCTGCCGACCGTCTGGGCCTGGAAGTTCGCCTCGACCCACTGGGCGATCGCCGAGGTGTCGGTGCCGCCGCCGCGGCCTCCGAAGCCGCCGCCCGTGCCGCCGCCGGCGATGTAGTAGGTGACCTCGCCGTCGGCGACGAGAGCCTTGAACTGGTCGAGGCTCGGGTACGGGTCGCTGCCGGTGAAGCCGCCCATCGCGATCACATTCGTGTTGGACGCGAGTTCGAGGGCGGCCGCCGAGTTGGAGCCGTTGGTCGCGGCCGACCACTTGGTGGTGGTCTGCTGCAGGAGCGCGACGACCTCGCTCGAAGCGGACGTGCCGCCGGGGCCGCCGCCGCCGCCGGGGTTGCCGACACCGGCTTCCGCCTGGCCGCTGGCGTCCGCCGCCGCGCCGTCGGTGCCTATGCGGTCGCGAGCCTGGCCGAAGCCGGCGCGTGCGGCGCCGAAGCCCTCGCCGCCGGACGGGCCGGAGGTGGGGATCGCTCCACTGTGGCCCACCGAGGCCGTGGCGACCGTGAATGCGGCGGTGCCCAGGCCGCCGGCCAGCAGGGCCGCGACGGCGACGGCGATCGCGCCGACCTTGATCCGGTCGACGCGGACCAGGAGGCCCACGGCAGCGACGACGCCCATGACCACGATGACGACCCGCAGCCAGGGCAGCCACGAAGCGTCTCGGCCGAGGAGCACTGCGGTCCAGATGCTCGTGGCGAGCACGGTGACCGCGAGCATGATCCGGGAGGGCCAGTAGGCCCGGCCGCGCCACAGCTCGGCGGAGCCGATGCCGACGACGCCGGCGATCCCGGGGGCGAGGGCGATCGCGTAGTAGGGGTGGACAGTGCCGGTCATGAAGCTGAAGACGGCCGCGGTCAGCAGCGTCCACCCGCCCCAGACGATGAGGGAGGCGCGGACGCGGTCCGTCCGGACGGCGCGGCGGGTGAACCAGAGGCCGGCGACCAGCAGGATGAGCGCCGCGGGGAGGAGCCAGGAGATCTCGGCGCCGAAGCTCGTGCCGAACATGCGCAGGATCCCCGCGGTCCCTCCGAAGCCCGCGTTGCCGCCGCCCGGGCCGCCGCTGGCAGCCGCGCCGCCGAAGCCGCCCTGTCCGCCACCCGCGCGGTTGCCGAAGATGCGCGCGAGCCCGTTGTACCCGAAGGTGAGCTCGAGGAAGCTGTTGGTCTGCGAGCCCGCCATGTAGGGACGCGCGCTCGCGGGCGTGAGCGTGAAGGCGAGGACGTAGGCGCCGGCGACGGCGATGATCCCGCCGAGCGCGCCGAACAGGTGCACCAGGCGTCGCCGCAGCGTGGTCGGGGCGGCCCACAGGTAGGCCAGGCCGAGCGCCGGGACGATGATGACGCCCTGGAGCATCTTGGTCAGGAACGCCAGGCCGACCAGCGCGCCCGCGCCCATGAGCCACGTCCACCCGGCCTTCTCGATCGCGCGGACGGTCATGTAGGCCGCGGCGGCGAGGCAGAACGTGAGCATCGCGTCCGGGTTGTTGAACCGGAACATGAGCGCCGCGACGGGGGTGGCCGCGAGCGCCGCACCGGCGATGAGGCCCGCGGCCGGCCCGCTCACCCGCTTGACCGCCGCGTACAGCAGGGCCACGGCCGCGACGCCCATGAGCGCCTCGGGCAGGAGCATGGTGAAGGAGGTGAAGCCGAAGAGCCGACCCAGGAGCCCGGGAAGCCAGAACGCCGCGGGCGGCTTGTCCACGGTGATGGCATTGGCGGCGTCGATCGAGCCGAAGAACCACGCGGTCCAGTCCTTGCTGCCGGCCTGGACCGCGGCCGCGTAGAACTCGTTGGCCCAGCCGGAGTTGGTGAGGTTCCAGAGGTAGGTGAAGGCCGTCGCGACGAGGAGCGCCGCGGCGGACGGGCGGACCCAGCGCGGCTGGTCCGCGCCGAAGGCGACACGGCGCCAGTCGGGCCAGCTGCGCGCACGACGGCGGGAGGAACCCGGCGCCGTCCGCTGGCCGGACGGCGTGGTCGCCGGGGCGTCGGGGGTGAGGGATGCGGTCATGGGGAGAAGCCTTTCGGTCTTTCTGGGGGTCACCTTCTGGAGGTCACCTTCTGGGAGCCACGTCCTGGAGGTCAGATCCCGCGGGCCAGGCGGGGCGGCGGAACAGCCACTGGCGGAAGAGCAGGAACTTGAGCGCCGTCGCGGCGAGGTTCGCGGCGGTGACGACCGCGAGCTCGAGCCAGCGCTCCGGCGTCGTGAGCGCGTGCAGCCCGGCGAGGGAGCCTGAGGTGAGGGCCCAGCCGAGGGCGAAGACGGCGAGGCCCGCGAGGTGGTGGGTCGCGAGGCGCGCCCGGCCGAGCACGCCGAAGGTGAAGCGCCGGTTGGCGGCCGTGTTCGCGATGGCGCTGATCAGGAGGGCGGCGAAGTTGGCCCACTGCGGGTCGAGGAAGGTGCGGCCCAGGAGGTACAGCGCCATGTAGGCGATCGTGGAGAAGGCCCCCACCGCGCCGAAACGCACGAGCTGGCCGAGGAGGCCGCCCCTGCCGCCCGCGTCGGGCGCGGGGACGGTGGCAGGCAGGGGCCCGCGCGCGAGGGCCCCGCGGAGCTGGGCGAGGGGGATGCGTCCCCGGGCCGTGTCCTTCGTGAGCCGGTACATCCCGCGGAGGTCGTCGAGGGCCGTCCGGACGACGTCGACCTTCGAGTCGGGGTCGTCCGTCCAGTCCACGGGGACCTCGTGGCACCGCAGCCCGCAGCGCTCGGCGAGGACCAGGAGCTCGGTGTCGAAGAACCACGCCGAGTCCAGAGTGTGGGGGAGGAGCTGCTGGGCCACGTCGGAACGGATGGCCTTGAAGCCGCACTGCGCGTCGGAGAACTCGGCGCCCATGAGCGAGTGGAGCAGGAAGTTGTAGGAGCGCGAGACGAACTCGCGCTTCGGGCCGCGCACCACGCGGGACGTCCGGGCCAGCCGCGTGCCGATCGCAAGGTCGGAGTGGCCGGACAGGAGCGGGGCGACGAGGGGGCTCAGGGCGTTGAGGTCGGTCGAGAGGTCCACGTCCATGTACGCCAGGATCGGGGCGTCCGAGGCGAGCCACACCGTCCGCAGGGCATTGCCGCGGCCCTTCTCGGCCAGGTGCACCGCTCGGACCTCCGAGAGCTCCCGGGCAAGCCGCTCGGCGACGCGGAGCGTGCCGTCCGTCGAGGCGTTGTCCGCGACCGTGATCCGGAAGCCGTGCGGGAACGTCGCGCCCAGGTGTGCGTGAAGCCGCCGCACGCACTCCTCGAGGTCCTTCTCCTCGTTGTACACCGGGATGGTGACGTCGAGGACCGGGATGCCGGCGGCGTCGAGCGCGGCCGTCGCGATCGCGGTGCCGGGGCGGAGCCGGGAGGCGGCGGACGGGAGGACGACGCCGCCGGCCGCCTGCGCGGTCGGCTCGCCTGCTCTGGGGGCTGGGTCAGCGGCGGAGGCCGTTGTGGTGGGGTCCGTGAGCGTCATGCCTACGACTTTCGCGGGCGCGCTTGTGACCGCCTTAGCGTCATCCTGTGGCGGAACTGTGAGCGCTGGCACCCGCGTCCCCGCACCGCTCGGATTCGGGCAGGCCCGAATGGTTACGGCTGTCGGTGGCGGGTCCTATCGTGGTCGGGTGACCAGCACGATCCGCCTCGCCGGGGGCGCGGCATGACCCGCCGCACCTGGGCGCTCTTCGCCGCCATGAGCCTGATCTGGGGCGTCCCGTACCTGCTTATCCGCGAGGCCGTCGCAGAGGTGAGCCCCGCCGTCGTGGTGTTCGCGCGGACGGCGATCGGCGCCGTCGTGCTCCTGCCGTTCGCGTTGAGGGGCCTGCGGACGGTGTGGGAGCACCGCTGGCCCGTGCTCGCCTTCGCACTGCTCGAGATGGTGGGGCCGTGGTTCCTGCTCAGCGACGCGGAGCGGTCGATCACGAGCTCGCTGGCCGGGCTCCTCATCGCGTTCGCGCCGGTGCTCGCCCTCGTCGTGGCGCGGGGGATCGGCCTCGAGAAGCGGATCGGGGGCCTGCGGATCATCGGCCTCGTCGTGGCGGTCGGCGGAGTCGCGCTCCTCGGGGGAGGCGGGATGCAGGCGTCCGGGCCGTGGCCCATCGCCGAGATGCTGCTCGTCGCCGTCGGCTACGCCGTCGCGCCGCAGATCGCCGCCGTGAAGCTGCGCGACGTGCCCGCGCTGCCGATGACCGCGGTGTGCCTGAGCGTCGCCGCCGTGGTCTCGGCGCCGTTCGCCGCCCTGACCTGGCCGGCCCGAGTGCCGTCCGCGAACGCCGTCGGCTCGCTGGCCCTTCTTGGCCTGCTGTGCACGGCGGTCGCGTTCCTGCTGTTCTTCCGGCTCATCGCGGAGGCCGGCCCGGCGCGCGCCACCGCGATCGCGTACGTCAACCCGGTCGTGGCACTCGCGCTCGGGGTGAGCCTGCACGGCGACCCCCTGACCGTGCCCATCGTCATCGGGGCCCTCTTGGTCCTCGCCGGCACCTTCATGGCGACCCGGCCCAGTCGCCGGGAGGCCGCGCCCCGCGCGGACGCGTCCCAGCCGGAGTCCGCCCAGGCCTCGGGCTGACCCGCCTAAGCCGCCGGCAGGTACACGGCGAATTCCGTCCGCCCCGGCCGCGACGTCAGCTCGACCGTCCCTCCATGTGCGGCGACGATCGCCTCCACGATCGAGAGGCCGAGCCCGGTGGACCCCTCGCCTCCGCTCGCGGTGCGGGCCTGGTCGGCCCGGGCGAACCGCGAGAACACGCGCGCCTGCAGCTCCGCTGGGATTCCCGGGCCGTCGTCGACCACCGTGATGACGGCCTCGCCGCGGGCGGACCGGCCTACGGAGGCGGTCACGGTCGTCCCGGCCGGGGTGTGCTTGCGCGCGTTGGAGAGCAGGTTCACGAAGACCTGGTGGAGCTTCGCCCCGTCCGCCCTGATCTCGAGCGGCTCGTCCGGCAGGTCGAGCCGCCAGATGTGGTCCGGGGCGATGACCTTCTGGTCTGTGACCGTCTCGACGAGCAGCTGCGTCAGGTCCACCGGACCGAGCTTGAGGGCCTGGCCCTCGTCGAGCCGGGCGAGCGTGAGGAGGTCCTCGACAAGCCGGGTCATGCGCTGCGACTGGGACTCGACCCGCCCGAGCGACTCCGTCCCCTGTTCCGTCAGGGGCTCGGTCATCTTCAGCATGTCCGTGTACCCGCGGATCGCGGTGAGCGGGGTGCGCAGCTCGTGGGACGCGTCGGCTACGAACTGGCGGACGCGCGTCTCGGAGGCCTGCCGAGCCTCGAGCGCGCCCGCAACGTTGTCGAGCATCCGGTTGAGGGCGTTCCCCACCTGCCCCACCTCGGTCCCGGGATGGGCGGCCGACGCCGGCACCCGCACCGCGAGGGCGACCTCGCCGGCGTCGAGTGGGAGCTGGGCGACCTGCCCCGCGACGCGGGAGAGCTCCTCGAGCGGCTTCATGGTGCGGCGGATGATCCACGTCCCCAGAAGCCCGACGAGCACGAGCCCCCCGAGCGAGACGAGAAGCGTTGTCAGGACGAGGGAGCCGAGGGTGGCCTGCTTCTGGGCGAGCGGCAGCCCGGTCACCACCACGTCGCCGTATGCGGTCTGGACCGCGACGAGGCGGTATTCGCCCACGCTGAGGCTGCGGTCGACGGCGGTCGTGGCGCCGAGCCCGCTGTTGTCGCCCGGAGGCTGGGACGAGACGGGCAGCGAGGCGAGCTTCACGGCGTCGGACTGCTGGAGGGAGAGCCGCTTGCCGTCTGCGGAGATGAGGCCGCCGACGGCCACATTGCCCTCGGCGACGCGCGCGTTGAGGGTGCCGGCGCCCTGTCCTCGGGCCTCGAGCGGGTCGGGGCGGGTGCCCGCGGAGCCGCTCGGGGAGCCGAACTCGGCGGCGCGGTGGCTCGCCTGGGCGAGCTGCGCGTCGAGCTGCTGCGTGAGCACGCGGTCCATGGAGGCGTAGAGGAGCGTGCCCACCACGGAGCAGATCACCACGAGCAGCAGCATCGTGGCCAGGACGAGCTTGGTCCGCAGGTGCCACGTGTCCGGGTTGCGCCAGCTGTGCCCGGGACGCGGCTCGGCGGCGGAGAGGGATCCCACGGAGGCCATCACCCGTCGGCTGGTTTGATGACGTAGCCGGCGCCGCGCACGGTGTGGATCATGGGGGGCCGGTCGACGTCGATCTTCTTGCGCAGGTAGGAGATGTACAGCTCGACGATGTTCGCCTGGCCGCCGAAGTCGTACTGCCACACCCGGTCGAGGATCTGGGCCTTGCTGATGACTCGCTTGGGGTTCTCCATCAGGTAGCGCAGGAGTTCGAACTGGGTGGCGGTGAGCTGGATGTCCTCGCCGCCGCGGGTCACCTCGCGCGTGTCCGTGTTCAGGACGAGGTCTCCGACCACGAGCTCGGCGTCGTCCTGCGCCGCGACGCCCGAGCGCTGCACGAGGCGGTGCAGGCGGAGCATGACCTCCTCCATGCTGAACGGCTTCGTCACATAGTCGTCCCCGCCCGCGGCGAGGCCCGTGATCCTGTCCTCGACCGCGTCCTTCGCGGTCAGGAACAGCGCGGGGACCTCCGGCATGAACTGGCGGATCCGGCCGAGCACCTCGACGCCGTCGAAGCCGGGCATCATGACGTCCAGTACCAGCACGTCCGGGCGGAAGTCCCGCGCGGCGGCGACAGCTGAGGGCCCGTCCCCGGCGATCTGCACGCTCCAGCCGGCCATGCGCAGCCCCATGCTCATGAGGTCCGCGAGGCTCGGCTCGTCGTCCACCACGAGGGCGCGGATCGGGGTCCCGTCGGGGTGTGTGAGGGCGGGCAGATTGTTGACGGAGAAGGGGCTTGCCATGGTTCCAGCCTCCCGTGACGGTTTAGTCCCAGCCTGAGCCTCAGCTTTGAGCGAGCTGTGGAGGCCCGCGCTGACCAGACTATCCCCGGTCACAGCCAGTCCTGCAGGGCGGCACAGCGTCGCCACAGGGACGGAACGAACTCTTGGGAGCAGGACACCACGACCCCAGGAGGATTCAATGTCCGGCGAAGACCAGCAGCGGCCCCACGAACCCGGCCCCACCCAGTCAGGCCAGAACCCGAACCGGCCGGGCCAGCAGGCGCGGCCCTCCGTCGAGCCGAGCGTGCCGGCAGGGACGCACGACGCCGCGTGGCAGCAGGGCGCCCAGCCCGCCGCCGGATGGGGTGCCCCGGCCCCGCAGCAGGGCCAGCCCGCGGCCGGCTGGGGCGCCGCTCCTCCCCAGGGGCCGGGCCGGCGCCGGATGTCCCGGACCCAGAAGGGGGCTGCCGCAGCCGGCATCGCCGTCGTGCTCGCGGCGGGTGCCGGGGCCGCCGTGTATGCGGCGACCGGCTCCACCAGCGGCGCAGGAAGCGCGCAGGGCGGCGTGGGCCAGCCGGGTGCGGGCGGTCAGCCCGGCACGGGGGGCCAGTCCCGCTTCGGCCAGGACGGCAGTGCTCAGGACGGTGCGGCGCCGGACGGCTTCGGCCCCGCCGGCATGAGCGCCGGCACCATGGGACAGGTGCTGCACGGCGAGTACGCCGTGCTGCGGGACAGCCAGAACGTGACGATGGTCATGCAGACCGGCACCATCACTGCGGTGTCGTCGGGATCCGTGACCGTGAAGAGCGCCGACGGGTTCCAGCAGACCTACGCACTGACCGCCCAGACCGAGTACCTGAGCCGGACGGCGGGCCGCAGCCAGCGGGGGTCCCAGTCAGGCGCATCGTCCGGGTCGTCGTCGAGCCTCGCCGCCGGCCAGACTGTGGGCATCACGGCCCTCAAGGACGGACTCTCGGCGCTCACCGTGAGCGCGACCTCGGCACCGGATGCCACAACCCAAGGCGGATCGGGCTCCAGCGGTTCAGGCTCCAGCGGTTCAGGCGTCGCCGGTTCAGCCCCGGGCGGGACCACCGGCTCGAGCAGCTGACCCCCGGGCGTCCTGCCGAGCACGACGGCGGCGCCCGCCTCGCGGGGAGGTGGGCGGCGCCGTCGTGCGTCGTCCCCCTGCGGCCGCCGTTCGGGCGGCCGGTCACTGCCAGCTGGTGATCAGTACCAGTTGTTGGCGAGGTGGAAGGCGAGGGCGTTGGCGGGGGAGCCGTACCGGGACTTGATGTAGTTCAGGCCCCAGTCGATCTGGGTGCGGTAGTTTGTCTGCCAGTCGGCGCCGACGCTCGCCATCTTCGAGCCCGGGAGCGACTGGACGATGCCGTACGCGCCGCTCGAGGCGTTGGTCGCGGTGGTCCTCCAGCCCGACTCCTTGGTCCAGAGGGTCTCGAGGGCGCTCATCTGGTCCTGGCCCCAGCCGAAGGCGGCGAGGCGGCTCGCGGCGTACGCCTTGGCGCCCGCGGGGTCATCGACGGGCTGGGCGGCGAGCGCGGCGGCCGCCTTGTCCGCTGCTGCCTTGTCAGCGGCAGCCTTGTCGGCGGCAGCCTTGGCAGCGGCAGCCTGGTCCGCCGATGCCTGGTCGGCGGCAGCCTTGGCAGCGGCAGCCTGGTCCGCGGCGGCCTTCTCGGCAGCCGCCTTGTCCGCAGCGGCCTGCTCGGCCGCGGCCTTGGAAGCAGCGGCGTCAGCACGGAGGGCCGCCTGCTCGGTGGGGCTGGCGGCGATCGACTGGGCGATCGAATCGCCCGAGGCTTCGGGAATGCTGGCCTCGACAGACGAGGTGCGGGCCAGGCCGTTCACGTTGGCCGTGGCTGCCGCGCCGCCTCCGGCGACCGCGAGCAGGCCGAGGGACAGTGCGACGACGGCGCTGCGGTGGCCGAGCTTGTCGAAGGCGCTGCCGGACTTGGCGCCCGAGGACGCGGCAATGCGGGCGAGGGGGGAGGAGTGGTCGAAGGCGCGGCGGCGGCCATGAGGGCGCGGGGCAGCGCGGAAGGGGGACTTGCTCAAAGCGGATGGGCCTCTCGTTGGCGCCTGCGAAGTTAGCTGTCGGGTTCGGATGCGAGCCATCCGGCCCTGCCGATGGGCATGGGCTTCACCCCAAGGGCGCACCTCCGCTCGGGAGAGCGGGCGCGGCCGCCAAGTGGGTCCTCCGTCTCTGCCTTGCACTGAACGCAACGGGCCGCCGGCAGAGTTCGGCGAGCGGGTCCCGTGGGCACCCGCCGTTCTGCGGGCACCCATATACCGTACGGGAAGCTTCCGCCATTGTCACATTTGGATAACGGCAGATTCTGTGTCGGCATTAGCTGACCGAAGGGTCGGTTGTCTACCTGACGGAGCCGGGGCTCCGGCACACGTCCACAACCGTCCACATTGTGAGACTCGGGCTAGTTCAACAAAAGATGAACGGGAGACGTCCTTTCGTCGAAGATCCTTCGATGAGAACACGGCTATTCCCCGAAACTGTGAAAATCTTGATTCATAACAGGCCTGCGCCGAATCGTGATGCTGATCACAAAGGCCTCGCTTATCTCACCATGTGAGATGAAAATGGCATTGTTACTTGCCTGTAGGCATTGTTACGCCGCACACTCTCAGTGTGAACAAAGACTCAACAGCACCTGCAGCCGCAGTAGCCCTCGCTGGCTCACCAGCCAGCCTCGAGCCGTGCTGTTGTCGAATGTCGAGCTGACTGCACCACCCCAGCGTTTAGCCCCAGTCGTTCCTCCGCCCAGCGTCGGGCAGCACCTTCCCACGCGGGCGATCTGCTCCGCATTCGAAGCCTTCACGGCTAGTTCTCTCGAGGTCTGATCCATGTCTGTTGCTTCCGGCTACGTCCACATCTCTGTCCGCAACGCCCAGAAGTCCCAGCCGGGCCACCGGCAGCCGTTCGGCTCGCGCTTCCCCGGCCAGGCTGATGCTCCGGCCCACCCCGCAGCCCAGCAGGGGCTGCGGCCCGCCCAGCCCTTCCGCTCCCTGGCCGAGGACTACGCCCCGATCACCGCCCCCACCGCGGTCGTCCCCGCCGGGCCTGAGCCGGTGCGGGCGGTCACCCCGGACAACGTCGCGCACGGCTTCGTCCTCTACGTGGGCCTGTCCGAGCAGCAGGCCGCCGCGGCCGGCACCTCGATCGCGCGCATCGCCCAGGAGATCCGTGCGTACGCGCAGAACCTCGTCGAGGGCGTCGAGAGCTACGCGGCGGTCGCGGTGGCGCCAGCCTCCGCGCCCGGCTCCTCGCTCGACGTCGTGCGGTCCACCTTCGGCGACCCGACCATCGCGGCCCGCCAGCAGCGCCCCGAGCCCCGTCCGGCCCCGCAGTCGGACGCCCGCCCGGCCGGCGTCCTCATCGACCTCGCCCGCCGCGAGGTCCACCTCGACGGCGAGACCCTGAACCTGACGTTCAAGGAGTTCGAGCTCCTGAACTACCTCGTGGAGAACGGGACGCGGACCGTGAGCCGTGACGAGCTGCTCGAGGGCCTCTGGAAGAACGCCGAGGAGATCCCGAACGAGCGCACGATCGACGTGCACATCCGCCGCCTGCGGTCCAAGCTCGGCCGTCTGGCGAACACGGTCCGCACCGTGCGCGGGCAGGGCTACCGGTTCTACGAGCACCCCGAGGTCATCGTCTGGGCCGCGCCCGAGTACTCCATCTAGCCGCTGCCGGAGTGGGAGCTGGCAGGTGCCGGCTCCGCCCGCCGCGGCCCGTAGGCTAGTGGCGTGAGCAAGCACCACCTCAAGCGCCTCGTCGTCCTGCGTCACTCCAAGGCGGCGTGGCCAGTCGGTGTCGCGGACGCCGACAGGCCGCTCGCGGAGCGCGGGCACGCCGACGCCCCGGAGGCGGGGAGGTGGCTGCTCAGGCATCACATCGTGCCGGACTTCATCCTCTGCTCGGTGGCGCTCCGCACGAGGCAGACGTGCACGTGGGTGTGCGAGGAGCTCGGCGACAAGGCCCCCACGCCCAAGCTCGAGTCAGGCCTGTACGCCGCCAGCGCCGCCCGCATGCTCGCCGTCGTGAACCACGTCCCGGAGACCGTGCGCACGCTGCTGGTCATCTCGCACATGCCCGGGGTGCAGGACCTCGTCCTGCGCCTCGCGTCCCGGGACTCGGAGCACGAGGCCTACATGGACGCCGCGAGCCATTTCCCCACCACCGGCCTCGCCGTGCTCGAGACCGAGACGCCGTGGGCCGAACTCGACGGTCAGGACGCCCGGCTCACGCACTTCGCCGCGCCGCGCGCGAAGAAGAGGGGCTGACCGCTGACGACGCCGCCCGGCCCGGGCGGCGCGGAGCCGCGGCGACGGCGGTGCGAACCGGTGCGGGCCGCGCTGCGGTCCTGGCCGGGATCCGGCCGGGACCGGGACGGGTCGCCGTGCCGCCCGGGCGCTGCTCGGGGCGCGTCGCGGGCCGGCGTGGGGAGCGTGCTGTACGGCGGGCCTCAGGCCACACGGCACCGCCGAGCAGCACCGTGAGGGTGACTGCGCCGGCAGCCAGCGCGCCCAGGAAGAACGGGTCGGCATCGCGGCTGGAGACGGACGTGACCACGGTCGGGTCCGTGTCCCAGGCGAGGCCGATGAGCCGGAGGAACGCGAGGCCCGCTCCGATCGCGAGGGCGGATCCCGCAGCGGCCACGCCTGCCACCACGTAGCGGGACATCGCGAGCACCGCGTACAGGGCGGAAGCGATGAACGCTCCCGTGCCCAGCAGAGCCAGCGAAGCCAGCCCGCCGTCGAGCGTCAGCGCGGCCGCCGCCGCGAGCGCCGCGGCCGCGCCGGCGCTCCAGAGCGTCGCCCGGGCGCTGGTGCGCAGGGGCAGGAAACGGGACTTCGCGGCCGGCATGCTTCCATTGTGGAGCGGACACCAGAGTTTCTGCTGTTACTGGTGTGATGTGGATTTTCGTGGCGCGGCGCGGGCCTGGTCGGGCGCCTCGAAGGCCCCCGCGACGACGCCCACGACCGCCTCGACAGAGGGTCCCAGCGGGCGCGCCCCGTCGGCCGCCCTGTCGGTGCCGACCACGAATGCCGCGCCGAAGACCGCGAGGGCAACCATGTCGAGGTCCTGCCCCTCGCGGGGATGCCTGCGGGCAGCGAGCCGTTCCAAGGCCGCGCGGATCTCGGCCAGGACCCGCGCCCGCATCCCGCTGAGAACCGGCTGCCAGGCGCCGTCCGCCCGCCACTGCTCGCCCATCCACAGCCGCACGAACGCCGGGTACGCCTCGATGAAGCCGAAGGCCCGTTCGACCATCCCGCGCACCTCGCCGAGGTCACCCCGTGTGGCGCCGAGGTCACCCCGTGCCTGCGCGTGCCCGGGACGCAGGGCGTGCATGAGCAGCGCCATCCCGTACTCGAGGAGCTGGGCGACGAGCTCGTTCTTGCTGCCGAAGTTGTAGTAGACGGTGCCCTTGGCCACGCCGGCGGCGGCTGCGATCTCGTCGACCGTCACCGCGTCGGTCCCGCGCTGCCCGATGAGCTCCATCGCGGCGGCGAAGAGGCGTTCCCTCGTGCCGGTCCTCCGGGCGCTCATACGGCGATCTCCGGCTGCAACGTCTTGAGCCGCCACGTCATGTTCTTCCGGGTGCCCAGGACGTTGAGCAGGCCGCCGAGCAGCGTGTAGCCGATCAGGCCGACGACGATCGGCAGGACGCCGGACAGGTCACCGCCGTAGATGAGGTGCCGCATGCCGTTGACCACGTAGCCCATGGGCAGGATCTGGTGGGCGATCCTGAATGGCTCCGGCGTCATTTCCCACGGGAAGGTCCCGCCGGAGGACACGAGCTGCAGGATCAGCAGGACCAGCACCACGAACTTCCCCGCCGTCCCCACGAACGAGATGATGCCGTGGATCAGCGCGCTGAACGCCACGCCGCCCAGCAGCAGGAACAGCCACATCAGCACAGGGTGCGCGGGGTGGAGCCCGAGCGCGAAGTCCACGACCAGCGTCAGGAGCGTGGCCTGCGCGGCGGCCACCGCGACGAACGGAAGCCAGCCGCCCACGGCGACCTTCCACGCGGGGGCGTTGGAGGCGAGGGCCCGCAGGGTCACGGGGCGCATCGCCTGGGTCAGCATGAAGATCCCGACCCACATGGACAGCGAGAGGAAGAACGGGGCGAGGCCGGCGCCGTAGGAGCCGGCGGCGGTCTGCGAGACGCGGTCGACGGCGACCGGGTCGCCCATGACCTTCGAGACGTCCTCGGTCTGCTGGGCGGAGGGGTTCGGGACCTTCCCCGCCCCTGCGGCGAGGCCGTCGGCGAGATCGTGCGCGCCCGAGTCGGCCCGCGCGGCCCCGTCGCGGAGCTGAGCGGCGCCGTCGGACGCCTGGGCCGCGCCGTCTGCGAGCCGCTGGGTGCCGTCGAGGGCCGCCTGCTCGCCCGAGGCGAGCTGCGCGGCGCCCGCGGACAGCGAGGCCGCGCCGTCGGACGCCTGGCCGATGGCCGAGGTGAGGGCGGGCATGCCGGCTGCGAGCTGGGCCGCGCCGTCGGCGACCTGGCGGGAGCCCGTGGCGAGCTGCTGGACCTGGGCCGCCGCGGTGTGGAGCTGGGCACGGGCGTCGGAGGCCGGCGTCGAGGACTGCGCGCCGGCCACGTCCGCAACCATCCTGTCTGCCTGGGCCTGGGTCAGGACGCCTGAGGCCACGAGCTTCTGGGCGGAGGCCCGGACGCGCTCCTGCAGGCCCGCGTCGGCCGCGTCTGCAGCGGCCACCGCGGACTGGACCCTGTCATTGAGGGCGGCGTTCCCGGCCGCGACCTGGGCCGCACCGTCGGCAAGCCGCTGCGTGTCCGTCGGGAGCGTCGCCGCCTTCTGCTCAAGCGATCCGAGGCCGGCGGCGAGCTGCGCGGAGCCGTCGCGGAGCCGGACGGCGCCGTCCCGCAGCTGGGTCTGGCCTGCGACGAGCTGGCGGGCACCGCTGCTCACCTGCGCCGTGCCGTCCGCGAGCTGGGCCGCGCCGCCCTTGAGCGCGTCGAGGCCCTCGGCGAGCTGGGCCGCGCCGTCGGAGGCTGTCGCGAGCTGGGTATGGATCGTCCCGTAGCCGGTGAGCAGCTTCGCCGCGGTCTCCGTGCCCACCTGCTTGGCGACGGCGTCGTGCACCGCAGTGGTGACCTTGTCCACGATCGTGGACAGGAGGTAGTTGTTGGCGTCGTTCGTGGTGACCTGGAGCATGGCCTGCTGTGCCGAGTCGAAGCTGCCGGGGGAGGCGAGGTTCGCCGAGAAGTCCGCCGGCAGGGTCAGCGAGAAGGAGTAGGTGCCCGTGCGGACGCCCTCGTCGGCCTCGGCCGGGCTCGAGACTCGGTGCCAGTCGAAGAGGTGCCCGTCGACGAGGGTCTGCGCGACGTCGTTCCCGGCGTCGAGCCGGGTGCCGTCGGCTGCGTCGGCGCCCCGGTCCTCCACGACGAGGGCGGCGGGGATCCGGTCCATGTTCTTGTACGGGTCCCAGTTCGCGTACAGGTAGACGGCGCCGTAGAGGAGCGGGACCATCGTGAGGGCCAGGATCGTGAGCTTGGGCAGCAGGCCGTAGGTCATGCGCTTGAGCTCGGAGCCGGCGAGGCGCAGCACGGTCATGCCCGGGCCTCCTCGCGCTTGCGCGGGAAGAGGTCCGTGCCCTCAGCGCCCTCAGCCGGTGCCGCATTGCCCACGACGGCGACCGCCCCTTCCCAGCCCCGTGGCACCTCCGCGACCACGCCGACGACGGCGAGGGGCCGGCCCGGGTTCCCGGCGAGGGCTTCGAGGCGCGGGAGCCAGTCGCCGGCACGGTCGGAGTGCCGGTCGGGGGAGTCGACGACGAGGAGGCGGACCGCCGGGTCCGCGAGGGCGAGCTCGG
Source organism: Sinomonas flava (assembly GCF_039531875.1). Lineage (NCBI taxonomy): Bacteria > Bacillati > Actinomycetota > Actinomycetes > Micrococcales > Micrococcaceae > Sinomonas > Sinomonas flava. The sequence continues at coordinate 100,737 of NZ_BAAAQW010000012.1, read as the reverse complement.
TCAGGAGCTCGACCCGCCGGTGCGGCGGCAGGCTGCGGGCCCACTCCCCGGCGACGTCCTCGAAGGCGTGGACCGTGAGCCATGCTCTGGGGTCCGTCGCACCGCGGTGGCGTCGGGGGAGGAGGGCGAGGTCCTCGGCGACGAGGTCGCGCACGCTCAGGTGCAGCTCGGCCTCGTTGATGCCGGGGGAGTCCACGAGCGCTGCGGCCCTGCGGAGGGTGCGCAGGTCCTTCCTGGCCGTGCTCGACGCACCCCACGTGGCGGTCCCCGAGTCCGGGGCGTAGCGGCCGCTGGCGGCCAGCGCCAAGGCGGTGCGCGCGTCTTGCCCGTCGCCGCGGACGAGTGCGAGGCGTCCCGGGCGTGCCTCGAAGGAGGTCGGGCGCACGAGGTCGCCGTGACGTCCGACAACGGTCAGACCACGAACTGAAAGCATGCTCTCAATTGTAGGAAACTGACCGGTCAGTACAAAACCGAGAGCGGTGCGCCCGTGCTTCCACGGGCTGGACCTCCGGGCCGATTACACGCCGTACGCCTCGAGGAGCCTCAACCACACCTCGGAGAGCGTGGGGAACGCCGGCACCGCATGCCACAGCCGGTCCAGCGGAACCTCGCCCACGATCGCGACCGTGGCGGCGTGGAGGAGTTCGGCGACGTCCGGCCCGGCGAAGCAGGCGCCCACGACCGTGCGGAGGTCCTCGTCGATGAGCAGCTGGGCCCAGCCGCTGTAGTCCTCAGCGTGCAGCGACGCGGCGGCGACATTGAGGGGCACGGCGATCGGACGGACGCGGAGGCCAGCCTCCCAGGCCTCCTCCTCGCTGAGCCCGACCATCCCGATTTCTGGATCGGTGAAGACGACCTGGGGCACGGCGAGCCGATCGGCGGTGCGCGCCCACGGGCTCCAGGCCTGGGCCGTCTCGTTCCGCGCGAGCTCCCCGCGGGCGCGGGCGGCGATGGCATCGCCCGTGATGCGCGCCTGGTACTTGCCCTGGTGGGTGAGCTTGGGGCCGCCCGAGCAGTCGCCCACGGCGTAGAGCCAGGAGAGGCCCTGCACCCGGCCGGTCTCGTCGACCCGCATCGAGACCGGCTCGACGCCGAACGCGGGCAGCCCCAGCCCGTCCAGCGCCGGACGGCGCCCGGTTGCGACGAGCAGGCGAGCCGCCTCGAGCGCGCGCCCGCCCGGGAGCGAGACGCGCACGGCGCCGTCGTCCGTGTTCTCCACCAGCTCCGCAGAGGTGTTCTCGATGACCTCGACACCGTCGGCCGCGAGGCCCTCGGCGACCAGCCCGCGCGCGTCCACGGGGAACGCCGAGAGGAGCGGGCCGCGGGCGACGACCGTGACGCGCGCGCCGAGCCGGCCGAAGGCCTGCGCCAGCTCCGTCCCCGCGACGCCGCCTCCCAGGACGACGAGGCTCTCGGGCACCTCGTGCGTGCTGGTGGCCTCCTTGGTGGTCCAGAACGGGACGTCGTGGAGGCCGGGGATCCTCGGAACGGCGGGCGCGGAGCCGGTGGCGAGCACGACGGCGTGCCGCGCCGTGAGCGTGAAATGGTCGCCGCGGTCGTCGCTCACGACAACGCGCCGCGCGCCGGAGAGCCGGGCGCGCCCGCGGACGAGTTCGATGCCGGCGCCTGACACCCACTCCGCCTGAGAGGTGTCGTCCCAGGAGTTGACCGCCGCGTCGCGCCGGGCGAGGACCTGTGGGATGTCGAGGGACCCGGTGACGGCCTCCCGTGCGCCGGCCACGGAGCGCGCGGCGCGCAGGGCGGCGCCGGGCCGGAGGAGCGCCTTGGAGGGCTCGCACGCCCAGTACGAGCAGGCCCCGCCCACCAGGTCGCTCTCCACGAGGGCCGCGGAGAGGCCGCCCTTGACCGCCCGGTCCGCTGCATTCTCGCCGGCGGCTCCGGCTCCGATCACGATGACGTCATACTCGCTGTCCACCCCTCGATGCTATTCGACGGGGCAGGCCCCGGCCCGGACGGGGAAGCGGAGGTTAAGGGAGGTTGGGAGAGGTTGTGGGAGGTTAGGGGAGGTTAAACGACAGGAGGGCCCGGTCGTCCGACCGGGTCCTCCTCATGTGTGCGCCCAAAGGGATTCGAACCCCTGACCTTCTGTTCCGTAGACAGACGCTCTATCCAGCTGAGCTATGGGCGCTTACCTGCCGTGCGGCTTGTTCCCTCCCCGCTCGGCCTCGAATAACTTTACGCGAACACCTTCCCAACTCCAAATTGGGAACGTGTGTCGCTCGGCACCCTCGTGAGAAGTCATATTAGCTAGACCGGTCTATGTGACCTTCCTCACTTAAAACAGCCGCTCCGACTCTGGAATCCCCGAAAACCCGCAGTTTTCGGATGTTTCGCTCTCGTTTCAAGCGACTTGGGGGCCGGTGGTACAGACCACCTTCCCTAGCATGGAAGAACACGCCGACCCCACCAAAGGAGACCGACATGGGCGAAACTCGTCTGCCGCTGATCGCGGAAGCACCCACCACGTACGAGCCGCTGCTCTCCTGGGTCGAAGAAGTCGCCGAGCTGACCAAGCCCGAGCGCATCCACTGGGTCGACGGTTCCGAGGCGGAGTACCGTCAGCTGACCGATGAGCTCGTCATCGCCGGGACCCTCACGCGCCTGAACCCGGAGCTCTTCCCCAACTCCTTCGCCGCGTTCTCCGACCCGGCCGATGTGGCCCGCGTCGAGGAGCAGACCTTCATCTGCTCGAAGAACGAGCGCGACGCCGGCTTCACCAACAACTGGATGGACCCGGACGCCATGAAGGAGAAGCTCACGGGCCTCTTCGACGGCTCGATGCGCGGCCGCACCATGTACGTGATCCCGTTCGTCATGGGCCACCTCGACGCGGAAGACCCGAAGTTCGGCGTCGAGATCACCGATTCGGCCTACGTGGTCGCCTCGATGCGCATCATGGCGCGCATCGGCTCCGACGTGCTGAAGAAGATCGAGGAGACGCGCGCGTTCTTCGTCCCCGCCCTGCACTCGGTTGGCGCCCCGCTCGAGGAGGGCCAGGAGGACGTCGCATGGCCGTGCAACCCGGAGAAGTGGATCGTGCACTTCCCCGAGGAGCGCTCGATCTGGTCCTACGGCTCCGGCTACGGCGGCAACGCGCTGCTCGGCAAGAAGTGCTACGCCCTGCGCATCGCCTCGGTCATGGCCCGCGACGAGGGCTGGCTCGCCGAGCACATGCTCATCCTCAAGCTGACCAGCCCCGAGAACAAGGTCTACAACGTCGCGGCGGCCTTCCCGTCCGCGTGCGGCAAGACCAACCTCGCGCTCCTCGATCCCACGATCGAGGGCTGGAAGGTCGAGACCCTCGGCGACGACATCTCCTGGATGCGCTTCGGCAAGGAAGGCGAGCTCCGCGCCGTCAACCCCGAGGCCGGCCTGTTCGGCGTCGCACCCGGCACCGGCTGGGGCACCAACCCGAACGCGATGCGCGCCATCGCCAAGGGCAACAGCATCTTCACCAACGTGGCCCTCACCGACGACGGCGGCGTGTGGTGGGAGGGCATGACCGACGAGGTCCCCGCCCACCTCACCGACTGGCAGGGCAACGACTGGACGCCCGCGATTTCCTCCGCCGCCGGCGGACGTCCCGCCGCCCACCCGAACTCGCGCTTCTGCACGCCGATCGACCAGATCGACATGCTCGCCCCCGAGTACTTCGCCCCGAACGGCGTGGAGATCTCCGCGATCCTCTTCGGCGGCCGCCGCAAGACCACCGTTCCGCTCGTGACGCAGTCGCGCAGCTGGGCGAACGGCATCTTCATGGGCGCCACGCTCTCCTCGGAGACCACGGCGGCCGCGGCCGGGGCGGTCGGCGTCGTGCGCCGCGACCCGATGGCCATGCTGCCGTTCATCGGCTACGACGCCGGCGACTACCTCAACCACTGGGTCCGCGTCTCCGCGAAGGGCAACCCCGCCCGCCTCCCGAAGATCTTCCTCGTGAACTGGTTCCGCCGCACCCGCGACGGCAAGTTCGCGTGGCCGGGCTTCGGCGACAACTCGCGGGTGCTCAAGTGGGCGATCGAGCGCATCGAGGGCACGGCCGACGCTGTCGAGACCCCGATCGGCTTCGTCCCGACCGCGGACAGCCTGGACCTCACCGGCCTGGACATGACCGAGGCTGAGGTCGAGGAAGCCGTGCGCTTCGACGCCGACGAGTGGCACGCGGAGCTCCCGGGCCTCGAGGAGTGGTTCGCACGCTTCGGCGGCTCGCTGCCGAAGAGCATCACGGCCGAGCTCGAGGGCCTCAAGTCGCGCTTGTCCTGACGCGCATCAAGACCCCGGCGGTTTAGACGGCGCCGGTCTCTCGGAGGGTCGCCCCGCTGCACACGGGGCGGCCCTCCATTTTTCCCTGTCGGGTGGCCTCCAGACGCCGGCCTCCCGAGCGGCGCCCTCCAGATGGGAGCGGGCGGCGGTAGCGTAGGTCCATGGACGACGGCGCCGCCCCACCTCTGGTCCTGCCGCTCGCCTCTGTCCGGGCTGCTGACGTTTCCGTGGCCGGGGGCAAGGGTGCGAACCTGGGAGAGCTCATCGATGCTGGACTCCCCGTCCCGCCCGGGTTCGTGGTCACGACGGGGGCCTACAGGGCCCATGCCGCACGCGCGGGCCTCGAACCGCACGCCGCGGCGTCCCACCCCGCCTCGGCCCGGCAGATCCTGACCTCCGTGCCCCTCGACGCGGCGACTGCACATGCGGTGACGGCGGCGCTGACCGAGCTCGGGCCCGAGGGGACCCCCGTGGCCGTGCGTTCGAGCGCCACCGCCGAAGACCTCCCGGGGGCGGCGTTCGCCGGCCAGCAGGACACGTTCCTGAACGTCTCCGGCACGGACGCGGTGCTCGACGCCGTCCGCCGCTGCTGGGCGTCCCTCTGGACGGACCGCGCAGCGGACTACCGCCAGCGGCAGGGGATCGACCCGGCCGAGGTGGCCATCGCCGTCGTCGTCCAGCGCATGGTCGACCCCGAGGCGGCGGGCGTCCTCTTCACCGCCGATCCGCTCTCCGGCCGCCGCGACGAGCTCGTCGTCGACGCGGCGCCCGGGCTCGGAGAAGCGGTCGTGTCCGGCGAGGTCACCCCCGAGCACCTCGTCCTGGGGCGCGACGGCGCCGTCCGGGAGCGGACGCAGGGGCAGAGCGGCGAGCAGGTCGTGCCGGACGCGGCAGCCCGCGAACTCGCCCAGCTCGCGGTGCGCGCCGAACAGCACTTCGGCGTTCCCCAGGACGTCGAATGGGCGCTGGCGAACGGGCGCATCGTCCTGCTCCAGGCCCGCCCCATGACCGCCCTCCCCTTCGAGGCCCCGCCCCTGAACCGGATCCAGCAGCTCGTTGCGCCCTTCTTCGTCGAGATGTTCGCTGTGCGTCCGTACCCGTTGGACGTCACCGGCTGGATCGGGCCCGGTGTCGTGAGAATGCTCCATCTCATGACCGAAAGCGTCGGCGTGCGCTTCCCGCCATTCGACGAGCTGGTCCGGGAGCGCGACGGCGTGGCCCTCCAGCTCGTGCCGCCTCGGCCCCGACCGACTCTGCGCACGTTCGGCGCGCCGCTCGCCCTGGCCCGCAGGGCCCGCAGATACCCTTCCAAGCGCTGGCCCGAGGACCCGCAGGTGCAGGAGTTCACGGCTGCGGTGGCGGCACTCGACGCTGAGAGCCTCGAAGCAATGTCCTGGCTGGGGCTCCTGCATCGCGTCGACCGGTGCAACGACGCAATGGTCTCGATCGGGCTCCTCCGCGCCGCCTATCTCCCCGGCGCACTGCTGCCCGTGCTTCCCCTGCGGGTGGTTCTCGCCCTGCTTTGGCAGGGACGGCTCGCCTCGCCGCTCGTTGCCGGAGGCCGGACGAGCACGCGGGCTGGCAACGATGCCCTGGAGGAACTCGCGGCCGAGGTCCGCGCAGACCCCGCACTCCTCGACGCCGCTGCCGAACTCGATGCCCATGCGTTCCTCGATGCCGTCCGGACTCGGCCCGAGTTCGCCCGCTTCAATGACCATCTGACGGCGTTCCTCGTCGAATACGGGCACAGGGAGTCGGTGAGCGTGGTCGTCGCGACGGCTCCGTCGTGGCGCGACGACCCCGTGCCGGTCGTTGCCATCATCCAGTCGCTTTCCGCGGCATCCCGGCCGGATCAACGCGAGACCCCAGGGGACGAGGCGCTCCGCCGTCTCCTCGCCCACCCGCTCCTCCGGCGGCTTGGGCCGGCCCGCGCCGCTGTCCGCGAGCTCGTCGAGGCGTCGCGGCGCGGCTTCGCCTTTCGCGAGGATTCGCATGCCCTCGCCACCAAGGTCATGCGGCCGCTGCGTGCCACGTTCATGGAGCTCGGCCGACGACTCGTCGCGGCCGGGGCCATCGACGCGCCGGAGGACGTCTTCCACCTGCGCCTCGAGGAACTGCGGGCGCTGCGGCCGCCCGAGGTGATGGACGACGTCGAGCGTTCGCGGGTGCGCGACCTCGCCGCTCGCCGCGCGGCGATAAGGCGTGAGTATGCGGGGGTGCCGATGCTGGACCTCGTAGCCGCGCTGCCGCCTGCGGCCGATGACGGAGCCGCGCTGGTGGTGGGGACGCCCGCGAGCGGGGGAGTTGCGGAGGGCCTCGTGCGAGTGATCCGGGGACCCGAGGAGTTCGGCAGGCTGCGCGCCGGGGACGTCCTGGTGTGCCCGAACACCAATCCGTCCTGGACGCCGCTGTTCGCCCGGGCGGCGGCGGTGGTTGTGGACACGGGCGGCCTCGGTTCGCACGCGGCGATTGTCGCCCGTGAGTATGGCGTGCCTGCGGTCATGGGGACGCGAACAGGAACGTCGGTGCTCCGCGACGGGCAGCGCGTCCGGGTGGACGGCAGCCGCGGCCGCGTCGACTCGGCCTGACCCCTGACACGTCTGAAGGTCACCTCCTGTTGGCCAAAGTCCAGACAATGGCCTTCAGGAGGTGACCTTCAGATGAGGAACCCCAGGAGGTGACCCCCAGGAGGTGACCTTCAGGAGGTGACCCTCAGAGTCAGGCGGCGGGGGCCGCCTCGGCGACGTCCGCGCGGACGGTGAGCCGGTCGCCGTCGTGCGTCCGATCGTCGTGAGGGCCCTCCCCAGTCTCACCGGCACCCGAGACGCCCACGGCGACCCGGCCGCCCTCGGCGACCTCGCCGGCCACGAGCAGGTCCGCGACGCGGTCCTCGAGCTCGCGCTGGATCACCCGGCGCAGCGGGCGGGCACCGAACTCGGGCTCGTAGCCGCGCTCCGCGATCCAGTCCACCGCGGCGTCGTCCACGGCCAGGGCGATGCCCTGCGCCGCGAGCCGCGCCTCGGTGCTGCGGAGCTGGAGCCGCACGATCTCGTGCAGCTGCTCGCGGGTGAGCTTGCGGAACAGCACGATCTCGTCGATGCGGTTGAGGAACTCCGGCCGCATCGTCTCGCGCAGGCGGCCCATGATCCTCGCGCGCAGCTCGGTCTCGGACGGACCGCCCTCGGCGCCGCCGGCCGCGAAGCCGAGTGAGGCGCCACGGGTCGCGAGGAACTCGGAGCCGAGGTTGCTCGTCATGATCACCACGGTGTTGCGGAAGTCCACGGTGCGGCCCTGGCCGTCGGTGAGCCTGCCGTCGTCGAGCACCTGCAGGAGCAGGTTGAATACGTCGGGGTGGGCCTTCTCGACCTCGTCCAGCAGCACCACGGAGTAGGGGCGCCGGCGCACGCGCTCGGTGAGCTGCCCGGCCTCCGAGTAGCCGACGTACCCGGGAGGGGCGCCGACCAGCCGCGAGACGGTGTGGCGCTCGCCGAACTCGCTCATGTCGAAGCGCGCCATCGCCGACTCATCACCGAACAGCGACGCCGCGAGGGCCTTCGCGAGCTCGGTCTTGCCCACGCCGGTGGGGCCGAGGAAGAGGAAGCTGCCGACCGGGCGCCCGGCGTCGCCGAGGCCCGTGCGGTTGCGGCGCACGGCCTTCGCGATCGCGGTGACCGCGTCCTCCTGCCCGACGACGCGCCCGTGGAGCTCGTCCTCGAGGCGCGCGAGCCGTTCGCGCTCGCCCTCGGTGACCCGTGCCGCCGGGATTCCGGTGGCACGCGCCACGACGGCGGCGATGTCCTCCTCGCGCACGACGGCGTCGCGCGCCTGGGTGCCGACCCCTTCCGCGGCATCGGCGATCCTGACGGCTACCGCCTCGATCGCGTCGCGCAGCCGGGAGGCCTCCTCGTAGTCCTCGCGGGCGACGGCGGCGGCCTTCTCCTGCTCGAGCTTCGTGGCCTCGGCGTTCAGGGCCTCGACGTCCACGGCCCGGGGGCCGCGCGCGAGGCTCAGGCGGGCACCGGCCTGGTCGATGAGGTCGATGGCCTTGTCCGGCAGGTACCTGTCGGTGATGTAGCGGTGGGAGAGCTCGACCGCGGCGCGGATCGCCTCGTCCGAGTACGCCACATCGTGGTGCTCCGCGTAGCGGGGGGCGAGGCCGGCCAGGATCGCGACGGCGTCCTCCACACTCGGCTCGCCGACCGTCACGGGCTGGAACCGGCGCTCAAGGGCGGGGTCCTTCTCGATGCGGCGGTACTCGTCGAGCGTGGTGGCGCCCACGAGATGCAGCTCGCCGCGGGCGAGGCGGGGCTTGAGGATGTTCCCCGCGTCCATGCCGCCCTCTCCACCGCCTCCGGCGCCGACGACGGTGTGGAGCTCGTCGATGAACGCGATGACGTCCCCGTCCTCGGCGAGCTCGTCCAGGGTCTTGGTGATGCGCTCCTCGAAGTCGCCGCGGTAGCGGGTGCCCGCCACCATGGCGGGCAGGTCGAGGGAGACCACGCGCTTGCCGGACAGCTGCGCGGGCACCTCCCCGGACGCGATGGCTTGGGCCAGGCCCTCGACGATCGCCGTCTTGCCGACGCCGGCCTCGCCGATGAGCACGGGGTTGTTCTTGGTGCGGCGGGCGAGGATCTCGATGGCCTGCTCGATCTCCTCGGCGCGGCCGATCACCGGATCGAGCCTGCCCTCGCGGGCGAGCTCGGTGAGGTCCGTGCCGAACTGGCCGAGCATGGTGTCCTTCCCGCTGGGTGCGCCGCTGCCTGCGGTGCGCCTCGGGGCGCGGGGCGACGCCTCGCCGTCGTGCGCGGGATCCGCCGGGGCGGACTCGCCCTCCTGCAGGGACTGGGGCGTGACGCCGGCGGCCGCGAGGATCTGGCCAGCGGGCGCGTCCGTGCCCAGCACGAGCGCGAGGAACACGTGCTCGGGGTCGATGTAGGTGGACCCGAGGGAGCGCGCGACCTTGTACGCGTCAAGGAAGACATGCTGCGCGGCGGCGGTGAGCGTGGGGGCGGCGGCGGGGTCCGTGTCGGAGCCCTCGGCGGGTTCGGGCAGCCGCTGTTCGACGGCCTCCACGATCCCTGCGGGGTCCACGCCCGCGCGCCGGACCATGTCGGAGACCGCCTCAGTCTCCGCGAGGATGCGGAGCAGGTGCAGGGCGTCCACCTCGCGGTGTCCGTGGTCCTTCGCGTAGCGGCCGGCGACGTTGAGCACCCTTTGGGTCCCGCGGCTCACGAGCCGCGTCATGTCGATGGGGCGCCCCACTCGGCGCGCTCCCTGACCCTGGAGGTACCGGGCAAGGAACTCGTCGAAGGAGCCGTTGCCGGCTGCGGGGCCGAAGAACAGTGGCATTCGTAATCCTCCGAAGGATAGATACAGAGTTGAGTGACTTACGCTCAAGTTCAACGTCTGTGCTACCCAGTTATTCCCCGGGGGTACCCGGGATCTGCGTCACACGGCTAGGTTGGAGGCCATGACGACCATCGCTGAGAACATCGTCGACACCCTCGCCGCCAACGGAGTCAGCCGCGTCTACGGCCTCCCCGGGGACTCCCTCAACGGGTTCACCGACGCGCTCCGCGGAACTCCGAGCATCCAGTGGGTCCACGTGCGCCACGAGGAAGCCGCCGCCTTCGCCGCGGCCGCGGAGGCGGCGCTCACCGGGGAGGTGGCAGTCTGCGCCGGCTCCGCAGGCCCCGGGAACCTCCACCTCATCAACGGGCTCTACGACGCGAACCGCTCCCGCGTCCCGGTCCTGGCGATCGCCGCCCACATCCCCAGCACCGAGATCGGCTCGAACTACTTCCAGGAGACCCATCCCACGGAGGTCTTCCGCGAGTGCAGCGTCTACGCCGAGCAGGTCACGGACCCGGCCCAGATGCCGCGGATCCTCGAGATCGCCCTGCGCACTGCAGTCGAGAAGCGCGGCGTCGCCGTCGTGGTCCTCTCCGGGGACATCGCGCTCGCCCAGGTCGCGTCGGACCGGATCGCCGTGGTGCGCCGGGCCGAGCCGAGGATCGTGCCGAGCGGGCGCGAGCTGCGGGAGGCCGCGGATATCCTCAACGCGGCCGGCAAGGTCACGATCCTCGCAGGCGCGGGCGTCGAGGGAGCCCACGACGAGGTGGTCGCGCTCGCCGACGCGCTCGGGGCGCCGATCGTGCACGCGTTCCGCGGGAAGGAGTTCATCGAGTACGACAACCCGTTCGACGTCGGCATGACCGGCCTGCTCGGGTTCAGCTCCGGCTACCGCGCCATGGAGTCCTGCGACGCGCTCCTCATGCTCGGCACCGACTTCCCCTACCAGCAGTTCTACCCGGAGCGGGCGAAGATCATCCAGGTGGACATCCGCGGCGACCAGCTGGGTCGGCGCACCCGCCTCGACCTCGGGCTCGTCGGCGACGTCAAGCACACCGCGTCCGCCCTGCTGCCGCTGTTGAGCCGGAAGAAGCGGCGCACCCACCTCGAGTCGACCCTCAAGCACTACGCCAAGACCCGGTCCCGGCTCGACGACCTCGCCACCCCTACGAAGAAGGGGCAGCCGCTCCACCCGCAGCACATCACCCGCGTCCTCGACCAGCTCGCCGACGACGACGTGGTCTTCACGGCGGACGTCGGCACCCCGGTGATCTGGGCGGCGCGCTACCTTACCATGAACGGGCGACGGCGCCTGGTCGGCTCGTTCACGCACGGCTCCATGGCGAACGCACTGCCGCACGCGATGGGCGCGCAGGCCGCCTTCCCGGGCCGGCAGGTCGTGGCGCTCGCCGGGGACGGCGGCCTCTCGATGCTCATGGGCGAGCTCATCACGCTCGTGCAGAACCGGCTGCCGGTGAAGCTGGTCGTGTTCAACAACGGCTCGCTGAACTTCATCGAGCTCGAGATGAAGTCGGCGGGCTTCGTGAACTTCGGCACCGGGCTGGACAATCCGAATTTCGCCGCAGTGGCGGAGGCCCTGGGCATCAAGGGGGTGCGGGTCAACGAGTCCTCGGAGCTCGAGCGCGGCCTCAAGGAGGCGCTCGCGCACGACGGCCCCGCCCTCGTGGACGTCGTGACGGCCCGGCAGGAGCTCGCCATGCCGCCGGCGATCACCGCGCAGCAGGCCAGCGGCTTCACACTCTACGCCCTCAGGACCGTCCTCTCCGGCCGCGGCGACGAGGTGCTCGACCTGGCGAAGACCAACTGGCGCCAGCTCTTCTAGGAGCCACCTTCTGGGGGTCACCTTCTGGGGGTCACGTCCTGGCGGCGGAATACTCACCCGGGGACGGGGGTTGCTTAAGGTTGCAACTTCAATCTTTAGGAGCCCTCATGAAGATCGCCGTCTACGGAGCCACCGGCATGGTGGGAAGCCAGATCGTCGCCGAAGCCGTCCGCCGGGGGCACGAGGTGACCGCCATCAGCCGCAAGGGGGCCCCGGTGGAGGGTGCCGCCGTCGTGCGTGCCGCGGACCTGGCCGACGTCGAGACGTACAGCGAGGTGGCCCACGCGCACGACGCCGTCGTGCTGGCCACGGTGCCCGACCGCACCGGCGGTTCCCGCCAGCCCTACATCGACGCCCACCGCGCGATCGCAGCGGTGCCCACGGCGGCGCGGCTCTACATGGTGGGCGGCTTCGGCGGACTCAAGACCCCCGACGGCACGCCGATCAAGGACACCCCCGGATTCCCGGCCGAGTACAAGGGGGAGTCGGACGCCGTGTATGTCGCCTACGAGGCCCTGCGCGACGCCGGCGCCGACCTGACCGTTCAGGCCCCGGCCGCGGTCATCGCCCCGGGTGAGCGCACGGGGGAGTATGTCACGGCCGTCGACGTCCCGGCCGCCGGCGAGAGGATCTCCTCGCAGGACTACGCCGTCGCCGCGCTCGACGAGCTCGAGCAGCCGCAGTTCCGGGGAACGTTCTTCACTGCCTCGAACTGATCTCTGCGCCGCCGAACGTCTGAGGGTCACCTCCTGGGAGTCACATCACGTGACCCTCAGGAGGTGACCCTCAGACGTCTGTGCGGGCGGGTGCCTGCTGCCGGACCTCAGTTCTGCGAGGCGAGCCAGAGGTCGGGGCCGAAGACCTCGTAGTGGATCTTCGTGGCAGGGATGCCCTTGGCGATGGCCTGGGAGCGGACCTTCTGCATGAAGGGCAGCGGGCCGCAGAGGTAGACGTTCGCGTTCTCGGGGAGGTCCACGTCGGCGAGGTTCATGAAGCCCTCGTGCGTCTCGGCGCCCGCGGCACCTGCGCCCACTGCGGCGAGTTCGGGCTTCTCGAGCCACACCTTCAGGCTCGCGCCGTCGATCTTCTGGACGTCGCCGAGCATCTGGTCGGACAGGGCCCACGTGTCGAGGCTGCGGTCGGCGTGCAGGGCGAGGACCTCGCGGCCCGAGCCGTTGGTGGCCAGGGCCCGCAGGATGGAGGCGGCCGGGGTGCAGCCGATGCCGGCGGTCGCGAGGACGAGCGGGCCGTCGCCGTCGTCGAGCGTCACGTCGCCGTACGGGTTGGAGAGCTCGACGACGTCGCCCACCTGGAACTTCTCGTGCATGATCGGCGAGACCTCGCCGCCGTCGTTGAACTTGGTGGTGATGACGCGGCGCTCGGTGGACTCGGCGTCGGCCGACAGCGTGTACTGGCGGGCCTGCAGGAGGCCGTCCGCGACCGGGATGCGGACCGAGACGAACTGGCCGGGCTCGCCCGGGGTCACGGGGGTGTCGTCGGCGGGCTCGAACACGAACGTCATCGTCGTGGGGCTCGCGGGCGTCTTCTCCACGATCTTCCAGGGCATCCACATCTTGTCATTGGCCTGCTTGGCGTAGAGCCCCTTCTCGATCTTGATGAGGGCGTCCGCCATGAGCCAGTACACCTCGGTCCAGGCCGCAGCGACCTCGGGCGTGACGGCCTCGCCGAGGTCCTCGACGATGGCCTCGAAGAGGTACTTGTAGACGATCTGGTACTGGTCCTCGGTGATGCCGAGGGACGTGTGCTTGTGGGCGATGCGGCTCAGGACCGCCTCGGGGAGGGTGCCGGGGTTGGTCACAAGGTGGCTCGCGAAGGCCGCGATGGCGCCGGCGAGGGCCTGGCGCTGGGTGCCGTTGGCCTGGTTGGCGCGGGAGAAGGTCCCGTTGAGGAGCTCGGGATGCGCGGCGAACATCTTCTGGTAGAACAGAGGCGTGATCTCGCCGATCCGGCTCCCCACGAGGGGGAGGGTGGCTTCGATGACGGGGCGCGCGGTATCCGAGAGCATTGCGACTCCTCAAGCATGGGGCTGGTCCCCGACCGGGGAACTTGGCTTATTCCGCATCTGTGATGCTGAATTACCTACAGTCTTCTACTGAGCGTAGAAAATGGCAATTTGAAAAGCTGTGACGCTCGTCACGGAACGTCACGTGCCGTGGGGGCTTCGCCGTCGGCAGGGGCCGGGCGGCTCAGGCGGGCGGGCGCAGCCCGATCCGCACGAGCACCGGGCCCATCTGCCGCTCGTGCGGGAGCGAGCTCACCACGACGCTGTCGAGCTCGCGGTAGAAGGCCTCACGGGCGCGCCGGAGGGCGCCGCGCAGCCCGCACTGGATGCTCAGGGGGCAGTCCCCGTTGGGGGTCTCGCACTCGGCCAGGTCCTCACGTGTGTCCAGGGCGCGCAGGACGCCGCCGACCGTCGCCTTCCGCCCCGCCTCGCTCAGCTGGACGCCGCCGGAGCGGCCGCGCGTGGCCTCGACGTACCCGAGCTCGCGGAGCCTGAGCACGGCCTTGCTCACGTGGTTGTAGGGCGTGCCGACGCCGTCAGCGATGGTCCGCGTGGCCAGCGGGACGCCGGTGTCATTGGCAGCCAGCAGCATCAGGGCGCGCAGACTCACATCCTCGAAGGCCGTCATGCGCATGGCGAGTATTCTACGCCCGCCGGGGCCGGTGCTCCTTGGGGCCCCTGCGGGTTAGGCGGTGAAGACCGCGGCCTCGTGCCCATCCGCTTCGAGGGCTCCGAAGACGTAGCCCTCGGCCGTGAGCTCGTAGGGCACGACGGCGGCCATCACCCCGCCGCCTGCGTGCTCGGCCGCGCCGTGGATGCCGTCGGAGCCGCGCTCCGGCAGGTGCACGTCGGACGCGAAGGCGACCGCGGTGTATCCCTCGCGGCCCTGCCGCAGCAGCTCGAGGACGTCCTCCATCATCGCCTCGGTGTCGAACTCCCCGTCGGGACCCGGCTCCGGCGGCGTGACCATCACGAGCCGCAGCTCGCCGTCGTGCGCGAGCGTGACGCCGAACGGCAGGAAGCCGCCATTCTGCTCGAGGTGCTCCTGGGCCATGCCGAGCGCGGTGCCGAGGACCTGGCGGAGCTCGGCCTGCTGGTCGGCCAGCGGCTTCTCCCCGGGCACCGTCACGCCCGGACGATCGCGAGGACGGTGTCGCGCAGCTGCTCGAGGGTCTCGCGGTCCTTTGCCTCGCCGTTGAAGCGCAGGAACGGCTCCGTGTTCGAGGGGCGGAGGTTGAACCACCAGGTGCCGTCCGCGGCGGAGAAGGTGGTGCCGTCGAGCTCGTCGACCGCCACGTCGTCGCCCTCGTACTCCTCGCGGACCCGGGCCACGGCGGCGGCCTTGTCCTCGATCTCCGAGTTGATCTCGCCGGAGGCCACGTACGGTTCGTACTCGGCGGCGAGCTGGGACAGGGGCTCGTCCTGCCCGCCGAGGGCCGCGAGGACGTGCATCGCGGCGAGCATGCCGGTGTCGGCGTTCCAGAAGTCGCGGAAGTAGTAGTGCGCCGAGTGCTCGCCGCCGAACACCGCGCCCTCCTCGGCCATCACGGCCTTGATGAAGGAGTGGCCCACGCGCGTGCGCACCGGGCGGCCGCCGTCGTGCTGGACGAGCTCGGGCACCGCGCGGGAGGTGATGAGGTTGTGGATGATGACCGGCTCGGACTCGCCCGCCGCCTTGGCCCGTGCGATCTCGCGGCGTGCCACGAGCGCCGTGATGGCCGACGGCGAGACAGGCTCGCCCTTCTCGTCGATGACGAAGCAGCGGTCCGCGTCGCCGTCGAACGCGAGGCCGATGTCCGCCCCATGCCGCACGACCGCGGCCTGAAGGTCGCGCAGGTTCTCCGGCTCGAGCGGGTTGGCCGGGTGGTTCGGGAAGGTGCCGTCGAGCTCGAAGTAGAGCGGGACGATCTCCAGGGGCAGGCCCGGCAGGAGCTGGTCGCCGAGCACCGCCGGGGTCGTGAGGCCGGCCATGCCGTTGCCCGCGTCCACGACCACCTTCAGTGGGCGGATGCCGTTGAGGTCGACGAGGCTGCGCAGGTACTCCGCGTAGTCCCGCAGGACGTCCCGGACGGCGATCTGCCCGGGCTCGTCCACGGCGGGGATCGCGTCCGCGGCGAGGTACGCCTCGGCAGCCGCCTGGATGTCCTTCAGCCCGGTCTCCGAGGAGACCGGCTGCGCGCCGGGCTTGGCCATCTTGATCCCGTTGTACTGCGCGGGGTTGTGGCTCGCGGTGAAGGTGGCGCCGGCGGCATTGAGTGCGCCGCAGGCGTAGTACAGCTCGTCGGTCGAGATCAGGTCCAGCGTCTCGACCCTGCCGCCCCGGGCTGCCGCGCCGCGGGCGAACGCGGCGATGAAGTCCGGCGACGACGGGCGCATATCCCCGCCCACCAGCACCGTCTGCCCGGCCAGGCCCAGCACGTCCACGAACGCCGCGCCGACGGCCTCGACGATGCGGGCATCGATGGTCTCGCCCACGATCCCGCGCACGTCGTACGCCTTGAAGGACGCGGACAGGTCGGTCAGGGGCGCGGCGCTTGTCGAGTCAGGGGCGGCGTTCACGTTGCTGGTCACGGGCTCGATTCTACTGGGGGGCGCCGACACCGTAGCCGGACCTTGAGCCGCGCGCACGCCGCGCCTAGGTTGAGCCCATGGACTGGACCCTCGAAGTTGTCATCCTGCCCGTGGCCGACATCGACCGCTCGGTCGAGTTCTACCGCGACAAGGTCGGCTTCCACCTCGACCACGACACGAAGAACGAGCACATGCACGTCGTCCAGTTCACGCCCGAAGGCTCCGGCTGCTCGATCGTGTTCGGCGACCTGCCGCCCCAGCGCGCCATGGAGCCGGGTTCGCTCAAGGGCCTCCAACTCGTCGTCGCGGACGCCGAAGCTGCCCGCGCGGAGCTGACGGGCCGTGGCGTTGAATGCTCGGAGCTCATGGTCTTCTCGCCCGACGACGGCGGCACGTTCTTCGGCTTTGACGACCCCGACGGCAACTCGTGGGCGGTACAGCAGATCCGCGCCCGCGCCGAGAAGCCGCTCATCCCGCTCGAGCACCGGGGGCGGTTCGGCGCCGACTGAGACGCGCCGCCCCCGGCCGCAGGCCCCGGAATGGTCGGCTGTCTGCGGGTCGCGGCATCGTGCACCCGCGGTTGGCCGACAATCGCGGCCAGGCCGGGACGCACGACGGCGCGCGGCCCGCCTGAGCGGGGGACGCGCCGTCGTGCGTGGACTCGCCAGCCAGGCTTGGGGCTCAGTAGGCCTTGACGCGCTGCTCGACGATGAGGTGGACGAGGGCGAACGTCTTGTCCTCGTCGATCGCGCGGAGCGCGGCCTCGAGGGCTGCCGGGACGTCGGCGTCCTTCTCGACCCGGACGCCGAATCCGCCGAACGCCTGCGCCATGAGCGCGAAGTCCGGGTTCTTCAGCTGGGTGCCGGAGACGCGGTGCGGGTAGTGGCGCTCCTGGTGCGAGCGGATCGTGCCGTACTCCTGGTTGTCCATGACGATCACCAGCGGCGTCGCGCCGTACTGCGCCGCGGTGGCGAGCTCCTGGCCGTTCATGAGGAACTCGCCGTCGCCGGCGATCGTCACCACGCGCCGGCCCGGGTGGGCCAGGGAGGCGGCGACGGCGGAGGGGATGGAGTAGCCCATGGAGCCGTTGCGGGCCGAGATCATCGAGGCGTACTTCTGGGTGGGGAAGTAGCGGTGGGCCCAGTTGGTGTGCTCGCCGGCGCCGAGGGTGATCATGGCGTCCTCGGGCAGGGACGCGCAGAGGTTCGCCATGAGGGTGTCCATCCGGGCCTGGCCGTCGGTGGGCGTAGCGGGGGGCAGGGCGGCGAACTTCTCCTGCTCGCCGCGCATGCGCTCGGTCCAGGCCTTCCACTGCTCGCGCGCGGGGAGGTTCATCAGGACGAGGTCGCGCACGAACGAGTCCGGCTTGGCGACGATCTGGTGCGAGACCGGGCCGGAGCGCCCGCGCAGGGACGGGTCGATCGTGACGAGGAAGTTCTTCTTCGCCCAGTCCTGGCGGACCAGGAAACCGTCGGTGATGACGTCCCCGGGCACGGTGCCGACGAAGACCAGCAGGTCCGTCTCCTCGAGCAGGTTGTAGGTCGGCTTCGGGCGGCCGTAGCCGATCGGGCCCACGTAGGAGGGGGAGTCGAAGGGGATGGTGCCCTCGCAGCGCCACTCGGCCGCGGCCGGGATGCTGTGGTCCTCGAGCCAGTTGGTCAGCGCGGTGGCGCCCTCCTGGGTCCAGTCGTTGCCGCCGACGACGAACAGCGGCTTCTCCGCCTCGGACAGGGCCGCCTTGAGCGCCTTCCAGTCGCTGACGGTCATGCCGCCCTCGGCCACGGGGATCACGGGGTGGATCTCCGCGTCGATCTCCTGCTGGATGATGTCCTCCGGCAGGCCCACGACGACGGGGCCCGGGCGCCCGCTCATCGCGGCGAACATCGCCTCGGCGACGATCTCGGAGGCGCGCTCGGCATGGTCGAGCACCATGACGCGCTTGGCGCCGGTGTCGAACCAGGACTTGATGTCGAACTCCTGGAACGCCTCGCGGTCGCGGTGCGCGAACGGGATCAGCCCGACGAACAGCACCATCGGGGTCGAGTCCTGCCACGCGGTGTGCAGGCCCACGTGCGCGTTCGCCGCTCCGGGCCCGCGCGTGACCATGGCCACGCCGGGGAGCTGGTTCATCTTCCCGTCGGCCTCGGCCATGTAGGCCGCGCCGCCCTCGTGGCGGCACACGACCGTCTCGATCGAGGCGTTGTGGAGGCCATCGAGCACGTCCAGGAACGACTCGCCGGGAACCACGTACGTCCGCTTCACACCGTGGGCGGCGAGCGAATCGACGATCACATGGCCCGCGGACTTCCGCTCGGGCTGCTTCGGCTGGGACTGCTTCTGCTCGGGGGACTGGCCTGCCTGCTCCGGCAGGGTGGCATCAGAAAGGGGCGGCACCGTCGCCGTCATGACACGTTCCTTCTCGTTGGCACTGAGATGCCACTACGGTATCGGGACGGGAACTCTCAGGTCACCGTGAAGTGTCGGAGGTCACGGCCATACTGGAAGACATGGTCCCGAGCCCGCAGCAAGCAGCCCATTCAGCGGAAAATATGACACAACGTGACGAGGCGGACGGCCCGGGGGACGGTCTCCGCGACCGGGCCCTCAGGGTCCTGCGCACCCTCGTGGGGCGGGACGACGCCGACTTCCACCCCGGCCAGTTCGAAGCCATCGAGGCCCTCGTCGCCAAGGGGCGGCGCACCCTCGTGGTCCAGCGCACCGGCTGGGGCAAGTCCGCCGTGTACTTCGTGGCTTCCCTGCTCCTGCGCGCGCAGGGCGCCGGGCCCACACTCCTCGTCTCGCCCCTCCTCGCGCTCATGAGGGACCAGGTCGCGGCCGCCGCACGCGCCGGCGTGCGGGCCGTGGCGATCAACTCGGCGAACCGGCTCGAATGGGACGAGGTGCACGCCGCGCTCGAGGCGGACGCGGCCGACGTCGTCCTCATCTCCCCGGAGCGGCTCACGAACCCGGGATTCCGCGAGCAGCACCTGCCCGAGCTGCTCGCCCGCACCGGCCTGCTCGTGGTGGACGAGGCGCACTGCATCTCGGACTGGGGCCACGACTTCCGGCCCGACTACCGCCGGATCGCCTCGCTCATCGACGAGCTCCCGGCGTCAGTCCCCGTCCTCGCGACGACGGCGACCGCCAACGCGCGCGTGGTCCGGGACATTGAGGAGCAGCTCGGAACGGACGTCCTCACGCTGAGGGGGGCGCTCGGGCGGGAGTCGCTGCGCCTCGGCGTCCTGGCGCTGCCCGACGCCGGGCACCGCCTCGCGTGGCTGCTCGCCCACCTCGAGGGGTTGCCCGGGAGCGGGATCATCTACACGCTCACGGTCTCCGCGGCGGAGGACACGGCCCGGATCCTCGCCGAGGCCGGCCACCGCGTGCTGGCCTACACGGGCAAGACCGACACTGCGGAGCGCGAGCAGGCCGAGCAGCTCCTCAAGGACAACCAGGTCAAGGCACTCGTCGCGACCAGCGCCCTCGGAATGGGGTTCGACAAGCCGGACCTCGGCTTCGTCGTGCACCTGGGCGCGCCGTCGAGCCCGGTCGCCTACTACCAGCAGGTGGGACGTGCCGGGCGCGGCACCGCCAACGCTGACGTGCTCCTCCTGCCCGGCCCTGAGGACCGCGACATCTGGCGCTACTTCGCGACGGCGTCCATGCCCGACGAGGGCAGGGCCAACGCGGTCACCGCGGCGCTCTCGGAAGCCGGCCGACCCCTCTCGACCGTGGCGCTCGAGTCCCTCGTTGAGCTGCGCCGAACCCAGCTCGAGCTGCTCCTGAAGGTCCTCGCCGTGGACGGAGCCGTGGAGCGGGTTGGCGGCGGCTGGCAGGCCACCGGCGTCCCGTGGCAGTACGACGGCGAGCGGTACGCGCGCATCGCGGAGGCCCGTGTCGCCGAGCAGGACTCGATGGTGGTGTACGAGGAGACTGCCGGGTGCCGGATGGAGTACATCACGAGCGTGCTCGACGACGAGACGGCAGCCCCGTGCGGGCGCTGCGACAACTGCGCCGGCCGCTGGTTCCCGGACGACGTCGACCCGTCGCTGCTCGAGCGCGCCGGTGCCAAGCTGCGGCACGCGGGCGTCCCCATCGAGCCCCGGGCCCAGTGGCCCAGCGGAATGGAGAAGCTCGGGGTGCGGGTCAAGGGCAGGATCTCCGCGGAGGAGCAGCTCGCCGAGGGCCGGGCCCTCGCCCGCCTCACCGACCTCGGATATGGGGGACCGCTCCGCGAGCTGTTCGCCTCCGGCGCCCCGGACACGGAGGTTCCCCCGGCGCTCGCGCGCGCGTGTGTCGAGCTCCTCGCCGCATGGGCCCAGGGCGACTCGTCGACGGGCCCGTGGAGCGGCGCCGGGCGACCGGCCGCCGTCGTGAGCGTCCCCTCAGCGACGCGTCCGCGGCTGGTGGACTCGCTCGCGCGCGGCATCGCCCAGGTGGGGCGGCTCCCGTACCTCGGATCGCTTGAGCGCACCGATGCCGCTCGGCCCGGGCAGGGCGGCGGCAACAGCGCATTCCGGCTCGCCGGGGTCTGGGAGGCGTTCGACGTCGGCCCCCACCTCCGCGAGGCACTCGCGGGGGTCGCGGGGCAACCGGTGCTGCTCGTCGACGACCTGGTGGACAGCCGGTGGACCGCGACAGTGGCCGGAAGGCTGCTGCGACGGGAGGGAGCGGGGGCGGTCCTGCCGCTCGCACTGGCCCAGGCCGGGTAGGGCGAGGAGGCGGGCGACGGGGACATCAACCGACATACTTCGTGTCGCAGATCACACAATGATCACGAAATGGTCTCATTTCGATAGGCTGGCTGCGACCGATCGCCAGCCACAGGAGGGAATGGCCCAGATCGTGAGCCGCAAGGCCCCGCCGATTGTCCGCCGCCTGGCGTTGTGTGCCGCCGTTCTCGGTGCCCTCCTGCTGGGCCTCCAGCTCCTCACGGTCCCCCAGGCTGGCCCGGCAACAGCAGCAGCCGAGAGACCGCCACTCCAGACCCCCGCGGATCAGCTGAATCCGTCTCCGGATCCCCAACAGCTGCTTCCCCAGCCCCCGTCCCCGACGAGCACCCCGAGCCCCACGCCGTCCGCAGCGCCGCCCAAGGCGCAGGTGAGCCTCGTCCGCTCGGCCTGCGACTCGGTGCGCCTGGCCGCCCAGACCGATCAGGGCGCCGTGCTCGCCTACCGCATCACCGACGAGGCCGGGCGCGAGGCAGCGGCGGGGCGCTTCACCGGGTCCGCCGACCTCATCGTCCCCCTCTCGACCGGGCATGCCTACACGGCGAGCGTGAGCCAGACCCCGGATGGCGCTGCGCTCGCGACCTCCGCCGCCGCGGACCTCACCGCGCCCTGCCCCGTCGCGGTGACGGCCGATGCCCCGCTGTTCTCGGACCCGTGCGGCACCGACCGCGACGCCGTCCTCGTCCCCCGGATCATCGGAGTCGACTACCGCGTGGGGGAGACCCTCCTCGTCGCCGGGACCAACTCAGCGCTCGGGACGGTCACCGTGGTCGCCTCCGCGCGGCCCGGTTACTCGATGGGCGGGCCGACGCAGTGGACTCATCAGTTCTCCTCGGCGCCGTGCCCCGACAGCCAGCAGCAGCCGCTTCCGCCGACGGCAGCTGCGCCTGCTCCGCCCCCGGCCCCCCCGAGCGCGGAGCCGCAGTCGTCGGCCGCGCCGTCGCCCGCCGCGACCGCCGACCACCCCGCCGGCGGGGACTGGCAGGCCTCCACGGGCACACCCGCGGAGCATTCTTCCCAGACCGCTGCCTCCGCCTGGGCGCCGGGTCCGCTGGCATGGGGCATCATGATCGCCCTGGCGGTCGCGGGCGGGATTCTCTTCTGGTCCAAGACACGCCACTGAGCCCCAGCCGGCGCAAGCGAGAAGCGCCCCCGGTCCGAAGACCGGGGGCGCTTCTCGTATTCACATGGCGGAGACGGGGGGATTTGAACCCCCGGTCCAAGTTTCCCCGGACCCTTCATTAGCAGTGAAGTCCATTCGGCCGCTCTGGCACGTCTCCTTGCTGTCGCCAGCCTGACAAGCGTACCCAGAACGGTGGCGGAGACGCAAAAACGCCCCGTCCTTCCGTCTGGGGGTCACGTTCTGAGGGTCACCTCCGGTGGCTCCCAGAATGTGACCCCCAGAAGGTGACCCCCAGACGGGGGCTAGCGCAGGGGCCCGGTCAGGGCCCGCCACAGGAAGGTCTGGCTGCGGGCCTGGAGGGCGGCCGCCTGCCGGTTGTCGCTCGCCCCGGCGTGGCCGCCCTCGAGTGCCTCGTGGAACCAGACGTTCCGAATCCCCATGGCCTCCATGCGCGCGGCCATCTTGCGCGCCTGCACGGGCCCCACCCGGTCGTCCGAGGTCGCCGTCCAGATGAAGGTGTCGGGGTATTCCACCCCGTCGCGAAGCAGGTGGTACGGCGAGAAGGTCCGGAGGAACTCCCACTCCTCGGGCTTGTCCGGATCCCCGTACTCCGCGATCCACGAGTAGCCCGCGGAGAGCTTCGTGTACCGGCGCATGTCCAGGAGCGGCACCCCGCAGGAGATCGCCCCGAACAGCTCGGGATAGTGGACGAGCATGTTCCCGACCAGCAGGCCGCCGTTCGAGCCGCCCGAGCAGCCCAGATGCTGCGGCGAGGTGACGCCGCGCCGGATGAGGTCTTGGGCGACCGCCGCGAAGTCCTCGTACGCCCGGTGCCGGTTCGCCTTGAGCGCCGCCTGGTGCCACGCGGGCCCGTACTCGCCGCCGCCGCGGATGTTCGCCACGACGTACACGCCGCCCTTCTCGAGCCACGCCCTGCCGATCGTGCCGGAGTAGGCGGGCGTCCTGGCGATCTCGAATCCGCCGTAGCCCGAGAGCTGGGTCGGGGCAGTTCCGTCCAGCTCGAGACCGAGGGGGGACACCTGGAAATACGGCACGCGCGTGCCGTCCGCGGAGACCGCGAAGTGCTGCTCCACCTCGAACCGGGATTCGTCGAAGAACGACGGCGCCCGCTTGACTGCCGCGTGCTCCCCGCCGAGGGCTCCGCGCAGGAGGGTTGTGGGCGTCAGGAACCCTGTCGCGATGAGCCAGTAGTCGTCGCCCGCCTCGGGGTCCTCGTCGTCCACGGCGAAGCTCTCGACGAGGTGCAGCGGCGGGCACGCGTCGAGCGTCCGAGGCGACCACCCGGCGTCGTGCGCTCCGGAGCTGGGCTCCGGCGGCGTGAGCACCCGGATCTCGGAGGAGACGTCGCGGAGCAGGTTGAGCATGAGGTGGCTCTTCGTCCAGGACCAGGACTGGAGCGAGGTGTGCTCATCGGGGGTGAACAGGACGGTGAGGTCCCGTGACCCTGCCATGAACTCGTCGAAGCCGGCCACGAGCAGGGAGCCGCCGGGGTACACCCGCCCGTCGCTGCTCCCGCCGACGGTCCAGTCGCGCTGGGGCCGGAACAGGATCCACTCGCGGTGCAGGTCCACGTCGACATTGGTGGGCACGGGGATCGGCGCCCAGTCCCCGTCCACCCAGACCGAGTGCTGGACGTCGAAGAAGCTGATCCGGTCGCTCGCGAGGAGCCGCTCGAAGCCCGGGGTGTCGTCGAAGCCCGCGGAGGCCATCATGTGCTCCGCGGGGACCTCGAAGATGGTCTCGGCGTCCGCCAGATCGCCGCCGCGTGCCAGCTTCCGCACGATGCGGGGGTACGAGGACGTGGTCGAGGCGTCCTCGCCGAGGGTCGAGGAGACCAGTAGCGTGTCCGCGTCGATCCAGTCCACCCCGCCCTTGGCGGCCGGCAGCTCGAAGCCGCCTGCTGCGGGATCCACGAAGGCGCGGTCCTCGACGTCGTACTCGCGCAGGGCCGCGGCGTCGCCTCCGTCGGGGGAGAGCCGGACCATGCAGCGGCGCCACGAGACGTTGTCATCCGGGCGGAGGAAGCTCGCCCCGCCCCACACCCACTCGGTTCCCTCGGCGGCGGCGAGCGCGTCAAGGTCGAGCACAGCCTCCCACTCGGGGGCTTCCGTCACGTAGCTGTCCCACCGGGTGCGCCGCCATAGGCCCCTGGGGTGCTCGGCGTCGCGCCAGAAGTTGTAGTACCAGTCGCCGCGCTTCGCCACCATGGGAATGCGGTCGGTCGAGTCCATGACCTCGAGGATGCGCGCCTCGAGCTGCGCGTACTCGGCGTCCACGAGCAGGTCCTCGGTGCGGGCGTTCTGCTCGCGCACCCACGCCAGCTGGTCCTCGCCGTGGATGTCCTCGAGCCACAGGTTCTCGTCCACCGGCTCCCCGGGGAGGTGCGCCCACGTCTCGGTGTCGGCGGGCTGCGCTGTCTCGGCAGGGGTGGTGTCCGGGGTCATGGGCCCATCCTTCCACGCCGCGGGTTAAGCTCAACCCTATGGTCCGGGGAGGTGTGCAGCGCGTAGCCGTGGTGGGGGGCGGGCCGCGCGGACTCTCCGCGGTGGAGCGGCTGCTCGCCGTCCGGGAAGCGCAGGGGGCCCCGGGGACGACGCTCGAGATCACGGTCTACGACCCCTTCGATCCGGGCCCGGGCAAGGTCTGGCGCACCGGGCAGCCGCGCCTGTTCCTGATGAACACGCCCTCCTTCTATCCCACCGTCATCCCGAGCGAGCCGGGCATGGCAAAGCCCCTCGCCGGGACCAGCTTCGACGCGTGGCGCGCCGCGCGGCGCGACGCGATCCGCGCGGGACAGTGCGGCCTCGGCCCCGAGGAGCAGGCCGAGCTCAGCCGCCTCGACGCGAGCGGGTTCCCGCCCCGGGCGCTCTACGGGCGCTACCTGGCCGAGACATGGCAGGCGATCCTCGACGCCGCACCGCCCGACGCCGTCGTGCGCCACGTGCCGCAGGAGGTGGCCCGGGTCGGGCGCACCCCGCACGGGTTCGCCGTCACGACGGCGAGCGGGCGCGCGCGGGAGGCCGACGCCGTCGTGCTCGCCCTCGGGCATGTCCAGGCGCGGCTCGGCCGTGACCAGCGCGTCCTGGCGGAATCCGCCGAACGGCTCGGCCTGACCTACCTTCCGCCGGCGGCTCCGGCGGACGTGGACTGGGACAGGCTGCCGGCCGGGAAGAGTGTCCTCGTGCGCGGCATGGGGCTGAACTTCTTCGACGTCATGGTCCAGCTCACCGAGGGCCGGGGCGGGCGATTCTCCCAGCGGCCCGACGGGCGTCTGGCGTACGAGCCCTCCGGGCGGGAGCCGCGGATCGTCGCGGCCTCACGTCGCGGTGTGCCCTACCGCGGCAAGACGGAACTGGACTCGTACTATGCCCCTTCCATCGTGCTGCGCTGGTTCACCCGGGCCGCTGCCCTGGCCCCGCGGCGGGCGGGCATCGAGCCGTCCTTCGATCAGGACCTGTGGCCGCTCCTGCACCGCGACACCCTCTGGGCCTACTACTCGACGCTCGCGCGGGTCGAGCCCGAGTCGGTGTCCGAGGGGTTCCTGGCCCGGCTCGACGAGGCGCTCGCCGTCGAGGGCCCCGCGTGGGAGCCGCTCGCAGCGCGCGTGGCGCGCGACGGCGTCGCCCCGGCCCGGCGGCTCGACCTCCGCGCGCTCGGCGCACCGCTGTCCGGCTGGCACGCCCAGGACCGGTCCGACCTCGACGCCCGCGTGCTCGCGTACCTCGACGAGGATGCCGCGGGGAGCGCGCGCGGCGAGGACGACCCGGTCAAGATGGCCATCGCGGCACTGCACCGCGGCCGGGCCGTGCTCAAGGAGGCGGTCGCGGACGGCGGCATCACGGAGGAGTCCTGGGTCTCGGGCCTGCGCGGCTGGTTCGAGGGCCTTGTCGAGGGGCTCGCGAGTGGGCCGCCGGCCCTGCGGATCCGGCAGATGGCGGCGCTCATGCGCGCAGGCGTCGTGGGAACGGTCGGTCCCGAGCCGCGCTTCTCGATCGACCGCTCGGAGCCGGCGTTCACGGCGTCGTCCCCGTGGGTGGGGGCGCCCGAGGTGCGCTCGAGGTACCTCGTGGAGGCCCTCGCCCCGGCCAACGTCGTGGCGCAGTCGGACTCCGCGCTCCTGTCGGGGCTGCTTGCGGACGGCCTTGTGCGCCCCAGATTCCTTGCCGGTACCGACGGCGTCCCCCGCCCCTCGAGCGGTCTGGACGTCACGGCGCCGCCCTACCGCGCGCTGGATGTGAACGGGCAGCCGGTCGAGGGGCTGTACGTCCTCGGGCTCCAGCTTTCGGCGGTGCAGTGGGGGACGGCGATCGCTGCCGAGGCCCATACGTTCGCTGCCCCCGGCGAGGCGCACGACGGCGCCCCGTACCCGAGTGGGCAGCGCACACTCCGCGACGCGGACGCGATTGCGAGGGACATCCTCGGTCTCGGCGCGTGAGCCCAGCCGGCCGCCTTGGGTACGGCCTTGGGTACGGCGACGGCCGGCGC
>NZ_BAAAQW010000012.1:24063-74266 GCF_039531875.1 Sinomonas flava | reverse complement strand
GGCGCCGGCCGTCGCCGTGCGTGCCCCGTGAGGGCCTCAGGCCCCGTCATGGGCCCGCGTCAGGTCAGCGGGCGCAGACCTTCGCGTAGTTCTTCGCGAGGGACTCGAGGGCCTGGGCGGACCGGTCGCCCGGGCGATCGAGGGTGGAGCCGAGGTCGAGGCAGGAGCCCGTCACCGCCGGGACCGAGACTGGCAGCGTCACCGTGGTACCCGACTCCAGCGCCGAGGCCACGAAGGTCCCGCCCTGCAGCGCGTACGGAGCGCGGAAGTCCAGGGCTGCCTTGCCGCCGGCCACCGCGAAGGTGCCGATGAGCCGTGGCTCGCCGGATGCCGGGTAGTAGGTGAGCGAGAGCTGCGTGTTCGTCGGCGAGCCGAGCGAGGTGAGGTCGAGGCCTTGCACGGTGACGGTGAGCTGCTGGCCGCCGGTGACGGTGGCGGGCGCGTTCAGGACCTCGGCGCTGCGCTTGGCGAAGTCCGGCGCGACCGGCTGGTGGCCGGACAGGTAGCCGATCCACGCGTCCCGGTCGATCAGGCCCGAGTCGCGCGTGGACGTGCCCTGCGCGAACACATGGAAGTTGTCCCCGCCCTGGGCGAGGAAGCTGAACGTGCCGACGCGGTACGAACGCTGCGGGTCGATCGGCGCACCGTTGATGCGGACGGATGTGATGCGGTCGCCCTCCGGCCGGGTCGAGTCAAAGGTGTAGGTGAGGTTCTTCGAGGTGCCCAGCTGCAGGTACGGACGGCTCGGGACCTTGCCCGCCGCGTCGCGCTGCCACTGCTGCTCGAGCATCGTCTTGACCTGGGCACCGGTGAGCGACGTGGTCCAGAGGTTGTTCACGAACGGCAGAACAGCGTTCGCCTCGGCGTACGTGACGACGCCGTCCGGCGCGTAGTAGAGCTCCGAGCGGAGGCCGCCCGGGTTCACGACGCCGATCTCCGCGCCGCCGAGGGTCGGATCCTTGAGCGAGTCGAGGAGCGAGTCGGCGACGAGGCCGCTGAGGGTGGACGACGACGCACGGTCGTCGCGAGTGCCCCCGGAGAACGCGGTGGTGATGTCGGCGGTGACCGCCCCCACCGGCGTCCCGCCGATCGCGTCGGCTGCCTTGAGCGCCTTGTCGACGATGCCCTGGACCGCGGCGACGCGCGGGTATGCGGCGACCAACCCGGCGTCGTCCGCGGTGGTGCGCTTGACGTTGCCCTGGGAGTAGGCGACGACCTGCTTGGTTGCCGTGTCGACGCTCAGGTCGATACTGCCGATCCTCTCGCCGTAGCTGCCCGTCTGCAGCACGGGGCGGGTCTTGCCCGGCTGCCCGGGAACGGGGCCGTCCCAGGCGTATTCCTTGTGGGTGTGGCCGGTGAGGATCGCCGACACGTCAGCGGACGTCTGGGTCACGAGCTTCGAGAAGGCGCCCCCCGCGGCGATCTCGGCCTCGAGCGTCGCGCCCTCCGGGGTGCCGGCGCCGGCACCGTCGTGGTATTCCGCCACGATCACGTCCGCCGCGTTGGAGGCCTTAATCTGGCCCGCGACGCGGTTGACGGCGTCCGTCGGGTCCCCGAAGTCGAGGCTGGCGATGCCTCCCGGGGAGACGAGCATGGGCGTTTCCTGGGTGACGACGCCGACCACGGCGACGCGCACGCCGTTCGCGTCGACGACCCGGTACTCCGGCAGGGCCGGCGTCTGGGTGCCCTTGAGGTAGACGTTCGCGCCGAGGTAGTCGAACCTCGCGTTCGCACCGCCGTCGACGACGCGGCCCGTCAGGTCCGCGAAGCCCTTGTCGAACTCGTGGTTGCCCACAGCGCTGGCCTTGAGGTCGAGCGCGTTGAGCACGTCGATGGTTGGTTGGTCTTCCTGGCTCGCGGAGGCGAACAGGGAAGCGCCGATGTTGTCCCCCGCGGAGAGCAGGACGGCATTGCCACCCGGCGCGGAGGCCTTGAGCTGCTCGATGGTCCCGGCGACCTTGACGGTGTTCTTGTCGATGCGGCCGTGGAAATCGTTGATGTTGATCAGGCGGACGTCCACCGTCGAGGCGGCGGCTGCCGGGGCGGCCAGGGCAGCCGAGACCGGGATCGCCGCGAGGGGGGTCGCGGCCACGGCAGCCGCGATGAGGCCGCCGGAGAGCGGGCGGAATCTGTGGTTCACAGTGTCATTCCTCCAGTGTGGGTTCGGGTCACTTCGCCTGCCCGGGCGGGTTCCCGGCGTTGTCGGACTTCGAGGTGAGGTTGAAGCCGATCACGAACGGGTCGTGGTCCGAGGACCGGAAGGGGCCCGGCGCGTAGTAGTCGGTGACGTTGTAGTTGAAGCGGCTGTACTCGAGGGCCACCGACTCGACCGAGTTGATGTTCCAGATGTCTGCGCCGCTCACGGTCGCGTCCGCCGCCGGGGAGGCCAGCACGTGGTCGAGCGAGCCGACCATGCCGCCGAAGGCGTACGAGTGCTTGCCGCCGGTGCGCGGTGCCTGGTCGATGTAGCCCGCCTCGGCGAGCACGGCCATCGGATCCTCGAAGGCATAGGAATTGAAGTCGCCCAGGAGGAACACCTTCTCCGTGTTGGCGGCGGCCTTCATCTGCTCCGCGAAGCCGACCAGCGCGCGGGCCTGGGCTGTGCGGGCGAGGTTCGAGGCGCCCTGGCCCTTGTCGGTGTCCTCCGGGGTGGCAGCGGAGCCCTTGGACTTGAAGTGGTTCACGATCGCCACGAACTTGGTCGCGTTGTTGCCGCCCACGGGCTTGAACGCCTGCGCGAGCGGCTGGCGGGCGAGCCCGGTATAGGCCGCGTCGTCGAGGATCACCGACTCGTCGATCGGCTGCGCCATGTGCTTCTTGTAGATGAAGGCCGTGCGGATCACGTCCTCCTGCGCGGGCACGACGGCGGGGCTCGGCACAAAGGCCCACGTGGCCTCGCCCGTCGCAGCGTTGAGCGCGTTCACCAGGTTCTCGACGGCGGCGTCGCGCGGGAGCCCGAACTTCACCGAGTTCTCGATCTCCTCGAGCGAGACGATGTCCGCGCCGGAGCCGTTGACCGCCGCGACGATCTTGGCCTGCTGCCGCCCGAAGCTCTCTGCGTTGGCGGCGCCACGCGCATCGCAGCCACCGCGGACGGTGACTGGATTACCGTCGCGGTCGGTGTAGTAGGTGCACCCCGTGAGCTGGTCGCCCGTGGTGGGGGAGTAGTTGAGCACGTTGAACGTGGCCAGCTTGAGGGTGCCGCCGACGTCGGCCGGCTTGTCCGCGCGGGTGTTGCCGAAGTGCGCGGGCTGGGCCGTTGCGGCGTTCGACGGCGTGAGCTGCTCGAGCGGCTGCAGCTTCCACGTGCTGTTGCGCCAGTCGAAGACCGTGTCGCCCGAGAACGTCACGGGCGAGCCGATCCGGACCGGATCGATGGCGGTGAGGTATGGGAGCGGCTGGGCCTTCGTCAGGGCGTTGCTGAGGAAGTTGGTCGTGGCGCCGTCGTCGAGCGTGATACGGCGTGCCGCATTGTCGGCGACTGCCGCGTTGTACGCGTCCGAGCCGAAGGGTGCGAGCGCCGTCGGCTGCACGAGCGCGGACGTGCCCGCGGCGAGGCCGATCTCGCCGTACTGGTTCAGCGAGTAGTTGTCCGTGACCGTGAAGGGGCCCTCGGGGGCGACGAGCATGCCCTCGAGCGCTTCCTTCGCCGATTCGGACAGGGGGAGGACGAACGGCGTCGCCTTGACCTCCGGCACCGCCTCAGAGAGGACCCTGAGGCCTGAGGCCGCCACGCTCATCTGGGTGAGGTTGAAGTACTCGCTCACCGGTCCGGTCACCTCGACGTAGTCACCGCGATGCACGCTGCCGGCCGTCACCGGGGAATACACGAAGATCGCGTCCGATCCTGTGCGCTCATCCGCCGGGGTCCCTCCAGTGCCGGGCGTCTGGATGTAGTAGCCGTTGAAGCCGCCGGTCGCGTAGGCGGCGGTGACCTTGCCGCGCGTTGTGACGGTCTGGCCCGCGAGGGGGCTCGCGGAACCCGTGCCCTGGATGTCGGCAATGGCCTTGACCGCCGGCTCGGGATCGGGAGTTGTGCCCGTGCCGGCGGACCCCGAATTCTGCGGGGTGATCGCGGTGCTCAGCGTGAAGTCCGCCGAGTTGTCGTCGGTGTCCCTGCCGCCGGTGCGGTTGAGGCTGCGCACATCGGTGGTGGCCGACGGCGCGGCGGCGGCTTTGGTCTCGAACGTGTTCGACGTGCCGTACCCGACCAGGTCGGCGACGTCCGGATTGCCGGTGAGGCTCCCGGTCGGCAGCGCGAGTGCGCTGGCCTTGCGGGCCAGGATGAGCGTGCCGGTGGTGGCGGAGGGGTTGAGCGAGGCGGAGGAGACGTCCGGTGTCGGGAGGTCTGCAGCTGTCGACGTGGCACTGTTCGTGGCACCTCCGACCAGCAGGTAGCCGCCAGCTTTGATGGTCTTTCCGCTCAGGCTCACCGTGGCGTTGGACAGGCCCGTCCCGGTCGCCGAGCGGTACTGCAGCGACCACGTGCTCAGGTCGACATCCTGGGCAGAGGTGTTGCGCAGCTCGACGAACTTGTTCTTGAACGCGGCGCCGGCGCTGCCCCCCGAGAGGTAGGCCTCGTTGATGACGACGCCGGGCGCAAGGTCGGCGGCCGCGGCTGGGAGCGCACTGACTAGCGGCGACGCAACGGCCACCGCGGAGAGGGCAAGGGCCGCTCTCCGTAAGGGATTCCCCATATTCAGTTCTCTTTCACAGGAGTGACAGGCAGTGATGGGACACGCCGTAGCAAACCAGCCGAATGTGAACGGAAGTTTTCAGGATGCGGGCGGGAGCGTGTCCGGGTGCGGGGGACACGCCCCGGGCCGGTCTACCCCTCGGCGCCTTGCTCCCCGCCCTGGCCGAGATCCTGCATGATCCGGAAGGGTGCGCCCATAGGGTCAGTGATGGCCGCCATGCGGCCGAACGGGGTGTCCGCAGCCGGCATGAGGACGGTGGACCCCATGGCCGTGGCCTTCTCGATGGCCTCGTCCGTGTTCTCGACGCCCCAGTAGACGGTCCAGTGCGACGGCACGCCCTCGGGCAGGTCGCGTGCCGCGTCGAAGATCCCGGCCTGGGAGTTCCGGCCCTCGCCGAGGGTGGTGTAGCGGAACTCTGGGGTGTCGCTCATCACCGAGGTCTTCCAGGCGAGCGCCCTCTGGTAGAAGTCCACGCTCCTGTCATAGTCCCGCGTGTGCAGCTCGAACCAGACGGGAGAGCCCGGCTCGGCGACCTTGCCGAAGCCCGTCATCCCGGTGGGCTGCCACACGCCGAACGCCGCGCCGCCGGCGTCGCCGAACACGGCCATGTGACCCTGCTCGGGCACCTCCATCGGGGCCAGGAAGACCTGCCCCCCAGCCTCGGCCACGGCATCTGCTGTCGCGTTGAGGTCCTCGCTCGCCAGGTACACCGTCCATACGTCCGGCATCCCGGGCTGGTCCTCCATCCGGCGCATGAGGCCTGCCACCGCCTGGCCGTCCTTCGACGCCGTGACGTAGCCTCCGTACGCCTCCTCGTCGCCGACCTCGTACGTCCAGCCGAAGAGCGTCCTGTAGAACTCCTTCGAGCGTTCGATGTCGCTCGTCATGAGGTCGGCCCAGCAGGGTGCGCCGGGGGTGAACTGTGGTGCGGGCATGGGAGGCTCCTCGAGGTGGTCGAGCGCGTGTCTAGCCGAACGCCTCCGACGCTATGCGCGGGGTCTGACACTTTTCAAGGCTCCCGTGAGCCTGACGCCGGGCCGGTCGCAGCCGCTCCTGCGCACGGACAGAAACAGGGAAGCGGTGCCGTCCGGACCTGGTCCGGAGGGCACCGCTTCCCCACCATGCACACGCGGAAGGTAAGGGATTTGAACCCTTGGTACGGGGTGACCGCACACTGGTTTTCAAGACCAGCTCCATAGGCCGCTCGGACAACCTTCCCTGTGCCTAGTAGTGTTTCACAGGCAAGCAATCTCGTGAAACCGACCCCTCCACCCGCAGAGGAGCGTCCAGCATGAAGGCCGTGTTCATCGCCGAGCCCGGTGGGCCCGACGTCCTGCAGGTGCGCGAGGTCGACGCGCCGGCGCCCGGCCCGGGCGAGGTGCTCATCGACGTCGTCGCCGCCGGCATCAACCGGGCTGACGTCCAGCAGCGGCGGGGCTTTTACCCCCCGCCCCCGGGCGCGTCGGAAATCCCCGGGCTGGAGGTCTCCGGGCGCATCGCGGGCTTCGGCCCCGACGTGGCGCGGCCCTTCTCGGCGGGCGACAAGGTCGTCGCGCTCCTGTCCGGCGGGGGCTACGCCGAACAGGTCGCGGTACCCGCGGAGCAGGTGCTCCGCATTCCCGAGGGCGTCGACCTGGTCACCGCGGCGGGCCTGCCGGAGACGGCCGCGACCGTCTACTCGAACCTCTTCATGACCGCCCAGCTGCAGCCCGGCGAGCTCCTCCTCGTGCACGGTGCGACCGGCGGGATCGGCACGATGGCCATCCAGCTCGCCAAGGCGTACGGGGCGCGGGTTGCGGCGACGGCCGGGACGGAGGAGAAGGTCTCGACGGCCCGGGCCTTCCTCGGCGTCGACGTCGCCATCAACTACCACGAGGAGGACTTCGTCCAGGCGGTGCGCGACGCTTCCGAGGGCCGCGGCGCGGACGTGATCCTCGACGTCGTCGGCGCGAAGTACCTCGAGCGCAACATCGAGGCGCTCGCCACGTACGGGCGCCTCGTCGTCATCGGCCTCCAGGGCGGCGCCAAGGCGGAGCTCAACCTGGGGATGCTCCTGAACAAGCGCGCCGCCGTGATCGGCACGGCACTGCGCCCGCGGCCTGTTGAGGAGAAGGGCGTCATCATGACGGCCGTCAAGGAGCACGTGTGGCCCCTCGTGACGGACGGGCGCATCAAGCCGCTCGTCGATAAGACCTTCCCCCTCGCG
Source organism: Sinomonas flava (assembly GCF_039531875.1). Classification (NCBI taxonomy): domain Bacteria; kingdom Bacillati; phylum Actinomycetota; class Actinomycetes; order Micrococcales; family Micrococcaceae; genus Sinomonas; species Sinomonas flava. The sequence continues at coordinate 67,363 of NZ_BAAAQW010000012.1, read as the reverse complement.
GAGGTCGCCGCGGCCCACGAGTACTTCGACTCGGGGGAGCACGTCGGCAAGGTGCTTCTCACCCTCTAGCGCCGCTCGTCGCGCTTCGGCTACCGCTCGTCGCACCGGATGGCAGGGCCCGGAACCCCGGCTCCCACTGCACGTTCCGTGTGGCTATGGTCGGGACCGTCTGATCACTTCGCTCGAGGAGGAGCACCATGAGTTCCGTCTCTCGCGACGCTGGGGGAGCGTCGGAGACCACACCCGGACGGGGGCCAGCCTTGGCCCAGGACCCGGCCCTGCCGCCGGTCGCCGTCGACCCCACCACGCTCGAGGCCGAGGACCGCAAGTGGACCCCGACCAAGATCGCGATCTGGGCTGCGATCGCCCTCGTCGGCGGGCTCGCCTGGGTCATGCTCGCCCTGGTCCGCGGCGAGACGGTGAACGCCATCTGGTTCGTGTTCGCCGCCGTCTGCACGTACCTCATCGGCTACCGGTTCTACTCGAAGTACATCGAGAAGTACCTGCTCAAGCCGAACGACATCCGGGCGACCCCGGCCGAGTACAAGGCCGACGGCAAGGACTACGTCCGCACCGACCGCAACGTGCTCTTCGGGCACCACTTCGCGGCGATCGCCGGGGCAGGCCCCCTCGTCGGACCGATCCTGGCCGCGCAGATGGGGTATCTGCCAGGCACACTGTGGATCATCGTCGGCGTGGTCCTTGCCGGCGCGGTGCAGGACTACCTCGTGATGTTCTTCTCGATGCGGCGGGGCGGCCGATCGCTCGGCCAGATGGCCCGCGAGGAACTCGGCGTAGTCGGTGGAACCGCTGCCCTCATCGCCACGCTGCTGATCATGATCATCATCGTCGCGATCCTCGCGCTCGTCGTCGTGAACGCACTCGGCGAGAGCCCATGGGGCGTCTTCTCGGTCGCCATGACCATCCCGATCGCGCTCTTCATGGGCGTGTACCTGCGGTTCATCCGCCCGGGCAAGGTCATGGAGGTCTCGATCATCGGCTTCGTGCTGCTCATGGCCGCCATCATCGGCGGCGGGGCCGTGGCGAACACCGGCTGGGGCCAGGCCCTCTTCCACCTGGACCGCCTCCCGATCGCCTGGGGGATCATCGTCTACGGCTTCATCGCTGCCGTGCTGCCCGTGTGGCTCCTGCTCGCCCCGCGCGACTATCTCTCGACCTTCATGAAGATCGGCGTCATCGCGCTCCTCGCGATCGCAATCATCGTGGTCCGCCCCGAGATCACAGTGCCCGCCTTCAGCGAGTACGCGTTCAAGGACAACGGCCCCGTGTTCGCGGGCGGCCTGTTCCCGTTCCTCTTCGTGACGATTGCGTGCGGCGCCCTCTCCGGATTCCACGCGCTCATCTCCTCCGGGACCACGCCCAAGCTCATCGAGAAGGAGCGCCAGACCCGCTTCATCGGCTACGGCGGCATGCTCATGGAGTCGTTCGTGGCGATCATGGCGCTCGTCGCGGCCGTGTCCATCGACCGAGGCCTGTACTTCGTCATGAACTCCCCGGCCAACCTGACCGGAGGGGCGGTCGAATCCGCGGCCGCGTGGGTCAACGGGCTCGGCCTGGCGGGCGTCAACGTGACCCCGGACCTCCTCGCCAGCACTGCGCAGAGTGTCGGTGAGCCCTCCATCGTCTCCCGCACCGGCGGCGCCCCGACCCTCGCCGTAGGCCTGAGCCACATCATGCAGCAGTTCATCGGCGGCGCGGGCCTGGCAGCGTTCTGGTACCACTTCGCGATCATGTTCGAGGCGCTGTTCATCCTCACTGCGGTCGACGCCGGCACCCGCGTGGCCCGCTTCATGCTGCAGGACTCGCTCGGCAACTTCATCCCGAAGTTCAAGGACACCTCGTGGCGTCCGGGCGCGTGGCTGTGCACGGCGATCATGGTCGCGGGCTGGGGCTACATCCTCATCCTCGGCGTGACCGATCCGCTCGGCGGCATCAATACGTTCTTCCCGCTGTTCGGCATCGCCAACCAGCTGCTGGCGGCCATCGCACTGGCGGTGTGCCTGGCCATCGCGGCCAAGCGCAGGTCGTTCAGGCACCTCTGGATCGTAGCGCTCCCGCTCGCCTTCGCGGCGGTCGTGACAATCACGGCGAGCGCTTACAAGATCTTCTCGCCCGTCCCGGCGGTGGGGTACTTCGCGCAGAACGCCGCGTTCGCCAAGGCCCTGGCCGACGGCAAGACCTCCTTCGGCACGGCCAAGACCGTTGCCGCGATGGAGGCCGTGGTCCGCAACACCATGGTGCAGGGGGTCCTGAGCGTCGTGTTCGTGGTGCTCTCGATCATCGTGATCATCACCGCGCTCATCGCGACGGTGAAGGCCTTCCGCGGCATCGGCGTGGACACGGACCAGGAGGACCCCGCCGTGCCCTCGCGTGTCTTCGCCCCAGAGGGGGTCGTCCCGACGACTGCCGAACGCGCGGTCCTCGCCCAGTGGAGGGACGCCGGCCTCGACACCACCCCAGCGGCGCACCACTGATGAGCGGCTCACCTCTCGCGCGCGGTGAGGGACGGACGACGGCGCTCGCCGCCGTCCGCTCGTCCCTCACCGCCGCGCGGGCGTACCTGCGCGGCGTCATGGGCGCGGACGCCTACGAGAAGTACCTCGAGCACCACCGCGCCGAGACGGCCGCCGGCCGGTGCGACCATGCGGCCATGACCGAGCGCGAGTTCTGGCGCGACCACGCCGACCGGCAGGACGCCAATCCGCAGGGCCGCTGCTGCTGACCGGGCCGGCGGCGACGCCGCCCGTCCCGGCCCGGCCAGCGATGGCCATCCAGCCGGGGAGGCGGCTCATGAGAGTATGGCCCCATGACTGAACCCGGGAACGAGAACACGCCTTCCAGTGGCCTCGGCGACCAGGCGGAGGAGGCGGTGGAGGGCACCCCCGTCGAGGGGCCCGCGGCCGTCGGCGACGCGCCGTCGTCCGTCCCGGGCCGCGAGCGGCGGGCGAGCCTTCAGGAGCTCGTGGACGAGCCGGCGAAGGTCATGCGGATCGGAACGATGATCCGCCAGCTGCTCGAGGAAGTGAAGGGTGCGCCGCTCGACGAGGCGGCACGGAACCGCTTGGCGGAGATCCACGAGCGCTCGATCGCGGAGCTCGAGGACGGCCTCGCGCCCGAGCTGGTCGAGGAGCTGCACCGCATCACTCTGCCGTTCTCGGACGAGGCCGTCCCCAGCGAAGGGGAGCTGCGGATTGCCCAGGCCCAGCTGGTGGGATGGCTCGAGGGACTCTTCCACGGGATCCAGACCGCGATCGCCGCGCAGCAGGCGGCCCACCAGCTCGCCGCGGCCCAGGTGCAGCTGCGGCAGCTCCCGCCGGGGACGATGATCGCCCCGGGCGTCGTCATCGGCGAGAACGGGGAGCCGCAGCGCTCACCGCGCGGCGCCGGCGTGCGGCCCGGGGAACGGCCGGACCACGGTCCGGGCCAGTACCTGTGAGCACGGCCGTGGGGCTCTTCAAGGCCGCCCTGTCGGGGCGGCGCGACGACGCAGAGCTCGGCAAGGGCCTCTGGCGCCGCGCCCACGACCGCTTCCGGCGGGGCCTCGACCGATTCCACCAGATGCTCGAAGGGATCGACGACGACACGCTGTACAGCGAGCTTGTGGTGATCGCGAACGCCCTCGCCGAGCTCCTTCCACGGGTGCGGGCGGTGTGCGTCGAGGCGCAGAAGCGAGCCCCGAGCGAGGGCTACGAGATCCCCGGCGACTTCGCCGCCCTCCATCGTGCCCTGTCCCGGGCGGGCAACGCCCTGGCGACCACGGCTGAAGCAGCTGCGATGCTGCGCCTCGCCGTCGGCCCGGTCCCCGTCGGCGCGCTCTCGGTGCAGCGCCGTGCTGCGACCGTCCTCGAGCACGTGGAAGAGGCCGAGGGAATCCTGCGCGGCTGAGGTCGGAGACCGGTTTCTATTCCCGCGTTCGCGGAGCGCGAATCTCGTCCGGCAATCCCGGCAAACTCCTTGCCGGCGTCACACACAGTGGCAGGATGGAGCGCATGACTTCCGCAGAAACCCTGACGTCATCCGTGCTCACGTTCCACGATGGGAACACCATCCCCCAGCTCGGCTACGGCGTGTGGCAGGTCGAGGACAGCGTCGCCGAGAAGGTGGTGGCCGAGGCCTTCCACGTCGGCTACCGGCACATCGACACCGCCGCGATCTACGGCAACGAGGAGGGCGTCGGCCGCGCCATCGCCTCGTCGGGCCTGCCCCGCGAGGACCTGTTCATCACCACCAAGCTGTGGAACGCCGACCAGGGCCGTGGCAAGGTGCAGCCCGCGTTCGAGGCGTCCCTCGACAAGCTCGGGCTCGACTATGTCGACCTCTACCTCATCCACTGGCTCCAGCCCAAGCGAGGCCTCTACGTCGAGACGTGGCAGGAGCTCGTGAAGCTCAAGGAGTCCGGGCGCGTCCGCTCGATCGGCGTCTCCAACTTCACGGTGGAGGCCCTCGAGGAAATCGAGCGGGAGACCGGCGTCCTGCCGGTCATCAACCAGGTCGAGACGCACCCCTACTTCCCGCAGGCCGAGCTGCGCGAGTTCGAGAAGTCCAAGGGGATCCTGCACGAGGCCTGGTCCCCGCTCGGCCAGGGCAAGGATCTCCTCGCCGATCCGGTGCTTGGCGGCATCGCCGAGAAGTACGGGGTCAGCATCCCGAACCTCGTGCTCGGCTGGCACCTCGCACTCGGCAACGTGGTGATCCCCAAGTCCGTGACGCCGGAGCGCATTGCACAGAACTGGACGGCACTCGCCCTCGACCTCGAGCCCGCGGACGTGGAGGCGATCTCGGCGCTCGACAAGGGAGCGTCCGGCCGCATCGGCGCCGACCCCGCCACGGCCGACTTCGCCTAACCGTCGGACTGGCCGCCCCCCGCATCCGTCTGGGGGTCACCTCCTGGGGGTCACGTGAGGTGACCTTCAGGATCTGACTCCCAGAACGTGACCCCCAGACGGGGATGGGGGAGGGGGCCGTCAGGCCACCCGGAACTGTTCGGCGTCCGCGTCCTTGAACGTCAGCCCGTTCCCCGGCCGGCCCGCGTCCGGGGTGATCGTGCCGCCGGCCGGGTCCAGCACCCCGTCGAACAGCATCGCCTCCAGACGCACATGGTCGTGGAACCACTCGAGGTGGCGGAGCGCCGGCGCGGCCGCGGCCGGTGCGGCCGAGATCGCTGGGGCGCAGTGCCCCGAGAACCCGACGGCATGCGCCTGCGCGACCGTGGCGGCCCGGAGCCAGCCCGTGATCCCCCCGCACCGCGTCACGTCGGCCTGGACGCAGTCCACGGCGCCCGCCGAGCACATGCGTTCGACGTCGGCGAGCCGGGTGAGGTATTCACCGGCGGCGACGTCCGCGGAGATGGACTCCCGCACGAAGCGCAGGCCCGAGAGGTCCTCACTCGAGACCGGCTCTTCGAACCACGAGAACCCCGCCCCGTGGGCGGCCACCGCCACACGCGCGGCCTGCTTGGGCGTGTAGGCGCCGTTCGCGTCGACGAACAGCTCGGCGTCCGGACCGATCGTCTCCCGGGCAACGAGCATCCGTTCGATGTCCCGCTGCTCGGCCGAGCCCCGGTCCTGGCCGATCTTGATCTTGACCCGCGGGATGCCCTGGTCCGCGACCCATCCGCCGAGCTGGTCCGACAGCTGGCCGTCCGTGTAGGTGGTGAAGCCGCCGCTGCCGTAGACCGGCACGTCCTCCCGCGCCGCTCCGAGGAACCGGTGGAGCGGAAGCCCCGCGAGCCGTGCGGCGAGGTCCCACAGCGCGCAGTCGACCGCCGACGCCGCGTAGGCGCCCCCGCCTGACTGCCCGATGTTGCGCAGAGCGCGGGCCATCGCCTCCGCGCAGGCGGGGACGGCGAACGCGTCTGATCCCACGACCACGGGCGCGAGCGCGTCCGAGACAAGGCTGACCAGCGCCGAGGGCCCGTATGTGTAGCCGACGCCCTCGGCGCCGCCGGCCTTCGCGTGCACGACCACGATGGTCGTCGAGTCCCATGCGAACGTCCCGTCCGCCTCGGGCAGGTCGGTGGGCACCGTGTAGGCCGCTGCCCGGACCTCCAAGACCGGCGCGCTGGAGACGGGCGCTCCCGACGCCGGGTCCTTCCCCCCGCTCATGAGCGGTGCCCGGGCAGCAGCTCCTGGACCTTGGTCTTGAGGCCCTCCTTGATGAAGTCCCACGCGTTGGGATCGCCCTTGATCGCGCTCTTGGCCGCATTCATGGCCTGTTCGAGCGTTGCATGGGGCGGGATGGGCGGCACGTTCGGATCGGTCCGGACGTCCAGCACGGTCGGACGGGTGGCTCCGAGGGCCTCGTCCCAGGCGGCGCCGAGGGCGTCAGGCGTGTCCACCGTGATGCCTCCCAGACCGAGGCTCGATGCGAAGTCCGCATATCCGACCTCGGGGAGCGCCTGGGTCATCGGCACGGTAGGGGAGCCGCTGAAGGCGCGCAGTTCCCACGTGACCTGGTTCAGGTCGTTGTTGTGGAGCACGACGACGACCAGACGCGGGTCCTCCCACTCACGCCAATAGCGCGAGACGGTGATGAGCTCGGCGAGGCCGTTCATCTGCATCGCCCCGTCGCCTTCGAACACGATGACTGGGCGTCCCGGATTGCCGAACTTGGCCCCGATCCCGTACGGGACGCCCGGACCCATCGTCGCGAGGTTCCCGGAGAGGCTGCCGCGGACTCCCGGTGGGAACCTGAGCTGACGCGCGTACCAGTTCGCGGCGCTGCCCGAATCCGCCGCGACGATCGCGTCCGCGGGCATGCGCTCTGAGAACTCGGAGAAGACCAGGAGCGGGTTGACCGGGTCGGCGTCGACCAGGGCCTCGTCCCGCATGGTCTGCCACCATCGGGAGACCTTGTCCTCGAGGTCCTCGCGCCAGCCGCGGTCCTCCTTGCGCTCCAGGAGCGGGATGAGCGCGCGGAGGGCCTCGCCGGCGTCGGCCACCAGATTGACCTCGTACGGGTAGCGGAGCCCGATCATGGTCGCGTCGAGGTCGATCTGCACCCCACGGGCCTGCCCTTCCTCGGGCATGAACTGCGTGTAGGGGAAGCTCGAGCCGATGGTCAGGAGCGTGTCGCAGTCGCGCATCATCTCGTAGCTCGGCCGCGTGCCGAGGAGCCCGATGGACCCCGTGACGTAGGGCAGCGTGTCCGGGAGGGAGTCCTTGCCCAGGAGCGCCTTGGCCACGCCTGCGCCGAGGAGCTCGGCGACCTCCTGCACCTCGGCGGCCGCGTGCCTGGCACCGTGGCCGATGAGGATCGCGACCTTCTCGCCCGCGTTCAGCAGGTCCGCCGCGCGGTGGACCGCCGCCGGGTCCGGGGCCATGCTGGGCCAGGAGGTGCCGAGGCTCGAGGGGACCATCTTCATGGCGTGGGTCGGAGCGGAGTACTCGAGCTCCTGGACGTCCGACGGGATGATGACGGCCGTCGGCGCGCGGCGGGCCTGCGCGATCCGCAGGGCACGGTCGAGGACGTTGGGGAGCTGCTCGGGGACGGTGACCATCTGGACATAGTCCGAGGCGACGTCCTTGAAGAGCGTCGGCAGGTCCACCTCCTGCTGGTAGGAGCCGCCGAGGGAAGTGCGCGCAGCGTGTCCGACGATCGCGACCACCGGCACGTGGTCGAGCTTCGCGTCGTACAGCCCGTTGAGGAGGTGGATCGCGCCCGGACCGGAGGTGGCCATGCAGACGCCAACCCGGCCGGTGAACTTCGCGTAGCCGACGGCTTCGAACGCGCTCATCTCCTCATGCCGAGCCTGCACGAACTTCGGCCCCTTGCCCGCCCCGAGGGCTGTCACGATGCCGTTGATGCCGTCGCCCGGATAGCCGAAGACCGTCTCGACATCCCACTCCGTGAGCCGGTCGAGCAGGTACTCTGCAACGTTCTGTGACGCCATGTCAGCTTCTCTCCTCTTGCTGGTTGACGCGCCGCCTCCACTCGGGTGCGGCGTCTGCCGCTGTACCCCCGGGCGGCGGTGCGAAACGCAACCAGGGGGTCGGTCTCCTCAAGGGGGTGCCCAGGCCAGGCGTACGCTGGGCCGCATGAGCCACGCCGGAACGCCTCAGGAGGCGCACGACGGCGGCGACGCGCCCGCCGTCGGCGGGTCACCGCCGGGGGCCGGCAGGGGCAGCGGTTCGTGGGCGTCGACGCCCGCGATCCGGAAGACGATGCTCGGTAACCGCTCCAGGGACACCGCGCCCGAGCTGCGCGTGCGGCGCGCCGTGCACGCCATGGGCCTGCGGTACCGGGTGGCGGTCAGGCCGGTTCCAACCCTGCGCCGCACAGCGGATCTCGTGTTCAGCCGTGCCCGCGTGGCCGTGTTCATCGACGGCTGCTACTGGCACGGCTGTCCCGAGCACTACATCGAGCCCGCCCGCAACGTTGACTACTGGCGGCCGAAGATCGCGCGCAACCGGGAGCGGGACGCGGAGACGACTGCCGCGCTCACCTCGGCGGGCTGGCGGGTCCTGCGCTTCTGGAGCCATGAGGACCCGCACGACGTCGCCGGGCGGATTGCGGCGACGGTCCGGACGGCCCGGAGCGAACCGGGCTCTTGATTGATTCGGCGGCAAGGGGGTAATCAGCCAGAAGCTGACCCACCCCAGGAGGTGCCCGCCATGGACTCAACCCAGCTCGCATGGCTCATAGTCGGGATCGCGGTCCTGATCGTGATCATCATCATCGTGGCCGTCGTCGCACGACGACGCTCCGCACAGCACAAGCAGCAGATGCACGAGCGCGCCGAGAAGATCCGTGCCGAGGCGGCCCAGCATGAACTCGACGTCCGCGAACGCGAGGCCAACGCCAAGGAGGCGCAGGCCCGCGCCGAGCGTGCTGAGGTCGAGGCGGCCCGGCTGCGCCAGCAGGCCGACGAGACCCAGGGCGCCACGCGCGAAGAACGCGAGCGCATCGCCGAACGGCGCCAGCACGCCGACAAGCTCGACCCGAACGTGCCCGACCGTCCGGACCGGTCAGGCCGCGGCGACGGTTCGCGCCACGACGACGTTCCGACAGCGGAGCACCAGCCGGTGCACGACCGCGGCTCCGAGGTCCGCGACGATGGGCGCCACGTCCAGGACGACGTCCGAACCGTGCAGGACGGCCACCCCGTGCAGGACGATCATCCAGTGCATGACGACGCTCGCCGGGAGGACGCGAACAGGGTTCCGGACCGTGAGCGTCGGGACGCCCCCGGTGCGACCCGCGAGACGGACAGTGACACCACTGCCGAGAGGCCGGACAGGAGGACACCGTGACCCACAGCGTGAACCCGATCCAGATCCAGAAGTTCCTCGAAGGCGTCGACTACCCCGCCGACCGGTCAGCGCTTCTCGACGCCGCGCGCAGCCACAACGCGGACGACAACGTCATCCGGGCCATCGAAGGGATCCCCGAGGGGTCCTACGAGAAGCCGACCGAGGTCAGCCAGGCGATCGTCGCGGCCGGCCGCAGGCACGACTGACCACGCGCGCCTGACGACGCGCGACCGAGCACTTCGGACACGGCGGGGCCGCGATCCCCAAGGATCGCGGCCCCGCCGCCGTTGTGCACCCATCGCTCAGAACGGTTTGCCACCTGTCACGGGGACGACCGCCCCGGAGATGTAGCTGCCCTCATTGGAGGCCAGGAGGACGTACGCCGGCGCGAGTTCCGCGGGCTGCGCCGCGCGTCCCAGCGGAGTGTCCTGCCCGAACTCCGGCACATGCTCAGGCCAGCCGGTGGACGGGATGAGGGGGGTCCAGACGGGCCCCGGAGCCACCGCGTTGATGCGGATGCCCTGCTGGCCGAGCTGGGGTGCCAATGCCTTCACTAGCGCTACCTGAGCCGCCTTGGTCATGGCGTAGTCGAACAGCCCCGCCGAGGGCTGCACCGACTGGATCGAGCTGGTGATGATGATCGACGCTCCCGACTCGAGGTGGGGGCAGCGCCGACCGAAGGATCCAGAACTGGCTGTACAGGTTCGTCCGCAGCACCCGGTCGAATTCCTCGGTGCTCACGGTGTCCACGCCGTCGCGCGCCTGCTGGTAGGCGGCGTTGAGGACGATCACGTCCAGGCGTCCGAGCTTCTCGCGCACCTGCTGCGGGAGCGATGCCGAGAAGTCCTCGTCGCGGAGGTCCCCCTCGATCGCCACGGCTGTGCGGCCAGCCGCCTCGATCTCGCGGACGGCTGCGTCGGCGTCGTCCTTCTCCGTGGGCTGGAACGTGAAGGCGACGTCGGCGCCCTCTCGGGCGAAGGCGATACCCACAGCCCGGCCGATTCCGGAGTCGCCGCCCGTGATGAGTGCGGCCTTGCCGCGCAGGCGGCCGTGGCCCTCGTAGGTCTGCTCGCCGTGGTCGGGCTGCGGCGTGGTCTCTGCGGTGGTTCCGGGGGCCTCCTGGTCCTGCGGGGGAGCGTCCACCTGGGGATGCTCGGACCGGGGATCGGGGCTCGGTGATGAACTGGGAAGCTGCTCCGTCATTGCTGCTCCTGAGTCGGTGTGCGCTGAACGGCCTCGGCTTGACCTGGGCCCCACGCTACGCGCCACCCGTGCCCCGCGGAAGGCGCACGCGGCTGGCAGCGGCCCGGAGACACCGGGTCCGGCAGCGGGCGCGGGGTTGGGCGGAGCGCAAGAGGGTAGTGAGGCCGTCATGGGGCGTGCGAACAGGAGGCGCCGCGGCGCCGTGTTGACCCGTCGTCGGGCGGGGAAGGGCTTCGTGTATCTCGACGACGAGGGGTCGCGCATCGACGACCCGCAGATCCTCGAGCGCATCAAGGCCCTGGCGATTCCGCCTGCGTGGCGTCGGGTGACCATCTCCGCCGCGCCGGGAGCGCGGCTCCAGGCGACCGGAATCGACGCAGCGGGCCGCCGCCAGTACCTCTACCACCCTTCGTGGCGCGAGCGCCAGGACGCGCGGAAGTTCGCCCGGGCGCTGCAGCTGGCGCGCAGGCTTCCCTCCGTGCGCCGGACGGTGACGCGTGACCTCCGCGGCGAACGGGGGCCGCGGCAGCAGGCGCTTGCCGCCGCCGTGCGACTCGTCGACAAGGCCGGCCTGCGCGTGGGAAGCCGCCGATACGCGCGCGAGAACGGCACTTTTGGCGCGACGACGCTCACCCGCGCGCATGTCAGCGTGGAGGGTGAGCGGGTCACCCTTGATTTCCCCGGCAAGTCTGGCGCCCGGTGGGCGGTCGACCTCGTCGACCCGGACCTTGCCCGCTACCTCGCACCGCACACGGCAGGGCGCTCGCGCCGCGCGGCACTCGGCTACGACGACGGCCATGGCTTCCAGCCGATCGGCCCTTCCGGCGTCAACGGCTACCTCCGGCAGATCTCGGGGCTCGGCGTGAGTGCCAAGGACCTGCGCACCTGGCGTGGGACTGCCGTGGCGGGCGCGTCCCTCGCCTGGAGCCACGACGCCGGCCTGGACGCGGAGACCGCGTGGCGTAAGGCGGTATCCGAGGCCGCGGAGTGGCTCAACAACACCCCCACGGTCGCCCGTGGCTCCTACCTCGACCCCCGGCTGCTCGTCGCGTATGAAGAGGGGCGCACAGCGCGTGGCCCCTCGGACGCCGCCGTGGCGGACCTCCTCGAAGAGGCCTCCGGGGGAGCCCCTGCCGTCGGCGATACGTGAGAGACGGCGTGGCGCCAGGACGGCGGGCCAGCCCCAGCCTCCGGCCCGCCGTCAGTCATCTGCCCGAAGCCGTCAGGGGCTCTCCGGGAATTCGTCGGTCGTGGTCCCCTCGGTGTCCCCGTCGCGCGGGGTGAGGTAGCGCTCGCCTTCCTCTGTGCGCTCGACGGCGTACTCCGCCTCGACGGCGTCCATCGCGGCCTGGTCCACCTCGGTGGGCGGCTTCACGGGGCCCGGGTTCGGCGTTCGCTCGGCGTCGCCCCAGACGGCCCCGAGGCCCTTGGACGAGGGCGTCACGTCCGTGGCCTCCGGGGCAGCCTCCTCGTCGTGCGGATTGCGGGGGACCGGCCTTCCCGGCTCCTCGCGCAGAGCGTCGCGGTCGAGATGTGGATCGCGGGCGTTCGTCATAGCGTGCGTCCTCTCCTCTGGGCCGTCGCAGAGCGCGGCATAAGCATTGACCTAGGTCCTTCCCCCGAAAGCCCAGGGCGAAACGAACAGTCGCCGGTTCGGTGCTAGCAACAGGAAACGCCCTCAAAATGGCGGCTGAGAGGCGCTGAAGCTTCTCCTTTGGGGGTTGTAGCGGCAAGAAGAGAGTGGGACGGTGGAAACGGAGTCAAGCAACCGGCCCCGAAATCATCAAGAGGACGGTGCTGACCGTGGAGCTTGGTACATCATGATCGTCAATGCGCGGCCGCTGCAGCGGAGAGCGCTGATGTTCTCGACTCTCCCACCCTTCACCAACGGCATCCATGCGGCCATCGGCTGCGCACTCCTTCTTCGAGCCTTGTTCTCGGGGCAGTCCCCTCTCGGCTCCACCCCTGCGAGGTGGAGCCGAGGAACACTTCAGCTCTGAGAGCCAGCGCTCCAACCCCAGCGAGGAGGAAACACTCGCCGTGAAGACCACTCACCAGGGGACTCGGACAACGTCTCCTTCATTCAGTCGACCTGACCGTGCAGCAGCCAAGGGGGTCGTGGCCCTGAGGACCCGTCCTGGCCCGCTCGTCCGGGCAGTGGCACCGGCCGCACTCGCCAGCCAGGCACTCACCGCCGGCCGCCTCGCCGTCGAATACCTCGGCGTCGCCGACGCCCTCGCCCGCCGATTCCGCTGCCCCGGGCACGACGCCGACGACCTCCGCCAGGTGGCCCGGCTCGGACTCATGAAGGCCGCCCAGAGGTACCGCGCCGCGCTCGGTCACGGATTCGTTCCGTACGCGGTGCCGACCATCACGGGCGAGCTCAAGCGCTATCTGCGTGACCAGTCCTGGGTGGTCCGCCCGCCCCGGGCCATCCAGGAGCTTCGGCTCAGGCTCAACTCCGTGCGACCAGGACTCGCCCAACGTCTCGGCCACGACCCCACGACGGCGGAGCTGAGCGACGAATCAGGGGTTCCGGTCGCGGAGGTCGCCGAAGCGCAGATTGCCGAGGCCGCGATGGTCGGCCAGCCGATCGAACACGGCGACTCGTCCGAGGACCCGGAGGAAAGGCGGGTCACCTACATCTTCGGGTCGGAGGACCCGGGGTACGAACGAGTCGAGCAGATGCAGGCCCTGGCGGGGGCCCTCGAAGGCGCGACGGAGGCGGACAAGCGTCTCCTCTACCTCCGCTTCGTCAAGGAGATGACCCAGGACGCGATTGCCGAGGAGCTCGGTGTGAGCCAGATGCAGGTTTCCCGGCTTCTGCGGAAGCTGCTCGACCGGCTGCGCAGGCGCATGGCCGCCTAGCGGGTCACACCTCCAGCCCTCGGCCGTGCTCGGCCGGGAAGACGCTCGACGCCGTTGCCCTGCTCAAGCCGCGCGACGGCGTCGAGCACGTGTCCCGGCATGACGGCCAGGATCGCCGGGTCCGGCTCGGCTGCAAACGGGTCGCCGCGCCGGACGGCCGCATCCGTGAGGACGATGTGCGGCCCGTCGGCGGGAGGCCCCCACTGCTCGGGGGCGGCAGGGCCGAACAGCACGACCGACGGAGTGCGGTAGGCGCTCGCGAGGTGTGCCGCAGAGGTGTCCGCCGTGATGACGACGCGCGCGGCGCGCACCGCGGCCGCGAACTCGTCGAGCGCCCACTCCCCCGCCACGCAGGCGCTCTCCGCGAGGCCCGCCGCCGTCGTCACGTCTTGGGCGCGCGGACGGTCGGCCGCCCCGCCAGTGACGACGACGTCGTGCCCGTCCGAGGCGAGCTGGCACGCCACGGCGGCGAACCTCTCAACGGGCCACTGCCGGCTCCCGTAGGCGGCCCCCACATGGACGATCGTGGCGCCGACCGCAGGGGTGCTCGCCTCAGGCTCGGCCAGGTGATAGTCCTCGGCGTCCGCCGCGATGCCGTGCCAGCGCAGGAGGCGGACCCACCGCTCGCGTTCGTGGAGCGTGTCATCCCAGACGGGGCCCGGCCACCCCTTCGCCTCGTGGCCCAGCCTGTGCGCAGGCTGGAGCTCCTCGAGGCGGGTCCGGCTCTCGATCCCCTTGCCATGCAGGTTCACGGCGACATCCACGGGTCCCAGCGGCGGGAGCGGATCGTCGAGCCCGGGGGTGGGAAGAAGCCTGTTGATGCCCCCGATGAGCGGGACGATGGGCTCGAGCCAGGAAGCCGCCGCGAGGACGAGCTCATGCTGGGGGAAGGCTCGCCGCAGACCGCGCAGCGCCGGGACGGCCACGAGCAGGTCCCCGAGCTTGAGCGCCCGCAGGACGAGGAGTACGGGCTTGGCGTCTGAAGCGGACATGGCACCTCCGGGTCGTTCTCCAGGAGCGCCCGCGGCCTGAGCGTCGATAAGGGGCTTCCCCCTTAAGAGGTTTATTGTAACTTCTCGCGGGAACTGCTCCTTCATGGAGAACCGCCGCCGGAGTACCGCAGGGCACGCCAGGGCCAGAGGGCCGCGTCGTCCGTGGACCCCGCGTGCCGTCCTGTTCGACCGGGACGGCACCCTCGTCCACGACGTCCCGTACAACCGGGATCCGCGCCTCGTACGCCCCATGCCCGATGCGGCGCGCGTGCTGGACGAGCTGCGCGAGGCGGGGATTCCCACAGGTGTCGTGTCCAACCAGTCCGGCGTGGGGCTCGGCATCATCAGTCCCGACGAGCTCGAGGCCGTGAATGCGCGCGTCGAGGAGATCCTCGGCCCCTTCGACACCTGGCAGGTCTGCCCGCACGGACCGGACGGGCGCTGCCGCTGCCGCAAGCCCCAGCCGGGCCTGATCCTCGCAGCCTGCTCCGCCCTCGGCGTTGCTCCCTCGGACGCCCTCGTCATCGGCGACATCGGCAAGGACATGGAGGCCGCGCGGCGCGCAGGCGCCCGGGGCGTCCTCGTGCCCACACGCGTGACGCGCCGGCAGGAAGTCCTGGAAGCGCCGGCGGTGGCCGGCGACCTCACCTCCGCGCTCATCCTGGCGTTCGGCAGCCGGGAGCTGGCGTCTTCCGAACCACTCGCCACCGGCACCGGAGGTGCTCAGTGAAGCGAGTCCTCGTCGCTCGCCTCGACAGCTTGGGAGACGTCGTCCTCGCGGGCCCCGCAGTGCGGGCCGTCGCGTCGAGCGCGCTTCCGGTGCTCCTGACGGGTCCACGCGGGAGCGCTGCCGCGAAGCTGCTTCCCGGGGTCGACCGCGTCGTGGAATGGGACTGCCCCTGGATTGCCAACCCCGCGCCCCCGGCCACCCCACGCCACCTGCGCCGCCTCGAGCGGCTTGTTGCCCGCCTCCACGTGGAGGAAGCCGTCATCCTCACGTCCTTCCACCAGTCCCCGCTGCCCCTCGCACTCGAGCTGCGCCTCTGCGGCGTGCACCGCATCACCGGCCTGTCCGAGGACTACCCGGGCAGCCTCCTCGACGTACGCGTGACGAGCCGGGATGTCCCTTGGAGCGTCCACGAGGCGGACCGGGCACTCGCCATCGCCGCGGCCGCAGGCTTCACCCTACCGGCTGACGACGCCGGCCTGCCGGCACTCGTGCCGACCCAGCCCTCAGGCCTGAGGCCGGACGGGGACTACGTGGTGGTCCATCCCGGCGCGGACGCACCCTCGCGTGCGTGGCCAGCGGCCAACGCCGAGCAGCTCGTCGAGCTGCTCGCCGCGCGGGGCCTGCAGCCGGTGGTCACGGGCGGCCCCGGTGAACGGGCTCTCACGGCCCGCGTTGCGGGGGACCACGGGATCGACCTCGGCGGGCGCACTCCGCTGCCTGTCCTCGTGGACGTGCTCGCGGGAGCCCGCGCCGTCGTCGTGGGCAACACCGGGCCTGCGCATCTCGCGGCCGCGGCGGGCATCCCCGTCGTGAGCCTCTTCTCACCCGTCGTGCCTGCCGGGGTGTGGGCGCCCCGCGGCGCCCCCGTCGTCGTGCTCGGAGACCAGGACGCCCCCTGCGCGGCGACCCGCGCGCGTACCTGCCCGATCGAGGGGCACCCATGCCTCGCCCGAGTGAGCCCGGCCGAGGCGCTCGCCGCCGTCGAGAGCCTCCTCGCCGAGCACAGCGGGGTGGTGGCCTAATGCGCATCCTGCTCTGGCACGTCCACGGAGGCTGGACCGACGCCTTCGTCCGCGGAGCCCACGAGTACATCCTCCCGGTCGACGGCAAGCGCAGCGAGTGGGGGCTCGGCCGCGGCGGACGTGACTGGCCCGCGGCGACGGAGGCAACCTCGGACGAGCTCGTGCGCGACGCGGGGACGATCGACGCCGTCGTTCTCCAGCGGCCCGCGGAGGCGGACCGGCTGCGCAGCCTCGCCGGGCTGACGGCCGGGGTCGACGTGCCCGCCGTGTACGTCGAGCACAACACCCCCCGCGGCCGGGTCCCCGACACCCGGCACCACCTGTCCGGACAGCGCGAGATCCCGGTGGTGCACGTCACGCACTTCAACGCCCTGATGTGGGACTGCGGCGCCGCGCCCACGCGCGTGATCGAGCACGGCGTGGCCGACCCGGGCCTGCTGTACACCGGGGAGCTGCCCCGGCTCGGCGTCGTCGTGAACGAGCCGGTGCGCCGCGGCCGCACTGCGGGCACCGACCTCCTCCCGCGCTTCGCCGGCGCGGCACCGCTGGATGTCTACGGCATGGGCGGGGACCGCCTCAGGGGCGCTACCCATCTCGGCCCCGACCGGCTGCGCTGGGCCGGCGACGTCCCGCCGCCCCGGCTGCACACCGAGCTCGCCCGCCGGCGGGCGTACGTCCATCCGTTTCGGTGGACCTCGCTCGGACTTGCACTCATCGAGGCCATGCAGGCCGGGATGCCCATCCTCGCCGTCGGCTCGACCGAGGTGTGGCGCGCCGTGCCGCCCGAGGCCGGCCGTGTCAGCTCGAACCCCTCGGAGCTCGTCGCCGCGGCGCGGCACTTGATCCGTGAGGAGTCGGCCGCGCGGGAAGCGGGGCTCGCGGCCCGGGAGGCCGCGCTCGCCCGCTATGGGCTTGCGAGGTTCCTGGCCGACTGGGACGCGGTCCTGGATGAGGCGGCCGGGGGACTCTTCTCGCACCAGCGGGGCCGATCGGGCCCCCCGAGACACACCGCCTTCCCGAGCCACCGGGACCAGATGTGGAAGGAGCAGTAATGAAGATCTCGATGGTGTCGGAGCACGCGAGTCCTCTCGCCGCTATCGGCGGGGAGGATGCAGGCGGCCAGAACATCCACGTAGCAGAGCTCTCCGCAGCCTTGGTGCGCCGCGGCCACGGAGTCACGGTGTTCACCCGGCGCGACAGCCATCGCCTCCACTGGGAGCAGATGCTCCCCACCGGAGTGACCCTCGTCAACGTCGACGCCGGGCCGCCCCGCGCCATCCCGAAGGACAAGCTCCTGCCGCACATCCCGGAGTTCGCCGGGCAGCTCGCGGAGTACTGGCGGGGCGACACGCCGGACGTCGTCCACGGGCACTTCTGGATGTCGGGAATCGCATGCATCGAAGGTGTCGGGAAGATCGAGAGCCTCGGCATCGCCCCCCCGGTCGTCGCCGAGACGTTCCACGCGCTCGGAGTCGTCAAGCGGCGCCACCAGGGCGCGGACGACACGAGCCCTCCCGAGCGGCAGACGCTCGAACCGTGGGTTGCCCGCTCCGTCGACCGGGTGATCGCCACCTGCCCCGACGAGGCCTTCGAGCTGCGCACCCTCGGCGTCAACCGCCGCCGCATCTCAGTCGCCCCCTGCGGGGTGGACACCCTCCGCTTCACCCCGGATGGACCGGCGCGGGCGCGCGGGGGGCGCCTGCGGCTCGCGGTGATCGGGCGGCTCGTGCCCCGCAAGGGGATCGACATCGTGATCGAGGCCCTCGCCCAGCTGGCCAAGGCCGGCACACGCGGGGTCGAGCTGCTCATCGTCGGCGGAGCCAGCGCCAAGGACCGCGTCGCGGCGGACCCCGAGGCCCGGCGGCTCCGCGACCTGGCCGACTCCCTCGGCGTCGGGAATCAGGTCATCTTCACCGGTCAGGTCCCGCGCGACGAGATGCCCGCGCTCATGCGCAGCCTCGATGTCGTCGTGTGCACGCCCTGGTACGAGCCGTTCGGCATCGTGCCCCTGGAGGCGATGGCGAGCGGCGTGCCTGTCATCGCCGCGGCGGTCGGCGGACTCGCGGAGACGGTGGTCGACGGCGTGACCGGGTTCCACGTGCCGCCGCGCTCACCCGAGGCGCTCGCCGAGGCGATCAGGGTGCTCGCGGAGGATCCGGCGCGGCGCGCCTCGCTGGGGGCGGCCGGCGTCGAACGTGCCCGCAGCCGCTACACGTGGGACCGGGTCGCCGAGGACACGGAGCGGATCTACCGCGTCATGCGGGAACACTGGGAACGGCCCGAGGCGGATGTCGCGATGTCGCGCAGCAGACTGCGCCGCGTGCAGGAGGGGGCCTGAGGATGAACGGCGTCCCTTTTCCCCGACCGGCCGCACTCGGCGGCGTGAACGGCACCTCCCGCTCCGGCGGCCTACGCGCCATCGGCGGGCGGCGCCGCGCCATCCGTCCCGTGGACGGTGCCACGTTCCTCGAAGACCGCATCTCGGACCACCTCGGCGGCTCTGCGCGCACCCTTGAGGGCCTCCAGAGCCATGCCCCGCTGCTGGCGCGGTGGGCGCAGCACCTCGCGGTTCGCCTGGCCGACGGGGGCAGGCTCCTCGTGGCCGGGAACGGCGGTTCGGCGGCGGAGGCCCAGCACCTCACCGCGGAGCTCGTGGGCCGGTACGACGGCGAGCGGCGCCCCTTCTCGGCCATCGCCCTGCACGGCGACACCTCCGCCGTGACGGCCATCGGCAACGACTACGGCTACGAGCAGGTCTTCGCCCGTCAGGTCCGTGCCCACGCGCGGCCGGGCGACATCCTGCTGATGCTCTCGACCTCGGGCGCGAGCCAGAACCTCCTGTGCGCGGCCGAGGCCGCGCGGGACTGCGGGGCCGTGTCGTGGGCCCTCACCGGCCCCGCGCCCAATCCCCTCGAATCCGCCGTCGACGAGGCGCTCACGCTCGAGGGCCCCGGGTGCCACGTCCAGGAGTCCCAGCTCGTGGCGATCCACGCCCTGTGCACCTGCTTCGACGCACTCATCAGGGCCACGGAGACGCCCGCAGGACGTGATGCGCCCCTCGGAATCGACCAGCCATCAGTGAAGGGAGGACGGCCATGAGAATCGTCGTTGTGGGAGACACCCTGCTCGACATCGACCTTGCGGGACATGCCGGACGCCTCTGCCCGGACGGCCCAGCCCCCGTCGTCGACGTCCAGAGCCGCCGCGAACGGGCCGGCGGCGCCGGGCTCGTGGCGACGCTGCTCGCCCAGGACGGGCACGACGTCGACCTCGTCACCGCCCTGTCCGACGACGCCGCCGCCGACCGCGTGCGTTCCCTGCTGCAGCGGGTGCGCATCCATGAGGGCGTGCTGGGCGGGCCGACCCCTACCAAGATGCGGGTCGCGGCCGACGGGCAGCGCATCGCCCGGATCGACGAGGGCTGCGGCCAGAAGCCGTTCCCCCTGGTCGACGAGTCGATGCTCGTCCCGCTCCAGACCGCGGATGCCATCGTGGTCGCCGACTATGGGCGCAGGCTCCTCGAGGCCCCGCCACTGCGGGCCGCGCTCGAGACGGCATCACGTCGCGTGCCGGTCGTGTGGGACCCGCATTCGCACGGTGCCCGGCCGATCGGTGGCGCCGCGGCTGTCACGCCGAACCTGTCCGAGCTCCTCGACCTGTCCGGACGGGACGTGAGCGGGCTGGGCGCGATCGCGACGGCGGCTGGCCGGCTGCGGGAGCGATGGCATGCGCAGTCCGTGGTCGTGACCCTCGCGGAGCGCGGGGCGCTCCTGTCCGACAACGGCAGCGCCATCCATATCGGTGTGCCCAGCGCCGGTCTGCGCATCGATGACTCGTGCGGCGCGGGCGACCGCTTCGCCTCCGCCCTCGCAGCGGCCCTGGCCGGCGGAAGCAGCCTCGAGGAGGCGGTTGAGACGGCGGTGGCCACCTCCGTGGCATTCCTCGCCGCCGGCGGCGTCGCCGCGCTGCACTCCACCCCCACGCCCTCCAACGGGCAGCACCCTGCCGAGACTGCGGGGGACGACGAATCGCCGGCGTTCGCCCTCGCGCGCCGCGTCCGGGCGGAGGGCGGGCGCGTCGTCGCGGCGGGAGGCTGTTTCGACCTGCTCCACGCGGGGCACCTGCGCCTCCTCGAAGCCGCCCGCAGCCTCGGCGACTGCCTCATCGTCTGCCTGAACTCGGACTCGTCCGTGCGCCGGCTCAAGGGAGAGAGCAGGCCCGTGATGGACGAGCGCGACCGCGCCGACCTGCTCCTCGGGCTCAGCTGCGTCGACGCCGTGGAGATCTTCTCCGAGGACACACCGGAGCGCCTCCTGGCCGGGCTGCGTCCCGACGTCTGGGTCAAGGGCAGCGACTACGAAGCCGAGCAGCTGCCCGAATCGGCGCTCCTGCGCCGGTGGGGCGGCGAAGTGGTCACCGTCCCCCTCCAGCCCGGGCGCTCGACGACGTCGCTCGCCTCCGCGATCGCGGCCCTCGGCTGAGGTGTGCCACGGCTGAGCCCCGCTCTTCGACCCATCCGACCGAAACCCGACGACATGACATCAGGAGGAACCTGCGCCATGACTGAAGCCCTGCAGACCAACGAGACCCTGACGACCCAGACCGACGCCTCTCGCACCAGGATCTCCGGAAGCCCCCTGCGCGGAGCACGCGTCCTCGTCACCGGCGGAGCCTCCGGGCTCGGCGCGGCCGTTGTGGAGGCCGTCTCGGGGGAAGGCGGCGTTCCGCTCGTCCTCGACCGCGCACCCGTGGCCGCTCCGCTGAAGGGCTGGCAAGTGGACCTCTCCGAGCGCGAGGCGGCCGAATCCGCCGTCGCCCGTGCGGCGGAGGAGGCGGGCGGACTCGACGCCGTGGTCTGCGCCGCGGGCGTGGACCGCTGCGGAGAGCTCGCCGAGGTCCCCGCGGACGAGTGGGAGAAAGTGATCCGCGTGAACCTCCTCGGCACAGCGGCGGTGGTCCGTGCCGCGCTCCCGCACCTCATGCGCTCACACGGACGCGTCGTCACCGTCGCCTCGACTCTCGGCCTCCGCGGGGCCGCCGGGGCCAGCGCCTACTGCGCGTCGAAGTTCGGAGTGATCGGCTTCAGCCGTGCTCTCGCGGCCGAGCTGAAGGGCCGCGTCGGCGTCACGACGTTGATCCCGGGCGGCATGGACACGGCGTTCTTCGACGACCGCCCCGAGCAGTACAAGCCGCATGACCGCAGCACGCTCAACCGCCCCTCGGACGTGGCACGCTCGGTCGTCTTCGCCCTCTCACAGCCGCAGGGATGCGAGGTCCGCGAGCTCCTCGTCGCCGGGTCCCTCGAGGACTCCTGGCCGTGAGCCCGTCCGACCTCCTGGCCAGGCTCAGCGCCCGGCCAGGAGGTCGCGGGCGTCCGCCAGCACCCTCTCGGTCGCCACACCGTCAACCCACGGCACCTCGTGCTCGCAGGGCTGCAGGAAGGGATCGGTGCCGTCCGCGCCGCACACCGGGCACAGCTGGCGCCACGAGACCTGCACCCGGTGGTGGCGGCGGCCCGTCGGCCCGGCGTTGATGAGGTTCGGCCCCCAGTACACGGAGGCCGTCGGCGTTCCCAGCGCCTGGGCCAGATGCCGGGGTCCGCTGTCATTCGCCACGACCAGGCGGGCGGTCGCGAGGAGGCCCAGGAGCCCTTGGAGGGACGTGCGCCCGGCTGCGGAGGCGATGCGTCCAGCCGCGCTGGGAGCCAGCCCTGCGGCGTCGTGCGCGATCCCGTCCGCGAGCCCGCGCTCGCCGTCGTCCCCCACGACGAGCACCTGCCACCCGTCCGCGGCGAGTTCCGCAGCGACGGCGGCGAAGCGGTCGGCCGGCCAGCGCCGGCGGGGATCGGTCGCCCCCGGATGCACGACGACGAGTCCCGGCCCGGGGCGCAGCCACTCGGCTGCTGCTGCGCCGTCGGCCGGGATGACGGCGAGACGCGGGTCGGTCACCACCGCGGGCGCGCCGGCGAGCGAGGCCACCTCGAGCCAGCGGCTCACCTCGCGCTGATAGTAGACGTGGGGCATGTCGCGCTCGAGCCGGAGGGCCTCCCGGGTGGCGCAGCCGACAGTGTGCGGTGCGCCCAGAGCCGCCACGAAGGGGTTGGAGTTCGCTCCCCCGCCATGGAGCTGGACGGCCAGGCCGACGCCCTCCGAGCGCAGGCCCGCGACCACCTCCTGGGTGGCAGGGTCGTCCCGCCAGGTGCGGCCCTGTGCGTCCGGAGCGTCGGGGAAGAAGGGGACGCGGACGATGCGGTCCGCGGGCGTCGGGCGCCCTTCGAGGACCGGGGCGAGCTTCGGCGTCGTGAGGAGGACGATTTCGGCGTCCCGGTAGGCCGCCCGGAGGGCTTCGAGCGCGGGAAGCGCCGCGACCAGGTCGCCGATCCCGCCGCCCCGGAGCACGGCGATCCGGCGTACGTCCTCGAACGGCGCTTCGTCGGTCTGCGCGGTGGCCCCCACGGTGCTGGCTTCTGCTGTCATCGTCCCTCCCGGCCCCTCGGGCCCTCCCTGCGCGGGCCCTCGTCGTCTTCGCCGTACCCCTGGGCTCGCCGCGGCAAACGGCGGTCGCACCGCCACCGGCACGCCGCACGTCCTCGGCCCGGCGGACGCCTATGTGCACGGAGCGCTGTGTGAGCGCACACCCGAGGGGTAACAAGCCGGTGCCCCAGCGTCAGGAGGAACGATGATGAGCGGCCTGCCCCACGAGGCCCGCCCCGACGAGGACCCAGTACCGGGAGCTGCGAAGGCACCCTCCCATCAAACACTCCCTGAGACCCGCGCGCAGAGCGTTGTCACGGAGATCCGGCGTGACCCCCGCACGGGACAGCCGGTTGCACGGCCCGTCCAGTCAGACCCGGCGCGGGCCGACGCAGCCCTCCGCTCGGCCCGCAGCGCCTGGACGATGTGGCGGCGTGTGCCGCAGGCGCAGCGCTCGGGGACCCTGCGCGAGCTCGCGGGAGCCGTCGAGTCCGCCGCCCATGAGCTCGCCGACCTGAACAGCCGGGAGACCGGGCGCCTCTTCGACGACGCGCTGGCGGGCGTGCGGTCCGGGGCCGAATCGCTGCGCCGGTACGCCGAGCTGAGCCTCCTCCGCTCCGGCCCCACCCTCGCCGGAGCCTTCTCGGGCCTCGACTTCACCGTCTACGAGCCACGCGGCCTCGTTCTGGGGCTGACGTCCTGGGATGACCCCGTCGCCACGGCGTGCGGCATAGCCGGCGCAGGCCTCGCGGCGGGGAATGTCGTGCTGCTCAAGCCCAGCGAGCGCTGCTCCGCGCTCGGCCGGAGGCTGGGGCGGCTCTTCGCCTCGGCGGTTCCCCCCGGCGTGCTCAGCACCCTCACGGGCGACGCCGAACTGGGCGCCGCGCTCGCGGGCGACGACAGGGTGAACGCGATCGTCCACGTCGGGTCCGCCGCGGTGGCGGACAGCCTGGTCGCGGCGTCGTGCCGCACCGGGGCCCATTTGGTCAGGGGGAGGGGCGGCAGCAGCTCCCTCATCGTCGACCGCGGTGTGGACCTCGGCTGGGCCGCCGCCTGCACGGCCCAAGCGGCCTTCCGGCACGCTGGCCAGCTCCTTTCTGCGCCGCGGCGGATCTTCGTCCTGCGCGATGTCGAAGAGGTCTTCCTCGACGAACTCGCAGAGCAGGCCCGCCGGTGGGCGGCGTCCGAGCGGGTGGGGCCGGTTGTCGACGAGTGGGCCCGGGGCGAGATCCACCGCGCCGTGCTCTCGGCGCTCGACGACGGCGCGGTCGTCCTCGCCGGCGGCCAGTTCGACGAAGGACCCGGATCCTTCTACCCGCCCACCGTCCTCGCACGGTGCGCACCGTCGATGAGCATCATGCGCGACCAGGTCCGCGGCCCAGTGGCTGCCGTCATGTCCGTGCAGACCTTCGACGAAGCGGTCGCGGAAGCGGCGGAGGAGCCCTGCGGCGCCTCGGCGACCGTCCTCACGCGGGACATCGGGCATGCGCAGCTGGCGGCCGCCGAGATCCCGGCGTCCAACGTCGCCGTCAACGGCCTGGCCGTGGGCGTGACCGGCACGGACGCGCCGGGCCTTCCCCAGGCGGGCAGCACGGCGGGATTCGGCCCGCGGCTGCTCGACGAGCTGAGCCGACCGAAGGTCATCCATCTCGAGCCGCCCGTGGCTGCCCGCGGGAGAGGGGAGTACTGAAGCATGGACGCCGAGCGCATTCTCGCTGCACTCCAGGGGAACCGGCCGTCGATCCTCGTGGTCGGCGACGTCGTGCTGGACCGGCGCTGGGAGGGGAGCGCCGAGCGCCTGTGCCGAGAGGGGCCCGTCCCGGTCGTCGACGTGGAGCGCATCGAGGACGCCCCGGGCGGAGCGGGCAACACCGCCGTCAACCTCGCCGCTCTCGGGGCCCGTGTGCGTCTGGTGGCCGTCGCGGGCGACGACGAGGCTGGCCATGCGCTCGCGGAACGCCTTGCTCAGTCGGGTGTGGACGCCCACGGGCCGGTGCGCAGCCGGGGCAGGAGCACGTCGGTGAAGTCGCGCATGGTGGGCCAGGGGCAGCTCCTGCTGCGCGTCGATGCGTGCCGGATCGCGGATGCCGACGAGGCCGACGCTGTCGCGGCTGCTGCCCTCGAGCTCGCCGGCAGGGTGGACGCAGTGGTCCTCTGCGACTACGGACTGGGCGCCCTGGCCCGCATCGACCGGGGCGCGCTGCGCGCGGCGGCCCGAGCGCTCATCGTCGATGCCCACACCCCGGCCGCCTGGCGGGACCTCCATGCTGACGTCGTGACCCCGAACGCCGCCGAGGCAGCAAGCATCGTCGGGGACGCCCCTCCACACGGAGACCGCCACTCGTGGGCGGGCAGGAACGCGGATGAGCTCCTCAACGCCACCGGGGCCGAGCACACACTCGTGACCCTGGACCGGGACGGTACGGTCCTGCTCGGCCGGGCCGGGGTGCTGCACGAGACCCACGCCCGTCCCGCCCCCGAGCAGAACGCCGTGGGCGCAGGGGACACATTCGTCGCAGGGGTGGCGTTCGCGCTCGCTGCAGGCCTTGCCCTCGACGACGCCGCCGACGTCGGGCAGGCAGCCGCGGACGTCGTCGTGCAGGTCCCGGGCACGACGACGTGCACCGCCGACCGCCTCCAGGCCGCGCTCCGCTCGGCCCAGCTCCCGCCCTCCGACCGGGTGCCGGGCAG
Organism: Sinomonas flava; assembly: GCF_039531875.1. Lineage (NCBI taxonomy): Bacteria > Bacillati > Actinomycetota > Actinomycetes > Micrococcales > Micrococcaceae > Sinomonas > Sinomonas flava. Next base: position 42,112 of record NZ_BAAAQW010000012.1, on the reverse strand, counting down.
CCTCCCAGCCGACGCGGGCCGGACGGCTCAAAGCAAACGGGGCGGCGTGGCGACCTGGGAGGCCGTGCGCGCAGCGTCGGAGGCGGCCCGCAGCCAGGGCCGGGCGGTCGTCCTGACGAACGGCGTCTTCGACGGCCTCCACCGGGGCCACGCGGCGTTCCTCGAGGAGGCGGCCGGCCTGGGCGGACTCCTCGTGGTGGGCGTGAACTCGGACGACTCCGTGCGCCAGCTCCGCGGCGACCCCCCCGCCGTGGGCGAGGAGGACCGCGCTGCCGTGGTCGCCGCGCTGGCCGCCGTCGACCACGCTGTCGTGTTCGACTCCGAGACCGCCGTCCCGCTCATCCGGGAGCTAAGGCCCGACGTCTACGTCAAGGGCGGGGACTACCTTCCGGGCATGCTCGCGGAGGCCGAGGCGGTCCGCGAGGTCGGCGGCCGGCTCGAGACGCTCGGGTACGTGGAGCGGCCCGCGCTCCGCCCACGTGTGCGGCGGGCCGGAGGATGAGCCGCCGCAGCCCCCACGAATGGGGGAACCGGCCCGACGCCGCGGCACCACCGCCGCTCGAGGTCCTCATCCCAACCCGCAACCGGCCCGCGGAGCTCGCCACGACGCTGGCGGGTCTCGCCGCCCAGGATGCCGAGGACTTCGGGGTCGTCGTCAGCGACCAGAGCGAGGGCGCCGCGGACTGGGAACACCCCGCCGCGGCCGCCATGCTGCGGGTCCTGCGCGCCCAAGGGCGCCGCGTCGCCGTCCACCGGCACCTTCCCCTCCGCGGCCTCGCCGAGCACCGCGACTTCCTCCTGGGCGTGTCCGCAGCGCCGCTGGTCCTGTTCCTGGACGACGACGTGTGGCTGGGCTCCGAGGCAGTGAGGGCCCTGGCCGAGGCCATCGGAAAGCTCGGCTGCGGATTCGTCGGCATGGCGGTCCAGGGGCTGTCCTATCTGGACGACGTCAGGCCCCACGAGCATGGAGAGCTCTCCCTCTGGGGGGACCGCGTCGAGCCCGAGAGGCTCAGCCGCGGAGGTCCCGGGTTTGACCGCTGGCGCCTCCACAACGCGGCGAACCCCGCCCACCTCGCCGCGCGGCTCCGCGAGGCGGGGGCCTTCCGCCACCGGGCCTGGGCCGCCTACCGGGTGGCCTGGGTGGGCGGGTGCGTCCTCTTCCGCCGCGCCGCGCTCGCAGAGTGCGGGGGCTTCGGCTTCTGGAAAGACCTCCCGCCGGACCACGCGGGGGAGGACGTCGTCGTGCAGTGGAGGGTCATGGAGCGGTACGGCGGCGCAGGCATCCTGCCCTCGCACGCCGTGCACCTCGAGAGCCCGACGACGGTCGAGGACCGCAGCACCGAGGCGGCCGAGGCCCTCGGGCTCGCCTGCCGGTGAACACGCCGCGGGACTGGTGTGAAACGAGGCCCGAACGGGAAGTATCCCGTGAAGAAGGAGGCCTAGCTGATCGATGCCATCTGAAACCACGGAGTACCGGAGGCAGACCCGGTACGGCATGTACCACCGGCGGGAGACCTATGCCGAGAAACTGGACCGGAACTGGTCCGAGATCCTGCAGGAGCTCCGCATCCTTCAGACCGGCCTCCAGCTCCTCGCCGGATTCCTGCTGACGCTTCCGTTCCAGAACCGCTTCAGCATCCTCGACGCCTACAGCGTGGGCCTCTATCTCGTCCTCGTGGTCATCGCGACCGCGGCGCTGCTCGTGGTGCTCATGCCGCTGAGCGTGCACCGCCGCCTGTTCCGCCGCAAGGTCAAGAACCGGCTGGTGCAGAGCGGCGACTGGGCGGCCAAGGCGGGCCTGGCGCTCGCAGCGCTGCTCCTCACCGGCACCACCTCGCTCATGTTCGACGTCGCCTTGGGCCGCTGGCAGTCTTGGGTCGTGGCCGGATGCCTTCTCGTGATGTGCCTCGTGATGCTCGTGGCTGTCCCGTCTGTGGTGGCGCGTACGCCGGAGCCCACGGTGCAGCCCGAGGACGAGGTCATCAGGCACGGCCCGGACGACCCGTACGGACCCTCCCAGTCTGACGCGACGGACCGCGACAACGGCGGTCCTTCGGAGGACGACGCGGCTGCGGGCGGCGCGCGGCATCGGGGGAAGTAGGCGCTGGCGAGTGCGTCGCCCGGGCCCAAGTTCCCTAGCGTCCCACGGAAACCGCCACCTAGGCTCGGGCCATGAGCGAAACCGAGCAGAACGTCCAGATGAGCGGCCGGCGCGGGATCGTCGTCGGAGTCGACGGCTCTCCCCTTTCCATCGAGGCCCTGCGGTGGGCGGCCCGTATGGAACCGACCGTCGGGGGGCCGATCACGGCGGTGTCGGTCTGGCACATCCCCACCTCCGGTGCCGCCTTCGCGGGGTACCCGGGGATCGACTGGAACCCCGAGCAGGACGCGGCAGGCGTCCTCGATGCCGCCCTCGGGGAGGCGTTCGGACCCACCCGCCCGGAGGGCCTCATCGCCAAGGCCATCGAAGGCCGGCCCTCGCAGGTGCTCGTCGAGGAGAGCGAGGACGCTGGAATGCTCGTGGTGGGTTCACGCGGCCTCGGCGGCCTCATGGGAACACTGCTGGGCTCCGTGAGCCGAGCCTGCGCAGAGCACGCGAAATGCCCGGTCCTCGTGCTCCACGGGGAGGAGACCGCAGCACCGCCGTCGGCCGGGGAGCAGGCGTAGCCATTCTGTGATCTCACCGGGGCCCAGGGACCCTTTACAGCCCGTGAGTCCGGGCGTGTACTGGTAGAGGCCAGCGGCTTCGGGCGCCGGCGCGAAGGCACCGACCTACCCACCACTGACCGATCCCCCGGGGGGACCGGGGGTGTCGAGTTGGGAGGAGCAACCCATGAAGAAATGGATGCGCTGGGAGGACTACGTGGCGATCGCCGCGGGTCTCTACACGGCGCTCGCCGTCCTGTGGACGTCACAGACGGCTTCGTCGACGACGCTCATGCTCGTCTTCGGCGTCCTGCTCATTGTCACGGGCGTCCTGAACCTCGCGATGCCGGGAACGCCGTGGCTCGAGTACGCGCAGGCCGCCTGCGGAGTGCTGCTGTTCCTGTCCCCGTGGATGGGCGCATACACCTCTCACACAGGTGCGTCGTGGACGTCGTGGATCGCTGGGATTGTCGCCGCTGGCGTGACCGCCGCGGCCATCAAGCCCGCCATGGACGCGCGCCATCACCGCGTGATGCCCTCGCACTGAGCGAGTCTCCCTTTCCGATCGGCCGCGGCCCCGTCACCGGAGCCGCGGCCCTTTCACGTCTCCCCCGACGCGCGACGGTCAGGCGTGCCGGGCCCGCACCCAGACGAACTCCTGGGCTGGGAGGGTGATGCCGTCGGAGAGCAGCACCGTCTGGCCGGTGAAGAGGTCCTCCGCCGCGGGGGCGAACCCGGACAGCGTCCCCGGGGCGATGTGCTGGGCACTGTCCGAGAAGTTCGCGAAGGCGACCACGGCGCCGTCGTACGCGGGCCGCTGGTAGCCGAGGACGTGATCGCTCCCCGTGGCGAAGTCGATGAGCCGGTTCCCGGCCAATTCCGGCGTCCTGGCCCGCACTGCCAGCATCTTCTTGAGGCCCGCGTAGATCTGCCCCTCGATGGTCCACGGGTCGTTGCGGTGCGCATACCGCGCGGCCGGGTAGTGCGGCCGGTGGACCCAGCGGGAGTCGGAGCCGTGCCCGGGCTCGTCGGCGTAGGCGTAGTCGTTGAGCTGGCCCACCTCGTCGCCGAGGTAGATCAGGGGAATCCCCCCGGTGCTGATCGCGATCGAGTGCGCGAGGAGGATGCGCCGGACGGCCTCCTCCGTGCCGTCCTCGAGTCCGCACAGGGACGCCGTGGTGCCGGAGATGCGGCAGTCGCCCGTCTTCGGGTTGTCCTGGAAGGGCACGCCGCGGGCGAAGCTCCCGGGGTACCGGTTGACGTAGAAGCGGTTGAGGAAGCGGCGGTGGTCGAAGCCGTTGATGCCCAGTTCGGCGGCGTCCTCGTCCGCGAACGTCCAGCCGATGTCGTCGTGGCTGCGCACGTAGTTGACCCAGGCGGTGCCCGCGGGGAGGCTGTGCCGGCGCTCGAGGGCCTGAGCGAGGAGGCGGACGTCCCGCGTGGCCAGTGCCTCCCACGTGAGGGCCATCTCGAGCGGGTTGTAGGAAATCTGGCACTCGGCGGGGTCGATGTACTTGACCACCTCGTCCGGGTGCACGATGGCCTCGGACTTGAACACGAGCGACGGGGCGGCGAGCCGGCACACCGCGTTGAATGCGCGCAGGAGCAGATGCGCCTCGGGCAAATTCTCGCAGGCCGTGCCGAGCTGCTTCCAGATGAACGCGACCGCATCCATCCGCAGGATCTCCACGCCCTGGTTCGCCAGGAAGAGCATCTCCCCGGCCATGGCCCTGAAGACCGCCGGATTCGAGTAGTTGAGGTCCCACTGGAAGGTATGGAAGGTTGCCCACACCCAGCGGCCGTCCGGCATGGGGACGAAGGCCCCCGGATGGTCGTCGGGGAAGATCTCCCGGACGGTCTGCTCGTAGGCGTCAGGCATGGCCCGGTCGGGGAAGATCCAGTAGTAGTCCTCGAACTCGGCCTCGCCCGCCGCGGCGCGCCGGGCCCACACGTGCTCGTCGGAGGTGTGGTTGAAGATGAAGTCGACGACGAGGCTGATCCCGTTCGCCCGGAATTCCGCGGCGAGGGCGCGGAGCTGATCCATGGTTCCGAGCCTGGGGTTCACCTCGCGGTAGCTCGAGACGGCGTACCCGCCGTCGGAATTGGGCTCAGGCGCGAGGAAGAGCGGCATGAGGTGCAGATAGGTCAGGCCGAGCTCCCTGAAGTAGGGGATACGCTCCCGCAGCCCCTCGAGGGTCCCCGCATACCTGTCCACGTAGCAGACCGCGCCCAGCATGCGCTCGGACTGGAACCAGTCCGGCTCGGCCTCGCGGCGCTCGTCGAGGGTCTTGAGGTCCTCGGACCGGTCCTGCCAGGACGCCGCACATTCGACGACAAGCCGCGCGAGGTGGTCCTGCCAGTCCGCCCGAGTCCCGTAGAGCTGCTCGAAGAGGCGCTCCAGATCAGGGAAGTGGGTGTCGAAGCGGCGGCGGAACACCTCCCAGCCGGGTCCTGAGCGGACGACGCCGCCGTCCGCCTCGAGCGCGGCGAGCACCCTCTCGCGGGGCTGCTGTCCGGCGGTGGCCCGCTCCGGCGCGGTGGCCTTCTCCGACAAGGTTCCTCCTGGGCTCGCGCGACCGCGGCCCGGCAGGCCCGCATGGACCTACGTTACGGCGCGTGCGGGCGCGGCGGAACCGTCCGCGGGGGCGTGGGCGAGCGGGCCTGGCGGGGCGGCGTCGCAAGGACGCCTACCGGTCGAGACGGCCCGCCGTGGTGTTCCCGATGACGCCGAGCACCCACAGGACGAAGAGGACCAGGGCTATCGAGAGCACGGTGAGACCTCCTGGGGAAATGTGCCTTCACGGGTCACCAACCGCTCCCGCCCACTTCAAGCACATCCGCCGCGTTGCCCTCTTCGGGAAGGGCTGAGGGAGTGCGAGAGTGGATCCAGGGGCACGGCCCGAGAGTCCATAGGAGGGGGCGTGGGATCAGATGAGCCCGGAGGCCCGGAGGTGGCCGGCAGCCACCTCGGCCGCTACCGCCAGATCGCCGAGACCCTGGCCCGGCACGGGCTGGGTTTCGCCATCGGGGCGGCCCGCCTACAGCGGTGGGTGCCGCTGCGCCGCGGGCTCCTCGGCCCCGAGGCCCGTCGGGAGCCCTACTCCAACCCCGAGCACCTGCGGCTGGCCTTGGAACAGCTCGGCCCGACGTTCATCAAGCTCGGCCAGGCGCTCTCCACCCGGCAGGACCTCCTTCCGGGCCCCTACCGGCAGGAGCTGGCCCGCCTCCAAGACCAAGCCCCGCCGGTCCCAGCGGCTTCCGTCGTGGAGGCCATCGAACGCGAGCTCGGGGGAGCCCCCCAGGAAGTCTTCGCCTCCTTCGATCCCTCCCCGTTGGCCAGCGCCTCGCTGGGCCAGGCGCACGCGGCCACTCTGGCCGACGGGACCGAGGTGGTGGTCAAGGTCCGCCGGCCCGGAGTGGTCGAGCAAGTCGAGCTCGACCTGGAGATCATCGCCAACCTCGCCGCTCAGGCCTCGCGGCATTGGGATGCCGCTGCGGACTACGACGTGGCTGGCATCGCCGAGGAGTTCGCCCGGACGCTGCGGGCAGAGCTGGACTATCTGGCGGAGGCCCGCAACGCGGAGCGCTTCCGTGCCAGCTTCTCAGCAGATCCTGGGATCCACGTACCCCGGGTCTATTGGGACAGCACCACCTCCCGGGTCCTGACCCTCGAGCGGATCCGGGGCATCAAGATCAGCGACCTGGCCGCGCTCGACGCCGCGGGAATCGACCGCCGGGCCCTGGCCGCACGCTACGCAGATGCCGTGGCGAAGATGGTCTTCGAGGACTGCTTCTTCCACGCCGATCCGCACCCGGGCAACCTGTTCGTGGAGCCCGACCCCGCGCTCCCAGGCGGGCGGATCGGGCTGATCGACTTCGGGATGGTCGGCACTGTCGATCCTCAGCTCCGCGACCACCTCTCTGGTCTGCTGATCGCGGTGTCGCGTCGGGATCCCCGCGCCGCGGCGCGAGCTCTCTCCGACGCCTCCACCGGCAGGAGGCGTCCGGACCTGGGCCGCCTCAGCGAGGACCTGGCCCCAGTCATGCGCCTGTATGCCGAGCGGCCGCTGTCCGAGGTGCCGCTTGGAGCGTTCGTTCGGGAGCTCCTGGTCGTCGTGCGCCGCTACCGCCTCCAGCTGCCCCGAGAGCTCGCCCTGCTCCTGCGGATGCTCGTGATGGTCGAGTCCCTGGCGGTCACGCTGGATCCCGGATTCCAGTTCGGCGCCGTGATCGGTCCCTGGGCCGAATCCCTCGCCCTGGAGAGGTTCGCCCCGCTCGCCGTCCTCCGCCGCCTCGGGCAGGCCGGAAGCGAGCTGGTGGACGCGGCCGGCCGCCTGCCCCGCCAGCTTCGCGCTCTGGAGGATGCCCTGGAGCGCGGCGGAGCTCAGATCAGCCTCCGCCCCGGCGAGCTCGATGAGCTGGTCGCACACCTGGATGCGGCGGCCCAGCGGGTGGCGGTCGCCACCCTTGCCGCGGCATCGATCCGGAGCCTCGGGGAGATCCTCGCCTCCCAGCCCCAAGGGCGGACCCGGGCCCTGCGGACGGCCCTGACGGGGGCCGGCATCGTCGCCTCTGCCTCGCTGGCGGCCTATCTGGCGTGGACCGGGCGTCGGCGGACTTGACCCCGCTGCCCCTCCGACCCACGAGGACCTGGTAACACGCCGCAGGGTGGGGCCGGGCAGCTGGGCCCCTCCGTCGGCAGCTGTGCTCCCCAGAGGCACGAAAAAGCCCCTCCTGTCCGCGTTTCCGCAGGCCAGAAGGGGTTCTATGGAGCCTCCTAGCAGGATCGAACTGCTGACCTTCTCATTACGAGTGAGACGCTCTACCGTCTGAGCTAAGGAGGCAACCGGGACTCCGCCTGAAGCGGAACCACCGAGTGAATACTCTAGTCGAGCCATGCGGCCCCGGTCAAAACGACGTCAGGGGCTCTTTCCGGCCCCTGTTCACCCGCAGTACGCGGCGAGTTCAGGAGTGCGATGGCCCGGGCTGGGATGCTCGGCAGAACCCGGCCCACGAGGGGCCCGACGAGAGGATCGAGGTCACCTGTGACGCTGCAGCTGGCGGCCGAGCACACACGCGCGATGCGTCTGGCCGTGCTGGACATGAACGGCACCACCGTGACGGACGGCGGCGCCGCCGAGAGGGCGGTCGAGCAGGCGCTGGCCTCCTGCGGCGTCACCGGCGAGCGACTCGCCGACGCCCTCGCGCGGTCCAGGCGCAGCGCCGGGCTGGACCGCAGCGCGCTCTTCGCCCAGGTCTTCGCCGACGACGGCGAGTCGGCCCGCGCAGCCGCGCGCACCTTCTCCGCGGCCTACGACGCCATGATCGCCGAGGGGGCTGTGGAGCCCGTCCCCGGTGCTGAGGAGACCGTCCACGCGCTGCGCGAGCGGGGGGTCAAGGTGTGCCTCGCGACGGGCTTCGGCCGGCACACCCAGAACAGCATCCTTGAGGCCCTGGGCTGGATGGGCCTGGCTGACCTCTCGCTCTGCTCCGAGGACGCAGGCCGGGGCCGGCCGTCCCCGGACATGGTGCTCACCGCCGTTCTGGCGCTGGACATCGAGGACGTGCGCGACGTGGTCGTCGTCGGGGACACGGAGGCAGACATCGCCTCGGGCCTGCGCTCCGGTGCGGGCGCGGCGGTCGGCGTCCTCACCGGCGCCCAGACGGAGGCCGAGCTGCGCGCGGCGGGGGCGACCGACGTCGTGCGCTCCATCGCGGACCTGCCCGCGCTCCTGTGGCCCGAGCCCGCCGGCTTCCGCCAGTCCTAGCCTCCCCGGTGCCCGGCGCGGGCGCCCGTCAGCAGCGGGCGCCGTCGGTGGGCGCGGAGCCGTCGACGAGGTAGGAGTCCACGGCCTTGTCGACGCAGGACGAGCCGCGCCCGTAGGCCGTGTGGCCCTCGCCCTGCCACGTCAGGAGCGCGGCGTTCCCGAGCTGCTTCCGTAGCGAGCCGGCCCACTCGACCGGCGTCGCCGGGTCTCCGGTCGTGCCGAGGACCATAATCGTGCTCTCGCCCGAGTAGGCCGCCGGGGCCGGCGTGCGGACCGGTTTGGCAGGCCAGTCGCGGCAGTTCACGCCGCCATAGGCGAAGGACTCCCCGAGGGTCGGGGAGACCTCGGCGAGCTGTGCGGCCTCCGCCCGCATCGCTGTGGGGTCGGACTGGGTCGAGTAGTCGAGGCAGTTGTACGCGAGGAACGCGAACGACGAGTTCGAGCTGTACGTCCCATTGCTCTCGCGGTCCGCCGCGAGGTCCGCGAGCCGCAGCATCCCGCTGCCGTCGCCCCGCAGCGCCGGGCCGAGGGCCTGGGTGAGTGCGGGCCAGTTGCGGTCGTTGTAGAGCGGGAGGATGAATCCGTTGACGAAGTCCGTCGCGGTCACCTTGCGGCCGCTGCTCGTATTCAGCGGCTGGTCCTTCACGCGCGCAATGAGGGCCTGGATCTGCGCGACGGCGTCGTCCTCGGTGCCCGACAGCGGGCACCCGGACTGCGTGAGGCAGGAACGGACGTAGGAGTGGACGGCTTTCTCGAAGGCGCGGGCCTGGCCCACGGTGATCTCGTGGTTCGACAGGGACGAGTCGAGCGCGCCGTCGAGCACCATCCGGCCCACACGGTCCGGGAACTGCGAGGCGTAGGTCGAGCCGAGGAACGTCCCGTAGGAGTACCCGAGGTAATCGAGGCGCACCTGGCGGGTCGCGGCGGCGCGGATGATGTCGAGGTCCTTGGCGGCGCTGACGGTGTCCGTGTGCGCGAGGATGGGCCCCGAGTTCGCGGCGCACGCGTCGATGAGCGCCTTCTGTTCGGTGAACGCCTGCTGCAGGCCGGCGTCGGTTGACGGGTCCACGGTCGACTGGCGCATCCTGTCCCGCTCGGCGTCCTTGACGCACGTGATGGGGGCGGAGCGCTTGACGCCGCGCGGGTCGAAGCCGATCACGGAGTAGTTGTCCAGGAGCTTCTGGCTGAACATGGACTTCGCGGAGTCCTTGACCATGTCCACGCCGGAGCCGCCCGGGCCGCCCGGGTTCACCACGAGGCTCGCCTTCGCGTTCCGGCCGGTCAGGCGGATGAGCGACAGCTTGACGGTGTCACCGGAGGGGTCGGCGTAGTCAATGGGCACCGAGACGGTGGCGCACTCGTAGCTGCCCTCGCAGCTGGACCAGGAGACCTCCTGCGTGTAGAAGCGCTCGAGCCCGGCGGGTGCGCCCTCGGTCGCGGCGGCTTCCGCGCTCGGCTGGCTGCTCTCGAACGGCGCGCACGCTGTGAGGGTGAGGACGGCGGCGAGCAGCGCCACGAGAGCGGTGCGGATCCGGCGCACGACGGCGCGTGGGCGCTCCGGGCGCGGGGAAGCGGGGTTCGTCACTGGTCTCCTAGATCAGGCCAACGGCCATCGCCTCGACCGCGAGGAGCGGGGCGACATTGGTTGTCGTGATGCGTTGGCGGGTCAGGTTGATGGCGTCCATGCGGGCAAGGGTCGTCTCCGGCGTGGAGGCCGCCGCGAACTGGCCGATCTCCTCGGCCAGGTGCGCGTTCACGGGCTCCACGCCTCCGTCGAGCTGGACCATGAGCACGTCCCGGTAGAACGAGAGCAGGTCCGTGAGGGTACGGTCGAGGGAATCCGTGACGCTGCGCTTCGCCCGGCGCTTCTGGTCCTCTTCGAGCGCCCGGACCTGGGCACGCAGGGACGGCGGGAGCTTGTCCCCCTCGCCGACGCCCAAAGTCGCGAGCAGCTTGGCCCGCTCCGCGGCGTCGCGCTCCTCGTTGGAGGAGGCGGCCTCCTCGGTCGCGATGCGGACGAGCTGGTCCGCGAGGGCCACGGCCTGCGAGACGGTCTTCAGGGTCAGCGGCACGCGGACCGTCTCGGCGCGCCGCTCGCGCGCGTCGGCGTCGTGGGCGAGCCGGCGGGCGATGCCGATGTGGCTCTGCGCCGCCCGCGCCGCCTCGAGGGCGAGCGCCGGGTCCGCGCCGTCGCGCTCGACGAGGAGGGCAGCGACGTCCGCGACGGGCGGCAGTCGCAGCCCCACCGGGCGGCAGCGGGAGCGGATGGTGACGAGCACGTCCGCAGGGGAGGGCGCGCACAGCATCCAGATGGTCCTGGGGGTCGGCTCCTCGATGGCCTTCAGGAGCACGTTCGTGGTCCGCTCCGCCATGCGGTCGGCGTCCTCGACCACGATGATGCGGTACCGGCCGGATTGCGGGCGGTCCCCGGCCTTCGCCACCATCTCGCGCGCCTCGTCGATGGTGATCGTGACCTTCTCGGTCCGGACGAACGCGACGTCGGGGTGCGACTCCGCGAGGATCGTCAGGCAGCCCGTGCACTCGCCGCAGCCGCGGGCCATGACGTCGTCGACCTCGCAGTTCAGGGCCGCGGCGAAAGCCTTGGCCGCGGTCGAGCGGCCCGAGCCGGGGGGACCGGTGAACAGCCACGCGTGGGTGAGCCCGTCGCCGGCGGCGGCCCGGCGGAGCTGGTCGACGACCGGGGCCTGGCCGCGCAGGGCGTCCCACACAGTCATGAGGCGACCCGTTCGTCGAGGGCGGATGCGACGGCCTCGAGCACCTCGCGGGCGATCTCGGTGGGCGGCCTCGCTCCGTCGATGACGCGGTACGCCTCGGGGCGCGCGGCCGCGAGGTCGAGGAAGGCCCGGCGCACGCTGCGGTGGAACGCGTCCGGCTCGGACTCGAGGCGGTCCTCGGCGGCGTCGCCTGCGGTACGCCGCGCGCGGCCCTCGCCCTCGTCGACGTCGAGCAGGATCGTCAGGTCTGGCCAGAGCCCGTCCGTGGCCCACTCGTTGAGGGCCCGCACGTCGTTGGGACCGAGCCGCCGCCCGACCCCCTGGTACACCACCGACGAGCCGATGTAGCGGTCCGTGACCACGACGGCGCCGCGCGCGAGCGCCGGGCGGATCGCCTGGGCGACGTGGGCGGCCCGGGCGGCGGCGAAGATGAGGGCCTCCGTGCGCGCGTCGATCTCGCCGTGCCCGTGGTCCAGGACGAGAGAGCGCAGCTTCTCGCCGATCTCGGTCCCGCCCGGTTCCCGGGTCAGCAGCACCTCGCGGCCGAGCGCGTGCAGGGAGTCGGCAAGGAGGCGGGCCTGGGTGGATTTCCCGGCTCCGTCCCCGCCCTCGAACGCAACGAAGAGGCCCGGGGCGCTCTGGCTGCCGGGCATGGCGGAGGAAGGGGGAAGGACGGAGGGACTCACCTCTCCTAGGGTACCGGGAGAGGCTGGACGTGCGGTGGACGTGCCCCGGCCTGTGGACAACTCGGCGCTGCGGGCGCCGCGAGTGAGTGGCCTACATTGGGGGCATGACCGCTGATCCCACGTACCCCCACCTCGACGACGCCGCCCTCGCGGCCCTGTCCCCGGAGACGCTTGCCGTCGCCGCGGGCCGTCCTGAGCGGGGCCCGGACAGCCCGGTGAACCCGAGCATCGTCCTCTCGTCGACGTTCGTGGGACTCGGAGGGATCGACCAGACGGCCCGCGGCTACGCCCGCTTCTCCAACCCGACCTGGGAACCGTTCGAGGATGCGGTGGGCAAGCTCGAGGGAGCGCCGCTGCCGGCGCTGCTGTTCAGCTCCGGCATGGGAGCCGTCGCCGCCGCCATGAGCCTTGTCCCCGTGGGCGGCGTGCTCGTCGCGCCGCGCCATTCCTACTCCGGCACGCTCGGGCTCGCCCAGCTCAAGGCCGAGCGCGGCGAGCTGGACCTCCTCGAGGTCGACATCGAGGACACCTCCGCCACGGTGGCCGCGCTCGACGGCGCCGACGTCCTGTGGGTCGAGAGCCCCACGAACCCGATGATGGAGGTCGCCGACCTGCCCGCGCTCGTCGCCGCCGCGAAGGCCCGCGGGGTGCTCGTCGTCGTCGACAACACCTTCTCGACCCCCCTGGGGCAGAAGCCGCTCGCGGTCGGTGCGGACGTCGTCGTGCATTCGGCGACCAAGTACCTCGCGGGCCACTCGGACGTGCTCCTCGGCCTCGCCGTGACGGCGAACGAGACGCTGCGCGCACGGCTCCACCAGCACCGCACCCTGCACGGCGCCATCGCCGGGCCAGTCGAGGCATGGCTGGGACTGCGCGGCCTGCGCACCCTCGCGCTGCGCGTCGAGCGGTCCCAGGCCACCGCGGGGGAGCTGGCCCGGCGTCTGGCCGAGCACCCGGCGGTGACGCGTGTGCGCTACCCGGGCCTCCCCACCGACCCGGGCCACGAGCGCGCCGCGGCGCAGTTCGAGGGCTTCGGGTCGATCGTGAGCATCGAGCTGGCCACGGCCCAGGCCGCCGACGCCTTCGTCGGCCGGCTCGCCCTCTGGCTCCCGGCCACGAGTCTGGGCGGGGTGGAATCCACGATCGAACGCCGTCGGCGGCACGCTGCCGAGCCGCTCAGCGTGCCCGAGGGGCTCGTGCGGCTGAGCGTCGGGATCGAACATGCCGACGACCTGTGGGCGGACCTCAAGCAGGCCCTCGACGCCGGGCTGTAGGCTGAGACTGTGGACGGCAAGGCCCTCATCGACCTGATCACTCTCGCCTCGTTCTACGTGACGGGGTTCATCTGCGCTGCCATCGCCGTCTGGGCCTTCATCGACTGCCTCATCCGCAGGGGGCCCGCGTTCGAGGCGAACTTCAAGCGCACCAAGGGCTTCTGGCTGGGGCTCACCGGCGGAGCGGCGCTCGTGACGCTCCTCGGCCTGCTGTTCCCCGGGAGCGGGTTCATCTTCGCGTTCGGCGGCTACGGCCTGTTCAACATCGCCGCCGTCACGGCGGCCGGGGTGTACCTCGCCGACGTGCGCCCCGCGGTCATGTCCCGCTGACACACCCCACCACCCCCGCCGAGGTCACCCCGTGTGGGGGCGAGGTCACCCCGTCCCGCACCTAGACTTGCCTGCGTGGTGCAGAAGGCGAGGCCGATCCGGACCGCGCCCGGGCAGCGCGTGCGCGGCGTCGTCGGCAACGTCACCCGCGGCACCACCAACCCCAACCGCATGCGCCGCGTCGACAGGTGGATCACCGGCACCCAGGCGCGCCGGCTCCTTGCCCCGCCGCCGGCACCGCTCGCCGTCGACCTCGGCTACGGCGCCTCCCCGATCACCGCAGTCGAGCTGTTCCTCCGTCTCCGCGCGCTGCGCCCCGACGTGCGCCTCACGGGCGTCGAAATCGAGCCGACCCGCGTGGCCGCCGCCAAGCCCCTCGAGCGCGAGGGCCTCGACTTTCGCGTCGGCGGATTCGAGCTCCCCGTCGACGAGCCGCCCGTCCTCGTGCGGGCCTTCAATGTGCTGCGCCAGTACGAGGAGGCCGACGTTGCGGCCGTCTGGGACCTCGTGCGCTCCCGGCTCGCCCCCACGGGGATCTTCGTCGAGGGCACGTGCGACGAGGTCGGCCGCCGGGCCGCCTGGGTGACGCTCGACGCCGTCGGCCCCCGCGCGCTGTCCCTCGCCGTCCGCTTCGGGTCCTTCGAGCGGCCCTCGGACGCGGCCGAGCGGCTCCCCAAGGCGCTGATCCACCGCAACGTCCCCGGCGAGCGCATCCACGCGTTCCTCTCCGCGCTCGACGCCGCGTGGCTGGCTGCCGCCCCGCTCGCGGCGTTCGGCACCCGGCAGCGCTGGGTCGCGATGTGCCACACGGTCAAAGCGGCAGGCTGGCCCGTCCTGCACCGCCCGAGCCGCTGGCGTCTGGGGGAGATCACGGTGACATGGGGCGCAGTCGCCCCCGACGGCCTGCCCTGACGCTGTCCCGTGCGGGTTCGTCACGGAAACGGACCCCGCCCCGGCTCCCGATAGCATGAGCCCATGACCTACACGCTCATCCTGCTGCGCCATGGGCACAGCGAGTGGAACGCCAAGAATCTGTTCACCGGCTGGGTGGACGTGGACCTCAACGACCAGGGCCGCGAGGAGGCGCGCCGGGGCGGCGAGCTCCTCGTGGAGAAGGGCTACCTGCCCGACATCCTGCACACGTCGCGGCTCAAGCGCGCGATCAACACCGCGAACATCGCCCTCGACGCGGCGGACCGCGGATGGATCGACGTCAAGCGCTCCTGGCGCCTCAACGAGCGCCACTACGGCGCGCTCCAGGGCAAGGACAAGGCCCAGACGCTCGCCGAGTTCGGCGAGGAGCAGTTCATGGTCTGGCGCCGCTCCTACGACACCCCGCCGCCCGCTCTCGCGGACGACTCGGAGTTCAGCCAGGTCGGGGACCCGCGCTACGCGGACCTCGGCGACGAGATGCCCCGCACCGAGTGCCTCAAGGACGTCCTGACGCGCCTCATGCCGTACTGGGAGTCCGAGATCAAGCCGGACCTCACCGCCGGCAAGAAGGTCCTGGTGACGGCGCACGGCAACTCGCTGCGCGCCCTCGTCAAGCACCTCGACGGGATCAGCGACGACGACATCGCCGGCCTGAACATCCCCACGGGCATCCCCCTCGTCTACGAGCTCGACGAGAACTTCGAGCCCATCACGCGCGGCGGCACCTACCTCGACCCCGAGGCCGCGGCGGCCTCGATCGAGGCGGTCAAGAACCAGGGCCGCAAGTAGCAGCCCCGGCCTTCCCCTGACGGCAGCGCAGACGACGGCGGCCGCCCACCTCGCGAGGTGAGCGCCCCCCGTCGTGCGTGGTGGCCTCAGTTGGCCGCGCTGTCGCCGTCCCATTCGCCGGTGACGAGGTAGGAGACCTTGCGGGCCACCGAGACGCCGTGGTCGGCGAAGCGCTCGAGGTAGCGGCTCGCGAGCGCGGCATCGACGGTGCTGCTGGGGCTCTCCGACCATGACGGGTCGGCGACCGAGCGGAAGACGCTTGCGTGGAGCTCGTCGATCTCCGCGTTGGCGCCCTGGATCTTCGCCACGAGGCTCATATCGTGGGTCTCGAGGAGCTCGGCAACCGACTCGATGATGAGCTGGTCGAGTTCGGCCATACGGCTGAACGTCGGGCGCACCGCCGCGGGGGCCGCGTTCTCGGGGTAGCGCAGTCGGGCCAGCTGCGCGATGTGCCGGGCGAGGTCGCCCATGCGCTCGAGCGAGGCGCTCATGCGCAGCGACCCCACGATGATGCGCAGGTCCGACGCCACGGGGCCTTGGAGGGCCAGGATCTCGATGGCCTTCTCGTCGAGGGCGGTCTGCTTGAAGTCGATGTGCGCGTCCGCCGCAATGACCTCCTGGGCGAGCTCGACATCCGCCGTCTCGAAGGACGTGACCGCCTTGCTGAGTGCTTCCGCGACAAGCTTGGCGATCTCCGCGAGCTCCTCGCGGACCTCTTGGAGTTCTGCCTGGAATACCTTGCGCACAGGACGTCCTTTCACTGGGTGCTCCGATTCGGGCGATCGACCCGACGCTCGATCCGTCACACTGTCAGCGGCGGATGAATTGTTGCCCGCCTGGAAGTGAACGTTAGTTGAACCGGGGGTCTGCGGCCAGCTGACCGGCCCGGAGGCGCGTGGTGCCGGGCCTAAGCTAGGGGAGTGGATCCTCTCGTCGTCGGCATCGTGGCGGGCCTTCTCGGCCTGTCATTCGGCGCCTTCGGTGTCCTCGCGTTCCGGGCCAGCCAGCGCCAGCGGCAGCTCCTGGAGGGCCCCACCCCGGAGCCCGGATTCCCCGAGGGCGCCGCGGACGTGCTCTCCGTGCTCGGCAAGGCCTTCGTCGTGGTGGACGCCATTGACGGGGTCGTCCGCGCGAGTCCCGCGGCGTACGCGTACGGGCTCGTGCGCGGCCATACGGTGGTGCACCGGGAACTGCTGCAGATGACGGCGAAGGTGCGCGGGAACGGTGTCATCCTCGAGAAGCAGTTCGAACTGCCCCGCGGCCCGCTCGGACAGGGCACCATCATCGTCAGCGTCCGCGCCGCCGTGCTCGGGGACGAGTACATCCTGCTCCTCGCCGATGACCGCACCGAGATCACGCGCACCGAGCGCATCCGCAACGACTTCGTCGCGAACGTCTCCCACGAGCTCAAGACGCCCGTCGGCGCGATCTCCCTGCTCGCCGAGGCCCTCGAGACCAGCCCGGACGACGAGGACACCGTGCGCCGGTTCGCGCAGCGCATGCACAAGGAGGCGAGCCGCCTCGCGGCCCTCGTCCAGGACATCATCGAGCTCTCCAGGCTCCAGGGCGCCGACGTCGTCCACCAGGGCAAGCCGGTGGACATCAACGACGTGGTGGCGGACGCCGTCGACCGCTCCCGGCTCGCCGCCGAGGCCAAGAACATCGAGGTCCGGGTGGGCGGACGCACGGACGTGCCCGTGTACGGCGACGCCGACCTGCTGGCGAATGCCTTCCGCAACCTCATCGACAACGCGATCCGCTACTCGCCCGAGAACACGAAGGTCGGGGTCGGGATCCGCCACAAGGACGGTCTTGTGAGCGTGTCCGTCACGGACCAGGGCGAGGGCCTCAAGCCCGAGGACCAGGAGCGGGTGTTCGAGCGGTTCTACCGCGTGGACGCCGCGCGGTCGCGGCAGACCGGTGGAACGGGGCTCGGCCTGAGCATCGTCAAGCACGTGGTCGAGAACCACGGCGGCGAGGTCACGGTGTGGTCCCAGCCCGGGAAGGGTTCGACCTTCACGGTGAGGCTGCCGGATCTGGAGAAGGAACCGGAAGAAGAGAGCGCGGCCGCCCGGCCGCCTGAGCAAGGAGCTATCGCTTGAGCAGGATCCTGATCGTCGAGGACGAGGAGTCGTTCAGCGACCCGCTGTCCTTCCTCCTCGCGAAGGAGGGGTACGAGGTCGAGGTGGTGGACAACGGCAGCGAGGCGCTCGTCGAATTCGACCGCAACGGTGCCGACCTCGTCCTCCTCGACCTCCAGCTTCCGGGCACGCCCGGCACAGAGGTCTGCCGGCAGCTGCGTGCGCGCTCGAGCGTTCCCGTCATCATGCTCACGGCGAAGGACTCGGAGATCGACAAGGTCGTGGGCCTCGAGCTCGGCGCCGACGACTACGTGACCAAGCCGTACTCCTCGCGCGAGCTCGTGGCGCGGGTCCGCGCCGTCCTGCGCCGCCACGGCGAGCCGGAGGAGCTCATCTCCTCCACGGTGCACGCGGGGCCGGTGCGGATGGACGTCGAGCGGCACGTGGTGAGCGTCGACGGCGAGCAGATCGCGCTGCCGCTGAAAGAGTTCGAGCTCTTGGAGATGCTCCTGCGCAACTCCGGCCGCGTGCTCACCCGGGGCCAGCTCATCGACCGGGTGTGGGGCTCCGACTATGTGGGCGACACCAAGACGCTCGACGTCCACGTCAAGCGCCTCCGCTCCAAGATCGAGCCCGACCCCTCGAGCCCCCGCTACCTCATCACCGTCCGCGGCCTGGGCTACAAGTTCGAGCCCTGATCCTCCCCTCCCGTTCCATCGACTGCTCCACAAGTGTCGTTCTGGAGCCCCAGAACCGCACTTACGGAGCAGTCGATGGAGTGGGGACGCAGGCGCACGCACAAGCCAC
>NZ_BAAAQW010000012.1:0-24008 GCF_039531875.1 Sinomonas flava | reverse complement strand
AGGTGGCCGACGCGCTTGCGGAGCCGGACGGGGTCGCCGAGCCCGACGGGCTTGCCGAGGCGGAACCCGAGGCCGAGCCGGACGGCGATGCGGAGGCCGAGCCCGAGGGGGTCGGGATGAGCGTGCGGTACTCCGGCAGGGTGCCGTCGAGGACGGGAACGCTCACGTCCTTGCTCGCGCTGTCCGCGGAGAACGTGATTTTGGCGAGCGCTCCGGGGACGGCGCCGGTCTTGGCGAGGTTGACCTGGTGGGCCTCGTCGCCGAGGTTGATCTCGCCCTTGGCAGGCACGTCGAGGCGGATGGTCGAGGACGCATCGCGGAACGTGAGCGGGACCGACTTGTCCGAGGTGTTGAAGATCGTGCCGGTGAGGCGGCCAGGCGCGTCGGCGCTGAGCGTGCTGCTGGAGCCTGTGGTTCCCGAGGAGACGATGATCATGTTGCGCAGCTGCAGCGGGCCGACGTCCTCGCGTACGCCGTCCGAGGCGGAGTACTGGTGGGTGGTCTGCTGGGCGTTGATGTACCCGCAGCCCGTGGCCGACAGCAGACCGGCGCCCAGCGCGGCGATAAGGGCGACGCGCTTGGCCGGCTTCGATGCAGTGAGACGCACAGCTGGCTCCTGATGAGGAAAGGAAGTCTGGTCGCCCCTAGCGTATCGCCAACTTCGACGTTGTGTAGATTCGGCGCACGCCGCGCGCGACACAGGGCGCGCGCAGACCCGTCCCCGCGGCGGACGTGAAGCATCTTTTTCGCTCCGGGTCAACCCCTCCAGACGCCCGACGTGGCCCCACTTCCGCGTGATTCCGGGCTTCATCCGGGGTCGCGCCGCCAGCCGGGAGGGCCGGACGTGGTAGACTAGCTGGCGGGAAAGGGGAATGTCCACATGGTTTTTGAGGTTGGCGAGACGGTTGTTTACCCCCACCACGGTGCAGCCAAGATTGAAGAGATCAAAATGCGCACCATCAAGGGCGAAGAGAAGATGTATCTCAAGCTCAAAGTGGCCCAGGGTGACCTGACGATTGAAGTACCGGCCGAGAATGTGGACCTTGTCGGGGTCCGCGATGTCGTGGGCAAGGAAGGCCTCGAGCATGTGTTCGACGTCCTCCGCGCCGAGTTCACCGAGGAGCCGACCAACTGGTCCCGCCGCTACAAGGCGAACCTCGAGAAGCTTGCCTCCGGCGACGTGATCAAGGTCGCGGAGGTCGTCCGCGACCTGTGGCGTCGCGACCAGGACCGCGGCCTCTCGGCGGGTGAGAAGCGCATGCTCGCGAAGGCGCGCCAGATCCTCATCTCGGAGCTGGCCCTGGCCGAGAAGACGGACGAGGAGAAGGCGGCGAGCGTCCTCGACGAGGTGCTCGCTTCCTAGAGCGACAAGAACGTCCAGCAGGACCCCGGCAGCACAGCGCTGCCGGGGTCCTGTGCTGTCCGGGCTACGCTGGATCCCATGACTGATCCCTCGCGCCCGGGCGCGCCCACCGCCGTCGTCATCGTCGCTGCGGGATCGGGGACCAGACTGGGCTACGGGATGCCGAAGGCCCTCGTGCCCCTCGCCGGGGCGCCCCTCCTCCTGCACGCGCTCCGCGGCGTGGTCGGGGCCGGTGTCGCCCGGCAGATCTGCGTCGCGGTGCCCCCCGGGGACAGCGATCTCGGCGGGCTCTGCCGCTCGTTCGCCGAGGAGTTCGGGGTCGACGCGCCGGTCATCACCGTCGTCGAGGGCGGTGCGACGCGCGCTGACTCGGTCCGCTCCGCACTGGCGGCGCTCGCACCCGGCACCGGGCACGTGCTCGTGCACGACGCCGCGCGGCCGCTCACGCCCGCGGACGTGTTCGCCCGCGTCGCCGAGGCGCTCGATAGGGGCGCGCGCGCAGTCATCCCCGCGGTTCCCGTGGTGGACACCATCAAGTCCACCGCGCCGACCGAGGGCGAAGCCTCGGCCATCGCCGGGGAGATCGTCACTGGCACCGCGGTCCGGGAGCAGCTCCGCGCAGTCCAGACGCCCCAGGGGTTCGACGCCGCGACGCTCCTGGGCGCCCACGAGCAGGCCGCGCGGTGGCCCGCCGAGCAGGCGGCCGGAATCACCGACGATGCGATGCTCGTCGAGTCCCTCGGAACGCCCGTCTACGTGGTCCCGGGCGACCTGCGTTCGCTCAAGATCACCACGCCCATGGACCTGCACCTCGCCGAGACGCTCCTCGCCACGGCCGGCGCATGAGCGTTCCGGCGTGGGCCAGGCACAGCGCAGACCAGGAGGAAGCCGTGATCATCCCACGCACCGGGATCGGCGTCGACGTCCACGCGTTCTCGCCCGCAGCCGCGCCGCGGCCGCTGTGGCTCGGTGGACTGCTGTGGGAGGGCGAGCGGGGCCTCGCCGGCCACTCGGACGCTGACGCCGTCGCGCACGCTGCGGCGAACGCCCTCTTCTCGGCAGCCGGGCTCGGGGATCTCGGCACCCACTTCGGGACGGATCGGCCCGAGTACGCAGGAGCCTCCGGAACGACGCTCCTCGCCGAGGCGGCGCGGATAGTGCGCGAGGCGGGGTTCGAGATCGGCAACGTCGCGGTCCAGCTCGTGTGCCAGCGGCCAAAGTTCGGGCCGCGACGTGCCGAGGCCGAACGGGTGCTGTCCGAGGCTGTAGGGGCGCCTGTCGGCGTGACCGCCGCGACAACGGACCACCTCGGTTTCACGGGGCGCGCGGAGGGCATCGCAGCGATCGCGACGGCACTCGTGGTGCCGCACGCGCAGCGCCAGGCGTAGCTGGTCGGCGGCCGCGGCCCCGCGCGCAGTCGTGCGCCGGCTCAGCCCCGTCCGCCCGGCTGGATCAGGCCCGTCTCGTAGGCAGCCACAACGGCCTGGACCCGGTCGCGCAGGCCGAGCTTGGCGAGGATCCTGCCGAGGTGCGTCTTGACGGTCGTCTCGGACAGGTACAGCCGGGCCGCGACCTCAGCGTTGGACAGGCCGTGGCCCACCGCGGCCAGCACGTCGCGTTCGCGCGGCGTCAGGGCTGCGAGCCGCTCCGCGGGACGGCCCGGGGCGGGGCGCTGGACAAACTGCTCGACGAGCCGGCGGGTGATGACCGGCGCGAGCAGCGTCTCGCCCGCGGCGACTGCGCGCACGCCGTGGCTCAGCTCCGCGGCCGGGACATCCTTGAGCAGGAATCCGCTCGCGCCGGCGCGGATCGCGTCGTACACGTACTCGTCGAGGTCGAAGGTCGTGAGCATGAGGACCTTGGCTGCGCCCGCGGCGCAGATCCGACGAGTCGCCTCGATTCCGTCCATGACGGGCATGCGGACGTCCATCAGTACGACGGCGGGCCCGAGCCGCGCGCACTCGCGCACGGCCTCGGCGCCGTCCGCCGCGGTGCCCACGACCTCGAGGTCCGGCTGCGCGTCCAGGATCATCGCGAAGCCTTCGCGCACGAGCTGCTGGTCGTCGACGACCAGAACGGTCGTCTGCCCGACGCTCACGGCAAGCCCAGCGGCAGTGTCGCCCGCACGCGGAAGCCGCGCGGCGCCGTCGGGGCCGCCTCAAGGCTCCCGCCGCAGAGCTCGACGCGCTCCCGCATGCCGCGCAGGCCGAGCCCGGTGCCGCGGGCAGCCTCGGTTGCACCGGTGGAAGCGTAACCCGGAGCCATGTCGAGGTCAGGGCCGGGAGCGGCAGCGCCCTCGTCCTCGACGTCGATCCGCAGGGAAGCGGGGCCGTATCGATATGTGACGTGCGCGGGCGCCGCCCCGGCGTGCTTGACCACGTTTGTGAGCGACTCCTGCACCACCCGGTAGGCGGCCAGATCCGCTGCGGGCGGGAGCGAGCGCGGCTCGCCAGAGGTCGCGATGTCCACGGCGAGGCCCCCTGCGCGGAGCCGGTCGATGAGCTCGGGGACGTCCGCCAGGCCTGGCTGGGGGGCGAGTTCCGCCGATTCTGTCCCGGAACGGAGGCCAGCGAGCATGGCACGCAGCTCGTTGAGAGCCTCGCGGCCTGCGGTCTGGACCGCGACGAGAGCTCGTCGAGCCCGCGCAGGATCGGTGTCCAAGACGCTCTCCGCGGCACCCGACTGGACCACCATGACGCTCACGGCGTGCGCGACGATATCGTGCAGCTCGCGCGAGATCCGCGTCCGCTCGAGCTCCACCTGTGCCCGGGCCTCGGCGTCGCGCGAGGCCTCGAGCTCGCGGGCAGTCGCCTCGAGCGCCGCGAGGGCGCGCGCCCGGGAGGCGAGTAGCCGCGAAATGCCGAAGACCGCGAGCATGACCGCCGCGTTCCACGTCAGGGAGCCGATCGGGTCCGCGAAGCCCACGGACACCGTCAGCAGCAGGATCACCGTGCCCCACAGTCCCGCCGCGAGTGGGAGGCGCGCGCCGAGCGCCCAGATGACGGACATGCCGCCCACGAGGGTGGCCGTCGAGTTGTCAAGGTGGTATCCGAGGGCCGGGCCGGCCGCGAAGACGCCGCCGATGAGCGCGGTGGCGGCGTAGGGGTGCCTGCCGCGGATCAGGACGGCCACAGCGATGAGGCCGACGACGATGATGCGCTGGGCGGGTGTCCACGCCGTGACGTCGGCGAGCCACTCGATCACTGCAAAGGCGACGGCGAGGGCGGCCATCGAGACGTCGCCCGACCATGACGGGAGGGGGCGCCCGAACGGCGACCGGATCCACCGGGCCGGAACCATGGCTCGAACGATACGTCAGCCGCCTGCGATGCCGCCACGGATCGTGGGATGACCCTGGTCCTCCCCGGGGAGGACATCGCGCGGGAATGAATCCTCCCCCCGGCCCCTGGTGCCGCCCCGGCGCACGATCCGGCCGGGGCCAGCGGATCCGTACGGTGCAGGGGTCAGTTCACCATCGTCTCCAGGAGCCACCATGACCACCATCCTCCGGCTGCCCACCGCCTCGGGAACGCGCGCACCCCAGCTGCGCACGTATGCCGGGGCTGCGTGCTTGGGCCTCTTCTTCCTCGGCTCCGCTGTCGCCGCGTTCGCCTTCGCCGACGGCGACCAGGATCCCGCCACGACACTGCGCGCCGTGGCGTCGAGCCCGGGCACGCCGCTCGCGATGGGCTGGATCCTGTTGGCACTCGCCGCGCTGTGGCTGGGCGGGGTGCTGTTCCTCGCTGGCGCGACCCGGGGCCGCGGCTCCGGATGGGGCGCGGCCGGGGCGGTCGCGGGAATCCTCGGAGCCGTCGGCGCAGCACTGATCGGGATGCACGCGCTGACCACGGTGGCCCTCGCCCAGACACCCCTGGAGGGCGCGGTGGCGACCTCGCAGGCGCTCGACGGGCTCGCGGGCTGGCTCGTCTTCCCGCTCATGATGTGCCAACCTCTCGCTGTCGCGCTGTTCGCAGTCTCGCTGTGGCGGCAGGGAACCGTGCACTGGTGGGTCGCCCCGGTGGGCTGTGCCGCCGTGGCCGCCTCGATCCTCCCAGGGGCCTTCTCGTCAGTCGCGTCCCTCGTGCTGGGACTCGCATCGCTGGGTCCCGCCGCCGCCGCCGTCATCCGGCGCCGCCGTGCCGCGGGCTGGGTCGAGGAGGCCGCCCCTGCCTACCGGGTCTGGGGAGGGGCCGCATGCGCTGTCGCACTGCTGCTGCTCAGCGTCGCCAAGGACGTGCTCTTCGCGGGTGCCGACGATCCCGACGCGGCACTCGCGGCCGTGGGCTCGCATCCGGAGTCCCTGGTCAGCGAGGGGCTCATGGCTCTCGGCGTCGCGGCGCTCTTCGCGGGGACCACGGCGTTCTTCGCAGGGTCAGTGCGCGAGCGGGGGAGCGGGCTCGCGGCTGCGGGCACCGTGTTCGGAGTCGTGGGCTCGCTGTCCATCGCCTCGATGGGGTTGCTCGACTTCCTCACCGCTGCCCTCGGCATGAGCGGCGCCGGGTCCGGCGTCTTCGTTCCGCTCGGCGGCATCCTGTTCCCGGCCTTCATGCCCCTGTTCCTTGCGGAGAACCTCATGCTTGTCGCGTTCGCGGCGGCCCTGTGGCGGGCCCGCATGACCACATGGGTGCCGTTCGCGCTCTCGCTCGTCTTCGGTGCGGTGGCCCAAGTGCACCCGGTGGGGCCGGTCGCTGTGGCGCAGATGGTGCTCGGCTTGGTGGTCGCCGCGTGGCTCGCCTCTGCGGTCCTGCGCTCACCCGGCCAGCGCCGCAGCCTCATCGTCTAGAATGGATGGCTGGCCCCGTACCGAGGCCAGCCACCTGTACCCAACCCCCGGGAGTCCCGCATGAAGAGAGGCCTGCTCGCCACCGCCCTCGCGGCCACGATGCTGCTCACCGCATGCGGCGGCGACAGCCGTCTGAGCGTCCAGGACAGCTGCAAGCTTCTGAACGACGACCAGTTCAAGCCGACGGGCAACCAGATCCAGCAGGCCAAGCAGGTCGCCGACCACTATGCCGACATGGCCAAGAAGGTGGATCCCTCGATCGGGACGCTCATCCAGGGCATGGCGGACCTGCAGAAGAAGGTCGCCGGCTCGAGCACCGGAGTCGCGACCCCGGACCAGCAGAAGCAGTTCAGCGACGCCCTCAACAGCATCGGCAAGGTCTGCGGCAGCTAGCCGGCCGCGCGCCGTCGTGCGCGGCCGCTCCCCGTGCCGCCCGGCCCGACAGATACCCTTATCCAGTGACCCTGCGCTTCTACGATTCCGCCACCGCCGAAGTCCGTGACTTCGTCCCACTCGAGCCCGGCAAGGCCTCGGTGTACTACTGCGGCGCCACGGTGCAGGGGTCGCCGCATGTGGGGCACGTGCGTTCGGCGATCGTGTTCGACCAGCTCACGCGCTGGCTCCAGTACCGCGGGTTCGAGACGCGGGTGGTCCGGAACGTCACAGACATCGACGACAAGATCCTTGCCAAGAGCGAGGCGAGCTTCGCACCCGACTTCGTTCCCGAGGGCACCTACATTCCCCGCGAGGAGTGGTTCGCGCTCGCCTACCGCTATGAGCAGGAGTTCGAGACCGCGTACGAGGTCCTGGGCGTCCAGCGGCCTACGTACGAGCCCCGCGCCACCGGCCACATCACGGAGATGCACGAGCTGATCGCCCGCCTGGTCGACCGCGGCCACGCCTACCCGGCCGAGGACGGCTCGGGGGACGTCTACTTCGACGTCCGCTCCTGGCCCGAGTACGGCTCGCTGACCCATCAGAGCATCGACGACATGCAGGCGGCGACGGACGCTGATCCCCGGGGCAAGCGGGACCCGCGCGACTTCGCCCTCTGGAAGGGCCACAAGGCCGGCGAGCCGGAGACGGCGTCGTGGCCGTCCCCGTGGGGCCGCGGCCGCCCCGGGTGGCACCTTGAGTGCTCGGCCATGGCCACCAAGTACCTCGGCGCGCGCTTCGACATCCACGGCGGCGGCCTCGACCTGCGCTTCCCGCACCACGAGAACGAGCTCGCCCAGTCCACCGCTGCGGGGGACGGCTTCGCGAACTTCTGGATGCACAACGGCATGGTCACGTACGAGGGCGAGAAGATGTCGAAGTCGATCGGCAACGTCATCTCGCCCGCGGAGATGCTCGAGCTCGCCTCACCCCGCGTCGTGCGCTACTACCTCGGGCAGGCGCACTACCGCTCGGTGCTCGACTACCGGCCCACATCGCTGCAGGAAGCCGCAGCCGCCGTGGAGCGCATCGACGGGTTCATCGCCAAGGCGCGGGCCCTCACCGAGAAGTCGGCGCACGACGGCGCCGGCTCGCCCTCCGCCGCCACCGTTCCTTCCGCCTTCGCGGACGCGATGGACGATGACCTCAACATCCCCCAGGCCCTCGCCGCCCTTCATGACGCGGTGCGCCGCGGCAACACGGCGCTGGCCGCAGGAGGCGGAGCGGGGGACGCCCGTGCCGTCGCCGACGCCCTGTCCGAGGTCCTGGCGATGACCGCCGTCCTCGGCCTCGACGCCGCCGGGGGGCACACGCCGTCGTCCGACGACGGCGCCCACCGCGCCCTGTCCGTCCTCGTGGACGCCCAGCTCGCAGCCCGCGCGCACGCCCGCGCCGCCAAGGACTGGGCCACGGCGGACGCGATCCGGGAGACGCTCTCGGCGGCGGGCATCGCCGTCGAGGATTCCGCCGACGGCGCCTCGTGGAGCCTCGCCGCCCCAGAACCAGCACAGACCAACCGAACGGGAGCATAGATGGCCGCCAAGGGACGCCCGGGAGCCGCGAAGAATAAGAAGGGCCCGTCCGTCGGGACCGGCGGCCACGGCCGCAAGGCGCTCGAAGGCAAGGGCCCCACGCCCAAGGCCGAGGAGCGCGTGTACCACAAGGCCTACCGCGCGAAGCAGCTGGCCGAGCGCTCCGCCGCCAAGCGCACCGGCCAGCCCGGCCGCCTGGCCGCGGGCCGCGGTGCGACGGGCCGCTCGAAGCACGCCGAGGAGATGGTCACGGGCCGCAACTCGGTCGTCGAGGCGCTCCGCGCCGGGGTGCCCGCCAAGGTGCTCTACGTCGCGGTCCGGATCGAGATGGACGACCGCGTGCGGGAGGCCATGAAGCTCGCGGCCGAGGCGGGGATCCCGCTCATGGAGTCCCAGAAGCCTGAGCTCGACCGCATGACGGACGACGCGATCCACCAGGGCCTCGTCCTGCAGGTGCCTCCGTATGAGTACCCGGACGCGTTCGAGCTCGCCGAGCAGACCTACGAGAAGTGGCGTCGCGGGCACGTCGCGAACGCGCCGCTGTTCGTCGCGCTCGACGGCATCACCGACCCCCGCAACCTCGGCGCGATCATCCGCTCCGTCTCGGCGTTCTCCGGCCACGGCGTGATCGTCCCGGAGCGCCGCTCCGTGGGGGTCACGGCGGCCGCTTGGAAGACGTCCGCGGGTGCCGCGGTGCGCGTGCCCGTGGCCAAGGCTCCCAACCTCAACACCGTGCTGCGCCAGATGAAGGAGATGGGGATCTTCGTCCTCGGGCTGGACGGCGGCGGCGACGTGGCACTGCCCGGGCTCGCGCTGGCCACGGATCCGGTGTGCCTCGTGGTCGGTTCGGAGGGCAAGGGCCTGTCCCGTCTGACCCGCGAGCTGTGCGACCAGATCGTCTCGATCCCGATCGACTCCGACATGGAGTCCCTCAACGCGGGCATGGCCGTGGCGATCTCCCTCTACGAGGTCTCGACGCGGCGCGCCGCCGCCGAGGGCTAGAGGCGCACCCGGTTCGCCAGGACGGGCAGCGCCTCGCGCGCCTTGGCCACCTCGGCCACGTCGAGGTCCACATACAGGGTCTCGGGCCCGGATCCGGCGCGCTCGATGAGGTGGCCGTACGGGCTCACGACCGCGGAGCGGCCGATCCCGGTGGGCGCTCCGTAGCGGGCCTCGACGCCCGCCGCCGAGGGGTCGGACTGCCCGACGGCGACAACGAAGCTCGTCGAGTCCACGGCGCGGGCGCGCACGAGCAGGTCCCACTGTTCTGCCTTGCCCGGCCCCGCACCCCAGGAGGCGCACACGATCTGGATCTGCGCGCCGTCGTCCGCGTTCGCGGTGAAGAGGTCGGGGAAGCGCACGTCGTAGCAGGTGGCGAGGCCGAACGTGACGCCGTCGAGCGTGAACGTGACGGGCTCCTTGCCCGCGGTGACGGTGTCCGACTCCGCAAAGCCGAACGCGTCGTAGAGGTGGATCTTGTCGTAGTGGGTGTCCACCCCGCGCCCGTGGACGAGCAGCGTGTTGCGCACCTTGCCGTCCTCGCCGGGAGTGAACATGCCGAGCACGACGGCGACACCCGCCTCGTCCGCGGCGGCGCGGACGGCGTGGGCGAAGGGGCCGTCGAGAGGCTCGGCGACGTCCACGAGCGAGTTCCCGAACGCGCGCATGGTCGCCTCGGGGAACACGACGAGGTCGGCGTGCCGGCGCTTGGCGTCCGCGAGCGTGGAGCGCACGAGGGAGAGGTTGTCGTCGATGGAGCGGGACGTGGTCAGCTGGGCGAGGGCGATCCGCATGGCACCAGTATGGCCCGCAACACTCCGTCATGGGCCGAATCGGACGACTTGTCGCGGGTCGAATCGAGCGCGTGCCCGATACTAGGATGGGCGTGCCGCGGGCAACCGCTTCACGACCCGGCTGGATGAGCAGGGCCCGACAGCCTGCGCGCAGGGGACGAGGGTGCAATGAGCATGAGCAACATGACGATGCCGCTGGCGTTCGTGGTGACGCCGTCGCAGCCGTTTCCGCTCGGGCTCACGCCCGCGCGCGCCGCCGAGCAGATGGCGAGCCACACCGTCAACCTGGCGGTCTACGCCCCGGGCCTGGCAGCCGTGGACGTCCACTTCATCGACGCCACGGGCGAGTGGCACAAGGAGCCGCTCCCGGAGTTCACGGACGGCGTGCACCACGGGCTGGTCGCGGGGATCCCGGAGGGGACCAGGTACGCGTTCGCCTCGAGGACGGACGACGGCGGCGACGCACCCGAGCCGGGCGACGCGGCCCTCCTCCTCGATCCCTACGGGCGCGCGGTGGAGCAGGTCAAGGGCCAGTGGCTGAACGTCCACGTCCACCAGCATTTCGACTGGGAGGACGTCCCCAAGCCCGGCGTGCCGCTGCGCGACACCATCGTCTACGAGGCCCACGTCAAGGGCCAGACCATGCTCCACCCGGACATCCCCGAGGAGCTGCGCGGCACGTACGCCGGCCTCGCGCACCCCGTGATGATCGAGCACTTCCAGCGGCTGGGAGTGACGAGCATCGAGCTCCTGCCCGTGCATTTCCACGTCGACGAGATGCACCTGCAGGACCTCGGCCTGACCAACTACTGGGGGTACAACACCGCTGCCTTCTTCGCCCCCCACCCCGCCTATGCGACCGCCGCCGCCCGCAAAGCCGGGCCGCAGGCCGTGCAGGACGAGTTCAAGGGCATGGTCAAGCTCCTGCACGTCGCGGGGATCGAGGTGATCCTCGACGTCGTCTACAACCACACGGCGGAGGAGGGCCCGGACGGCCCGGTCATCGCCTTCCGGGGGCTGGGGGACCGGCAGTACTACCGCACAGACGCCGAGGGCCGGTACATCGACACGACAGGGTGCGGGAACACGCTCGACTTCGCCAACCCGCGCGTGGTGCAGCTCGCCCTGGACTCCCTGCGGATGTGGGCGGAGGAGTACCAGGTGGACGGCTTCCGGTTCGACCTGGCGGTCTCGCTGTGCCGGGACGGCCAGCACGAGTTCACGCCCGCGCACCCGTTCCTCGTCGCGGCGGCCGCGGACCCTGTCGTGTCCCGCACCAAGCTCATCGCGGAGCCCTGGGACGTGGGGTTCGGCGGCTGGCAGACCGGCGCGTTCCCGCAGGGGTGGTCGGACTGGAACGACCACTACCGGGACACCGTCCGGGACTTCTGGCTCGCGGACCGAGGCACGATCGACGCCGGCGGGCTGGGCGGGCCGATGGCGCGCCTCGCGGACGCAGTCTCCGGGTCGCACGGCCTGTTCGCAGCCTCCGGCAGGACAGCCCTCGCGTCGGTCAACTTCGTGGCCGCCCATGACGGCTTCACCCTCGCCGACCTCACGGCCTACCACCGCAAGCACAATGAGGCCAACGGCGAGCAGAACCGGGACGGGCACAGCCACAACCGCTCGTACAACCACGGCTTCGAGGGGCCCACGGAGGTCGAGTCGATCATCGCCGCGCGGACGCAGACCGCGAAGAACCTCATGGCCACGCTCATGGTGTCCCTCGGCATCCCGATGATCACGGCCGGCGACGAGTTCGGCCGCACCCAGCAGGGCAACAACAACGCCTACTGCCAGGACAACGAGCTCACGTGGCTCAACTGGAACCTCGACACCGCGGGCCGCGAGATGCTCGACCACACGAAGTGGCTCATCCGCATCCGCCGGGACTTCCTGCACCGCCAGCCCGCAAGCTACCCGACCCGAGAGGAGAGCAACTACTTCCATTGGTTCGGAGCCAATGGGCTCCCGATGGACCCTGCCCGCTGGCAGGACCCCCGGGAACGCCTCCTGCAGTTCCTCCTCGGCTCGAAGGACGGGTACCTGGACGGGCTCGTGGTGGTCAACGGCGGCCCCAGCAAGGTCGATGTCCTGTTCCCCTCCCTGTACCGTGACGGGGCCGTCGTCCGCGAGATGGCGTACGAGCTGCGCTACTCGACAGCCCACCTCATGGAGCAGCGGATCGGCACGGTCTTCGCGAGCGGCCAGGACGACATCTCCGAGCCCTACTCCGTCACGATCTACCGGGCCCGCGAGGCGTCGTGAGCCCTGCCCTCCGTCGGCTCCTCGTGGCGGCCGCGGTCCTCGCGGTCGCGGTGGCCGCCTCGTTCCTGCTCCGCGCCGCCGGTGACACGACGGCCGGGGCCGGCGCCGCGCCGTCGTCCGTCGCCTCGCCCTCCGGGAGCGCGAGCCCCGCGGTGCGCCCCTCGTCCCCGGCGCCGCAGCGTACGACGCCGCCCGCCGCCGCGCGCTCGGCCGTCGCCAACCCGAGCGGGCTGGCCGAGGTCCGGGCGTCCCAGCTGCCGCGCGAGGCGCGCGAGACCCTCGCCCTCATCGCCAAGGGCGGCCCGTACCCGTACGAGCGCGACGGGGTGGTGTTCGGCAACTTCGAGGGCATCCTGCCCTCGCGCCAGCGGGGCTACTACCACGAGTACACCGTCCCGACACCGGGGGAGGCGGACCGCGGGGCCCGGCGGATCGTGGCCGGGGACGGCGGCGACACGTACTACACCGACGACCACTATGAGTCGTTCCGGTTCATCCTGGAGGACCGGTGACCGCGCGCCGGACTGTGGTCGTGCGGGCTGCGGCGTCGAAGCGGGACGTGCTCGTCGCGTTCGGCGAGGCGCTGGGCTTCCCGGCGTACTACCGGCCCAACCTCGATGCCTTCAACGACTGCCTCCAGGACCTGGCATCCGAGCTGGCCAACGAGGAGGGCCAGCCGGTCGCGCTCGAGTGGCACGTGCACCCCGCGTTCCGGGAGCTCCCCGCGTTCGTGGCCATGCGCGAGATCCTCGCCGACGCGGTCGAGGCCAGCTGCGGCACCCTCACTCTGGAGGTCACCTCCTGAAGGTCACCTCCTGAAGGTCACCTCCTGAAGGTCACCTCCTGAAGGTCACCTCCTGAAGGTCACCTCCTGCGGGTCACCTCACGTGACCCTCAGGAGGTGAGCCCCAGACGCCGGACGGGTCAGGCGTTGACGATGAGCCCGAGCTCGGCCTTCGACGCGAGTCCGTCGTGCCGGGGGATCACCCGGACCGTATAGCCGAACGCGCCCGAATGCTCGACCATGACGGCGCCGTTGAAGAGGTACCGGCCGTTGCCGAGGTTCTCGTTCGGCTCGAGCTCGGCCAGGCTCACGTCGGTGAGCTGGTCGGAATCGTCGACGCGCCCGTACGCGAGCTCCACAAGGACGTCGGCCGGGTTGAGCACCCCGAGGTTGAGGTACGCGCTCACGTGCAGCTTGTCGCCGATCTGGGGGACCTCCGAGAGGCCGCCGGAGTCGATGTGCTCGACATGGACCTGCGACCAGTTGCTGCGCACATGCTTCGTCCAGGCCGCGAGCTCGCGGGCGTGGCGGAAGTCCTCGGCGACAGCCCGCCGGCCCGCGACGGCAGCCGGCGTGTAGAGCTCGGACACGTAGTCGCCGAGCATCCGGTCCGCGGAGACCTGAGGGCCGAGGTGCGACAGGGTGTGCTTGATCATCGAGATCCAGTGGGTCGGCACCCGGGACGGCGGCTCGGTGGAGGGCCCGGCTGCCCCGGCGGACTCGGCCCCGGCGCCCGAGCCGGAGGCTCCGTAGAAGCGCGGCGCCACCTGGGTCTCGAGCAGCTCGTACAGCGCCGCAGCCTCGATGTCGTCTCGCTCCTGGGGGCTCGCCTTGCCGCTCGCCGTCGGGATCGCCCAGCCGTTCGAGCCGTCGTACATCTCGTCCCACCACCCGTCGAGGACGGAGAGGTTGAGGGAACCGTTGAGCGCGGCCTTCATGCCGGACGTGCCGCACGCCTCGAGCGGGCGGAGCGGGTTGTTGAGCCAGACGTCGCAGCCCGGGAAGAGCGTGCGGGCCATGGCGATGTCGTAGTTGGGCAGGAACGCGATGCGGTGGCGCACTTCGGGATCGTCGGTGAAGCGGACGAGGTCCTGGATCATCTTCTTCCCAGCGTCGTCCGCGGGATGCGACTTGCCCGCGATGACGATCTGGATCGGGTGCTCCGGGTCGAGCAGGAGCCGCTTGAGCCGCGCCGGGTCGCGGAGCATAAGGGTGAGCCGCTTGTATGTCGGGACGCGTCGCGCGAAGCCGATCGTGAGCACATCAGGGTCGAGGACGGAATCGATCCACGTCAGCTCCGCGGCACCCGCGCCGCGCTTGGTCCACGCGGCGCGCAGCCGGCGTCGGACGTCGTCGATCAGGCGGGCGCGGAGCTCGCGGCGCGTCTCCCACAGCTGCTCGTCGGTGACGTTGAAGACGAGGTCCCAGCGGCCTCCCACAGCGGAGCCGGGCTCGAAGGTCTCCGCCACGGAGCTGATCTTCGGATCCACCCACGTGGGGACGTGGACGCCGTTCGTCACCGAGGTGATGGGCACCTCGGAGTGGTCGAACCCCGGCCACAGGCCGGAGAACATGGCGCGGGAGACGGTGCCGTGCAGCTTCGCGACGCCGTTCGCCCGCTGGGCGAGCCGCAGGCCCATGACGGCCATGTTGAACACTGCAGGGTCGCCGCCGTCGTAGCTCTCCCGGCCCAGCTCGAGGATGCGCGTGGTCGGGACGTCCGGGGCGAGGCCGGCGTCGAAGAAGTACTTGATCTGCGCTGCGTCGAAGCGGTCGATGCCAGCGGCCACGGGGGTGTGCGTCGTGAATACGGTCGAGGCGCGGCCCGCGACGAGGGCCTCATCCCACGTGAGGGCCTCGGAGGCGGACATGAGCTCCTGGATGCGCTCGATCCCGAGGAATCCCGCGTGCCCCTCGTTGGTGTGGAAGACCTCGGGCGCGAGTCCGTCGGTGAGGCGCTGGTAGATGCGCAGTGCCTTGACGCCTCCCATGCCGAGGAGGAGCTCCTGCTGGAGGCGGTGGTCACCGCCGCCGCCGTAGAGGCGGTCGGTGATCGACCGGGCGCCGTCGTCGTTCGCGGGGACGTTGGAGTCGAGGAGCAGCAGCGGCACGCGGCCCACGTCGGCGCGCCAGATGTAGGCGTGCAGCTTGCGTCCGTTGGGCAGGGGAAGCGTGACGACGCACGGAGTTCCGTCGCTCTCCTTCAGGAGCGTCAGCGGGAGGGCATCCGGGTCGATGACCGGGTAAGTCTCCTGCTGCCAGGCGTCGCGGGACAGCGACTGCTTGAAGTAGCCGGCCTGGTACAGGAGGCCGACGCCGATGAGCGGCACCCCGAGGTCGGAGGCGCTCTTGAGATGGTCCCCGGCGAGGATGCCGAGTCCGCCCGAGTACTGGGGCAGGACCTCGGTGATGCCGAACTCGGGGGAGAAGTAGGCGATGCACTGCGGCGCGTCCTCGCCGAGGCCCTGGTACCAGCGCGGCTCCTCGAGGTAGCGGCGCAGGTCCTCCTCCGCGGCGCGGACGCGGGCGACCACGGCGGTGTCCAGCGCGAGCTCCTGCATCTTCTCGCGCGTGATGAGGCCCAGGAAGCCGGCCGGATCGTGGCGGCTCTCCTCCCACAGCGCGGGATCGAGGCTCGCGAAGAGGTCCCGCGTGGGCTGGTGCCAAGACCAGCGCAGGTTCGTGGCGAGAGTGTCGAGAGCCGCGATCGGCTCAGGAAGCACAGTGCGGACGGTGAATCTACGGATGGCCTTCACGAGCGCCACCCTAGTCCAGCCGTGTGCGCGGATGAAGAGCGCCGCGTTACGGGACGGTGAATGACGTGCAACGCACCGGCGGCAGCCCCGCCGGGCCGTGTCACGTCCTTCGCTTTCGTCTCTGCGCGCGACTATCGTGGCGCATGGACGGGCCCTGACGGGCTACCCCCACGCGAAAGGACGCCTCGTGCCTTCACTCGAGCCCACCCTGCCGAGCAAGCTTCGATTCGGTCGTTTCCCCATCACGGATGTGCTTCCCGTGGTCGAGGGAGGGGCCTTTCCGGCGAAGGCGGTGGCAGGGGAGGGCATCGCGGTGAGCGCGACAGCCTTCCGCGAGGGCCATGACGCGCTCGGCGTGAGCGCCGTCCTGTACTCGCCGCGCGGCAAGGAGAAGCAGCGCGTCCGGCTCCAGGAGCTGGGCAAGGGCCTGGACCGCTGGCACGGGGTCCTGACCCCGCCCAAGACCGGCGAGTGGACCTTCACCATCGAGGCGTGGCACGACCGCTACGGCACGTGGCACCACAACGCGGACGTGAAGATCCGGGCAGGCGTGGACGTCGAGCTCATGCTCGCCGAGGGCGCCGCGCTGCTGGGCGAGGCGGCCGACGACGACGCGCGCGACGAGGAGGGGCGCCTCGCCTTCCGTCGGGCTGCCAGCGTGCTGTCGGACGCGTCCCGCTCGGTGGAGGAGCGCCTCGCGGCCGGAGAGAGCCCAGAGGTGCTCGCCGCCGTCGAGCGTCTCCCGATTGCAGAGCTCGTCACCGAGACCGAGCACTTCCCGCTCCTGGTGGAGCGCGAGCGCGCCGGCCGTGGCGCCTGGTACGAGTTCTTCCCCCGCTCCGAGGGCGCCGAACGGGACCTGCAGACGGGCGAGTGGAGGTCCGGCACCTTCCGCACGGCCGCCGAGCGCCTTCCCGGGGTCACCGCCATGGGATTCGATGTCGTCTACCTCCCGCCGATCCATCCGATCGGCCGGGCGTTCCGCAAGGGCCCCAACAACACCCTCACGGCCGGCCCGAATGACCCCGGCTCGCCGTGGGCGATCGGTGGGCCGGAAGGCGGGCACGACGCAATCCACCCTGACCTCGGCACCTTCGAGGACTTCGACGCCTTCGTCGCCCGCGCCACCGAGCTCGGCCTCGAGGTGGCCATCGACCTGGCCCTCCAGGCCTCGCCGGACCACCCGTGGGTCACTGAGCACCCCGAGTGGTTCACCACCCGGGTGGACGGGTCCATCGCCTACGCCGAGAACCCGCCGAAGAAGTACCAGGACATCTACCCGCTCAACTTCGACAATGACCCGGAGGGCCTGTCGAAGGAGATCCTGCGGATCGTGAACCTGTGGATCGACCACGGGGTGAAGATCTTCCGCGTGGACAACCCGCACACCAAACCCGTGTGGTTCTGGGAGTGGCTCATCGGCAAGGTCAACAAGAAGAACCCCGAGGTGGTCTTCCTCGCCGAGGCGTTCACGCGCCCGGCCATGATGAAGGCGCTGGGCCGAGCTGGGTTCCAGCAGTCCTACACCTACTTCACCTGGCGGAACACGCGTGAGGAGCTCGAGGAGTTCTTCACGATGATCTCCAAGGACTGGGCCGCGTTCTACCGCCCCAACCTGTTCGTGAACACCCCGGACATCCTCACGGAGTACCTCCAATTCGGCGGGCGGCCCGCCTTCAAGATCCGCGCCGTCCTGGCCTCCATGGCCAGCCCGACCTGGGGCGTCTACGCCGGCTACGAGCTGTACGAGCACGTGGCCCGCCCGGGCGCCGAGGAGTACATCGACAACGAGAAGTACGAGTACAAGCAGCGCGACTGGGCGGGGGAGGAGGCTGCGGGCCGCTCGCTCGCGCCCTACCTCGCGCGTCTGAACGAGATCCGCCGCGCCCACCCGGCCCTCATGGACCTGCAGAACCTGACGCTGCACACGAGCACCGACGATGCCACCGTCGTGTTCTCGAAGCACAAGGAACTGCCCGACGGCGGCAAGGACACCATCATCGTCGTCGTGAACGTGGACCCGCACTCGACCCGCGAGTCGACCGTGACGCTCGACCTCGAGTCGCTGAGCCTCGACCCCGGCCTGTTCGACCACGAGGGGCGATTCCGTGTAGACGACCTCCTCTCTGGGCAGTCGTGGCAGTGGGGAGAGCACAACTACGTGCGCCTGGACGCCCACGCGGAGCCTGCACACGTTCTCCACGTGCGGCGCTAGCACCCTTCAGACGTGCAGCGCTAACGTTGCACAGACCTGATTCCGCGCCACCTCGCCGCGAAGGAGTACCACCAGACCATGAACATCGGCCAGCAGGCAAAGCCGAACTTCAACGTCAATGCCCCCGGTCTTCAGCATGATCCGCACTGGTACCGCAAGGCGGTGTTCTACGAGGTCCTCGTGAGGGCCTTTGCCGACGCCAACGGGGACGGGTCCGGAGACATCCAGGGGCTCATCGACAAGCTGGACTACCTCCAGTGGCTCGGCATCGACTGCCTCTGGCTCCCGCCCTTCTTCGAGTCGCCCCTGCGCGACGGCGGCTACGACGTCGCGGACTACGAGTCGGTCCTGCCGGAGTTCGGGTCGATCAACGACTTCCAGCGGCTCGTGGCGGAGGCGCACGCGCGCGGCGTGCGGATCATCATCGACCTGCCGCTGAACCACACGTCGGACCAGCACCGCTGGTTCCAGGAGTCGCGGCGCAACCCGGACGGCCCCTACGGCGACTTCTACGTGTGGAGCGACACGGACGAGAAGTACCAGGACGCCCGCATCATCTTCATCGACACCGAGGAGTCCAACTGGACCTTCGACCCGATCCGGCGCCAGTTCTTCTGGCACCGCTTCTTCAGCCACCAGCCTGACCTGAACTTCGAGAACCCCAAGGTCGTCGAGGCGGTCTTCGACGTCGTGCGCTTCTGGCTGGACCAGGGTGTCGACGGGCTGCGGGCGGATGCCATCCCGTACCTCTTCGAGGAGGAGGGCACCAACTGCGAGAACCTCCCGGCCACCCACGAGTTCCTCCGCAAGCTGCGCGAGTTCATGGACCAGAAGTACCCCGGCCGGGTGATCATCGCGGAGGCCAACCAGCCGCCGCACGAGGTCGTCGAGTACTTCGGGAGCGAGGAGGCGCCGGAGTGCCACATGGCCTTCCACTTCCCGATCATGCCGCGCCTGTACTACGCGCTCCGCGATCAGCGGGCCCAGCCGATCATCGACACGATGGTCGACACGCCCGCCATCCCCGCGGGGGCCCAGTGGGGGACGTTCCTGCGGAACCATGACGAGCTGACGCTTGAGATGGTCACCGTCGAGGAGCGCGAGGCCATGCTCGGCTGGTACGCCTCCGACCCGCGCATGCGGGCCAACGTCGGCATCCGTCGCAGGCTGGCGCCGCTGCTGGACAACTCGCGCGCCGAGATCGAGCTCATCAACGCCCTCCTCCTGTCCCTGCCGGGCAGCCCGTTCCTGTACTACGGGGACGAGATCGGGATGGGTGACAACATCTGGCTCGAGGACCGCGACGCCGTCCGCACGCCCATGCAGTGGAACCCTGACCGCAACGCCGGTTTCTCTATCGCTGATCCGGGAAAGCTGTATCTGCCCACCATCCAGTCCCTTGTCTACAACTACTCCATGGCCAATGTTGAAGCAGAGATGGCGCACTCCGGCTCGCTCCTGCGCTGGACGCGCAATATCCTGGGCGTGCGCCGCGCCCACCCGGTCTTCGGACTGGGCGCATACCGCAACGCGCCGGCGGACAACGAGCACGTGCTCGCCTACCTCCGCGAGCTCAGGGAGGGAGAGGCCTACGGGGAGCGCGCCGAGACCATCCTGTGCGTGTTCAACCTCGCCGGGCACCCGGTCGCGGCGGCCATCGACCTGCCGGAGTTCGCGGGCCGCGGGCTGCGGGACGTCTTCGGCGGCGAGCCGTTCTCCGAGGTGGGCCAGGACGGGCGCTTCCACGTGACGCTCGCCCCGCACGGCTACTTCTGGCTGAGGATCCGGAATGCGGCCTCGATCCCCTCGAGCCCGCAGACCACGGCTCTGCCGATCATTGTCCCCGAGCCGACCACTGGAGAGCTTGTCGAATGACTCAAGCCACCGCACACGCCCTGACACCCTCTCTGAGCGCACTCCTGGCCGAATGGCTGCCCGCGCAGCGCTGGTTCCCCGCGAAGGGACGCGGTGCGGTCGAGGCCGCTCCGGCCGGGGAAATCGTGCTGTCCGACGCCGCAGCCGGCGTGGGCCTCGAGATCCACTTCGTCCGGGTGCGGGCGGGGCGGCTGGAAACCGTCCTCAACGTACCGGTGAGCCTGCGAACCCAGGCCCTGGCTTCCGGCGCACATGCCCTCATCGGGCAGGCGCGCCATCCCTCCCTCGGCCTCGTCTGGGTCTACGACGCGGTCCACGACCCTGCCTTCGTCACCGCGCTGCTCGATGTCATGGAGCACGGGAGCCAGATCGAGGGCCCGGGCACGACGGCGACGGGGCACCTCAGCGGTGCTGGAAACCTTCCGTCGGGCGCCATCGAGGCTGCCGTCCTGCGGGGCGAGCAGTCGAACACGTCGATCATCGTGCGCTCCGAGACAGGCAACGCGATGGTCAAGGTCTTCCGCCAGCTCGCCGAGGGACTCAACCCCGAGGTCGAGCTCGGCGCCGCCCTGGCCAAGGCTGGCGCAGCCGACGTCGCGACGGCGCTCGGCTGGATCGACGCCGAGTGGAGCCTCAGGGGAGGCGAGCGCGCGAGCGGCCAGCTCGCCGTCGTCCATGAGTTCCTCGAGGGCGGGACGGACGCATGGTCCTTCGCCCTGGAGGCTGCGGTCGAGGGGCGGTCGATCGCTCAGGATGCGCGTGCGCTCGGCGCCGCCACAGCCCGTGTCCACGAGGCCCTCGCCGACACGCTCGGGATCGCCGTACTCGACGACCAGTCGGGCCCGCCGTTCGTTGACAGGCTCGCGTCCCGCCTCCGCTCCGCCTGGGACGAGGTCAGGGACAGCGTCGGGGTCGACGACGCCGCGCTCGAGAACCTGCTGGAATCCCTCGGGGGCGCCGTGGACGGTCTCCCCGTCCAGAGGATCCACGGGGACCTGCACCTCGGCCAGGTGCTGCGGTTCCCGGAGGGCGAGCGGCCGTTCGCGATCCTCGACTTCGAGGGGGAGCCGCTGCGTCCCGTCGCCGAGCGGAGCCACCCGGATGTCGTGCTGCGCGACGTCGTCGGCATGCTGCGCTCGTTCGACTACGCCGCCGGGGCGGCCACGCGCACCGATCCCGCGGCCCGCGTGTCCGAGGGCTGGGCCGACGAGGCCGGGCGCGCCTACTGGGAGGGCTACGCCTCGGTCGCGGGCGGCGAGGATCCGTTCGGGACGCCGCTCTTCGCGGCGCTGTGGCTGGACAAGGCGCTCTACGAAGTGGCCTACGAGGAACGGAACCGGCCAGCGTGGGCCGAGATCCCGATCCGTGCGGCACGGTCTGCCCTCGCTGCCTGGATGCCGGATTCGGCGGCCGGCGCGGCGGGGGAGAGCATCGCTGGGGGTGCCGCCCACGCGGGCCCCGGGACAGCACATGGGGCGGCGGTCTCGCTGCCTGGAGAGGAGACGGACGTGTCACCACACGGGGAGCACGGAACGAACGCCGCCGGCGCGGCGGAGCAGGAAGCGATCGGCCGGCGGGACGCGGCGGACGACGGCGCGGTGCGCGGAGCGGCGCTGGCCGCAGCCTCGGTGTCCGACGGCGGGGCCTCCCTCCCGTCGCACGTCGCGCCCGGTGCGGGCGAGAAGGCTGCGATACCGGTTGACGGCGATGTGATCGCGAAGCTCGCAGCCGGGGCATACCACGCCCCCCACGCCGTGCTCGGTGCTCATCTCGACGGCGACGGAACCGTCACCTTCCGGACGGTGAAGCACCTCGCCCAGGGCGTCACGGTGCTCACGCCTGCGGGCCGCGTGCCGCTGCGCCACGAGGCCCACGGCGTGTGGGTCGGCACCGTCCCAGAGTCGGACACCGGGCACGTGCCCGACTACCGCCTCGAGGTCGAGTACGGCGAGGGCCACTTCGTGACCCTCGATGACCCCTACCGCTACATGCCGAGCATCGGCGAGCTGGACCTCCACCTCATCGGCGAAGGCCGGCACGAGGAGCTGTGGAAGGCCCTCGGTGCGCGGGTCGAGCGGCATCACTCCGTGCTCGGCAACGTCGAGGGCACGGCGTTCACCGTCTGGGCGCCGAACGCCCAGGCTGTGCAGGTGAAGGGCGACTTCAACGGCTGGGACGGCCGCGAGCACAGCATGCGCAGCCTGGGCTCCTCCGGCATCTGGGAGATCTTCATCCCGGGCGTAGTAGCAGGCATGTGCTACAAGTTCGGGATCCTCACCAAGCACGGACACTGGGTCGAGCGTGCGGACCCGATGGCGTTCGGCACCGAGGTGCCGCCGCAGACGGCGTCGCGCGTCATCGAGTCCCGGTACGCCTTCAAGGACGATGCCTGGATGGCCGAGCGCGCGGCCACCGATCCCCTCGACGCCCCGATGAGCGTGTACGAGGTCCACCTCGGGTCCTGGCGCCCGGGGCTCGGGTACCGCGAGCTGGCAGAGCAGCTGGTCGAGTACGTCACCTGGATGGGCTTCACCCACGTCGAGTTCATGCCCGTGGCGGAGCACCCGTTCGGAGGCTCGTGGGGCTACCAGGTCACGTCCTACTACGCGCCCAGCTCCCGGTTCGGCCACCCGGACGACTTCCGGTACCTCGTCGACCAGCTCCATCAGGCGGGCATCGGCGTGATCGTGGACTGGGTGCCCGCGCACTTCCCGAAGGACGAGTGGGCGCTCGCGAAGTTCGACGGCGAGGCGCTGTACGAGCACGCTGACCCCATGCAGGGCGAGCACCCGGACTGGGGCACGCTCATCTTCAACTTCGGCCGCACAGAGGTGCGCAACTTCCTGGTGGCGAACGCCCTGTACTGGCTCGAGGAGTTCCACGTCGATGCGCTGCGCGTCGACGCGGTCGCGTCGATGCTGTATCTGGACTACTCCCGGGCCGAGGGACAGTGGCGGCCCAACCAGTTCGGCGGCCGCGAGAACCTCGAGGCGATCTCGTTCCTCCAGGAGGCCAACGCCACTGCGTACAAGCGCAACCCGGGGATCGCCATGATCGCTGAGGAGTCGACGGCCTTCCCGGGCGTGACCAAGCCGACGTCGGTCAACGGCCTCGGATTCGGGCTGAAGTGGAACATGGGCTGGATGCACGACTCCCTCCAGTACGTGGAGGAAGACCCGGTCAACCGGCGCTGGCACCACAACAAGATGACGTTCTCGATCGTGTACGCGTTCAGTGAGAACTTCCTCCTGCCAATCAGCCACGACGAGGTTGTGCACGGCAAGGGCTCCATGCTGCGCAAGATGCCGGGGGACCGGTGGCAGCAGTTGGCGAACCTTCGCGCGTTCTACGCCTTCCAGTGGGCGCACCCGGGCAAGCAACTGATCTTCATGGGCTGCGAGTTCGGCCAGGAGAGCGAGTGGAATCAGGAGTACGGCCTCGACTGGTGGCTCGCTGACCTCGAGCCCCACCGCGGCCTGCAGTCCCTGATCCGTGAGCTCAACACGGTCTACCGGGCCACGCCGGCGCTGTACGAGAAGGACTTCGATCCCGCGGGCTACGAGTGGATCCGCGGCGACGACGACAGCCACAACACGATCTCGTTCATCCGCTGGTCCGCCGACGGCGAGCCGCTGGTCTGCATAGCGAACTTCGCGGGCAACCCGCACATCGACTACACCGTGGGCCTGCCGCGCGCTGGCCGCTGGCGGGAACTGCTGAACACCGACGCCAAGGAGTACGGCGGCTCCGGCGTGACGAACAGCGGGTACGTCATGGCAGAGGAAGGCGAGTGGGACGGCAAGGCCGCAACGGCCGTGCTCACGCTGCCGCCGCTCGGAGTGGTCTATCTCGTTCCCGATTCGGGGGACACCCCGGACGCCTGACAGAGGTCTGAGCCGGGTCGATCCCGACAGGGAGAAGCCGACCGGGACAAACCGTGCCGCGGGCCCCTGAACCCCCAGTGGTTCCGGGGCCCGCGGGCGTCCGGGAGCCGGGGTTGGCATCCGCGCCGGAACGGTGGTACAGTTCTATCCCGCGCCGGGCACGGGGAAACACTCCGACACGGCGCGACAGTCCCGCTGATCATTCGAGCAAAAACAACCGGAAACGGTCGATTTGACTTGACGAGAAGCGGCGGGTAGGTTTGAGAAGTTGCTTCGGGACGGGGCGGCCGCCGGGTGGTGGTTGTTTCTACTGGAGGGGC
>NZ_BAAAQW010000011.1:8821-121797 GCF_039531875.1 Sinomonas flava | reverse complement strand
GTACTAATAGGCCGACAACCTGAAACACACCCCCCACCCCAACCGCAAGAGCGGGGCCGGGGGGAAGGGAACACTGCTACGCGTCCACCATACGGTCCCCGGACAACAAACCCCGGCACCACCCACAACCGAATACACCGCACGGAAACACACCGTGACCACACGCTTCCCACCACCCCCCACCCCGGGGGGACAGGACGGGACACAGGGTTACGGCGGTCACAGCGTGGGGGAAACGCCCGGTCCCATCCCGAACCCGGAAGCTAAGACCCACAGCGCCGATGGTACTGCACCCGCGAGGGTGTGGGAGAGTAGGACACCGCCGGACAACACCACCAGGTCGAGCCCCCCAGCACCCGCCGGGGGGCTCCCTGCATTTAACTCACGCCGCGGGCAAGCCCCGCCCACAACGGCGAACCGCAGGAAAAAAGAGAGGGCCCCGGAGCGCACAATTGGGGGGGTGTGCGCTCCGAGGCGGTTCTCTGGTGCCGCCCTCACTCCCAAGCTTCCAAAGAAAACTGAGTGTGCGCTGGCACATAAAAAACACTACCTGGCAGAACTGCCCTTGGCCAGCATTCGCGCGCCCAGCGCGCCCCAACCTGGTTGCCGCGCCCCCGCCGCCGGTGCGGAGAGCGCCGCCCGTCCTTGTCGGCGTCGTGCGCGGGTGCTCGAATAGGCGCATGGACTCTCCCCGATACCTTCTGGCCATCGGCACGAAGAAGGGCCTGTGGCTCGCTACGAGTCAGGACCGCACCACCTGGGCCCTCGGAGCACCGCAGTTCCTCATGCAGGAGATCCCCTCTGTCGGGATCGACACGCGCGGCGGCCGTACCCGGCTTCTGGTCGGCGTCCGTTCGGAGCACTTCGGCCCGACGGTTGCACATTCCGATGACCTCGGAGCGACGTGGACCGAGCCCGAGGCGGGGTCGGTCGTGTTCCCTGAGGATACGGACGCTGCCGTGGAGCGCATCTGGCAGATCCGCCCGGATAGCGAGGACCGGCCTGGGGTCGTCTGGGTGGGCGCCGAGCCGATCTCAGTGTGGAAGTCGACGGACGGCGGCGAGACGTTCGAGCTCAACCGCGCGCTCTGGGAGCACCCCGACAGGGACAGGTGGGGTCCGGGGGCCGGCGGCGCGGCCGTCCACACCGTGGTCCCCGATCCCGCTGACGATGACCGGATCCACCTCGCGATCAGCGCCGGCGGCGTGTACATGAGCAGCGACGGCGGAGCGAGCTGGTCGGCGCGGAACCACGGCATCTCCGCGTACTTCCTTCCCGACCCCGAGCCCGAGGTCGGCCAGTGCGTGCACAAGATCGCGAGGGATGCAGACGGCCGCCTCTACGCCCAGAACCACCGGGGCGTATACCGCAGCGACGATGCGGGGGACACCTGGACCTCGATTGCAGACGGCCTCCCGGCGGACTTCGGCTTCGTCATGCTGACGCACCCCCGCCGCAGCGGGACTGCGTGGGTCGTGCCGCTGGTCTCCGATTGGGAGCGCGTGGCGCCCGAGGGCCGCCTCGCAGTCCACCGCACCGACGACGCCGGCTCCACGTGGCGCCGCCTGGACGCAGGCCTGCCCGAGTACGACTGGAACACCGTGCTCCGCGACGCCGCGTGCGTCGACGCCGCGGATCCGGTCGGCGTCTACTTCGGCACCCGCGGCGGCTCGGTCTACGCAAGCGCCGACGAGGGCGAGAGCTTCCGTGAGGTCGTCTCGAGGCTCCCCGATGTGCTGTGCGTGCGGGCGGCCGTGCTCGACGGCGGCCAGGGCGTCTGAGCGTGGCGGTCACCGTCGTCGTGCCCTCCGTCCTCGCGGACGTGGCCGGAGGCCGCACCGAGTTCGAGGTTCCGGACGCCGAGGCGAGCACCGTGAGCGCGGCCCTCGACGCCGTCGCGGCCCAGTTCCCGGTGCTCGGCCGGAGGCTGCGGGATGAGCGGGGGTCGCTGCGCCGGCATGTGAACGTCTATGTCGGCGGGGAGAGCGTCCGTTCCCTCCAA
This sequence comes from Sinomonas flava, assembly GCF_039531875.1. Taxonomy (NCBI): domain Bacteria; kingdom Bacillati; phylum Actinomycetota; class Actinomycetes; order Micrococcales; family Micrococcaceae; genus Sinomonas; species Sinomonas flava. Next base: position 119,795 of record NZ_BAAAQW010000011.1, on the reverse strand, counting down.
GGTCTGGAGACCCACGTGGCCGCTGGTCAGGAGGTGCTGGTCATCCAGTCGATCGCCGGCGGATGACCAGCTGGGGTCCTGCTGCGATGGCGGCGGACGCTCAGGCAGCGTGGTCGCGCACGTGCCAGAGGGTGAAGTCCTCGGACTGCACCGCGCGGCGCGCGTGGCTCGCCTCGAGCCTGATCCAGACGAGCCCCACCCCGGGTGCCGTGTCGTAGACCGTTCCGCGCAGCACGGTCTGCCCGCTGCGGGCCTCGATGAGTTCGCCCCGACGGATGTCGGTGAGGCGGCGGATCCGGCTGTGGGTATCGGCGGTCATCGTCTGCCCCTTCTCGAACATGTGCGCTGGTGAGACCAGTGTCCCGGGGACCGGTTTCCATGCTGTTTCCGGCCGGTAATCGGGCCGTAAGCAGATCTCGGCGGCTCCGTTTCGCGCCTCCCTCGGCTACGGCGGGGCGTCGAGAAAAGTCACGTACTCAGTGGTAAGGCGAAATCTCGCATTCCTGTGGCTAGCCTCGAACGCACAGATGTCATGCGCGTCACACGCGCATGGGGCGAGAATGCAGGAGGGTGTCTGCTCATGCCAGCAAGGTTTGAAGTACGTCGCGGCGGCAAGGGTGCCGGCGCGTATCTGGTCCAGCTCTGCACCGGGGACGGTCGCGTCGTCGCGGACCTCGGTGGCTTCCCGAGCCTCGACGAGGTCAAGCGGGCCATCGCGTTCCTCCGCGAGGGGGCGGCTCAGGGCCACGTCGTCGACCTGACAGGCACTGCGTGACCGGCCGCGCCTGAGCGCCCCCCGCCAGAGGATTGGCCCGGGGCGGGAGCGCAGCGCGTGCCGGTGCAACGTGCGTGCAACCTCCTCCCACGGAGGATCCGGGCGACCGCGATACACTTGTGAGCCACGGCACACATGAAGGGGTGGGTGGACGTGCGCACACAGGACCCGGTGGACGCCCCGGAGCGGCCCGTCGTCGCTGACTCGTGGCGTCGGTCTCTCGCTGCGCACCCGCGCCGCGAGGATGCGGTCGTCACAGACGTCCTCGACGACGACGAGCTGGCCTCCTACCGGGAGAGCCACGCCCTCGCGCGGGTCATGCCCGTGATCGAGGAACTCCTCGTGCAGCCCGCGCGCGACTCCGGCATCCTCGTGGCGGTCGGGGACGCCGACAGCAGGCTCCTGTGGCTCGGCGGCGATGCCTCGGTGCGCCGCCGCGCCGAGGGCATGGCGTTCCTCGAAGGCGCCGACTGGTCCGAGTCCAGCATCGGCACGTCTGCCCCCGGCACGGCGCTGGCCACCGGCGGTGCGGTCCAGATCCGCGGAGCAGAGCATTTCAGCCCCCTCGCGGAGGCCTTCTCGTGCACCGCGGTCCCGATCCGCGATCCCCGCACCGGCGACCCGATCGGCGTCGTCGACATCACGGGCGGCGAGCAGGCTGCGGCCGGGCACGCGCTCCCGTGGCTCCGCGCCGCCGTCGCCGCCGCCGAGGAGAGGCTGCGCGGCCTCGCCAAGGCGGCGCAGCGCACGACGCCGGTCCCCCCGGGCGGTGGGAACCGTACCGGCGCCGGGCCCTCGGCTGGGCCAGCGGTCCTATCGGTCACCGGTCGGGACCAGGGGATCCTCCGCGCGGGTGCACGGGAGCTGAGCCTGAGCGTGCGCCACTCCGAGATCCTCGTCCTGCTCGCCGGCAACCCGCGCGGGCTCACGGCCGAGGAGCTCGCCGAGCGCCTCTACACCCAGGCCGTGCCGCCCGTGACCCTGCGGGCCGAGCTCGTGCGGCTGCGCAAGGCGCTCGACGCCTCGGGAACCGGCGTCCGGCTCCTTTCGCGGCCGTACCGCGTGGAGGGGCTCGAGGTCGACTCGATGCATGCGCTGGCCCTGCTCGAGCGGGGGTCGCACCGCCAGGCACTCGGGTCCTACGGAGGGCAGCTCCTGCCGCGCTCGGAGGCGCCTGCCATCACCGAGCTCCGCGAGGAGCTGTCCGCGACGCTGCGGGAGGCAGTGGTCGGCAGTGCGGCGGTCGACGTCGTGCTGCACTACCTGCGCCTGCCTGAGGCCGCCGACGATCTCGAGGCGTGGCGGACCGCCCTCCGCCTCCTCCCGCCGCGCTCGCCCAAGCGGGCCGCGGTGGTCGCACACCTCGAGCGGCTCGTGGGCTGAGGCGGGAGCGAGCTGCGGGGGGTTCAAAGTGTCGGTGCCCGGGCGTAGGCTCACGCTCGTCAGCGAGGATCTGCGACGCAAGGAGCGGCTGTGACAGCGACACTGAACCCCTACATCAGCTTCAAGGACACCACCCGGGACGCGATGACGTTCTACCAGTCGGTGCTGGGCGGTGACCTCACGATCTCCACCTTCGCGGACCTCCACGCGGCCCAGGATCCCTCCGAGGCGGATCTGGTGATGCACTCCCTGCTCACGACGCCGAGCGGCTTCACGCTGATGGCCTCGGACACGCCAGCACGCATGGAGTATGCGCCCGGGAACAACTTCTCGATCTCGCTCAGCGGCGACTCCGAATCGGAGGGTGAGCTACGCGGGTACTGGGACCGGCTCTCCGACGGCGCCACCGTCTCGATGCCGCTCGAGAAGGCCATCTGGGGCGACACCTTCGGCATGCTCACGGACCGATTCGGCATCGCGTGGCTCGTGAACATCGCGGGCGACGACACGCCGACCGGTCACTCGTAGCCACCTCGTCCCCCCTCGCCACTTCCGCGGAAGGATCCATCGTGCCCACGCTCCTCAATCCCTACCTCAGCTTCACGGGAAAAGCCCGCGAGGCCCTCACGTTCTACCAGTCGGTCTTCGGCGGCGACCTCACCATCAGCACGTTCGGGGAGTTCCGGCCCCCCGCGGACGCTGGCGGGGACGCCCCCGGCATGCCGGCGTCGGAGGCGGACAAGGTCATGCACGGCATGCTCGTCACCCCCAACGGACTGGTCCTCATGGGCTCGGACACGCCCGAAGGCATGCCCCACACCGAGGGCAGCAGCATCTCCCTCTCGCTCTCCGGCGACGACGAGTCCCAGCTGCGCGGCTACTGGGACAGGCTGGCCGACGGTGGCAGGGTCACCGTGCCCATGGAGCGTGCGCCGTGGGGCGACGTGTTCGGCATGCTGACGGACAGATACGGCATGGCGTGGCTGATCAACGTGAACTCGGGCCAGCAGGGAGGGGCGGCCCAGGGCTGACGCCCGCGGGCGCCCCCACCCGGCGCGTTTTCCCTGAACCTGCTCCCTGCTCCAGCAGGGCCTGGCACATAGACTCGGCTCACGGGCGGCAGCGGGGCCGGCAGAGCGGAGGATGCGCGCGTGAAGGTCGGGATTGCGAGGGAACGTCTTGCCGGGGAGCAGCGCGTCGCGGCCACGCCCGAATCCGTGCGGCAGCTCGTGGGCCTCGGACTAGAGGTCATCGTCGAGTCGGGTGCGGGGACGGCGGCCGGCCACTCCGACGCCTCCTACACCGAGGCGGGGGCAGAGGTTGCCTCCTCGCTGGACCCTGCCGCCGTCGACGTCGTGGCCCACGTCCGCGCCCTCGCGCCGGGCACGGCCGCGCGGCTCAAGCCCGGTGTCGTGACCGTCGGGCTGGCGTCGCCCTCCACTGACCTTCCCACGGTCCGGGCGCTCGCCGACGCGCGGGTCACCGCGTTCGCACTCGAGCTCGTCCCGCGCATCTCCCGCGCCCAGTCCATGGACGCGCTCACCTCCCAGGCCCTCGTGACCGGCTACCGGTGCGTGCTCGAGGCCGCGATCCGCCTGCCGCGCTTCTTCCCGCTCTACATGACGGCTGCCGGGACCGTCCCGCCAGCAAAGGTCCTCGTCCTCGGCGCCGGGGTCGCAGGCCTGCAGGCCATCGGCACGGCCAAGAGGCTCGGCGCGCGCGTCTCCGCGAACGACATCCGGCCAGCCTCCGCGGACGAGGTCGCCTCCATGGGCGGTACCTTCATCCGGCTCGACGTTGAAGGGGAGGCCGCCGGCGGGTACGCCCGCGAGCTCACCGCCGACAGGGGGGCGCTCCAGCGCGAGCTCCTCGCGCCGCACGTCGCCGACGCCGACGTCCTCATCACGACCGCCGCCGTCCCCGGCCGCCGGGCCCCGCTCCTCGTCACCCGGGACATGGTCGCCCGGATGCGCCCCGGATCCGTCGTCGTGGACATGGCCGCGGAGTCGGGCGGCAACGTCGAGGGCTCCGTTCCCGGCCAGGACCTCCGCGTTCCGACGGCCGACGGCGCGGGGGAAATCACCGTCGTCGGGCTCAAGGACGCGGCCTCCGCGATGGCCGCCGACGCCTCGCGGCTGTACGCGAAGAACGTCGCGAACTTCATCGCCCTGCTCGTGCCCGGGGCGGACGGCACGGTGGCGCCCGACTTCAGCGACGAGGTGGTCGCCGGCGCGTGCCTGACGCACGACGGCGAGGTGCGGCACGAGCCCACCGCCGAGGCCCTCGCTGCGCTCGCCTCGGCCGAGGCCCCGCCGGGTGAGATCGACGAGACCGAGGAAGGAGCAGGCTGATGGGCGGCATCGAACTGCTGACGATCACGGTGCTGGCGGTGTTCGTCGGCTTCGAGGTGGTCTCGAAGGTCTCGAGCATCCTGCACACTCCCCTGATGTCGGGGGCGAATGCGATCCACGGCATCATCCTCGTCGGCGCGATCACCGTTGCCGGGCAGGCGGCCGACGCGTGGGTGCTCGCGGTGGCGCTGCTCGCCGTCGTGCTCGCCACGGCGAACCTCGTGGGCGGGTTCGTCGTGACGGACCGCATGCTCGAGATGTTCCGTGGACGGAAGGCGCCGGCCGCCGGGCAGCCGGGTACCGGGCGCCAGGAGGCGGGCAGGTGACTCCCGTTCTGGACCCGACGTGGACGGCGCGGCTGTACCTGGTCGCGGCCGTGTGCTTCATCCTCGCCCTCAAAGGCCTGTCCTCGCCGAAGCATGCGCGGCGCGGCAACCTCGTCGGGGCGTTCGGTGCGCTTGTGGCCCTCGTGACGGTGTTCCTCTCGAGCCGGCTCGGCAACATCCCGTGGATCCTCGCGGCGATCGCGGTGGGGGCGGCCATCGCCGCACCAGTCGCGCGTCGGGTCCAGATGACCCAGATGCCGCAGCTTGTGGCCCTCTTCAACGGTGTGGGCGGCGGCGCCGCGGCGCTCGTGGCGCTGCTCGAGCTCCCGCACGCAGACGATGCGTGGGTACGCCTCGCGATCGTGTTCACGCTGCTGGTCGGGGCCCTCTCGTTCGCGGGCTCTGCCGTGACGTTCGCGAAGCTCCAGGAGCTCATGACCACCCGGCCGATCGCCTTCCCGGGCCTTCCGACGCTCATGGGCGCCGTGCTCCTCGCCGCCGCCGTCGCCGCGGGCTTCGTGGTCGTGCTGCCGCTGTCCGCCGGGTCCACCGTGGTCGCCGTCGTGCTCCTCGCGCTGGGCCTCGTGGCCGGAGTCCTGCTGGTGCTGCCCGTGGGAGGGGCAGACGTGCCGATCGTCATCTCGCTGCTCAACGCCTTCACGGGCCTCGCGGTGGCGGCGTCCGGCCTCGTCCTCGGCAACGTGCTGCTCGTTGTCGCGGGCACGCTCGTGGGAGCCTCCGGCACGATCCTGACCCGGCTCATGGCCGCGGCGATGGGCCGCAGCGTCTCCCACATCATGTTCGGCGCGTTCCGCGGAGGCTCGACGGCGGGCTCCACCGCCATCTCCGAGCGCCCGGTGCGCTCGAGCACCGCGGAAGACGTCGCGATCCTCCTCGGGTACGCCCAGAAGGTCATCATCGTGCCCGGGTACGGGCTCGCCGTCGCCCAGGGCCAGCACACCGCCGCCGAGCTCGCGCAGGCCCTCGAGGCGCGCGGCACCGAGGTCGAGTTCGCGATCCATCCCGTCGCCGGGCGCATGCCGGGGCACATGAACGTCCTCCTCGCGGAGGCGAACGTCCCCTACGAGTCGCTCAAGGAGATGGCCGAGGTCAACGGCGACTTCCGGCAGGCCGACGTCGCGCTCGTGGTGGGCGCGAACGACGTCGTGAATCCCGCCGCGAAGTCCACCCCCGGATCGCCGATCTACGGCATGCCGATCCTGGAGGTCGCGGACGCGAAGCAGGTCGTGTTCCTCAAGCGGTCCATGCGGCCGGGCTTCGCGGGGATCGAGAACGAGCTCCTGTACGAGCCGCAGACCACGCTGCTCTTCGGAGACGCGAAGGATTCGCTCACGAAGGTGCTCACGGCGGTGAAGGCGCTGTGATTGGAAAGCGCTGTGATTGGAAGGCACTGTGACGGGCACGGGAGGACTGGCATGACGGACGGGACCATCGCGGTGGTCGGCACCGGCCTCATCGGCGCGAGCTGGGCAGCGTACTACCTCGCGCGCGGGTTCCGGGTGGTCGCGAGCGATCCCGCTCCGGGGGCGCAGCAGGCGCTGCGCGAGCGGATTGACGGCTTCTGGCCCACGCTCGAGACGCTCGGACTCGACGAGGGCGCGTCCAGAGACCGGCTGGAGTTCGCGCCGTCGATCGCCGACGCGGCCCGCGGAGCGGACTTCGTGCAGGAGAACGGCCCGGAACGCCTCGACGTCAAGCGCTCCATCCTCGCCGAGATCGAACAGGGCGTCGGCGAGGACGTACTGATCGCGACGTCGTCGTCCGGGCTGCTCGTGTCCGAGGCCCAGAAGGGCATGCGCCACCCCGAGCGGCTCGTGCTCGGGCACCCATTCAACCCGCCGCACCTCATCCCGCTCGTGGAGGTGCTCGGCGGAGAGCAGACCTCCTCGGAGAACGTCGAGCGGGCCCTCGCCTTCTACGCCGGGATCGGGAAGAAGCCGATCCGGATCAACCGAGAGGTTCCGGGCCACGTGGCGAACCGGCTTCAGGACGCGCTGTGGCGGGAGATGTTCCATCTCGTCCGCACCGGGGTCGCGAGCGTGGCGGACATCGACACCGCGATCTCCTACGGGCCCGGCCTCCGCTGGGCGCTCATGGGCCCCTTCCTCACGATGCACGCGGGCGGCGGCGACGGCGGGATCTCCCACTTCCTCGAGCACCTCGGGCCGGCCATGCGGGACTGGGCGAGGGACCTCGGCGAATACCCCGAGACCGACGAGTATGTCAGCACCATGGCCGAGGGCGTCGAGGACGAGCTCGCGGGACACGACTGGGCCGCGGCGCTCGCGGCACGGGACCGGCTCCTCCTGGGCCTCCTTGCGGCCAAGGCCGAGGCGCCGGAGATTCCGTGACTACCTTGGCCCGGGCCGGATCGGCACGCAGGTCGCGCAGGCCTGTGCCGCCGCCGGATCGGCCAGGGCGTCGCGCTCGAGCTTGAGCCGCGCTGACAATGCGACGGCCATGAGCACGACGGCGGCGACCCCCACCGCGGGCTGCACTCCCCAGCGGATCGCGTCCAGGGGCAGGCCGGCGAAGATCTGCACGAGGAGGCCCGACCGGCTCTGCGTGGTGGCCAGCAGCAGCCCGATCGCGCCGAACAGCGGGCCGCGGAGGTCGCAGAAGGTCGCCTCGGCGCCGATCGGGGCTCCCACGAGGCTGGCGATGAGCAGCCCGAGCGCAGCCGAGCCCGCGAGCACGAGCGCTCCGGTCCACGCGGCACCCGGGAGGGCGGCGCCGTCGAACGCGCCGTTGGCGAACACCAGGGCGGCCGCGGAAAGCACCGCGGCCGCCGCGCCGACTCCCCAGCGGGCTGCCGTCCACGTCGTGACGACCGGCCAGCGGCTGCTCACCGGAACGAGAGCAGCTTGTTGATGAAGCTCGCGTTGGACCCGGTGCCGGAGTCGTGGCCGGGGCAGCGGCGATCCTGGGGGACGTTCGCGAAGACCTGGTCGATGTGCTGGCCGCAGCCAGCCCAGGTCACCTTGCCGCAGGTCGAGCACGTCGCGGGGCTGCACATGGGATTCTCCTTCTTGTCGCTCTCAATACCCCTAGGGGTATTTCTAGAATAGCGTCGAGCGGACCTTCGGGCAAGGGAGGAGCCGTGCGGCCGCACCGGCGCGAGAACCGACACGCGTAGGAGGTGCGCCGCTGAGCAGCCCGGATGTGGATACCCTTCGCGTAATTGGGGGGCCCATTCGTTCTCTGGCAGGAGGGGACAGCCTAGGGCCTGAAGCTCCCCCGGCACGAGTGCTGGGGCATCCAGAGAGGGGGGCCAATGCCGGCCCACAGGAACATGTCCGCCGTCGCGGCGCTGTCCGTCTCCGTACTCCTTGCGCTCACCGGGTGCAACCCGGCGGCGAACTCCGGCGGCTCGGCGGCTCCGAGCAGCTCCGGCGGCACGGGAGCCTTCAGCAAGGACCAGTCGGGGACGCTCAAGACGAGCGGCTACAACCCCTCCGATGAGGTCGGCAAGGCCCGTTCGGACCTCGCCACCCAGGCGGTGGCACCCGCCGAGGTGTCCATGGACACGACGAACTTCGACGCCCAGAAGTTCGCGGCGCAGGCGGCCTCCGGCCAGGTCCCCGACCTCATCCAGGTGGACCGCAGCATGGTTCCGACCCTGGCCGACAAGGGCCTGATCCAGCCCCTCGATGCGTGCTTCTCGCTCTGGGGAGTCACCCCGAACGACCAGTACTACCCGGCCGCGGTCAAGAGCGTCACCTACAAGGACAAGGTGTACGCGGTTCCGCAGTTCTTCCAGACGTCCATGCTCATCGCGGACAAGACCGTCATGCAGGCCGCCGGCGTGACCGAGGACCAGCTCGACACCTCCAAGCCGGACCAGATCATCGCGGCCGCCCAGAAGATGTACAAGGCCTCGGGCGGCAAGCCCTCCGTGATCGGGTTCGATCCCGACCTCCCCGGCTCGGCCGACCTCTGGCTGCAGGTCTTCGGAGGCAACGCGATGGACGGCGACGGCAAGCCGACGCTGGACAACGGCGACAACGTCAAGGCACTCACTTGGATGAAGCAGCTCATGGACGCCCAGGGTGGCTACGCGGCCATCAAGTCGTTCAAGGACTCGATGGACGTGTTCGGCAACCAGAACCAGTACGTGAAGCACCAGGTGGGCGCCCAGACGTGGGCCCAGTGGTACATCAACGTCCTGTCCAACACGAAGGGCGACGTCAGCGTCGTCGGCGCGCCGATCAAGACGCTCCAGGGCAAGCCGATCGGCTACGCCGGCGGCGCCTCGCTCGCGATCCCGACCGCGGCGAAGAACCCCTCGGCGGCGTGTGCCTGGGCCATCAAGGCCACCTCGCTGGACGCGTGGAAGGCCGCCGGGGATGCCCGGGCCCAGACCGTCCAGAAGAAGAACTCCATCAACACCGGCTTGTTCACGGGCTCGCCCGCCGCGGACAAGGCTGTCCGGGACGCGCACGTCACCCCGTCCGGCAACGCGGACTTCGACCAGCTGATCAAGACCTCCTACTCCACGCTCGACAACACGGCCTCGTTCGGCAGCTCGCCGGCCGGGCAGACCATCAAGGACTCGCTCGCCAACGCCGTGGCCGTGGCCCTGTCCGGGGAGAAGGACCCGACCGCCGCCCTGAAGGACGCACAGGACACCGCCATGCGCGCCTGGCAGCAGACCTCGGCCGGGCAGAATCACTGATCCCTGTGGGCACGCGCACGAGCCAGCGCACCCGGTCGAGGAAGTACAACGTCCGGGAGTCCATCGCGGGGTACCTCTTCATCTCGCCGTGGATCGCCGGACTGCTGATCTTCACCGTGATCTCGATGGGCTGGAGCCTGGTGCTCTCGTTCCAGAACTACGACCTGGCGACGGGAGCCAGCTCGCCGGCAGGGTTTGAGAACTACCGCCTGCTGGCCGAGGACCCGAACGTCCTCGGCTCGCTCGGCAACACGTTCGTCTATGCCCTCATGGCGGTCCCGCTGGACATCGCCTTCGCGCTCCTGCTCGCCTCGCTGCTGAACGGCGTCAAGCGCGGCTCCGGCTTCTTCCGGCTGGTCTACTACCTGCCGAAGATGACCCCGGGTGTGGCGACGGCGGCGGTGTTCCTGCTGCTGCTGAACGGCAACAGCGGCGCGATCAACAACTTCCTCGGGCTATTCGGGATCGCTGGACCGCAGTGGCTCTCGGACCCGGTCTGGATGAAGCCCTCGATCGTGCTCATGAGCCTGTGGGGCGTGGGCGGCACGACCGTCATCCTGCTCGCGGCGCTGCAGGCGGTGCCGAAGGAGCTCTACGAGGCGGCTGCGACGGACGGGGCAAGCCGGCGGCAGCAGTTCTTCTACATCACCATCCCGATGATCTCGCCGACGCTGTTCTTCCTGGTCATCGTCAACACGATCGCGGCCCTGCAGATCTTCGACCAGGCGTACCTGCTGTTCTACCGCGACGGGAACTCCAGCGTCCCCGACGCGGCCCGCTTCTACGGGGTGTACCTGTACCAGCAGGCGTTCCAGCACTTCAATTTCGGGCCCGCCGCGGCCATGGCATGGCTGCTGTTCGTGATCATCATGGTCATCACCGTGGTCCAGATCAGGGTCGGGAACCGCTTGGTCCACTACGAGGGGGGTGACCGCCCGTGAGCAACGTCAACCCCGGGCTGGAACCTGGCACGACGGCGGGGCCCGCCGCCGCGCCGGCAGGGGCACCGTCGGTGCCGCTTGCCGGGGAGGGCGCCAGCACGGTCGAGAGGGCCGGGCGGCGGCCTTCGAATCCGGCCGACGTCCAATGGGCCGGGGAGCGCCGCAGCAGGCTGGCCCGGCGGCTGGGCCAGGGCATCCGCTGGCTGCTGCTCGTCGGCTTCGCCCTGCTGTTCATGTACCCATTTGCCTGGCTGCTCGCCGCCTCGCTCAAGCCGCGCGGTGAGGTGTTCGACAACCGGCTCATCCCGCTGACGCCCACGCCCGAGAACTACGCGGAGGTCTGGAACCAGCTGCCGCTGCTCAGCTGGGTCTTCAACTCGGTGTTCATCGCGCTGGCGTCGGCCACCATCGTGACCCTGACCAGCTCGGCCATCGCCTTCGGATTCGCCTACTTCCGTTTCCCCGGGCAGAAGATCCTCTTCGGCATCCTCCTGGGCACGATGATGCTCCCGGGGGCCGTCACGCTCATTCCGAACTACCTCATCTGGAAGACCCTCGGCTGGCTCGGGACGACCGTGCCGCTGTGGGGCGGGACGCTGTTCGGCTCCGCGTTCTACATCTTCCTCATGCGGCAGTTCTACCTGTCCCTGCCGCGGGACCTGTTCGAGGCGGCGCGCATCGACGGGTGCTCGTTCTTCGGGCTGTTCCGCAGGATCGCCTTCCCGCTCGCGCTGCCCAGCGCGATCATCGTGTTCATCTTCGAGTTCCAGGCGTCGTGGAACAACTTCGCGGGCCCGCTCATCTACCTCAACTTCGGCGACCCGAAGGGGTACACCGTGCCGCTCGGCGTCGCCTACGCGATGACGATGTACTCGCCGACGGCGGGCGGCCACGGCGACTACCAGTTCGTGATGGTGGCGTCCTTGCTGGTGACGCTGCCGATGATGGTCATCTTCGCCGTGGGCCAGCGGTACTTCATCGAGGGCATCGCCGCGGGTTCGCTCAAGGGGTGAGGCCCGGGGTGAGACGCCAAGACCGCGTGGCCCCTCGCCCCCGCCACCGCTGCAGTGGCTCTCGCCGGGGCCTTCGCCGATCGTTCGTTGCCCCCGCAGGTTCCGCGGCCGGGAGGGCGGAGAGGGCTGCGGCGGATGCCGGGGGGTCTCTTCAAGGGTCTGCTCGGGCCGCGTCGCAGTGCCTCCCCGGAAGGAGCCCTAGTTTCAGCAGGTGAATCGGACTCCTGCGGCGAGGGCCTCCACCGCCTCCCTGCGGTCCCGCTCGAGCAGTACCAGGGCTTCGAGCTCGGAGCGCCGCTGGCCGTGTTGCGCCAGGGCTGCGATCGAGACGTCCCGGAACAGGCAGGCAAGCGCGCCCGCCAGACCTGCCCTGAGCTGTTCGAGGTTGGTGTGCTCCACGAGCAGGTACGGGCCGGCGATGGCGATGTTGACGCCTTCGTAGCCGGCGTCGCGCAGCCGCCGCGCGGTCGAGGGATCCTCAATCAGGTCGATCTCGTACGGTTCGGCCCGTCTGCTCAATGCGACCATGACGGTGTACTTCGAAGGGCCGCGGGCGGTGCCGAGATTCCAGGGCAGGGCACTGGCGACGATCGCGTCGAGGCCAATGGCCTGCTCGGGCAGGCGGGGGGCACCCTCGATGATGGATTCCCTGGTGGTGTCCATGATTGTTCCACGTCCTTCAGTCGTTCTCTGGATGGCCCACGCGGGAGCCCGCGGGGCGGTCGCTCGCGGCAGGGGTGCCGGAGGGTTCACGGCTGGAGATTTCGCTGGAGACGTGTCGTCGGGCGCCTGGCGGCGCCTCCCCGTAGAGGTGGAGGCACAAAGACGGTGGGCGCCCGTACCCCAGTCTACGCGCTTTCCGCATCACGGAAGGGCAGGATCGGAGGCCTGGCGCAGGCAGCAGCTGAGCAGGCCCGCGGGGACTCTCGCGGCGGGTCCGGCAGTAGGCTGGCGGCTGGACTACACCGCCTCGCCCCGGGCGCCCAGAAGCGGAGGTCCGGCCCCCACCTCGGGTCTCGTGCCGGCCGCGGCGGAGCCTGCAGGGAGCTCAGGTGCGGTCAGTTCCGGGGCACGGTGGAGGTGACCCTAGTGCCCCCGCCTGGGACTCCTTCGGTGCTGGCCGTTGCGCCGAGGGCGGCTGCCTGCTCGCCGATGCGTGCTGCTCGGCGGTCCCGGTCGGCGGTGGCGGCAGTGCCGTCGTCCTCCACGGTCAGCGCGAGGGAGCCGTCGAGGGCGGTGAGGGTCACGGTCAGCTCTGCCGCGGAGCGGGCGATGGCGTCGCCGATGGCTTCCCGGCCGATGGCCAGGATCCCCCGTGCCAAGGCTGGGGGCAGCTCCCCGATGGCGCCGTCCACGCTGACCCGGGGGACGAGGGCGGTGTTCCGGACGGCGTCGTGGACGGCGTCGACCAGGGCGTGCGCGAGGCCTTGGCCGCGGGGGCCCTGCCGGAGGGAGTAGACGGTGCTGCGCAGCTCCCTGATCGTCGCATCGAGTTCCCCGGTGAGCGTGGCGATCCCTGCCCGGATGGCCGGGTCGGGGGCGGTGCGGCCGAGGTTCTGCATGCTCATCCCGGCGGCGAATAGGCGCCGGATAACGAGGTCGTTCAGCCCGGTGGCGATCCGGTCGCGGTCGCTGGACAGGAGCGCGTCCTCGCGCCGGCGCTGGACGAGGCCCAGGTCCAGGGCCAGCCCGACGTGCGAGCCGTACCCGGCCCCCGAGGCCAGGTCCGCCTCGGTGAAGGGGGCGCTGCCGGCCGGCCGGGCGAGCAGCACCAGCCACTCCCCGGCCCTCCCGGGCCCGAGCGGGAACGAGAGGACCTGCCCGAGCTTCCGCGCGGCCGCGGGGCCGAACAGCTGTGCCGGGTCCTCCAGAATCGCCGGCTGCCCGCGCCCGTGGAGGGTCCGGAGCGCCCTTGGGGTGGGGACGCCCTCGGCCGGGGTCAACAGGAGTGCCCCGGCAGGAGCGAGGACCTGCAGCGTCCCCCCTGCCGGCGATGCGATCACGGCGAGGACGGCGACCGCGGCGCGCAGGGCGTGCCGGGCGACCAGCTCCAGGTCGCCCTCCGGGGAGGATGGGAGCCCTCCGCTGCGTCCTGGCCCCGGTCGGCGGGGGTTGGGTGGCCGGCGCGGCCGGCGGCCGGGCCCAGGCTGCTAGTGCTCGGCAAGGTCGTCCGCCACCCGATGCAGGTCCTGGGCCCAGCCGGTGGAGCGGTTGGGCTGCGGGGCCCCGGACTCGAAGTTCGCAAGGGCCTCGGCGATGTCGTCCAGGGCGGCGGAGAGGTTCGCCTTCACCGCGGTGTACCCCTCGGCCGAGCGGGGGTCAGCCGAGGCGGCCTTGAGCTGGTCCGCCCCTGCCCTGATGACCAGCGAGGCCTCGAGCTCGTTCATGCCCCGTCCTTCCCGCCGGAGTGCAGCGGCTGGACGCCGTCCGCCCTGCCTGCGCCGTGCTCGAGGGTGTAGGCGAGGAACTCGTCATCGAAGGCCACGATGCCGGCGTCCACCGCCTCCAGCTTGGCCCGGACCAGTGCCGAGAGCGCACGCCAGCGCTGCCGGCCGCTCTCCTGGGCCGTCTTCGGGCCCGTGGGGTGCCGGTGCAGGGCGAACTCCGCCGCGCGCGGCAGGTCCAGGACCATCCGATAGCGGCAGGCGCCGTGGATGAAGGCGATCGCGGCTCTGCCGTGCTCCCAGGTGCAGCGGAAGCCGGTAGCGCCCGACCCTGCGAGCATGGCCCCGATCTCGGCCTGCGACTCCAGGGCCGTGACCGAGGCGCCCCGGATATAGTTGCTGCTCATCTCCGTCCCCGCCTCCCCGTGCCCGGCCCAGGGCCCGCCGCCCCGGGCGGCGCCACTCGGAAGGCCATCCTGGTGGTCAGGGACCGGCTTGGGCAGCCCCGGCGCGCGGGGCACCCGGACGGTGGGATGAGGCTGGGGAGTCCAAGGATGAGCTGACCGTTCTATAGGCTGCCCGCGCCCGCCGGCGCAGTCAGCTGCGGTGGAGCCAGAGGCACGCTTGCCGGTCGCCCCCCATCACTCTACGCCGCGCTGCGCCCTGCGCCCATCCCCGGGCGGTCCCGCCGCACGCCGGGCACGGGGACTGCTGCAGTGCGCTCCTTGGACGACGCCGGCGCCGCGCTGCCCGGGCGGCGCCGGCGCGGGCCGGGTCCGTCGCTGGCAACCTCACCGCTGCGCCCCGGCCGGGGACCCCCGTCGCGAACTTCACCATCGCCACCACTCCGCGCATCTACGACCGGCAGACAGGGGCGTGGAAGGACGGGGAGACCGTATTCGTCCGCTGCACCCTCTGGCGCGACGCCGGCGTGAACGCCGCAAAGTCCCTGGCCAAGGGGACCCGCGTCATCGCCACCGGAACCCTCACCGAGCGCACCTACCAGGCCAAGGACGGCCAGAGGCGTACCAGCGCCGAGCTCGACGTCGACGAGCTCGGCGCCAGCCTCCGGTTCGCGCCCGTGAGCGTCACCCACCGCCCCGGACACCGCGACCAGAGCCCCGCACAGGCCCCCGACGAAGGGACAGCACAGTGAGCGAGACCGACACGACGACCCAGACCGCCCCCGCTGGTGGGTGGACGAGTACACCGCCGTCCCCGACCCCATCGAGGCCGGCACCGGCTAGTGCTTCGACACCGTCACCGAGGCCGCCGAGCACGGGCAGCCCTGGGCCGTCCTCGAGCACCCCGCCGCCTACACCGCCGGGCCCGCCAGCCCCGGCCACTACATCACCGCCGGCCACCACGACGACGCGGCCTACTGCCTCGCCACCCGCTCTCAGACACTAGTTGAGCGGGACGCGTGCAAGCAGTTCGCGCATCCACTCTTCATGCTCGTCGAGCTCGAACTGCGCGAGTACGAGGCTCTCGTCAATCCACTCCTCGGACACGGTAGCGCTTTCCCCATCAAAGGAACGTTTACTGAGAGGGAGTGTCCGATTAACGGTGGGAACGGCGTGGCCTGACCGAAAGGAAGGGCTATGACCGACGCCGTCGAGATGATCGATCCCGTGACGGGAGAGATCATCGATGAGAGGCAGCTCGCGGAGCAGCTGCTGGCGCAGGCACGCGAGCAGGGCGTGGGGTTGGTGGGCCCGGGCGGCCTGCTGGCCGGGCTGACGAAGACCGTGCTGGAGACAGCGCTCGAAGCGGAGATGACCGAGCACCTCGGGCACGAGCGGCACGGGGCCGCCGAGGGGCCCAACGTCCGGAACGGGACGAGGTCCAGGACCGTGCTGACCGAGATCGGGCCGGTGGAGATCGAGGTGCCGCGGGACCGGGAGGGCACGTTCGAGCCGCAGATCGTCAGGAAACGAAAGCGCCGCCTGGACGGGATCGACGAGGTCGTCCTCTCGCTGAGCGCCCGCGGCCTGACGACCGGGGAGATCGCGGCCCACTTCGAGGAGGTCTACGGCGCCAACGTCTCCAAGGACACCATCTCCCGGATCACGGAGAGGGTCTCCGGGGAGCTGGCAGAGTGGGCCAACCGGCCGCTCGCCCGCGTCTACCCGGTGCTCTTCATAGACGCGATCCACCTCAAGGTCCGCGATGGGCAGGTGCGCAACAAGCCCTTCTACGTCGTCCTGGGCGTGACCGTGAACGGCGAACGGGACATCCTGGGGATCTGGGCCGGGGACGGGGACGGCGGGGAGGGCGCGAAGTTCTGGCTGGGCGTCCTGACCGAGATCAAGAACCGGGGAGTCGAGGACGTGTGCATCGCCGTCTGCGACGGGCTCGAGGGCCTGCCGGATGCGATCACCGCGGTCTGGGAGCTCGCCATGGTCCAGACATGCGTCATCCACCTGATCCGCAACACCTTCCGGTTCGCCTCCAGGCACTACTGGGAGGAGATGGGCAAGGACCTCAAGCCCGTCTACACGGCCCCGACTGAGGCCGCGGCCCGGGAGCGGTTCGCGGAGTTCGACGCGAAGTGGGGCGACCCGTACCCGGCGATCAGCAGGCTCTGGCGCAGCGCGTGGGCCGAGTTCGCGCCGTTCCTGGACTGGGACGTGGAGATCCGCCGCGTGGTCTGCTCGACCAACGCGATCGAGTCCCTCAACGCCCGCTACCGGCGTGCGGTCCGCGCCCGCGGGCACTTCCCCGACGATGCCGCCGCGCTGAAGTGCCTGTACCTCGTCACCCGCTCCCTTGACCCGACCGGGCCGGGCAGGGCACGCTGGGCCACACGCTGGAAGCCGGCACTGAACGCCTTCGCGATCGCCTTCGAAGGCCGAATCAACTAGATGCACGCCATGCCGTTCCCACCGCTATTCGGACAGTCCCCCGTCCTCGGCGGACAGAAGACAGACCCACAGAAACCCCCAATAAAACAACCGAGATGCGCTCCCAATCACATCAATCTGAGCAGAACCTACCAGAAACCTTGATAGAACCTCAAAGTTTCCTTCCGAAACTTCAGGATGCTTAGGGCGCGCCGCCAAGGCCTGCGGGCCCCCGGGCTCTGGGAGCACGGACGGCGCTGCGCGGAATGCTTGTCCCCCCTGGGTTCTGATACCCGTCGTAGCAAGCGCCGGTCGGCTCCGCCAGACAACGACTGCCTGGCACCCCAAACTGCACAGCCCGCGCTGCGCCGCCAGAGCCTGCCACCGCACGTCGTCGTCCACAGCGGATCCGGGCTTCGGCCACACCCAAGGCATCTCAGCTCGGACGGGGAACTCCTCGAAAGGCCGACGAAGCGAGACCGCGCCGAAACATTCAGGCCGATCAGCCGGCCATGTCACGTTGCACTTCCGTGGCCAGGACTGAAGCGGTCGGAGGTCAGCTCTTTCCGGCGATAAATGCAAGAGATCCAAGGCCGCGAGGCGCCTTGCGCGGCTGATGTGCGCGCCGATTGTCCCGATCGGGCGAACTCACACGAGATCGGACCAATGCCCTGTGCAGACGACTTCGACGACTTGTGCAGACAACTTCGAGAACTGACAGTATCGCCGCGGAAATGTGATCCCTGATTTGTAATGCTTGCCACGTACGCGCCTATGTTCTGCATGCCCCGGTTTCTGATACGTTCCTGGTATGCGTGTTGGGTACGGGAGAGTGTCAACGAGGGACCAGCACGTCGATGCCCAGCGGGATGCCCTTGCCGCGACCGGCTGCGACCAGGTCTTCGTGGACTCGGCCTCCGGAAAGCTCGCCTCCCGTCCCGGGCTGGAGAAGGCGCTGCTGTGCGCGAATCGGGCAGGGGACCAGCTGGTGGTGACGAAGCTGGACCGGCTCGGTCGGTCGTTGGAGAATCTGATCGAGCTCTCGAAGCAGCTGCAGGCCAGGGGCGTCGACCTTGTGGTTCTGGATCAGGGGATCGACACCTCGACTCCGGTGGGGAAGATGTTCTTCCACATCCTCGGGGCGATCGCAGAGTTCGAGCACGCCCTGATGTCCGAAAGGACCCGCGATGGTCTCGCCGCTGCCAGGGCCCGCGGCCGTACCGGCGGCCAGAAGCCCAAACTCGGTCCCCGTCAGGTACGCCTGGCCCGCCAGATGTACGAGGAGACCGGCCCCGACGGCAAGCGGGCCTACACGGTGGAGCAGATCGCGGCCGAGTTCGGCGTGACTCGTCCGACCATCTACCGGCACCTCTCGAAGCAGCCCCGAGTCTGACCGTGAGGAGACACAGCCCATCGAACCCCGCCCAGGGTCGCTGCCGCGGCGACCCACCGGCCAGATCTCGTCAAGCACATGCGATGAGCATCCCAAGTTCCCTGCAGCTTCGCCGCGGTCCTAGCGCATGGTCCTTGACGTCG
Organism: Sinomonas flava; assembly: GCF_039531875.1. Lineage (NCBI taxonomy): Bacteria > Bacillati > Actinomycetota > Actinomycetes > Micrococcales > Micrococcaceae > Sinomonas > Sinomonas flava. The sequence continues at coordinate 101,547 of NZ_BAAAQW010000011.1, read as the reverse complement.
GGCGCACAGCTTGACCCGGCCGCCCCTGAAGTGCCCTGACCGGCAGCCATCTGGGGCCAGCCTCCTACAGCAGGACCAGACCGCTGTGTCCGCCTCGCCGTGGAGAGCCGGCAATCAGGGGTCGTCCAGTCAGGGCTTCCCAGGCAATGTCGCCGGCCTCATCAATATCCGAGGTCCCGTTGCCCTCAGGGAACACCGCATACAGCTCATAGCTAAGGAGCCGTTCACGAGTTAGCGCGGGTGTGCGCTGACTGAGCTCGAAGACCGCCACCTCCGCTCGGCCGGACTCGACCCATTCCCCAGCCTGCTGGGAGTCGCTGGCCTCTGCTATGGCAATCTGCACACCGGGGTACTGCTGCGTGAAGTGGCGGACGAGCTCCGCCGTGGGGTACGTGATCAACGACGACGGAGCAACACGACGAGCACGAACGGCTCGTCCGCGAGCGAGGCGAGCTCCACGGACGGGGCCGCGGTGAGCGGGTGGTCTGTGGCGACGGCGATGCCCAGTGCGTCGTCGGCGACGACCCGCGCGCGGAGCCCGTGCACTGTGCGCTGGCCTGCGGTGAAGCCGATGTCGAGCGCGTCGGTTGTGAGCAGGTCCATCACCTGGGCGCTGCCGAGGTGGGCCGTGAAGCGCAGCTCGATCCCGGGATGCCGGCGGCGGACGAGCCGGGAGATGTCCGCGACGGCCGGGGCGTCCATGCCCCAGGCGAACCCGATGCGCGCGATCCCGTGGTCGTTGCGCTCCGAGTTCCGTGCGGCGCGCACTGCCTGGTCTGTCCGGGCGAGGACATCCTGGGCGAGGGGCAGGAACGCCAGTCCTGCCCGGGTCAGGGCCACGGCGCGGGTGCTCCGCTCCACCAGCTTGACCCGCACGCTGGCCTCGAGCTGGCGGATGTGCTGGCTCACCGCAGGCTGGCTCAGGTGGAGCGACTCGGCGGCCCGGCTGTAGTTGAGCTCATGGGCGACCGCAACGAACGAGGCGAGCCAGCGCAGTTCCATGGTGACAGGCTAGGGGAATGGCAGGCCCGGGCTGGGCGCGCATCGGGCCGAGCGGGAGGCGATGGGCATCCCGCCCGCGGTTCCTGTCCGGGCTGTCCCCTCGCAGCGGGCCTCGGTCAGTACGGGACTGAAGGCAGGCGAACCGTCTCTGCCTGCGGCGCCGGTTCCCTCGCTGGGATGGACGCGCAGGACGCCTGCCTGCGCCCGGGCCCCACCCCGCGTTCCCGGCGGGAAACGGCCGGGGGCGACGGAGTGCGGGGTGGGGGTGGGTGCCGGGTCTCAGTGGCTGAGGTCCTTGCCCTTGGTCTCGGGGACGGAGAGCACGACGACGGCGCTGACGACGAGCAGGGCGACTGAGTAGAGGTTGAACAGGCCGGCGGAGCCGATCCCCGTGAGCCACTGCTGGAGGTAGGGCGCGGTGCCGCCGAAGACTGCAACGCAGATCGAGTAGGGCACGCCGACTCCGACGGTGCGGATCTTGGTCGGGAAGAGCTCGGCGTACACGGCGGGGACGATCGCGGCCGAGCCGGCGATGAAGAACAGCATGACGGACATCGAGACGGTGAGCTGCCAGGGCGAGTCCCTGAGCAGCCAGATCATGGGGTAGTGCATGGCGGCGGCGCCGAGTGCGGAGGCCCACATGATGGGCTTGCGGCCGAACCGGTCTGCTGCCCTGCCCCACAGGGGTAGGACGGCGATGAAGACGACGAGGGCGATGCTGGATGCCCAGAGGGCCTCGCCGCGGTCCATGCCGAGGGTGGTGGAGGCGTAGGTGGGGGCGACGACGCCCCAGATGTAGTAGGAGACGGTGAGGCCGACGGTCAGCCCGATGACCTGGAGTGCCTGCCTGCGGTGGCGCACGATCTGCGGCCACATCGGCTCGTGGCGCTCCTGGACGGTCTCGTGCTCGAATGCGTCGGTCTCCTTGAGGCGGGCGCGCATGATGAGCGCGTACAGGCCGAAGGCGGCACCGATGAGGAACGGGATGCGCCAGCCCCACGCGGCCATGTCCGCCTTGCTCAGGACTCCCGAGAGGACCGCGCCGAGCAGCGTCCCGCCGAGGATGCCGACGGTCCCGGAGGTGTAGATGAGCGTGGACCACAGGCCACGCTTCTCGCGGGGGGCCATCTCGGAGAGGTATGTCTGCGACGAGGGCAGCTCGCCGCCGTGCGCCAGGCCCTGGATGAGGCGGGCCACGAGCAGCAGTAGGGACGCCCAGGCGCCCACGGCGCCGAAGGTCGGGGAGATGCCGATCAGCAGGCTGCCCAGGGCTGCGAGGCCGACCGCGAGCGTCATGGAGGACTTGCGGCCGATCCGGTCGCCGATCCAGCCGAAGATGAAGCCGCCGAACGGGCGGGCCACGAAGCCGACGGCGAAGATCGCCAGCGTGCTCAGGATCGCCGAGGTCGGGTCGGTGTTGCTGAAGAGCTGGGCCGCGAAGTACGGGGCGAAGGTCGCGTAGATGGCCCAGTCGTACCATTCGACGGCGTTGCCGATGCCGGTGCCGATGAGGGTGCGCCGCGTCGACGGGGCGCCTTTCGCGGTGGTCGAGGGGGGGGTGGCGGTGGTCATGGTGTTCTCCGGGGGCGTCGGTGGGGTCGGGGGCGTGGGGTCGGGGACGGGGTTCACAGGCGTGGGGCGAGTTCGGCCGAGCGGGTGAGCGCGAGGTGGGCGTAGAGCGCGGCGCCGTCGGCGAGCACGCTGTCGTCGAAGGTCGCGAACGGGGAGTGGTTGAACGCGGTGGTCGCCGGATCCGTCCCGGGCGGGACGGCGCTGAGGCCGATGAAGCTTCCGGGGACCTCCGCGAGGATGCGCGAGAAGTCCTCCGACCCGCTCAGCGGCTGGGCGAGACGGGCGTGGCGGCCGTCGAACAGTTCCGCGATGGAGCCCTCGGCGAAGTCGGTCTCCGCCAGGTCGGTGACGGTGAGCGGGTATTCGGCCTCGTAGCGGACCTCGGCCTCGAGCCCGTGCGCGTAGGCGATGCCCTCCAGCAGCCGGGGGACGGCCTGCTGCATGCGCGCCCGGTGCGCGTCCGAGAACGTGCGGATCGTCGCGTCGAACTCCGCGGTGTCGGGGATGACGTTGCGCTTGGCGCCGGCCGCGAGCCTGCCCACCGTGATGACGGTCGGGTCGAACATGTCGAACTGGCGCGTGAGCATGGTCTGCAGGGCGAGGACCATCTCCGCGGCGACGGTCACGGGGTCCTTGGCCAGGTGCGGCGCGGACCCGTGGCCTCCGGCGCCGTGGACGGTGACGAAGAGGCCGTCCGAGGCGCTCATCATCACGCCGGGACGGGTCACGAACTGGCCGTGCGGGGCCAGCGACGAGAAGACATGGAGGGCGTAGGCGGCGTCGGCCCGGCGCCCGGCGGCGTCGAGGACGCCCTCGCGGACCATGTGCGCGGCCCCGTCGAAGCCCTCCTCGCCGGGCTGGAACATGAGGACCACGTCGCCGGCGAGGGTGTGCCGGCGGTCGGCCAGGAGGGTCGCGGCGCCCACGAGCATCGCGGTGTGCAGGTCGTGGCCGCAGGCGTGCATCGCGCCGTCGATCCGCGAGGTGTAGTCCACGCCCGAGCGCTCCTGGACGGGGAGGCCGTCCATGTCGGCGCGCAGCAGCACGACGGGCCGCGTCGCCTCGCGGGGGAGCGCCCCTCCGCGGAGGACCGCGGTGACGGAGGTCGTCTCGGTGCCGGTCGTGACCTCGAAGCCGAGGCCGTCGAGCGCGGCGAGGACCCTCTCCTGGGTGCGGGGCAGGTCGAGGCCGATCTCCGGCTCGCGGTGGAGGTCGTGCCGGAGGGCGGCGATCTCGCCCTGGAGGTCGCGGGCATCCTGGAGAAGCGTCACGGCTGCCTTTCTGTGGGGTGGCTATTGTCTGCTGGTCGCCTTCAAGTGTCAGGCAGCGGTGGCCTCTGAGCGTAAACTCGTCATTATCATGCAAACGGATGCCGGTATTGGTAGTGATCATGCATCTAGTGATCTGGAGCACGTCCTCACGGAGGCCGACCTCGAGCTCATCAATGCCCTCCAGATCGCGCCCCGCGCGACGTGGCAGGACGCCGGCCGCATCCTCGGCGTGCGGCCGGCGACGCTCGCTGTGCGGTGGGAGCGGATCCGGCGCAGCGGCGTCGCGTGGATCACCGGGTACAGCATCGGCGACCCCACCGCCATGAACCTCGCGTTCGTCGACGTGGACTGCGAGCCGGGCCGCGTGGGCGAGGTCGCCGACGCCCTCTGCGAGATCCCCGAAGTGCAGTCCGTCGAGCTTCCGGCCGGACACCACGACCTCCTGCTGACCGTGTTCACGCCCACCGTGACCGACTACGCCCGCACTACCGGCCCGGCGATCCTCCGGGTGCCTGGGGTCGAACGCACCCAGACCTCCCTGGGCAGCCGCCTGCACCTCGCGGGGCACTCGTGGCGCCTGTCTGCCCTCGACCCGGCCAAGGCAGCGGCGTTCGCCGCGCTTCCCGCCCCCCGGCCCGCCCCCGGACCGCTCCCCGAAGCGTGCCAGGACCTGCTGCCGCTGCTCATGCGGGACGGGCGGGCCACAGCTGCGCAGATGGCCAAGATCCTCGACCGGAACGCCTCGACCGTCCAGCGCCAGCTCGCACGCGTGCTCGGCTCGGGCCTGATGTCCTTCAGGTGCGACGTCGCCCACGGCCTGGTCGGCTTCCCCGTCACCTGCACGTGGTACGCCAAAGTCCCGCCCGGAAAGCACGCCGCCGCCGCGGTGGCGGTCCGCTCGCTCCGCTCGGTCCGGCTGGCCGCCTCGGTCACCGGACAGGCCAACTTCATCGTCACGATGTGGCTCCGGTCAGTCGCGGAGGTCATGAACGCCGAACTGGCACTGCAGGAGAAGATTCCAGGCATCGAGCTCATCGAGAGCCTCGTGATGCTCCGTATCGCCAAGCGGATGGGCGTACTGCTCGACCCGGACGGGCGCTCGCTCCACCGCTCCGTCGTTGTCGGCGGAGTCCTGCCCAGCGATCTCGACGACAGCAGCCTGCCAGCCGAGTGACGCCCTCGGACTTCGAGGGACTCAACCCGCCCGGGAGGGAGGCCGTGGCCCGGATGAGCAGCGATTGAGAGGATGCCCAGCCGCCGCCGAACCATCGGCGAGTGACGTCGGAGCGGACCCGTGGCGGCTTCGCCCCGGCCAGGGCCCGTGGCCGCATCGGGGGGCCAGAAGCCCCAGCTCGGGCACCTTCGGTTCAGCGGCGCTTCCCAAATCGGTGAACTGCAAGCCTGCACGAGCAGCCTCGGCTTCTGGCGTGTTACGTACCGCCCCCGCTTCTCACGTACCCACCAACCCGGACGGGTTATGGAGAAGCCATCAGCTACTCAAGTCTGGAAGCAAACCCGAGAGGTGCTCGGGAGATTGCTGCGCGCATCAGCAATCGGGTGTTTGCTGATAGGGCGCCAACAAATATGGGTCCCTCGTACAGGCCGACTTCGAAACTGCAGAGAGAGGTGCCGACGTGACCGTGGTGCCGCCTGATGCCAGAAATTTGCGGGCCCCTAGACGGGGCTATCGTTACCAGGCATGGATCCTCGTAAGCTCGAGCACTTCCTCACTGTGGCGGAGACGGGCAACTTCACCCGAGCGGCAAAGTTGCTCCGTATCGCCCAGCCGTCGTTGTCGCAGTCGATCAAGGCGCTTGAGCGAGAGCTGAGGGTTGCGTTGTTCCACCGCCTGCCCACGGGCCTTGAGCTCACGGAGGCGGGAAGGCAGCTCCTGGCGCCAGCCTCACGCGCACTCAGAGCCCTCAAAGACGCGCGTGAGTCCCTTGAGAATCTTGTCGAGGTTCGCAGTGGCCGGGTCGACATTGTGGCTCCGTCGTCATTGATCACGTACCCCACGGCAGAGCTCGTCCGCCACTTCACGCGGCAGTATCCCGGTGTGCAGATCGCCATAGCAGAGGCCAGCGACTCCCAGCAGGCTGGCGAATGGGTCGAGTCCGGCCGAGCGGAGGTGGCGGTCTTCGAGCTCAGTCAGCGCACACCCGCGCTAACTCGTGAACGGCTCCTCAGCTATGAGCTGTATGCGGTGTTCCCTGAGGGCACCGGGACCTCGGATATTGATGAGGCCGGCGACATTGCCTGGGAAGCCCTGGGTCAAGTCCTTTTGAGTGGTGTATCTGATCCTGTGGTCCTTCGGGGTCGGGGTTATGCGGTGAGGGCGTGGAGGTCGGGCTCGGTCGCCTCCTCGGTGCTGGTTTTCGCCGACGCGGCGGGCGGCGGCGAGGGCGTCGAGTCCGAGGTAGCGGCGCTGCTCGGCCCATTCGTCGTGCTGCTCGGCCAGGACGGCGCCGACGAGGCGGGTGACCGAGCCCCGGTCGGGGAAGATCCCCACGACGTCGGTGCGACGGCGGATCTCCCGGTTGAGCCGCTCGTTGGGGTTATTCGACCAGAGCTGGCGCCAGATGGACTTCGGGAACGCGGTGAAGGCCAGGATCTCCTCGCGGGCGGCCTCGAGGTGGGCGAAGGACCTCGGCAGCTTGTGCTCGAGGGCCTCCAGGACGCGGTCGAACTGGGCGTGGACGGATTCTGCGTCGGGCTGGTCGAAGACCGTGCCGAGCAGGGTCTTCACCCACGGCCAGGAGCTCTTCGGGGTCACCGACATCAGGTTCGCGGCGTAGTGGGTTCGGCACCGCTGCCAGCTTGCGCCGGGCAGGGTGGCCCCGGTGGCGGCGACCAGGCCGGCGTGGGCGTCGCTGGTGACGAGCTTGACCCCCGTGAGGCCGCGGGCGACGAGGTCGCGGAAGAAGCCCAGCCAGCCGGCCCCGTCCTCGGCGGAGGTGACCTGCAGGCCCAGGATCTCGCGGTAGCCCTCGGCATTGACCCCGGTCGCGACCAGGACCGCGATCTTGACCACGCGCCCGCCCTCGCGGACCTTCATCGTCAGCGCGTCCGCGGCGACGAACGTGTACGGGCCACCGTCGAGGGGCCGGGTGCGGAATGCCTCGACCTGGGCGTCCAGATCCTTCGCCATCTCCGAGACCTGGGACTTGGACAGCCCGGTGATCCCGAGGGTCTGCACGAGCTTTTCCATCCGGCGAGTGGAAACGCCCAGGAGGTAGCAGTTCGCCACCACGGTGGTCAGGGCGGCCTCGGCGCGGCGGCGCCGCTCGAGCAGCCAGTCCGGGAAGTACGAGCCCTGGCGCAGCTTCGGGATCGCGACGTCGATCGTGCCCGTGCGGGTGTCGAAGTCCCGGTGCCGGTAGCCGTTGCGCCGGTTCACCCGCTCGGGGCTCGCGGCGCCGTAGGAGGCCCCGCAGACCGCGTCGGCGTCGGCCGAGAGCAGGGCGTTGACGAACGTCGTCATCATCTCCCGCAGCAGGTCCGGGGACGCCTGGGCCAGGTGTTCTTCGAGGAAGCGGGCAGGATCGATACTGTTGGGTGCGACGGTCATCGCGGCAGTCCTTTCGAGACGGAAGTAGAGAGCTTTCTCGAAGGATCACGCGGTGACCGTCCTCGTCTGCGACGACACGCTCACCGGGAGCCGTACACCACTCTGCCGGACGCTACCCACGCAGTGACCCGAGGTAAGAGGCAGGCTAGACCTCCGACGGGTCTGGCCTGCTTCTGCTTTCCAGGATTTATCCGGTTTTGCTGCCTTCAGCCTTCATGGCAGTCTCACGGGAACGCAGGTACGTGGCGATGGCCAGACGGTTGATCGCGGACCGGCTCACGATACCGACGGGGCGGGAATCCTTCCCGTTGACCACCGGAACCTTCTTGAGCCGCGCATCGGACGGACAGCGCAGCGACAGCGTCCTCGATCGATGCGCGCGCGTCGAGAGTGACGGTGTCGTGCGTTGCGAGCCGCATGACGTTCAGGTCAGCCATGTCGGACATTGCCTGTTCCAGGTCGTCCTCTGCGCCGATAGCGTAGGAGTAGATCGACGTCGCGGTCGCATGGGTTGCCGACAAGTAGCGCAGGATGTCGCCGTCGGACAGGAAGCCTGCCAGTGTCCCGTCCGCGTTCAGGACCGGTGCACCCGAGATACCGCGCTCAGCAAAGGTCTGAAGGGCCTCGAGCACGTTCTGGTTCGAGGACAGGGCGTAGACGTCGGACTGCATGATCGACTGGACGGTATGGGCCGGCCCCTGAACGCCTTCTGCCGCGTGGCGGGACCGCACCAAGCGGTAGGCCAGGAACGCGAGGAGAATGCCGAGGAACGAGGTGGCAACCACCAGTGCGACGGCACCGTGGAAGCCGGCAAGCAGTGAATCGCCTTCGCTGCGACCGGCACCGGCATTCGCCGCGACCATGGCACCGAAGATGCCGGTCGCGAGAGAGGTGCCCACGCAGCCGGCGATCTGGAAGCTGGTGGAGACCACCGTGACGCCGTGCGGGCTGGTCTCGCGGTCGAGGTTTGCCAGCGCGAACGTCTGTGACGGTCCGACGACAAGTGCCGTGGCCAGCGCTGCCGGGACATAGAGGAGCCCGAAGATCCAGATCGATGAGTGGCCGGCCGCGACTCCGACGAGCGTCACGAAGACCGCCATAACGAGGAATCCGAGTGGGATCGACCAGTGGCCGCCGTGGCGGTCGAACAGGCGCCCGGCGATCGGCCCCATCCCCACGGTCAGCAGAATCCCGGGTGCGAGGGTCAGCGAAGCACCCAGCGGGGGCAGGTCGAGTGCGCCCTGGAGGAACAGCGGGATGACGACGTTCATGGCGAACACGAAAACCAGGCCGAGCATCGTCATCAGCACACCTAACACAAAAGGTGCGCTGGAGAACGGCCGTAGGTCAAGCAGCGGATTTTCGATGCGGCGCTGGCGGATGACGAACAGCGACATTGCGATCAGGCCGACGAGGCCGGAAATGCCGGCGGAAAGCGCAGATCTGCTGAAGGCGACGGTCATGCCGTAGAGGACGCAACCCAGGCCAACTGAAACGAGGAGAAGTGAGAGCACGTCGATAACCGGGCGGCCGAGCTCGGCGACGTTCCGCAGGATGACTGCGCCGGCGAGTAGCACAGCACAGGTGAGCGCGCCGAACACCCACATCAGGGTGGTCCAGGGGGCGACGGTCAGAATGGCGCCGGACAGAACGATGGCCAGCGACGGGCCGAGCGTGGTCATCGCAGCCATAATGCCCATGTTGAGTCCGAGCTTCTCGCGTGGTGACACAGCGAGGGTGATGTTCATGCCGATGGGTGTGAGCAGGCCGGTTCCGATGGCCTGCAGCAAACGTGCCAGGAGCAGGAGGCCGAAGGTGGGAGCCATGGCCCCCACCACCGATCCGAGAACCATGATCGCTACGACGGCGACGAACAGCGGCCTGGTGGGGAACCGGTGGTACAGAACGTTCGCGACAGGCACGAACACGGCTGCGACGAGCAGGTAACCGGTGGTCAGCCACTGCACCGTGCTCACGTCGACGCCGAAGTCCTGCATGATCGGAGTGAAGGCTACGTTGAGGAACGTCTCATTGAAGGTGGCGAGGAACGCAGCGGCCGCAGCGACCGCGATCATTCCGCCTGCTCGGTCCCTGACATTCTGACGGGACATTGGAGAGGACGGCATAGGGTCTCCTGACAGTCGGCGGTGTGGAGGCGATCGACCGTGCCGTGTCAGAAGGTACTCTCAGGTGCCCCGCGTGTCGTGTCATCGATGCCGTGATGGCCAGAGGCCGCATCGAGCCTAGCAGATCACGGACCTCGACCCCGGTGCCGGCTTCCTGAAGGGCTCGGCCAAGGAGCCCCTTCGTGCGCGGCGGTGACGACATGCGCCTACTCGCGGCCCAGAGCGCTCATGGGTCCTACGGGTGGCACCTGGCAGAAGAAGGCCCATCATGGGCGAAGGAGGGCCAATTTGTCCGCACTCTTCCTGGTGGCCTGCTTCACCCCGCTCGTCAACGCGTGGTGGCGGGCCCGCGCCTTCCGGTGCGGGCCCGCCACTGCGATGTGCTTGGTTCCGTCGGCTCAGCGGCCTTCGACGTACCCGGCGTCGACGTGCAGGGTGGTGCCGGTGACGAACGAGGACAGGTCGGAGATCAGCCACAGCGAGGCCTGGGCGATCTCGGTGGGCTGGCCGAACCGCTCCAGGAGGGACAGCTGCGGGGCGTAGGAGGCCTCGTCCAGCCCGAACTCCTCGAGCGCCCCGCGCAGCATCGGAGTGTCGATGGCCCCCGGGGCGACGGAGTTCACGCGGATGCCCTTGGAGCCGTACTCCATCGCCGCGGTCTTGGTCATCCCCACCACGCCGTGCTTGGCGGAGACGTAGGCGATGTTGCCCGGCTGCGGACGGAAGCCCGAAACGGAGGAGATGTTGACGATCGAGCCGCCGTCGCCCTGCTCGAGGAGCTGCTGGAGCTCGTACTTCATCGACAGGGCCGTTCCCTTGAGGTCCACGGACATCAGGCGGTCCCAGTAGGCCTCGTCGAACTCGGCGGAGTAGCCGTTGTCCGGGGTCAGGGCCGCGTTGTTAACGGCGCCGTCGAGCCGGCCGTAGGTGGCAACGGCGAAGTCGACCATGGCCTTGACCTGGTCCGACTTCGAGATGTCGACCTTCACGAACGCGGCAGAGCCGCCCTGGGCCACGATGTCGTCGGTGACGGCCTGGCCTTTCTCCTCGTTGAAGTCGGCGAGCACAACGTTGGCCTTCGCCTCGGCGAACAGGCGGGCGGTCGCCTCGCCCATGCCCATCGCCGCGCCCGTGACGATGACGGTCTTGCCTTCGAGGACTGGATAGGTAGTCATGCCGTTCCCTCTCACCAGATTTTAGTTGATACTTCAATCAACGGGGGACGAGGGGCAAAATGTTCCCCGACCCGACTTCCGACCCGCACCCGTTGGGTGCAGGGCCGCCCGTAGTTCGGCAAGCCCGGCGGGCACGCGGTGAGGGTCCGGCAGGTCGCCCCGCTTCCGGGGCAGAAGCCGACTGCGGAGCTGAGCCTGGACGGCGTGCCCCGGACGTCGTTCGAGGCGGACCCGGACCCGGACGCGCGGCGGGCGCTTCCTGCCCCGGTAGGACACCAGGACCTCGCGCGGGCGGTGATGTCGCTCAGGGGCCGAACCATGCGGCCAGTGCTTCCGTGAGCTCTGCGCCGGCCGCGTGCCCGACCCACGCCACGTGGCCGTCGGGCCGGATGAGGACGCCCTCGGGGGCCGGGACCTCGCCGAGCACCGGAAGCCGCCACGCGCCGTCGTGCGCGGCGTCCACGAGCCGGACCCGGTCCGTCCAGCGTCCGGTGCGCAGGGCCCCGGGCTCGCCGAGGTTCAACAGGACAGGCCGGGCGTCGCGGAGGAGCCCGAACATGCGGCGGGGACCGTCGGCCGTCACGAGGTCGAGGTCCGGCATGCGGCGCCCGAGCAGCGGATGGCCTTCGCCGGGTTGGGCGCCGAGGTCGTAGCGGATGTCGAGGCCCGACTGCATGGCGGCGTACGTCCGCCGCGGCTCCTCCATCGCGAGCAGCTCCGCCACCACGGCCCGCAGGGCGTCCATGCGGGGATCCCGGCGGGTGAGAGCCGTCTGAGCCATGGTCGCCCGCAGCACTCGCGCGCCAACGGGGTGCCGCTCCGCGTGGTAGGTGTCCAGCAGAGCCTCCGGCGCGGTTCCCCTGACCACCTGCGCGAGCTTCCAGCCGAGGTTCACGGCGTCCTGCACCCCGGTGCCCAGGCCCTGGCCGCCCACCGGGTAGTGGACGTGCGCCGCGTCGCCGGCGAGCAGCACCCGGCCCCGCCGGTAGGCCTCCGCCTGCCGCGCCATGTCCGTGAACCGCGAGATCCACGTGGGGCTGTGGGCGCCGAAGTCGGTGCCCCAGACGGAGACGAGGGCGCGGCGGACGTCATCGAGCGTCGGCTGCCCCTGGCCCGCGTACTTCTCGGTGACGACGACGCGCACCCGCGGGCCGGCGCCGATCGGACCGATCGCCTGGGTGCCCTCCTCCGTGTAGCGGATGCTCCGCTCGGGCTGCTCGTCCACCTCCACCTCTGCGATGAGCGAGCTGACGGACGGGTCGCAGCCCGGGAACCCGATCCCTGCTGCCTTGCGCACGAGGCTGCGGCCGCCGTCGCACCCCACGAGGTAGTCCGCCCGCAGAGGCCCGCCGTCAGAGAGTCGGACGACGACGCCGCCCTCCTCCTGCTCGAGGCCGGTCACCTCGCGCTCGCGGAGGGTTGGGATGCCGAGCTCGGCGACCCAGCCGGCCAGGATGCGCTCGATCTCCGCCTGCCTCAGCGCAAGGCTGTAGCCGTGGCGAGTGGGGAGGCCAGCCATGTCCAGAGGAATCCCGGCGAATCCCGTGACCTGGACGGTCTGGCCGGCGTCGAGGAACCGCTCGACGACGCCCCGCATGTCCAGGATCTCGAGGGTCCGCGCGTGCAGGCCGCCGGCCCGCGAGCCCTCGACCTCCTGGGTGGCGCGGCGCTCGACGATCACCGCTTCTGCCCCGGCAAGGGCGAGCTCCGCCGCGAGCATCATCCCCGTGGGGCCCCCGCCGGCGATTACGACCTGATGGCTGTCCGCAGTCTCCACAGCCAGCATTGTCGGCCTGCCGGGGCCCCTTGCCGGAAGCCCCGGTGCCGCCGATAGTCTGAAAGTGAGGGGACTCAATTCCGGGCGCATCGTGTGGCCGCTGGGGTAGCCTGCAGGATGACAGCCACCCTCGGCGCCCTCGGAGTGCATCATGTCCTACATCGTGGATTTCACCACCGTCTCGCCCGTCGGGCTCGAGTCCTCGCCGGTCGCGGACGCCCTCGCAGGCCTGAGGGCGAATGAGGCGCGCTACTTCAAGAACAAGTACGACCATTCCTTCACGGTGGAGCCGGCGGGCGAGGCCCAGGACGTCGTCGACTGGGTGCACCGGATCCTCAAGGAGGAGCGGGACATCGTCATCTCCTCCCCGCCGCTCGAGGCCACCGCCTTCGAGGTCGACGGCATCCGGATGGCGTACGTCTTCTACGAGAGCGGGCTGTCCGTCAACGTGATGTACACGGTGGACGAGGCCGGGAAGCGGGCGGTCGGGTTCAAGCTCTCGGACGGGATGGAGGTCCCTGAGGAGCTCGCCTCGAGGTTCAAGTTCGCGCGGCAGAAGTCGAAGCTGGCCGGGACGATCCGCGGCTCCTTCTTCGTCATCAAGGGCGAGTACTGACGCTTCCCCCCGGGCCGCGCCACGCGGGTTCGCGTCTACCGCACGGCGTGGTCGTTTCCGCGCATGCGCACCGCGACAACGATGCCTGAGAGCGCCGTGAGGCCGGCGACGGCGGCGATCGCCGTCGGAAGGCCGTAGAGGTCCGCGAGGACGCCGGAGACCAGCGCTCCCACGGCGAACCCGCCGTCCCGCCAGAGGCGGTAGATGCCCACGGAGCGGGCACGCCAGGCCGGATGTGCGACGTCGCCTATCGCCGCGAGCAGCGTCGGGTACACCATCGCGGTGCCGAGCCCGAGCAGGACGGCTGCGGCGAGCCAGACTGCGAAGCCGTGCCCGGCCGCGACCATCACGAGGCCGACGGCCTGCACGAGCATCCCAGCGGTGATGAGCCACTTGCGGCCCCATCGGTCGGAGGCGGCGCCCGTGACGAGCTGGCCTGCGCCCCAGACTGCGGGGTAGGCGGCGGCGAGGATGCCGATTTCGCCCAGGCTCAGTCCTGCCGAGGCGAACAGGATCGGGAAGAGGCCCCACGCGAGGCCGTCGTTGAGGTTGTTGACCAGGCCGGCCTGGCTGACCGAGGACAGGGATCGGTCGGTGAAGCTCGTGAGCCGGAAGACCTGCCCGTTCGTGAGCCCGGCGTGGGCGCCGCCATGGGAGTCCACGTGCTGCGCCGCCTCGAGCTTGACGTGGTGGTGCGTCTCGCGCACGAACAGCGCTGACATGCCGAGGCCCACGGCGATGTACGCCGCGCCGACGAGGAAGGGGCCGGGGCGCAGGCCGTAGTGCCCAGCGATGTAGCCCGTCACGAGTGCGGTGAGTGCGACGCCGAGGTACCCAGCGGCCTCGTTGAGCCCCATCGCGAGGCCCCGCTGCTGCGGGCCGACGAGGTCCATCTTCATCACGACCGTGGTGGACCAAGTGAGTCCTTGGCTAATGCCCAGGAGAACGTTCGCCGCGACGATCCAGCCCCAATCGGGCCCGAAGATCAGCAGGAGTGGCACGGGCAGCGCCACGAACCACCCGGCGACGAGCACGGGCTTGCGTCCGAAACGGTCCGAGAGGGTTCCGGCGAAGTAGTTCATCGCCGCCTTCGAGAGTCCGAACGCGAGGATGTACGTCAGCGCGCTCGTGTAGAGGCTGAGGTCGAACTCCTTCTCAGCCAGCAGCGGCAGCACTGTGCGCTCCTGCCCGAGGGTCCCCCCTACGAGTGCGTTTACGGCCACGAGAAGCATGAACTGGGAGAGGTTCTGCCGCAGTCCGAGGACGGGCGGGGCGCTGGCGGTCTTCACGAGTGGTTCTCCAAGAAAACATGGAATAGGATTGGATTCAGTATTACATGGATCTTTGGATCCTTGGACGCAGATCCTTGGACGCAGATCCTTGGACAACGAGGGGAGTGCCGATGGCGGAGCTCGACATGAGGTCATCGAAGCGGGCCGACAAGGCCGCGCTGTTCGAGGAGTTCGCGCGGGTGGGGAAGGCGCTCGCGAACGGCAAGCGGCTCGAGCTCCTGGACCTCCTGACCCAGGGGGAGCGGAGCGTCGAGGCGCTCGCGGCCGCGGCGGGTCTTGGGCTCTCCACGGCGTCGGCCCACCTGCAGACGCTCCGGCAGGCGGGGCTCGTCGCCACACGCCGCGAGGGCACCAGGATCTTCTACGACGTCGCCGGCCCGGACGTCCTGCGCCTGTACGCGCTCCTGCGCGGCGTCGCCCAGGAGCGCGTGGCCGACGTCGAGCCGCGCCGCGTGGCGTACCTGAGGCTCGCGGGAGCGCGCGCGGACGAGGAGGGGCTGACGCGGGACGAGCTCGTGGCCCGCGCGGCCCAGGGAAGCGTGACGGTGCTCGACGTGCGGCCGGCGGACGAATACCGCGCCGGCCATGTGCCGGGCGCCCGGTCCGTGCCCCTTGACGAACTCGAGGCCCGGCTGGCCGAGCTCCCCCCGGGAGCCGACTTCGTGGCGTACTGCCGTGGTGCGTACTGCGTGCTGGCGTACGACGCCGTCGACCTCCTCCGCGCGCATGGGCGCCGCGCGCAGCGGCTCGAGGACGGCATGCTCGAGTGGCGGCTCGCCGGGATGGCGGTCGAGTCTGGCGCAGGCCCTCGTCCCGCCTGACCGTCAGGCGCCGGCCCTGTGGCCCTTCGGTCAGTGGCTGTAGTCTCCGCGGCTGTACTCGAACACCCAGCCGATGAGCCCGATGGCGCCGAACGCAGCGCCGATGGGAAGGATCCAGAAGGCGATGGCCAAGGCGAGGAAGGTCACCGCGCAGGCGGCGCCGAGGAAGACCGGCCACCAGCTCCACGGGCTGAAGAACCCCTGCTCGCCCGCGCCCTCATAGATGTGCGCATGAGGACGGTCTTCGGGCCTGCTGCCCACGCGCCGCCCGGTCAGCCAGAGGTAGGTGGCGATCATGAGCGCCAGTCCCGCCACGAGGACGAGCGGGATCCCACCGCCGAATTCGGCGAAGTGCGTCAGGACCGCGTAGATGGCCCCGGTGACGAGCAGGAAGACGAAGAGCACGGCGAATATGAGTGTTTCGGTCTTCATGGGCTCCTCCTGGATGATCTGTCCCCCTCGCTCGCCTCACGCGTTGAGGCCGCCCCACGGGGGCGGACTGTCGGCGAGCCGCCGGGAGGCTTCGAGCATGGCCGCGTGGACGAAGGCCTGCGGGAAGTTGCCCCGCAGCTGGCGCTGTTCGACGTCGTACTCCTCGGTGAACAGCCCCGGGGTCCCGCAGGCGGCCCGATTCCGTTCGAACCAGCGGGCGGCCTCGAGGGGCTGGTCACTCTGGTGCAGGGCCATGGCGAGGTCGAAGCCGCAGAGGAGGAAGGCTCCCTCTGACAGGTCCAGGGGGCGGCGGTCCTGGCGGAACCGGTAGAGGTAGCCGTTGCGGGCGAGCTCCTCCCGGACTGCCCGCAGGGTCGCGATCGAGCGCGGGTCCTGCGGTGCCACGGCGCCGCGGATCACGGGGCGGAGGAGCGCGGCGTCGACCCTGCTGTCGGTGGGGGACCGCTGCCAGCGCCCGCTGGGGTGGAGGCAGTCGTTCGTGACGTCGGCGATGAGCCCGTCCGCCTGGGAGGACCAGAGGGCGCCCTGCGGCGCGGGGGCGTGGCGGCCGATAGCCCTCAGCCCGGCGGCGCAGATGAGCCGCGAGTGGGCCCACCGCTCGTTGTCGAGCTCCCACATTCCGGCATCGGGTTCCGTGTGCCTCTGGGCGATGGCGTCCGCGGCGACCTCGGCGGCCTTCCACTGTTCGAGGTCCAGCCGGTCGTTCTCGGCCGCGGCCGCGAAGAGGAGCAGGGCCTCGCCGAACACGTCCAGCTGGAACTGGCCGTTGACCCAGTTGCCCGCCCGGCCGGACCCGCCGGGGTAGCCCGGCAGGCCGACGTCGTGCTCGTCAGGGACCCTCCCCCCGTCGACGGTGTAGGCGGGGCGCAGGCCGGGCCCGTCCTCGAGGAGCCTGGCGGCGACGAAGCCGACCGCGTCGTCCATGAGCGGGAACTCCTTGCAGGAGGCCGCGGCGACGCCCACGAAGCACTGGTCCCGGATCCACGCGTAGCGGTAGTCGTAGTTGCGCTTCTGCTGCGCACGCTCCGGCAGGCCCATGGTCGCTGCCGCGACCATGGCACCGCCAGCGCCGGTCATGCCGCGCAGGACGGCGTAGGACTGGCGCGCGTCGTCCGGGGCGATGGTGTTCCCGAACTGGGGCACCTCCCGCTGCCATCCGTACTCGGTCGCAGTCCATGTCTGGTCCGGCTGGATCAGCTCGCCGGGAAGCTCGGTGTCGGAGACCTCGAGCACGAGGTCGTAGTGCTCGCCTTCGGGGACCTTCACCGTGAATTCGAGTGCCCCGTCCTGGGCCTCCGCTTCCGGAGCGCCCGTGACCCTGATCCTCAGCGGGCCGCTGCAGGCGGTCCAGACTCCGTCATCCCTGCGCAGGCGTCCCATCCGGTGGTGCCCGAAGCCTGCACGGACGTCGACGGCGACGCGAACCTCCGCCGCGCCCTGCACGGCGCGGATCCGGCGCAGCAGAATGGCGCGGTGGGGGTCCCCGGGATACGCCAGGGCTTCCCGGCACTCGATGATGCCGGCGCTCGTGATCCAGCGGCTGACCCAGATGAGGGTCCCGTCCTCGTACTGCCCGCCCCAGACGAAGCGGGGATCGGCCGGCGTCACCGCGAAGCAGCCAGGACCCCCGAGGAGCGCGGAGAAGACCGCGTCGTCGTGCCACTTCGGCACGCACATCCAGGAGATGTCACCGCGTGGGCCGATCAGGGCTGCCCGCATCCCGTCGGCGAGCATCGCGTACTCCCGGAGCACATGAGGTGCAAACTGCTCGGGCATGCCAGCAGACTAGGGCAACTATTGCGAAGGAGCAATAGAAGGTCCGATCATATCTTTTGTTTCAGGCCATCTATTGCGGGAATGCACTTATTGCGAACCACTCACGGACGAGGGGAATGAGCAGCATGCCAGAGCTACCGAAGGAATACGCCGCCTACTTGGCAGGCAGGGATGCGACGTTCGTCGAGGCCGTCCGGCCCATCCTGGAGCAGTCCGCGGCCGGAGGGCGGCACGGCGTGCACGTGCGGTACACGGCCGGAAGCGTCCAGGCGCTCCTGGACGAGCAGACCCCCTACGGAACCATCACCGAGGGCCTCGACTAGTCCGACAGTCCGAGCCCTGGAAGGAGCAGTCCAGATGGAAACAGCACGCCGGGTTGTCGTCGTCACGGGCGCAAGTGGGGGGATCGGCCGCGCCTCGGCCATCGCCTTCGGGAAGGAGGGAGACGCGGTAGCGCTGCTGGCGCGCGGCGAAGCCGGACTCGCCGGGGCGGCCGCCGAGGTCGAGGCCGCCGGCGGGAGGTCGCTCCCCATCGCCGTCGACGTCGCGGACGCCCACGCCGTGGACGACGCCGCCGAGCGCGTCGAGCGGGAACTGGGTCCCATCGACGTGTGGGTCAACGTGGCCTTCACCTCCGTCTTCTCACGCTTCGACGAGATCGAGCCCGAGGAGTACAAGCGGGTGACTGAGGTGGCCTATCTCGGGTATGTCTACGGGACCATGTCCGCTCTGAAGCGCATGAAGGCGCGGGACCACGGGACGATCGTGCAGGTCGGCTCTGCCCTCGCCTATCGCGGGATCCCGCTGCAGACCGCGTACTGCGGTGCCAAGCACGCGATCCAGGGGTTCAACGAGTCGCTCCGTACCGAGCTCCTGCACGAGGGCAGCGGCGTCAGGACCACGATGGTCCAGATGCCGGCGGTCAACACCCCGCAGTTCTCGTGGGTGCTCTCACGCCTGCCGCACCAGGCGCAGCCCGTCCCGCCGATCTACCAGCCCGAGGTCGCGGCCCGTGGCGTCGTGTACGCGGCGGCCCACCCGGAGCGCCGCGAGTACTGGGTAGGTGGCAGCACTGCGGCCACCCTCATCGCGAACGCCATCATGCCGGGCCTCCTGGACCGCTACCTCGCGAAGACGGGATTCCACGCCCAGCAGACCCCGGAGCCCCGCGACCCGGACCAGCCCGCCAACCTGTGGAAGCCAGCCGATTCCTCGCGAGACTTCGGAACCCACGGGATCTTCGACAGCAAGTCCTCCGGCCGCAGCTACCAGCTCACCGCCTCGCACCACCATGGCGCCGTCGCGGCCGCAGCTGGGACCGTCCTCGCCGGGGCTGCCGCCGCCGCGACTGCACTCCTGCGGAAGGGCCACCGGTGAAGCCCCTCGAACTGCTGCGGGCCGCCTACGGCACCGCTGAACTTCTGGCCCCCGGGACCGTCGAGGGCCTGCTCATCGGCCGTGCGCCGGACCAGCGCGCCCGGGCCGTCATCCGCATCCTCGGTGCACGGCACCTGCTCCAGGCCGCCGTGACAGCCCGCGGAGGGCGCACCCTCCATCGCCTCGGCGGCGGGGTCGACCTGGTCCACGCCCTCACCATGGTCGCTCTGGCCGCGTTCGACCGACGACGGCGACGCCCCGCCGTCGTCAATGCCGCCGTCGCGCTGGCCTTCGCCGCAGGGGAGTGGCGGTGACCGGCGCAGCGTGCACGAGCACACGTGTCCCTTCTGAACCAGGAGCCGCATCATGAGGAAAGCCCATGAGACCCCACTGGAAGGCATCGACCGGCTGCTCGAGAACGTCGAGAAGGGCCGGTTCGAGCGGTCGCTCTCGGCGCTGACGGCCGCCGGCGCCCTCGTCACCGCCGCCGAGATCTACTTCGAGCACGACAAGGCCAGCTTCGGCAATCCGTGGATGTGGGCGCCGGTCGCGCTCGGCCCTGTCGGGGCAGCCGCGGGCGTCGCCGGGTTCTTCAGCCGGCGCATGGCCAAGACGGCCCTGCCGCTCGCCAGCGCGGCGATCGTGGCCAACGGACTCCAGGGAACGTACCTCCACGTGCGCGGCATCGCCCAGAAGCCCGGCGGGTTCTCGAACCTCCGCTACAACCTCGAGATGGGGCCGCCGCTCCTGGCGCCGCTGCTGGTGACCCTCGTCGGAGGCATGGGACTGCTCGCCTCGGTGCTGAGGAGGGAGAAGTGAGCGCGCTGCCGCTCCCGTCCCGGGAGGGCGGCGACCGCTACCGCGGCTTCAGCAGTGCCGACCAGTCGAAGCACTGGGACCGGGTGACCCAGGGAGTGGTCCTCGCCCGGCTCGGCCGCCCCGCCGACATACGCTTCTTCACGGTGCGCGAAGAGGCGATCGCCGGTGCCCTGTTCGACCAGCTGCTCGGGCAGCACGCGGACCCGCGGGTCCCGGTGCTGAACATGGTGGACACCCGGCTGGCCGAGGCGCAGACGGACGGCTGGCGCTATGCCGACCTTCCCGAGGACGGACAGGCGTGGCGGGACACGCTCGCGGCGTTGGACGAGGACGCCAGGGAACGCTTCGGGAACGGGTTCCCTGAGGTGGCACAGGACCACCAGGCGTCGCTCCTGCGCAGGATCCAGGAGCTCGGGACCGAGACGTGGCACGGCATGGCCGCGGCCAGGGTCTGGAGCCTGTGGACGCGGTACGCGTGCACCGCCTTCTACTCCCATCCCTGGGCCTGGGACGAGATCGGCTTCCCCGGACCCGCCTACCCCCGCGGCTACAAGAACCTCGGACTCGACCGCCGAGAGCCCTTCGAGGTCCGCGATGCCAGGCCCCGCGAGGATCCGGTGGAGCGGGGGAAGGGGGGCGCGCGGTGAGCGCTCTCCGCGAACGGAACGATTCGGCGTGGCTCCTGCCGCCGCGGCCGGGGATGAACCACGGCCTGCGCAAGGACATGCGCCGCTTCGGGGACCAGGACGAGGTGGACATCGCGATCGTCGGCTGCGGCGCCGGCGGGTCCACGCTGCTCCAACGCCTGGCCCGGGCCGGGTGGAAGGCCGTGGCGTTCGACGCCGGGCCGTTCTGGGATCCGGACAGGGACTGGGTCAGCGACGAGGCCGGCTCGCACCACCTCTACTGGACCGAGCCCCGCGTGATCGACGGAACCGATCCCGTGCCGCTGGGCTCGAACAACTCCGGCCGCGGGGTGGGCGGGTCGATGGTCCACTTCGCCGGGTACACCCCGCGGTTCCACCCGAGCGACTTCCACACCTACAGCCTCGACGGCGTCGGGGCGGACTGGCCGCTCGAGTACTCGGACCTCAAGGGCTTCTACGAGGACATCGAGGAGGAGCTGCCCGTCGCGGGCGAACCGTGGCCGTGGGGGGAGCCGCACGAGTACACCTACCGTCCCCACCCCGTGTCCGGGAACGGGGAAGTGTTCCTGCGCGGCGCGCTCGCCCGCGGGATCACCGCGAAGGTCGGCCCTGTCGCGATCGCCAACGGACGGTTCGGCAACAGGCCGCACTGCATCTACCGCGGCTTCTGCCTCCAGGGCTGCAAGGTCAACGCCAAGGCCTCGCCGCTCATCACCCACATCCCCGACGCGCTCGCACACGGCGCGGAGGTGCGCGCCGACTCCATGGTGACCCGAATCGGATTCGACGAGCACAGCGGACAGGCGACCGGCGTGCACTACGTGCGCGGCGGCGTCGAACGCTTCCAGCGCGCCCGCCTGGTCGCCGTCGCCGGGTACTCGATCGAGACCCCGCGCCTGCTGCTGAACTCCGCCAACTCGCGGTTCCCCGAGGGCATGTGCAACGACTTCGACCAGGTGGGCCGCTACCTCATGGTCCAGGGCGCGCCCCAGACCGGAGGACGCTTCACCTCGGAGGTGCGGATGTACAAGGCGCCGCCGCCGGAGGTCAGCACCGAGGACTTCTACGAGACGGACCCCTCGAAGCCGTACAAGCGCGGATTCTCCCTCCAGACAGTCTCGCCGCTGCCCATCACCTGGGCCGAGCATGTGGCCTCGCAGGGCCATTGGGGCCAGGACCTGCGCCGCTACATGAGCGACTACCCGCACTGGTCGTGCCTCGGAGCGCTGTGCGAATTCCTCCCGCTGGCCGAGAACCGGGTGACCCTCGCGGACGAGAAGGACCGCCACGGGCTGCCGGTCGCCAAGTTCTCCTACAGCCAGTGCGAGAACGACCGGAAGCTCATGGACGCGGCCCAGACGGTAATGGAGGAGATCCTGACCGGGGCCGGCGCCGAGGAGACCATGACCGTCAAACGCTACGCCCACCTCGTCGGCGGCGCGCGGATGGCCCGCGACGAACAGCACGGCGTCGTCGGCTCCAGCGGGCGCAGCTTCGCCGTCCCGAACCTCTACATCACCGACGGGAGCATCCTGCCCACCCAGGGCAGCGCCAACCCCGCCCTGACCATCATGGCCCTCGCAGCCCGCACCGCCTCGATCCTCATCACCGGCAAAGGAGACTGACATGGCATCCCAGACCGTGGCCGACTACCTGCTCTCACGCCTCCGGGAATGGGACGTGGACAAGGTCTTCGCCTTCCCCGGCGACGGCATCAACGGCATCCTCGCCGCCTTCGGCAAGGCCCACAACCAACCGAAGTTCATCCAGGCCCGGCACGAGGAGATGGCCGCGTTCGAGGCCGTCGGCTACGCCAAGTTCAGCGGCAGGGTCGGCGTCTGCATGGCCACCTCGGGCCCGGGCGCCATCCACCTGCTCAATGGCCTCTACGACGCGAAGCTGGACCACGTGCCCGTCGTCGCCATCGTTGGCCAGACGGCCCGCAGCGCGATGGGCGGCGCCTACCAGCAGGAAGTCGACCTCCTGACCCTGTTCAAGGACGTCGCCTCCGACTACCTCCAGATGGTCACCGTTCCCGAGCAGCTTCCGAACGTGCTCGACCGCGCCATCCGTATCGCGCTCGGCAAGCGGGCCCCCACCGCGATCGTGATCCCGAGCGACGTCCAGGAACTCGAGTACAGCGCCCCGACGCACGCCTTCAAGATGATGCCCTCGAGCCTCGGGATCCGCTGGCCCCGGACCCAGCCCGACGACGACGCCATCCTCGGCGCCGCGGACCTGCTGAACAAGGGCGAGAAGGTCGCGATGCTCATCGGCCAAGGAGCCCGGGGCGCCGCGGCCGAGGTCCGCGAGGTCGCCGACCTCCTCGGCGCCGGCGTGGCCAAGGCGCTCCTCGGCAAGGACGTGCTCGCCGATGACCTGCCCTACGTCACGGGCTCGATCGGCCTCCTGGGCACGCGCCCCAGCTACGAGATGATGATGGAGTGCGACACGCTCCTGACCGTGGGCTCGAGCTTCCCGTACACGCAGTTCATGCCCGAGGAGGGCCAGGCCCGAGGCGTCCAGATCGACATCGACCCCGGCATGATCGGGCTGCGGTACCCGTACGAGTACAACATCGTGTCCGACGCCGCCGCGGCCCTGCGCGCGCTTATCCCGCACCTGCGCCGGAAGGAGGACCGGTCATGGCGCGACGACCTCGAGTCCAAGGTCACCCGCTGGTGGGAGACGATGCGGGCCGAGGCCATGGTCGAGGCCGACCCGGTCAACCCGATGCGCGTCTTCTCCGAGCTCTCCGACCGGCTCCCCGCCGACGCCATCGTCAGCGCCGACTCCGGCTCGTCCGCGAACTGGTATGCCCGGCAGCTGAAGTTCCACGGCACCATGAGGGGCTCGCTCTCGGGCAACCTCGCCACGATGGGCCCCGGCGTCCCCTACGCCATCGGGGCCAAGTTCGCCCACCCCGGGCGCCCGGTGATCGCGTTCGCCGGCGACGGGGCCATGCAGATGAACGGGCTGAACGAGCTCATCACGATCACCCGCTACTGGAGGGAATGGGACGATCCTCGGCTCATCATCATGGTCCTGCACAACGACGACCTCAACCAGGTGACGTGGGAGATGCGCGCGATGGGCGGCGCGCCCGCGTTCCGTGAGTCCCAGGACCTCCCCGACGTCGACTATGCGGCCATCGCATCCGTCGTCGGCCTCGGCAGCATCGCCGTGGACAGCCCCGACCAGCTCGGGCCCGCCTGGGAGAAGGCCCTCGCGGCCGACCGCCCGACCCTTCTCGACGTCCGCACCGACCCGGACATCCCTCCCATCCCGCCGCACGCCACGTTCGAGCAGGCCCTCAACAGTGCCAAGGCCATGCTCAAGGGCGACAGCAGCGCCTGGGGAGTCATCCGCGAAGGGGTGAAGACGAAGGCCCAGGAGTTCCTTCCCCACCGAAGCGAGGAGCACTGAGCAGCCAGCATCACAGCCGGTACCGCAACGGTGCCGCGGGGTCGGGAGAGAGCGCGTCGACCGCGTCCTTCGCCGCCGCGCTCTGCCCGTTCGAGGTGAAGCGCGGGACTGAGTGGCTCTCCGGTTCCGGCGGCGAGATCCTGTCGCACATCTCGTTGACGTGCAGCCAGAGGTTCGTGTCGAACCAGTATCCCGTGTGGCTGAGGATGCGCGGCAGGGCCTGCCCATAGACGTACCTGTCCGAGGGCGGGTCGAGGAGCAGCACGTCCACGCTCCCGACGGCGACCGTCTCGTCGCCGCTGTTGGCCGGCACATCCCAGTCCGCCTCGACGTCCCCGCCGATGTAGTCGGTGAGGTAGTACAGGTTCTTCCACCGCACCGGGGCGAGGCCGCCCTTTCCCGCGGCGAGGCACCTCAGGAGCCCGTCGCTGAACAGCGCCGGGAAGGCCCACCGGTAGAGCTTCGCGAGCGGGGCGCCGAACGTGACGAGCCCGATCTCGTGGTCCTTCGTGTCCTTGCGCTCGGAGCGCCGGGCCACGGTGGCGGCGGCGATCACGCTGCCCTGCGAATGCGCGCTGAGCACCACCCGGCCCCCGTTGTCGTGGATCCACCAGATGCGGCGCGTCAGGTCGGGGACGGCCCGCTCCGCGTACGCGGGCGGGGCGAAGGGGTGGAAGGCGCGGGGGAAGAACGTCCCGACGTCGAAGGGAACCATGAGCAGCCGGCGCTTCCGCTCGTCGCGGAGCGCGTACCGCACCACGAATCCATAGGCGACCGGCAGGACGCCTACGATCCCCATCACGGCACCGGGGAGGATCACCGGAGGATCCTGGACCATGAACAGGACCCAGAGCGGATAGGCGAAGGCCCCGAGCAGGCTGGGGACCGCCACCACGATGACCAGGGCCGCGGCGAGGGCAGGCGTCCTCTCGGCGATGACCCGCACCGCGGCCGTCCTCCGGACCCAGGACGTCGGCTCGCCCCGCCCGCCGGGGTCCGGATCGAGCGCCGAGTACATCCAGGCCTCCCGGTCCTTCGCCGCGGCCGCGGCGGCGGCATCTTGGACTTCGGGGGGCGAAAGCGCGGGCTCCACGCCATCCGAAGGGCGGTAGGCCCGGCGGAGGTCCGCGGTGAGCGTCCCCGCATCCTTCCGGACGCGGGCCCACAGGCGCACCCCGGCGACCATCAGGAGCCCGACCAGGACGGCGCCGAGCGCGCACACCAGGATGGTCTGGACCGAGATGACCGCCTTGGGCACGCAGACCACGGAACCGTCGCAGCCGTCGGCCACGCCCACGCCGTACCTGACCGGGCCGAGGCCCAGAGCGACGAGCAGCGTGGCGGACACGAGCACTCCGTTGGCGAGCACGAGCGCCACCGCGTTGAGCACTACGGGGGCGGCCCAAGGGAAGACGCCGATCCGCGTGTGCGCCTCGCGGTCGCCCGTCATCTCCTTCCTCCGCTCGGCCCTGCGGCGGGAGGCCCACGCCGCGATCTGCTGGACGATGAGGGGGAGCAGGAGGAGGACTGAGAGCCCCCAGCCCGTATTCACCGCAGCGACGATGCCGGGCAGCACGCCGTCGGGCTGCACGGGGTGGGCGGGCAGCAGGAGGGCGGCCGCGACCGCGGCCCCGAGCGCGGCGATCGAGGCCCCCAGGAGGACCCAGGACAGCGGCCCGCGCGCCTCGTCCCCGGCAAGGGCCACGAGCACGGCCGCGAGGATTAGCACGGCAAGGACCAGCGCCGAGACGGCGAGCACCGCGAAGGCGGACCCGCCGTCCGGCGCCCCGGCGCCCTGCCCCTGACCCGCGGCGACGGCGGCCACGCACCAGGCCAGCATCGCCGCGGCTACGCCGATCCCGGCTGCAAGGTGGAGGTTGGAGAGGTGGGAGTGCCAGAGCCGCCCGGACCAGAAGGCGGGGCTGCGCAGGCCCCCGGGCTGGGCCGCGGCGCAGCGGGTTGAGGGCTCCGGCTGGGACTCCTTGTCCGCGGGCGGCTCCACGTTCTCGTACCGGTTCCGGGAGACCCGGGCCAGGAGGTAGAACAGGACTGCGACGGCCACCGGCGGCAGAGCGCCCCACGCCAGGCGCACGCCGAGGAGGTCCCGCGGGGCAAGGGCGTCCAGCACGCCTGTGGCCCACAGGTGCTCTCGGCAGGGGACCTGCCCGAGGCACTGGTACGCCACCGTGTCGAGGCTCGGCAGCGTCACCATCACCGCCACGCTGACCGTGAGCGCCAGGGCCGCGAGCCTGGCACACCAGCGGAACGCGCGGGTGGTCGGCGGCCTCTCGGCCTCCTCCGACCCGGACATCACGCGCCGCCGCGCCATCCAGCCGGCCATGTTCGCGAGCATCGCCGGAGTGAGCAGCGTCCACAGAACGCGGACCGGCGAATGCGAGGTCAGGCCGCCCCACGCGTACGCCTCGAGGTGGCGCCCGCGCGCATCGGCGGTCCGGTAGAACCCGGCGATCCGGTCACCCCAGACCCTCGTGGGCTTGAGGTCGCCGAGGAGCTCCTCCGGGCAGAAGCCGCCCACGCCGTGAACGCGGATTTCTGTGAGTCCCGCTAGGGCGGCTGGTTCCGGTACCAGGCCCCCTGACCCGTTCGAGTCTCCCGTCACGCCAACAAGTTGACCACCGCGGGCAGCGCGCGGGAATACGCGGCACGATCGCATGCCCGCGACTTTCGCACCCGCGGATGACGCAGGGCCGGAATCCGGGGTAGCAAGGAGGCATGACGCTGACTCCCGTGCGCCCCGGGGCGAAGGCGGTGCAGTCGCTCGTCGACGAGCTGCGCCGGACCATCGAGGGCGACGTCGACGACTCCTCGCTCGCCCGGGCGCTCTACTCCTCCGACGCCGCGAACTACCGGGTGGTGCCCGGCGCCGTCGTGCGGCCGCGCTCGCGGGAGGACGTGCTGACGGCGGTGGGCGCCGCGCGCGAGCACGGTGTCCCCGTCACGGCCCGCGGCGCGGGGACCTCGATGGCGGGCAACGCGGTCGGCCCCGGCCTCGTGCTCGACTTCTCGCGCTACCTCAACCGCATTGTCTCCCTCGACCCCGGCGCGCGGACCGCGGTGGTGCAGCCCGGCGTCGTGCTCAAGGACCTCCAAGCCGCCTGCGCGCCGCACGGGCTGCGGTTCGGCCCGGACCCCGCGAGCGGATCCCGGTGCACGCTCGGCGGCATGATCGGCAACAACGCCTGCGGCGCCCACGCGATGTCCTACGGCCGCACCGCGGACAACGTGCTCTCCCTGACCTGGCTCACCGGCACCGGCGACGTGGTCACAGCCTCCTCCGGGCCCGGCGCCATCGACGCTGTGCCCGGACTCCGCGGCCTCGCCGACGCGCACTTGGCGCTGCTCCGCACGGAGTTCGGCCGCTTCAGCAGGCAGGTCTCCGGATACGCCCTCGAGCACCTCCTCCCCGAGAGCGGCCGCAATGTCGCCGCCGCGCTCGTCGGCACGGAGGGCACGTGCGGCGTGCTCCTCGAGGCCACCCTCCGGCTCGTCCCGCGGGCCGAATCGCCCGCGCTCGCCGTGCTCGGCTACCCCGACCTCGCCGCCGCGGCCGACGACGTCCCCCGCCTCCTGCCCTTCCGCCCCCTCGCACTCGAGGGCCTCGAGACGCGCCTGCTCGACGCCGTCCGCCGCTCCAAGGGCCCGGACGCGGTCCCCGACCTGCCCGGGGGCGGCTGCCTCCTCCTCGCCGAGGTCCCCGGGGACTCGCCCGACGACGCCCTCGACGCGGCGCGCCGCCTCGCGGATGCGGCAGCCACCGACGAGACCCAGGTGTTCCCGGCTGGCCCCGAGTCCGCCCGGCTGTGGCGCATCCGCGAGGACGGTGCGGGGCTCGCCGGCCGGACCGAGAAGGACGACCAGGCCTGGCCCGGCTGGGAGGACTCCGCCGTGCCGCCCGACCGGCTCGGCGACTACCTGCGCGCGCTGCGGGAGCTCATGGACAGCGAGGGCCTCACCGGCATGGCGTACGGGCACCTCGGCGACGGGTGCGTGCACCTCCGCATCGACTTCCCGCTCGAGCACGACGGCGCGCTCATGCGCCGGTTCCTCGGGCGCGCTGCGGAGCTGGTCGCCGCGCACGGCGGATCCCTCTCCGGCGAGCACGGCGACGGCCGCGCACGGTCCGAGCTGCTGCCCGCGATCTACAGCGCAGAGGCCATCGCTGTGATGGCGGAGTTCAAGGCCCTCTTCGACCCGGAGGACTTCCTCAACCCGGGGATCGTGGTCCGGCCCGCGCCGCTCGACGCGCACCTCCGCCGCCCGCGCGCGGCCGAGCTCACGGTCACCGACGGCTTCGCCTTCGCGGACGACGGCGGCAGCGTCACCAAGGCGGTCCACCGGTGCGTGGGGGTGGGGAAATGCCGCGCGGACCCGAGGGGCGAGGGCGGCTTCATGTGCCCGTCCTTCATCGCCACGCGAGAGGAGAAGGACTCGACGCGGGGGCGGGCGCGGGTGCTCCAGGAGATGCTCAACGGGGGCGTGGTCCGGCTGGGATGGCGGTCGCCCGAGGTGCACGACGCCCTCGACCTGTGCCTGAGCTGCAAGGCCTGCGCGACGGACTGCCCGACAGGGATCGACATGGCGGCCTACAAGTCCCAGACCCTGTTCGAGGCCTACCGCGGCCGGATCCGCCCGCGCAGCCACTACACCCTGGGCCGGCTGCCGCAGTGGCTCCGCCTCGCGGCGCCCTTCGCGGTGCTCCTCAACGTCGCCGCCCGGGCCGCGCCGCTGCGAAGGGCCGCGCTCGCGTTCATGGGCGCGGACCGCCGCCGCTCACTCCCGCGGCTGCCCTTGGCGCCGTTCCGCTGGGACCGGGCCGCGCGGCGTCGTGCGCCCGCCGCCGCCGGGGCGCCGCGCGTGCTGCTGTGGGTGGACTCGTTCTCCGACGCGCTCGACCCGGCAGTCCCGCGCGACGCGCTCGAGGTGCTGCGGGCCGCGGGGTGCGACGTCGAGGTGGCCGGCTCGGGGGCGTGCTGCGGGCTCACGTACATCTCGACCGGGCAGCTCACCGCAGCGAAGGCGCGCCTGAGGCGGACCCTCGACGTGCTCATGCCGCACGTGAGGGGCGGGCGGACGGTGGTCGGGCTCGAGCCGAGCTGCACCGCGACCCTGCGCTCCGACCTGACGGAGCTCCTCCCGGACGATCCCCGTGCCGCCGAGCTCGCGGGGGCCGTCAGGACCGTCGCCGAGTTCCTGACAGGAATCGGGTGGGAGCCGCCGCGCGTGGGGGAGAAGCTGCTCGTCCAGCCACACTGCCACCACTACTCGGTGATGGGCTACGGCGCCGACCGCGCGCTCCTGGAGGCCATGGGATGCGACGCGGAGATCTCGGCCGGGTGCTGCGGCCTCGCGGGGAACTTCGGCATGGAAGCGGGGCACTACGAGGTGTCCGGGAAGATCGCGCGTGGGGGGATCCTCGCGAAGGCCGCGGCAGCGCCGGACCGGGCACTCCTCGCCGACGGCTTCTCGTGCCGCACCCAGGTCCGCGACCTCGCCGGCCTGGAGAGCAGGCACCTCGTGCAGGTCCTCGCCCAGGCGCTGCGGTCCCGGTCCTGAGGCGGGCGCGCACGACGGCGGGTGGGAGACGCCGCTGCGCCGCCCACCCGCCGTCGTCCGTGCGTTGCCGCTAGCGGTTGCGCCGGCGCAGGCCCTCACCTTGGACGCCGTCCGCGTCGATGTGCTCCTTCGCGACGTCCTCGCTCACGGTCTCCTCGTCGGTGACGGTCTCTGTGCCGAGCTTGACGCGCTCCACAGGGACAGTCTCCTTGTCGACCACGGGCCGCTCCTCGTGGAGGGTGACCTCGTGCTCCTCCTCGGAGAGGTTCGGGCCGTCCATCGCGGCGCCGCGGTTCTCGTCCGTGACGGGCTCGCGCTCCACGCGGACCTCTTCCCGCTGGACCGGAACCGTCTTGGTGACGTTCTCGGTCGTGACGTACTTGCGCAGGCGGGCACGGCCCGTCTCCTGCCGCTCGGTGCCGACATTCAGCCGCTCCTCCGAGCGGGTCATGGCGTCGTCGGTCGTCGGGCCGGAGGTGTCGCCCTCGGTGCCGGTGACCTCGTCCGTGCGGCGCGTGCCGGTGCCCTCGTCGTAGCCCGGCTCCACACCGCCGGCTGCCCGGGCGTCGGTGCGCCCGTCGCCGCGGAGGCCGTCGCCGCCAACGCCCTCGCCGGTGCCGTAGGACGGCGCGGTGCGGCCGTAGTGGCTGTAGAGCCGGTCCTCTTCGGTGCGCTCGAGGTGCCCGTCGGGATCGACCCGGGGGGCGTCCTTCACCTGGTCCTTGGTGTAGGGCACCACGATGTCCTCGCCGCGAACGCTCGCGTCGTGCAGGGGGACGAAGGACTCGTGCGTGCCGAAGAGCCCGGTCTTGACCGTGACCCAGTTCGGGTTGTTGGTGTCGTCATCGAGGTAGAGGTCCCCGATCCGTCCGATCTTCTCGCCGTCCTGGCCGATGACGTCCCCGTTGCCGGGCGTAATGGTGTCGAACTGTTCCCGTGTGACCATCGTGATTTTCTCCTTTGGTCTGCTGGATCGTGCCATACCTTCTCCGGTACCCCCGCGTCTTGAGGGAAGTGGCTGTTCTCGCGCCAGCTGCGTCGACCGTGATCATCGGCAGCCGCTGCCCGGCGCGCGAATGACTCACCAGTACCCAAGGCTTCCCCGGCCAAAACATGGCCGCCGAGGTCACCCCGTGTGGCGCCGAGGTCACCCCGTGTGGCGCCGAGGTCACCCGGTGTGGCGCCGAGGTCACCCGGTGTGGCGCCGAGGTCACCCGGTGTGGCGCCGAGGTCACCCGGTGTGGCGCCGAGGTCACCCGGTTCAGACGGGGCGCGGGTGGAAGTGCCGTTCTCGCCGTGAAGTCCGCGAGGAGCACACTCCGTTGCGAGAGAGGCACGAGGGGTGACTTCGCGCCCACACGGGGTGACGTCGCGTTCACAGGGGGTGACTTCGCGCTCAAAGGGGGTGACTTCGCGCTCACAGGGGGTGACCTCGGCGGAGTGGGGCGGGGAGCATTGTGCGGCCGTATGCTGGCGTGCTACGTTTCGGGCGATCGTGACGCATCGGCAGGAGGTGAGACCCATGAACGCAGTATCCGCAGTGGGTGCTCCCCGCAGTCCACGATCGCGCGACTGAGCTAGTCGCCGCCGGGAGCGCCCGAGAGGCACATCGCGAAAGGCGACTCCCATGAACACAGCACCTTCCTTCAACGCGGCACCGTCTTCACCGCGTCACGCCCCCGATGCCCCAGCCGAGAGGGCCTTGGTCCTCGGCGGCGGCGGGTCGACGGGCAACGCCTGGCTGATCGGCGTCCTTGCCGGCCTGTCCGAGGCCGGACTCGACGTCACCGATGCCGACCTGATCGTCGGAACCTCCGCCGGATCGACCGCCGCGGCCCAGGTCAGGAAAGCCAGCCCCGCCGACCTCTACGCCGCCGTCCTCGCCGCGCCCGACCCCGCAAGGCCTGCAACGCCGCAGTCTGAGAGCGTGCGCGTCGCGACCGGAAGGGTGGTCGACCAGCTTGAGAGGACGGCGAAGATCATCGCCGCTGCCCAGGATCCCGCGGACATGCGCCGCAGGATGGGTGCGTTGGCGCTCGAGAGGGACGCGGGGCCGGACGGCGCGGCACACACCCGGTGGCGCGCCGTCGTCGCCGGCCGCCTCCCGAGCCAGGGCTGGCCGGACCGGCGCCTGCTGATCACCGCCGTCGACGCCGTCACGGGGGAGCCCGCCGTGTTCGACCGCGACAGCGGAGTCGAGCTGGTGGACGCCGTGGCCGCAAGCTGCTCGAGCGGCTTCGCCTACGCCATCGGCACCAGCCGCTACATCGACGGCGGATACCGACGGAACGAGAACGCCGATCTGGCGGCCGGATACCGGCGCGTGCTGGTGCTGTCGCCGTTCGGGGGCAGGACGCGGCATCCGCTGGAGTGGCGCATGCAGCTCGCGGCACAGGTCGACGAGCTCCGCGCCGGCGGCAGCACGGTCGAGACGGTCTTCCCGGACAGCAGCGTCGAGCACCTGTTCGGGGCCAACGCCGTGGACTACACCCTGCGCCCGGCGGCCGCGCGGGCCGGCCACAGCCAGGGCACGGCCCTGGCCGGACGGGTCGCGGCGTTCTGGCGCTGACCCCGGCGTAAACCCGCGCCGTGGAACGCAACCCCGTGGTCTGGTGTTGGCAACTCTTCGGTTCTTGTCACGCCGCCACGGACCCTTGAACCTTCGTGACAGGACGCGCAATCTTGCCGTGTCCAGCGAGTGAGGCATCTGACGAACGGAGCCAGCGATGACGCAGATCACGATCAATGGCGTGTCCCTCGACCCGGCCGCCGAGGCGGCGGCCCCCGCGGCGCACGCGCGCGAGGTGACCGATGCGGCGTCGTCGGACTACATCCTCGTCCAGACGGCCGAACCGCTCACCGAGGACCAGCGCGCCCAGCTCGAGGCGACCGGCGCCGTCGTGCACGAGTACGTTCCCGACGACACCTACCTGTGCGGCTTCGAGCCCAAGGACCTCGGGCCGGTGCGGGCGCTCCCGTTCGTCACGTGGGCAGGCGTCTACCTGCGCGGCTTCAAGGTCAATCCCGCGCTCCGCGACGAGCCGGCCGCCGTGGCACGCGAGATCGTGCCGCGGGAGGTCGGACCGCGGCCCTCGCGCAAGCCGCGCACGGTCGACGTCGTGCTGCACGACGACGTCGACCCCGCCTCGGCGGGGGTGCTCGAGCAGATCGCCGCCGCGGCCAAACTGGACCCGAGCACGCTCGAGCCCGGGCGGCACAAGGTCCGCATCACGGTCGAGCAGGGCATGCTCGACCGCATCGCCGCCGTGGACAAGGTGCGGCACATCGAGGAGGTCCCGCAGCGCCAGCTGTTCAACAACCACTCGCGGGTGATCCTGCACGCGGACGTGCTCGTCAACGGGACCGAGTACAAGGGCGACGGCGAGGTCGTGGCCGTGGCGGACACCGGCTTCGACAGGGGCTCGACGACGGACGTCCACCCGGCGTTCACGGGCCGGGTTGAGAAGCTGTACGCGCTCGGCCGGCCGAACCCGGCCAACGCGGACGACCCGCACGGCCACGGGACCCACGTGGCGGGCTCCGTCCTCGGGGACGGCACCTCCGCCACGATGGGCGGCGCGATCCAGGGGACGGCACCGGCCGCGAGGCTCGTCCTGCAGTCGACGCTGGACTCCGCCGGACAGCTCGGCGGCCTCCCCGCGGACCTCCACGACCTGTTCCGGCCGCCCTATGACACCGACGGCGCCCGGGTGCACACCAACTCATGGGGCTCGACGACGCCTGGCCTCCCGTACGATTCGAGCTCCCAGGAGATCGACGACTTCGTCTGGACCCACCAGGACATGGTCATCACGTTCGCCGCCGGCAACGACGGAGCCGACAAGGACCGGGACGGACTCGTGGACGGCGGCTCGATCGGGTCCCAGTCCGCGGCGAAGAACTGCATCACGGTCGGCGCGAGCGAGGGGGACCGGCCCGCGTTCGCCCCCACCTACGGCCAG
Organism: Sinomonas flava; assembly: GCF_039531875.1. Lineage (NCBI taxonomy): Bacteria > Bacillati > Actinomycetota > Actinomycetes > Micrococcales > Micrococcaceae > Sinomonas > Sinomonas flava. The sequence goes on along the minus strand of NZ_BAAAQW010000011.1, from coordinate 68,293 downwards.
TACTGGCCGGCGGACTTCCCCAGCAACCCCGTGCGCAGCGACCGGCAGGCCAACCGCACCGACGGCATGGTCGCCTTCAGCAGCCGGGGCCCGACCAAGGAGCAGCGCATCAAGCCCGACGTCGTCGCCCCCGGGACCTGCATCCTCTCCACGCTGTCGCGGCAGGTCGCGTCGCCGTCGACCGACTTCGGGACCTCCACGGACCCGCTGTGGTTCTTCGACAGCGGCACGAGCATGGCCACGCCGCTCGTGGCGGGGTGCGTCGCCGTCCTCCGGGAGACGCTCGTGAAGAACGGCACGGCAACGCCGAGCGCCGCCCTGGTGAAGGCCCTGCTCATCAACGGCGCGGTCGAGCTCCCCGGGCAGTACGTCCCCACCGAGGCGGGCACGTCGCCCAACGGCAGCTCCGGCTGGGGCCGGGTGGACCTCGCCGGGTCCGTCATCATCCCGGGCCCGAGGTCGGACAGCGGCTTCGGCGAGGGCGGCCCGCTCAAGCAGGGCGAGGAACAGAGCTTCACGGTCGACATCCCGGGAAAGGGCGACGCCGGCGCCTCGCCCGCCGCTGCCGGCTCGGCGACGTTCAAGGTCACCCTCGTCTGGTCCGACCCGCCCGGGGCGGCCCTCCAGAACGACCTCGACCTCATCGTGCGGGCTGCGGACGGCACGGAGCGGCACGGCAACATGGGCACCTCCGACGGCTTCGACCGCCGCAACAACGTCGAGCAGGTGCTCTGGCAGAACATGCCGCAGGGGAAGGCCACGGTCGTGGTCCGCGCGTTCCGCATCACGCGGTTCCCGCAGCCGTACGCCTACGCCTGGCGGATCGGCTGAGGCGCGCTCGGCGTCTCCTTCTGCCACGGCCAGCGGCCGGTGATCTCCAGCTCGAGGGAGAAGCTCAGGAACGTCCGGATGAGGACGATCACGGCGAGCACGGCAACGCTCTGGAGGGTCGGGGTCACGGCCACCGTGCGGATGATGTCCGCTGCGACCAGGAGCTCGAGCCCGAGGAGGATCGACCTGCCCAGCAGCTGCCGGTAGGAGCGGTACACGCTCTTGCCGGCCGGACCCGGCTTTCGGAGGGCCAGGGGAATCGACACGAGCGCGCCGATGACCATGACGGTCACCCCGGCGACGTCCACGTACTGGCCAATTGCCTCGATCACTGCCCGGTAGTCCACGCGCGTCTCCTCGTCGCCGTCGTCCGCTGGGACGTTGCCCCGGGTCCGCGGGGCTGAAACGCCGCACGCGACGGCGGGCCGCCGGGGGTGCGGGGGGACGCGCGGAGGAGGGCCTCACCCTGAGCGGGTGAGGCCCTCCTCCGCGGCTTCTGGCCGGATCAGCCGGCGATTCAGCCCTCGGCGGGGTCGAGGACGAAGTCGTACACCATCTCCTCGCCCTTGCCGTCCGCGGCCGGCTTGGGGTCGAGGATGAGCTCGGGCTTGACGGCCGAGGCGATGTCGTCGTCGTTGTGGGCGTCGCCCGGGAAGTAGAGCTGCGCGGTGATGAGCTCGTGGCCCGGAGCCGAGACCTTGACGTGGATGTGCGCCGGGCGCCACGCGTGCCAGCCAGCGGCAGCGATCAGCTTGCCGCAGGCGCCGTCGGTCGGAATCTGGTACGGGGCCGGGCGCATCGTCTGGATCTCGAAGTTGCCGTTCTCGTCGGCGAGGACGGTGCCGCGGAGGTTCCACTCGGGCAGGCCCGGGGCGTACTGCGAGTAGAAGCCGGCGCCGTCGGCGTGCCAGATCTCCACCTTGCCGGGGAGGCCGTTGCCATCGAGGTCGCGGATCTGGCCCTTCCAGGTCAGCTCGGTGCCGGGCTCGTCGTCGCGGCGCGGCAGGCGGGCCGGGGTCTTCTGGGCAGGGGAGTCCGGCACGTAGTACGGGCCCTCAATGGTGCCCTTGGAGCCCTTGCGGTTCTCCGTCGCGACCTCCTCAACGACGTGCTCGACCCACACGTCGAGGAAGAGCGGCCACTCGCCGTCCTCGCCGACGCTGATCAGCCAGTCCTTGAGGGCGTTGTACTCGGCGTACGTGACCTTGTGCTTGCGGATGGTCGCGTAGACGGCCTCGAGCACCTCGCGGGCAAGCAGCGAGACGCGCTCCTTGGGCACCTCGAGCGCGGCGCGCTTGCCGCTGGCCTTGAAGCGCTCGGTGGCCTTGTTGCCGGACTCGGCAGCCTTCGCGTCGAATTCGGTAATGGTCTGGCTCATGGTCATCCTCCTCGATGATGGGCCGGGTGGGGGCTGTGTGATCAGCCGCCGGCGTGATGGGCGGCACAGTCGGTCGCGTTGCCCTTCACGCTAGGCCTCGGTATTGCGTGCACACAAATACCTAGTTCCATCTCATTGATATCCAGCACGTTTGAAAAGCACCCTTGGCCGACCCTAGGCAAAAGCCCAGTGTGATCGTCCTCACGGCTTGACAGGATCTTTCACAGCCCGCGACGACGACGTCGTGGAAAGCCACAGGCAAAGGGAGACAACCCATGACGGAAACCCTGGACCACGTCCGCGCCCAGCTCTCCGACGCACTCATCGAAGACGCGTCGACCGGGACCTACCGAGCCAAGCGCAGCATCTTCACCGACGAGGAGCTGTTCGAGCTCGAGATGAAGTACATCTTCGAGGGCAACTGGGTCTACCTGGCCCACGAGAGCCAGATCCCCAACGTCGGGGACTACTTCACCACCTACATCGGCCGCCAGCCGATCGTCATCTCGCGCGGCAAGGACGAGCAGCTCCACGCCCACATCAACGCCTGCAGCCACCGCGGTGCGATGCTCTGCCGCCGCAAGACGGACAACCGCACCACCTTCACGTGCCCGTTCCACGGCTGGACCTTCTCGAACAACGGCAAGCTGCTCAAGGTCAAGGACCCGAAGGGCGCCGGCTACCCCGAGCAGTTCAACAAGGAGGGCTCGCACGACCTCACGAAGGTGGCCCGCTTCGAGAGCTACCGGGGCTTCCTGTTCGGCAGCATCAACCCCGACGTCAAGCCGCTGACGGAGCACCTCGGGGAGTCCACCAAGATCATCGACATGATCGTGGACCAGTCGCCCGAGGGCCTCGAGGTGCTCCGCGGCTCCTCGACCTACACGTACGACGGCAACTGGAAGGTCCAGGCCGAGAACGGCGCCGACGGCTACCACGTCTCGGCCACGCACTGGAACTACGCGGCCACCACCGCCCGCCGCGGCACCGGCGAGTCGGCCAATGAGACCAAGGCCATGGACGCCGGCACGTGGGGCAAGCAGGGCGGCGGCTACTACTCGTTCGAGCACGGCCACCTCCTGCTGTGGATGTGGTGGGGCAACCCGCAGGACCGCCCCAACTTCGACAAGAAGGAGGAGTGGACCCAGCAGTTCGGCGCCGAGCGCGCCGAGTTCATGATCGGCGCCTCCCGCAACCTGTGCCTCTACCCGAACGTCTACCTCATGGACCAGTTCAGCTCGCAGATCCGCCACTTCCGGCCGATCTCCGTGGACAAGACCGAGGTCACGATCTACTGCATCGCCCCCAAGGGCGAGTCCGCCGAGGCCCGCGCCAACCGCATCCGCCAGTACGAGGACTTCTTCAACGCCACCGGCATGGCCACCCCGGACGACCTCGAGGAGTTCCGCTCCTGCCAGAAGACCTACCTCGCCTCCGCCGCCCCGTGGAACGACATGAGCCGCGGCCAGGCCCACCAGATCACGGGCCCGGACGAGACCGCCAAGGGCCTGGGCCTCAACCCGATCTCGAGCGGGGTCAAGACCGAGGACGAGGGCCTGTACCCGATCCAGCACGGCTACTGGCGCGAGGCGATGCACGCCGCCATCGCCGAAGAGACGAAGAACGAGACGAAGGAGTTCTCCAAGTGACGCTCATGGCAACGATCGTGCCCGGGACCGTCGGGCTCGAGGACGTCCGCCAGTTCCTCTACCGCGAGGCGAGCTTCCTCGATGACCGCGAGTTCGACCGGTGGGTGGACTGCTACCACCCCGAGGCGGAGTTCTGGATGCCCGCGTGGGCCGACGACGACACCCTCACCGAGGACCCGCAGCGCGAGATCTCCCTCATCTACTACCCCAACCGGGGCGGCCTCGAGGACCGCGTGTTCCGCATCAAGACCGAGCGCTCGGGTGCCACGAGCCTCCCGGACCCCCGCACCGGCCACAACATCACCAACGTCGAGATCCTGCGCCAGGAGGGCGACGTCGTGGACGTCCGCTTCAACTGGTTCACGCTCTACTACCGCTACAACACCGTGGACACGTACTTCGGAGTCTCCTTCTACACGATCGACTTCTCCGGCACGCAGCCGGTCATCACCAAGAAGAAGGTCGTCCTCAAGAACGACTACATCCACCACGTCGTGGACATCTACCACATCTGAGAAGGCCTTCAGGAGACCACCATGACTGCCACGAACCACTCCGTTGCCCTCGCCTTCGAGGACGGCGTCACCCGCTTCATCAGCGTCGCCCCCGGCCAGACCGTCGCGGATGCGTCCTACCGGGCCCGCATCAACATCCCCCTGGACTGCCGCGACGGCGCGTGCGGCACCTGCAAGGCGTTCTGCGAGTCCGGCTCGTACGACGGCGGCGACTACATCGAGGAGGCCCTCGCCGACGACGAGGCCGAGGCCGGCTTCTGCCTCCCGTGCCAGATGACCCCCGAGAGCGACCTCGTGCTGCGCATCTCCGGCACCGCCGAGATGGCCAAGAGCGGCATCGGCCAGTTCACCGCCACCATCGAGAAGCTCCACTGGTACGCGGACAACACCGCGGGCCTGACCCTTTCTGTCGAGGACCGCGAGAAGCTCGCCTACCTCCCCGGCCAGTACATGAACGTCAAGGTGCCCGGCACGGACGAGGAGCGCAGCTACTCCTTCTCGAGCGGCCCCGACGCGGAGAAGCTCACCTTCCTGGTCCGCACCGCCCCCGACGGCGTCATGACCACCTACCTCAAGGAGCGTGCCGCCGAGGGCGACACCCTGACCCTCGAGGGCCCCAAGGGCAGCTTCTTCCTCCGCGACGTCAAGCGCCCCGTGCTCATGCTCGCCGGCGGCACCGGCATCGCCCCGCAGCTGGCGATGCTGGAGAAGATCGCAAAGGCGGCGGCCGACGGCGTCGTCCCCGCCTTCCCGATCCACCTCGCCTACGGCGCGACCTGGGACAAGGACCTCGTGGAGGTCGAGGCGCTCGAGCGCTACGCCGCGGCGATCCCGGGCTTCACCTTCGACACGATCGTGGCCGACCCCGAGTCGGAGCACCCCAAGAAGGGCTACGTCACGCAGCACCTGCTGCCCGAGCATCTCAACGACGGCGACGTCGATGTCTACCTGTGCGGCCCGCCCGCCATGGTCGACGCCGTGCGCCGCTACTTCGACGCCGAGGGCATCGAGCCGGCCAACTTCTACTACGAGCGCTTCGCGGTCGGCGCCGCCAAGGTCCTCGCGACGGCGGGCGCGGCGTGACCGTCCACGCCAACCGCTTCGCGGGCAAGGCGGTCGTCGTCACCGGCGCCGCCCAGGGGATCGGACGAGCCGTCGCCGAGCGCATCGCGGCGGAGGGCGGCGAGGTGGTCCTCGCCGACCGGGCCGAGCTCGTGCACGACGTCGCGGGCGCCCTCCGCGAGGCGGGCGGCAAGGCGCACAGCGTCCCTGTTCACAGCGTCACCGCAGACCTCGAGACGTACGACGGCGCCCTGGCCGCCACCGATGGCGCGCTCGCCGCGGCGGGGCGCATCGACGTCGTCGTGAACAACGTGGGCGGGACCATCTGGGCCAAGCCGTACGAGCACTACACGCCCGAGGAGATCGAGAAGGAGGTGCGCCGCTCCCTGTTCCCCACGCTGTGGATGTGCCGCGCGGCGCTCCCGCACCTCATCGCCCAGCGGTCCGGGACGATCGTGAACGTCTCCTCGGTCGCAACCCGCGGCGTCAACCGCGTCCCGTACGCGGCGTCGAAGGGCGGCGTCCGCGCCATCACCACCGCGCTCGCGCTCGAGGCGGCCCCGCACGGCGTGCGCGTCGTCGCGACCGCGCCCGGCGGGACCGAGGCGCCGCCGCGCGCCGTCCAGCGCGGGCCGCTCCCCGCCACCGAGCAGGAGAAGGCCTGGTACCAGCAGATCGTGGACCAGACCGTGGAGTCCTCGCTCCTGAAGCGCTACGGCACCCTCGACGAGCAGGCCGCCGCGATCTGCTTCCTCGCCTCGGACGAGGCGTCCTACATCACGGGCACCGTCCTGCCCGTGGCCGGAGGCGACCTCGGCTGAGGCCCTCCCCTTCGCGTTGCCGCCCCCGGGCCTGACAGGCCCGGGGGCGGTTTCGGATCACCCCTGTGTGATCAGCGTCACCCATCACTAGCAGTTGTCCAGCTCCAGATCCCAGCACAGACATCGGAGTCTTGCATGTCATCTTCAGCATTGGCTGCGCCCTCGCAGCGACAGCGCACCACCCTGGCCTGGGTCGTCGCCCTCGGTGCGGCAGCCCTCACCTTCGACGGCTACGACCTCGTCGTGTACGGCACGGTCGTCTCGGGCCTCCTGCGCGACCCGAGCCAGATCGGCCAGCTCGATCCCACCACCGCTGGCGCCCTAGGCAGCTACGCGCTCATCGGCGTCATGGTCGGCGCGCTCGCGAGCGGGGCTATCGGCGACTTCGTGGGGCGCCGCAAGGTCATGCTCCTGGCCCTCGCCTGGTTCTCGGTCGGCATGGCAGCCACCGCCCTGACCACGAGCGTCACCCTGTTCGGCGCGTTCCGGTTCTTCACCGGCATCGGCGTCGGCGCCCTCGTGGCCACCGCCGGGGCCATCGTCGCCGAATTCGCGCCCAGGAACCGGCGCAACCTCTGCAACGCCATCGTCTACTCCGGCGTCCCCGCCGGCGGCGTGCTCGCCTCGCTCCTCGCGCTGGGGTTCGGCAACGGGCTCGACTGGCGCCCCCTGTTCTGGATCGGCTCCGTCCCGCTCGTCACGATCCTCCCGCTCGCCCTCGCCAAGCTGCCCGAGTCGCCCATGTGGCTGCTCTCGCGGGGCCGGCGGGAGGAGGCCGAGGAGCTCAGCCGCCGCACCGGCGTCGTGCTCCCCGCGACGGGCCCGACGCCGGCCGCCACTCGCACCGACGGCGCCCCCCGTGAGCGTGCTGGCTTTGCCGGGCTGGCCACACGCCGCTTCGCCCTGCCGACAGCCCTCCTGGGGCTCATGAGCTTCGCGGGGCTCCTGCTGACGTACGGGCTCAACACGTGGCTGCCGGAGATCATGGGCCAGTACGGGTTCGGGAAGGCGTACTCGCTGACGTTCCTGCTCGTGCTCAACGCGGCCGCGATCGTGGGCGGGCTCGTCGCGGCGGCGACCGTGGACCGGACCGGGCCCAAGCGGATCATCGCCAGCACGTTCGCGCTCGCCGCGGTCGCGCTCGTGCTGCTGACGTTCCACATGCCGTTCGCGGTGCTCCTGACGGCCGTCGGCGTGGCCGGGGTCGGCACGATCGGGACGCAGGTGCTCGTGTACGGGTTCGTCTCGAACTTCTACACGACGCAGACCCGCGCCGCCGGTGTCGCGTGGTGCGCCGGGTTCGGGCGGCTCGGCGGCATCCTCGGCCCGCTGGCCGGAGGCCTGCTGCTCTCGGCGGGCGTCACCGGCCAGGCCGCCTTCTGGATCTTCGCCGTGGTCGCGCTGCTCGGCGCGATCGTGACGGCCCTCGTCCCGCGTCCGGCGGCGCACGGGGAGGCCCCCGCCGCGGCCCCGGCGCACGACGGCGAGGCGGAGCCGGCCCTGCGGTGAGCTCGCCGAAGCCGGGGCGATGATGCGCGTCACGTCGGCGGGGGATACGGTCGAGGCATGCTGAATCCCCACGACGGCATGGTCGCGCGCGCCCAGGAGCTGTCCGAACTGGACGCGCTCCTGGGCGCTGCCGCGTCCTCGGGCCCGCAGTGCGTCATCGTCGAGGGACCGTCCGGCATCGGCAAGACCGCCCTGTGCGACGCGTTCGCCGCGCTCCACCCCGGGCTCCCGGTGCGCCGCGCGGAGGGCACGCCGTGGGAACGGGAGCTTCGGGGCGGCGTCCTCGCGCAGCTCGGGGTCGCGTCGCCGCCGCCGGGCTCCGGCCGGCTGGACGAGGAGGGCTACGGGGCCGAGGCGTGGGGACCCGACAGCGACCAGCCCGCGTGGCTGCCCGCGGGCCGCGCCGCGGGGGAGTGGCTCGCGGGGCTGACGGGGGACGGCGGTCCGACGGAAGGCGGCCCCGCCCTCGTCGTGCTCGACGGCCTCGAGGACGCCGACGAGCTCTCCCTCGAAGCCCTCGCCTTCGCCCTGCGCCGGCTGCGCGGCCCCGTCCTGGTCCTCGCCGCATGCGGGCCAGCCGGGACACGCCCGGCCAGCCCCGTCGCCCAGTTCGCCGGCGCCGTCCGGGCCCGACGCCTCCGGCTCGGCCCCCTCACGCACGAGGCCCTGCGCGAGCTCGCGCTCGCGCGCGCCGGGGTGGACCTCGGACCGGACGCCGTGCAGGCGCTCTGGCGCGCGACCGGCGGGAACCCCGGGCTCGCCCTCGAGGCGCTCGCGGACGGAGTGGAGGCCCTCGGGGCGGAGACGCTCGCAGCGGAGGGGCCGCGCGCCGTCGTGCGCTCTGTTGCCGAGCGGGCGGACGCCGCGCTCGCGGGGCTCCCCGCGCCGTCGCGCGCCCTGGTCGAGGCGGTGAGCGTGCTCGGGGGCACCCCGAGCGCCGCTGCGGCCGCGCAGCTCGCCCGGCTCCCCGAAGGCGATGCGGAGGCCCTGCTCGCCGCCGCCGACGCCGCGTGGGCGGCCGGGCTGCTCGAGTGCCGCACCGTCGCCGGAAGCCTCCAGGTCACGATCCGCGACCCGCTGGTCCGCGACGCGGTGCACGCCGGCCTCGGTCCGCTCCGGCGGTCGACGCTCCACGCGCGCGCCGCCGAGCTCTCCGAATCGACCCGGGACAGGGTCCGCCACCTTGTCGCCGCTGCCGCGATGCCCGACGGCGACCTCGCCGCCGCCGTGGACGCCCTCGCCGAGGGGGAGGCCGCCGAGGGCGACTGGGGGGCCGCGGCGGATGCGCTCGTCGCCGCCGCACGGCTCCACGTCGACCCGGCGCTGCGCGAGGACCGTCTTGTGCGGGCGGCGGAGGCGATGATCGGGGCCGGGGACCTGACCCGGGCCGCGCCGCTCGCCCGGCAGATCGAGTCGCTGCCGCAGGGCGCCGAGCGCGATGCCGCGCTCGCCTACCATGCCATCCACACCGGGCAGGCGCGCCGGGCCGGCGCCCTCCTCGCGCGGGCCTGGGAGACGCGGCCGCCCACGGCCCCCGCGGACCTGTCCGCGCGCATCGCCCAGTACCGGGTCCTGGATGCCCTCGGGAACTGGGACGGGGAGGCCATGCTGGCCTGGACCGAGACCGCCGTGCGGATTGCCGGCCCCGACAGCACCGCCGGGATCGAGGCCCGCGCGATGCTCGGGCTCGCCCTCGGCCTCATGGGGCGCCACGAGGAGGCGCGGCGGGCGTACGACGAGCTCTCGTCCTCCGCGCACCTTGCGGGACGGGACCAGCGGCTCCGACTCGGCCGGGGATGGGTCGCGCTTGCCGTCGACGACATGGACACGGCGCGGCTCGAGCTCCGCGCCGCGATCCCGCCGGCGCGGCGGCCCGGCTCGCTGCGCATCGCCCTCTGGGCCCACGCGTGGCTCGCCCGCGCCGAGTTCGCCGTGGGCCGCTGGGACGACGCGCTGGCGACGGCGCGTGCCGGGCTCGCGCTCAACGATCCCGTGGGGATCAGCCTCGTGGAGCCGGTGCTGCGCCTGACCGCCGCGCAGGTCTGCGCCCTGAGGGGCCAGGGCGCCGAGGCCGCGGAGCACAGCCAGCACGCCCAGTCCGGGCCCGAGGCCTACCCCGTCATGCGGCTCAGCGGCGCGATGGCGGCCGCGGCCGTCGCGGAGAGCGCCGGGGACTACGCGGCCGTGCTCCGCGCCTTCGACCCCATCGTGCACATGGACCGCACGCCGTGGGTCGACGAGCCCGGATTCTGGCCGTGGCAGGACGTCTACGCCAACGCCCTCGTGATGGCCGGGGACCTCGCGCGCGCCGATGCCTTCCTGGCACCGCTCGAGGAGGCCGCGCGGGCCGCCGGGCACCGGAGCACGACGGCGCGGCTCGGCTCCGTGCGCGGGCGGCTGCTCGGGGCGCAGGGCCGGCTGGACGAGGCCGTGGCGGTGTTCGAGGAGTCGCTGGCCGCGATCGAGGGGCTGCCGCTGCCCTGGGGCGCCGCCCGGGTGCGGTTCGCCTATGGGCAGACGCTGCGCAGGGCCGGGCGGCGCCGCGACGCGAGCGGCGTCCTCGCGGCGGCCAGGGATGCGTTCGCCGTGCTGGGCGCGAGCGTGTACGTGGCGCGGTGCGAGCGCGAGCTGCAGGCTGCCGGGACCGGGGTGTTCCGTTCGCGGGCCGGTTCCCGTGCCGAGTCCGAGGACACGGGGGCGCATGCACCGGTTCCCGCCCCCACCGCGTTCACCGCGCAGGAGGAGGCCGTCGCCCGGCTCGTGGCAGGCGGCCGCAGCAACCGGGAGGCGGCACGCGAGCTGTTCGTGTCCGTCAAGACGGTGCAGTACCACCTCACCCGGATCTACGCGAAGCTCGGGATCGGGTCGCGGTCGGAGCTCGCGGCCGTGTACCGCGGGGGAGCGGGGGAGGAGGAGGCGCTGTGAGCGGAATGTGTCGCACAGGAGCCGCGCCCCCGACGACCTGCCCCCTCAGGCCAGCGGGACCCGCAGCGCCAGGCCCGGATAGATCACATCGGGGTCGAAGACGATGTCCCGGTTCGCGGTGAAGATGAGCCCGTACTTGCCCGCGTCGCCGTAGTACTGCTGCGCGATCCCGGAGAGGGTGTCGCCGTTGGCGACTGTGTGCAGCGAGAACCCGGAGTAGGTGCCGCCCATGAGCTGCCGCCCGAAGGTGACCGGGACGGTGACGGATGCGTCGTTCTCGGGCAGCCCACTGGGATTGGCGCCCTGGACCGTCACGGTGCCCTCCGGCGTCGTGGGCGAGCCGAGTCCGAACGCGGCGTGGAACAGCGAGAAGCCGTTGCCGCCGCCCAGGAGGTGCGATTCGGCGACGACGTGCCCGGCGGCGTCGCGCACGATCACCGAGCCATAGACGCCTTCGAAGGCGGAGCCCAGGCCCGCCACGACCACCTGGGCGCCCAGGATGTCGAAGGGGAGGGGAGTGCGGAGGCTGATCTGCGGCAGGATCGACATGGCACCAGTGTCGGCGGTCGTCTGAACGCTGTCACCGGCTTGATCTGTCGGATTTTTCCGACGTATAGTGGCTCCATGCTCCCCGACGTCTTCGGTGCCCTCGCGAACTCCGCGCGGCGCACCGTCCTCGACGCGCTCCGCGCCGGGCCGAGAACGGCGGGCGAGCTCACCGGGCTGCTCGACCTCAGCCGCTCCGCCGCGTCCGAGCACCTCGCGGTCCTCCGCGATGCCGGCCTGGTCCGCGAGGAGCGCCAGGGGCGGAACCGCGTCTACCACCTCCAGGCCGCGGGCCTCCTCGAGGTGCAGGACTGGGTGGGGCATTTCGAGCACTACTGGGGCGGGCGCCTCGACGCGCTGGCCGACCTTCTGGACGAGGAGAGAACCTCATGACCGAGAACGACGGCGCCGAGAACACGATCCGCCTCGAGCGGCGCTTCGCCCACCCGCCGGCCGCCGTGTGGGCCGCGCTCACGACGCCGGAGCTCCTCGCCCGCTGGTGGGCGCCCGGCGACATCGCCCCAGCCGTCGGCCACCGCTTCACCATGGACATGGCCGAATGGGGCCAGCAGAAGTGCGAGGTCCTCGCCGTCGAGCCCGGCGTGTCCATCCGCTTCAGCTTCGCCGAAGGCACGCTGGACACGACCATCACGTGGAGCCTCGAAGCGGTCGACGGCGGCACCCTCCTCACGCTCGAACACGCCGGGTTCCGCCTCGACACCCCTCTGGGCGCCCGTGCGATCGAAGGCATGGGGAACGGCTGGCCAGGCGTCCTGTCCCGGATCGACCGCGTGCTCGCGGAGGCAGATCAGGCCTGACGGTCCTGGCGGTCGTCGGTGAGGCGAATACGCCCCCGGTCGGGGCGGAAACCGTGCTCGATGCCCCAGAGGATCGCCTGGCTCCGGTTCGTCACGCCGATCCGGCGGTAGCAGCTGCGGATGAAGGTCTTGACCGAGTTGATCGACAGGTGGGTGCGGCTGGCAATCTCGGCGTTGGTCAGTCCCTGGGTGATGAGCGCGAGGACCTCGGCTTCCCGAGGGGTCATTCCCTCCTCGCGGCCGGGCCAGTCGCCGCCGACCGCCTTCGACGAGCCGTCCCGGGGCGAAGGCGCCCGAGCCTCTCCCCGGTGCACGGCCTGCAGCGCGGTGACCAGGTGCCCCGCCGGGAGGCTCTTGGGCAGGTAGGCGGTGGCCCCGTTGGCCAGAGCGGCGTCCACGAGTCCGGGATCGACGTTCCATGAGTACACCACCACCTTGCCGGCCATCGGATTCGAGGCCAGGCGGCGGACATCCTCGCCGTCGCCCTGCGCCGCGGCGAACGTGTCGTACAGCGTGACGTCGACCGGCTGGGCGACGTTCTTCCTGAAGTCGACCTCGACGATCTGGATCACGTCCCGGTACGACCGGAGCATGCCGATCAGTCCTTGCGCCACGACCTCGTAGTCGTTGACGAGCGCCACACGGATCGCACTCATTCCCCAACTGTAGGCCAAAGGGCTCCTCGCAACTGTGGGCCCCAGGGCTCTTCACCCCGCGGGGTGAAGACGTACCTGTCTACCCGACCATACGCTGGATGCATGTCGTACCCCTCAGCGGATTCCGAGCCAGCCACCGTCCGCGAGCTCATCGTCCAGCTCGCGCAGGTCGAGGACGCCATGCGCCAGGCAGCGGGGGCCGCGCCGAGCGGCGACACCGCCGCGCTTGCCGAGCGCGAGCAGTCCATTGTCCAGGCGCTGCACGAACACGGCCTGCCGTTCCACGCCCAAGGCGTGGAAGGGGCATGAGCCGACCCGACGTGCAGATGGTGATCGTCAGGGAACGCGGCAATGAGATCCACGGGTATGCCGTAGCGTCCGGCGGCGGTCGCGTCTACGTTGTCTGGGAGGTCGCGTCCGGCCGGCGCCGCCAGCGTGGCTTCCGTGCCGAGCACGTCTTCGTGCCGGGAACCGAGCTTCCCTGGAGGGGCCTGCCGATCCCGCCCGACCAGCTCGAGGAGCCCCGCCGGATCCGCCGCTGACCGCTCCGTCTCGTTTCACCGAGCGGACGAAGGGGTACCTTCCCAAAGACCGTGGGGCGGGGCCATGCCCGCCGCGCCGCATCAGGGACAGGAGCTCGGACACGTGATCACCTCAGGGGGTCAAGACCAGTCGTCTTCCGCCCGCGTGCCGACGGCAGTGGGAATCGGCGGCCTCCTGGCCGCCCAGGAGGAGACGGCAGAGCCTGCCGACCACCCGGCTATCGTCGGGGGAGGCCGGGGAGGCCCGCGGCGCCGTCGTCCGCTCCGGACCGCGGCGATTGCCATGGGCGTCGTCATAGCCCTCGTGGTCGCCGGCTCAGTTCTCGTGGCGCTGGTCCTGCGCTCTGCCCTTGGGATGGACAAGGTCGCCGACTACCCGGGCCCCGGAACGGACCCGGTCACGGTCACGGTCCAACAGGGCGATGCCCTTGCCACGGTCGCCAAGGAACTGCAGGAGCAGGGCGTGGTCGCGGACGCCGACACGTTCGTCCGCGCGTTCGGGGACACCGGCGGGAAGGTCCACCCCGGCGACTTCACCTTCAAGAAGGAGATGAAGGCCTCGGACGCCGCGCAGGTCCTGGCGGGCGACGGCTCGAAGGTTATGTACTTCGCGCTGAGCGCTGGGTTGCGCATCAACGAGTCGCTCGACGCGATCGCCAAGTCGGCGGGCGTCGATCGGAAGGAACTCGACTCGCTCAACAGCCAGCCTTCCCAGTTCGGGCTCCCGTCACAGGCCAAGACCCTCGAAGGCTATCTGGCGCCAGGCGAGTACCGCTTCCCGGTGGGGACGCCGGCGAAGGACGTCCTCACCTCGCTCGTCTCGGCGACCCTCGACGAGCTCAAGCAGGACGGCATCACTGACCCGGCGAAGCAGTACGAGGTGCTGACGGTCGCGAGCATCGTCCAGGCCGAGGGCGGCCGGGCCGACTACGGCAAGGTCGCCGGAGCCATCGAGAACCGCCTCAAGCCGAACGATGAGACCAAGGGCCTCATCCAGTCCGACGCCACGGTGACCTACGGTCTCGGCACGAAGACCGTCCAGCTCACCGAGGAACAGAAGGCGGACGGGAACAACCCGTACAACACCTACGTCCATCCCGGCCTCCCGCCGGGACCCATCGGCTCGCCCGGATCGAAGGCGGTCGCAGCAGCGGCGCACCCCACCGCCAACGACTACCTGTTCTGGGTCACCGTCAACCTCGACACCGGCGAGACCAAGTTCGCGAAGACCTACGCGGAGCACCAGGCCTACGTGGAGCAGTACCAGCAGTGGTGCACGGCGAATCAGGGGAAGTGCAAGTGAGGAGGCTCGAGGGACGACGGCGGCGCGTCGCCCACGCGTGAGCGCGCCTACTCGTTGACGAGAACCGGCACTCCGACGGCAACGGAGACTGCCTTGCCCGTGGCGTCGGCCGGCACGGTGATGCTGAACTCCTCGGTCTCGCTCGGCGGCCCGACGTGCCCGTGGCCTGCATCGCCCTCTGCGTGGTGCTCGAACCGGGCCGTGCCGAGGAGCGTGCCGGCGGCATCGTAGAAGCCGGCGACGACGACGAGCTCGAGCAGGTCGCTCACGTCCGAGGTAATCCGCACCGAACCTGTGACCTTCTGGCCGTCGAAGGCGAGCCCGTCGATCTCGAATCGGTTGTCGAACGGACCCGCGGCGCGGACTGCCTGGCCAGGCTGCGGGTGAGCGTCCGCGAGGGACGGGAGGTCAGGCTCCCCGGAGGGCGCCGTGAGGCCGGGCAGCTGCGTCTGGACCGAGGCCGGCTGGGGAGTGGCGGTCTCGGACGGGGCCGGAGCTGCGCAGCCGGCCAGGAGCGCGGCAACGGCGAGGGCGGGGGCGAGGAAGAGCTTCATGGCAGTCCTGATGGGAGGTCGGCGGCCGGGGTGAGGGGCAGTCTGGGGACTGCCCGTCACCCCGCCCGGGAGTGGATCAGCGGAGCCCGAGGGCGTCCGTGACGATGCCGAAGAGGTCGGTGTTGTCCACCGTGCCCTGCAGCTTCTCGGAGCCCGCTCCGTAGGAGTAGACCGGGACGTCCGCGCCGGTGTGGTTGCCCGAGAGGTAGGTCAGCCACAGGCTGGCCTCCTTCGTCCCGTCCGTGACGCCTGCGGGGTCGTCGGCGGTGCGGAACGTGGCCGGAGCGAAGTTGTGCGGGTCGCCCGCGCCGGCGCCGTTCACGATCCCGGTCGAGCGCGACGCGTCCTTCGTGTTGCCGCCCGTGCGGCTCGGCGTGGAGTTGTTCGCGGGGTTGCTGCCGTCGGCGTTGACCGGCGGGTTCGCGGCCTCGGCGTTGGTGAAGCTGCCCTTCTCGATGACGTTGAAGCCGGCGCACTCGTGGTCCGCCGTCACCACCACGAGCGTGTGCCCGTCCTTCTTCGCGAAATCGAGGGCGACGGCGACCGCGTCGTCGAACGCCTTGATCTCCTCGAGCGTCTGCGCGGCGTCGTTCGCGTGCGAGCGCTTGTCGATCAGCGCGCCCTCGACCTGGAGGTAGAAGCCGTTGCCCTTCTCACCCGTGCCGAGCAGGTCGATGGACTTCTTGGTCATCTCGGCGAGCGTCGGCTCCTTGGCCTCCGGCGAGGCGGGGTTGTCCTGCTTGGACTTCTCGACCGTCAGGTTGCCCTTACTGAACAGGCCGAAGACCTTGCCGCCCTGGGTCTTCGCGAGGTCGTCCTCGGTGGCGACGGTCTGCGAGGCCGGCGAGCTGAGGACGTCGTAGCCCTGGTCGCGCAGCGCCTTCTCGTCCGCGGTGTCGAACCGGCTCAGGCCGCCGCCGAGGATCACGTCGGCGGTGCCGTTGCGGGCGATCTGCTTGGCGATGGGGGTCACGCGGAGGTCGTCCGTCGGAAGCTCCGAGCCGGTCACGCCGGTGTCCTGGCAGGACTTGGCCGTGTACACGGGTCCCTGGCAGCCGCGTGCGAGGGCGTGGCTCATCTGGCCGGCCGGGGTCGCGTCGGTGATCTCGGCGGTGCTGACGTTGCCCGTGCGGTAGCCGGCCTGCTTGGCCATCTCCATCACGGTCGGGGCGAGCTCGCCCTTGGCGTTCACGCCGAGGGCGGCGTTGTAGGTCTTCACGCCGGACGACCAGGCGGTCGCGGCGGAGGCGGAGTCGGTGACGTAGTTCGGCGCGAAGCCGGCCTCCCCGGGCTGGCCGGACTTCTTCTCCACGGCGTAGGTGCTCACGAAGCCGTGGGACGGCAGGGTCTCCATGACGAGGCGGCCGTGGGCGCCGTAGAACCGCTCGCGGCCGGCGGTGACGTGGGTGCGGCCCATGCCGTCGCCCAGCAGGTAGATGACGTTCTTGATGCGGCCGTCGTTCGCAGCCGGAGCGGCCGAGGCTGGCTCCGCGGCGCCTGCACCGATCGACGTGGCGATGATCGCTCCGACCGCGCAGGCCGAGGCGAGCGCCGCAATCGTGCGCTTCATGTGGGGTTCCTCCAGGGGGCGAGTGCGCGGCGTCGACTGGCGCCGCGACCGCGACACTAGTTCCGGTGGGCAACGAGCTGCCCATGCCACGGGGAACTCACAGGAAACTGGACATTAACTGAAGGAACGCTGGCAGTCTTGCCTTGCCTCTACTTCACGCAGGGGACTCCGCCGCCGACGAGGGCATCGGACCAATCGCCGGCGTTGAAGGTCGATGACGGCGACGGCGCGGGCGGTGGGGCGGCTTGGGCGGGCGGAGCTGGAGGCGCGCTGGGTGCCGCCGGCTGCGGTTGGGTGGCGGAGGGGGACGCTGGGGCGGCCGGGGCCTTGGGCGTCAGCAGGTCCGCGACCTGCGCACGGACGGCATCCTTGTCCACGATGTTCACGGACTCACCAGCGTCCGACCACCCGAAGTCGACGATGGGCAGTGTCACGAACTTCGTCTTGTTCTCGGTGAGCTGCTTGGCCTTGAGCCCGAAGTCGACGACATTGAGACCTTGGTCCACGGCGATCTTGCCTTTGAGTGCATCGAGGATGCCGTTGACCTTCCCGAGGTCGGTGAAGGTCCCCTTCTGCTTGAGCTGGGTCGCGAGTGATGAGATGAAAGCCTGCTGGCGGCGCGAGCGGTCGAGGTCGCTGAGGAACACCCCCGAGCCGGCGGTGTCACGCCGCTGGCGCACGAAGGCCACCGCCTGTTGGGCGTTGATCTGCTGCTGCCCTGCCTTGAAGTCGGCGCCCGAGTAGGAGTCCTTGGTGCTCTCCTGGAGGCATACGGTGATGGGCGCAACGGCTTTCGCGACCGAAAGGAATGCGGCCATCGTGACCTCGGCAAAGTGGTCGATCTTCACGCCGAGGAAGTCCTCGACCGTCTTGATCTCGGCCTTCCGGCCCTCGTCACGGGCCTGCTGGTAGATCTCGTCGTCGCTCCTGCTGCCCCGCGCGGAGGCGAGCTCCCGCTGGGCCTCGTCCATGCGGTATCCGTAGGCCTGCTTGACCTTGCCCTCCTCCACGCCGTCAGGGTGCCCGGCGAGCTCGACGTAGTCGTCACGGGGGATCGAGAGGACCGTGGCGGTGCTGCCGTCCTTCGGTACGTGCAGGACCATCAGGACGTTGCTGTTGTAGCCGCCGTCGTCAGAGCTTCCGGAATGCAGTGCGTCGTAGTCCTCTTGGGCGAGGGGCTTGCCGTCCTCGTCGAGGCGTGAGTCCAGGCCCATGAGCAGGATGTTGACATCCTGATCGAGGCCCTTTCCGCCCTCGAGGGCCTGGGACCGGCGGATTCCATTCTGGAAGCTGAAGTACGTGGTCAGCGCGTAGACGCCACCGCTGATCACGAGCACGACGGCGAGGAGCCCCGCCAGCACGGCCACCCGGCGTCGGCGATAGACCCAGCGGCGGTCATAGGCGAGTGAGCGCTCGTACAGATTGCGGTAGGGCGCGTCGAATCGGCGCATGCGGCATACCTCTCGAAAGTGGCCGGGCAGGGATCAGGATTCCGGACGGGTCTCGTGGTGGTGAGGCTCACGATTGGACCAGTCATCGGGGATGGCGGCCTCGAGGGCGTCGTCGACGGTGATGGCGCCGAGGATGCGGCGGTCCTCGGAGAGGACGGGCATGGCGAGGAGGTTGAAGTCGGCCATGCGGGTGGTGACGTCGATGACGTCATCGGCGGGCGAGGCAGAGACGACGTCGCGGTCGGCGACCTCAGCCAGGCTCCTGCCGGGGTCGGCTTGGACAGCGTGGACGAGGCTGAGCGCGCCGTCGAGCGTCCCATCCGGTGCAAGGGTGTAGATGACCGTCAGTGCCTGGGGCTGGAGCAGGCTGGCCCCGCGGACGGCCGTGAGGGCGTCGGCCACGGTCGAGGTGGCGGGGAGGGCGAGGAAGTCGGTGCCCATGAGGCCGCCGGCGGTGAGGTCGTGGTACCCCAGAAGCTGGTGGACCCGGGAGCGCTGGGGCTCGGGCAGCAGGCCCAGGACCGGGGAGCGGCGTTCTTGGGGCAGGTCCATGAGGGCGTCGGCGGCGTCGTCGGCCTGCATGCGGCCGAGGACTTCGGCGACCTCCGCGTCGGAACGGTCCTTGAAGAGTTCGGACTGGGAGTCCTCGTCGAGCTCTTCGAAGACGTCGGCCTCGAGCTCTGGGTCGGCGTGGACCTGGGCGAGGAGCTCGTCCTGTTCCCCGCCGGTGGCCTCTTCGATGATGTCTGCAATCTGGGCCGGCTTCAGCTCGGGGATGCGCCCGGTGACGGCCCGAACCCGGGCCGACTCGGCGTGGCCGATGAGCGGTTCGAAGTCCTTCCAGTCGCGCGGGGCATGGGCGGCGTGGCGGGGGCCGAGGCTCAACCAGCGACGGCGGTGGACGTCCAGGCCGGTGGCCGCCCAGCCGTCCAGGACCGGGCTGAGCTGGACGTCGTACGCCTTGACGAACGCGGCGCGGGAGACGTCGATGAGTCGGTGCCCGAGGACATCTTCCGAGAGGAGGACCTCGCCCTCCCGACGGCGGAACTCGCGCACGTCGACCGTGCTGACCCCGAGCTCGATCCTCTCGGGGGCGAGGGCTGCGAGATCCTGGGCCGAGACGAACCCACGTGTGCTCCCGACCGTGACGACTAGGCCGGTCACGAGCGGGTAGTCGTCGCGCCGGAGGCGGACGATGAGATCGGCGAGAGTGCCCATGCGATGCCCGTCGGAGTCCGTAACTGGCTGGCGCAGGAGGGCGGAGAGGGAGAGGGCGGCGGTCGGTGCTGCGGTGGTCATCGAGTGCCTTTCGGTGCACATGGATGCGTCTGGAGGTGACTGTATGCCACCGCCGGACGCCTCAGGGAGGGAAGATTCGGGTCAGGCGACGGCGAGCTGGACCACACGGACGATGACCAGGATCATCGCCACGAGCAGGTACAGGCGGAGGACGCTCAGGCCTGCGCGGCGCGCCACCGACAGCTGCGGCCGTTCGAGCAGCGCCAGCGGGGGCATCCGCCACCGGGAGCGCTGGGAACGGTCCACCGGCTCCTCCGGTACGAGCCTGCCCGTGGCCCGGGCGCGTGCCCGGACCACCACGAGGGCGATGGCGGCCAAGACTGCCAGCGCGGCGCCGCCGCCGAGGATCTCCAGGATGGTGGCTCCGTCGATGTCCGGGAACAGCACCGCGGCGGTGAGCACCACCGACAGGATCACGAGGACGGCGATGACCGCGGACGTGAAGGCGTTCATCGCGCGTCCGTTCACCCACGGGCCCATGACCTGCCGGTCGTTGCACAGCAGCAGGAGGAATACCGTGGCCGAGGGCAGCAGCACCCCGGCGAGGACCTGCACGCCGACCGTGAGGAGGCCGAGGGGGCTGCCCGGGATGACCACGATGACGGCCGATACCAGGATGACCGCTGCGAATGCGGCGTAGAAGCCCTTGGCCTCGCTGGGCTTGCGGTGGAGGGAGTGCTTGAGGCCGAGGACGTCGCCGAGCGCGTACGAGGTCGAGAGGCCAACGGCCGCGGCGCCGATGATGGAGGCGTCAATGAGCGCGAGCGCGAACAGGATGCCGGCGAGGTGGCCCACATACTTGCCCAGACCTTCCGCGACCCCGCCAGCGTCGGTGAACTGGCCGAACTCGGGCTGTCCGGCGAACGCGAAGGCTGTGAAGGAGATGATGGCCGCGGCGCCGAGGACCACGATGACGATCCCGAGCCAGAGGTCCACGCGCTCGTACTTCATGTAACGCGGGGTGATGCGCTTGTCGATCACGTAGGACTGCTGGAAGAACAGCTGCCAGGGCGCGATGGTCGTGCCCACGATCGCGATGATCAGCAGGGTGACATCGGCGATATCGGAGCCTGCCGGGATGCCCGGCACCACGAAGTCGTGCGCCATCTGCCCGTAGTCCGGGCTGCTCATGAAGAACACCGGGACCAGCAGCACCGAGCCTGCGACCAGCGCCAGGCAGACCCGTTCGAAGCGCTGGAATGAGCCGGTGCTTGCCGCACCGACGACGAAGAGCGCCGCGACGACGACTCCGCCCACCTTCGGCACGCCGAGGTAGTCCAAGCCGATCGAGATGCCGATGAACTCCGTGACGATCGTGAGGGCGTTGAGGATGAACAGGTCAATCGCGCTGAACGCGCCCCAGAACTTCCCGAACCGCTCGAGGATGAGCCGGGCGTGGCCCACGCCGGTGACGACGCCGAGGCGCAGCACCATCTCCTGGTTGACGTACAGGACCGGGACCAAGAGGAGCAGGGTCCACAGCAGGGACGTCCCGTAGTTCTGGCCGGCCTGGGTATAGGTGCCGAACGCTCCGGCATCGTTGTCGCCGACCATGACAATCAGGCCGGGCCCGACGATGGCCAGGAGGGTCTTCAGCCGGGCCTTCCAGCTCGCCTGTGCCGAGGAGTCCTCGAGCTGGATGGTGCCGAAGGCACCCTTGATGTCGCCAATGTGCGCGGAATCAAGGACCGCGGAGGCGTTGGCGCGAGTCTGGGAGGCGGGGGGCTGTGTGTCGCGGCGGCCGGGCGGCGCCATCTTGTTCGGGGGGACCGTGGGCATGGTGGCCTGCTTCCTCCCGGCGGTTGCCGGGCATCCATGAAGCGGGCATGCCGGAAGGGCCCGGCTGGGGCGTCGCCGGCATGCGTCGAGGAGGTGGGGCGGCTGGAGAAAAGGTCCAGTCAGAAAGTGCGTCGGCAGGAGGTACTATCGCCGCTCGCCATGGCGAACCACCTCCTGAGCATCGTCATCGCGTGCCTCGGGGGGCTCTGGGCAGACCGCCCAGGATTGCCCTTCCTCGTAAGACCTTTGGCACTTCGCGTCGTGACCTCGGGGCCGGTGCCTCGAGGAGCCAATCGGGGTTGCCCCTTGGATCCGGGGCAGCCTGTCCTGACCCGTGGCGTCTCTCGACGTTTGGGGTCGCTGGCTTCTGTACGCGAAGGAGCCTCAGCTAACGAACGGCACCTTGCGACCGCCATGGTACACGGCGAACCTCCGCGTCAGACACAGGGAACGGGCCCACGTCCCGGCAAGCGTTTCCCGGTTGCGGACTGGCAGGCTGCGGGCGGCAGATGCGCTGCCAGCCGGTTCAGCTTCCTGCGCCGGAGAGGACCATGAGCGGGATGGCCGGCAGCGCGGCGGCCAGGATCAGCGCCAGGAACAGCGTCCCGACGGCGTTGAACCATCTGCCGTTCACGTGCTCGCCCATGTAGTTCCGGTCATTTGCGACGATCATGATCGGGATGTGGGTCAGCGGCAGCGCGACTGCCGAGAGGATCACAGAGACTTCGGTGAGCTGGACCGGGTCGAATGCGGCCAGATTCGCCAGGGCATCGCGGGGCCCGAGCCGCTCCCGGATGACCTCGAAGACTGCTCGCCCGCTCACGGCGGCCACCCGCCCGGACATCTCGGCGTCGCACTCAGGATTCCGAGCGCGACGCCCAAAAGCCTCTTCACCTCCGAGCCTCCTCTCATCGGCCGAGCCGAGGCAGACTCGCGGGATGCTGACCTGACCCCCTCGGAATTTCCGCTTCCGCCCGGGGCAAGCCGATCGGCCTGTGACACCCGCCACACTCGTGCAACCAGTCCGCAACCTCACCGCTCCTACGCTCGGTGCAACGCCGGTCCACCGGCCACCTCGGCCGGCACCACCGGCCACAGGCACAGAGACAAGGGAGTTTCGCCATGACCGTCTACGCATTCCCCGGCACAGAAGGCAGCAAGGTCACCTTCAAGGACCGCTACGAGAACTACATCGGCGGCGAATGGGTCGCTCCGGTCGGCGGGGAGTACTTCGAGAACGTCACCCCGGTCACCGGCAAGGTGTTCTGCGAGGTCGCGCGCTCGCAGGCGGCGGACATCGAGCTCGCCCTCGACGCCGCCCACAAGGCCGCCCCGGGCTGGGGCAAGACCAGCGTCGCTGAGCGCGCGCTCATCCTGCACCGCATCGCGGACCGCATCGAGGAGAACCTCGAGACCCTCGCCGTCGCCGAGACCTGGGACAATGGCAAGCCCGTCCGCGAGACCCTGGCCGCGGACCTGCCGCTCGCCGTCGACCACTTCCGCTACTACGCCGGCGCGATCCGCGCCCAGGAGGGCTCGCTCTCCCAGATCGACGAGAACACCACCGCGTACCACTTCCACGAGCCGCTCGGCGTGGTCGGGCAGATCATCCCGTGGAACTTCCCGCTCCTGATGGCCACGTGGAAGCTGGCCCCCGCGCTCGCGGCGGGCAACGCCGTCGTGCTCAAGCCCGCCGAGCAGACCCCGGCGAGCGTCCTGGTCCTGGCCGAGATCATCGGCGACCTCCTCCCGGCCGGCGTGCTGAACATCGTCAACGGATTCGGCGTCGAGGCCGGCAAGCCGCTCGCCTCCTCCCCGCGCATCCGCAAGATCGCCTTCACCGGCGAGACCACCACGGGCCGGCTCATCATGCAGTACGCGTCCCAGAACCTCATCCCCGTCACGCTCGAGCTCGGCGGGAAGAGCCCGAACATCTTC
Source organism: Sinomonas flava (assembly GCF_039531875.1). NCBI lineage: Bacteria > Bacillati > Actinomycetota > Actinomycetes > Micrococcales > Micrococcaceae > Sinomonas > Sinomonas flava. Next base: position 45,147 of record NZ_BAAAQW010000011.1, on the reverse strand, counting down.
TTCGACGACATCGCCGCCAAGGATGACGCGTTCTACGACAAGGCCCAGGAGGGCTTCACCCTCTTCGCGCTCAACCAGGGCGAGGTCTGCACCTGCCCGTCCCGGGCGCTGGTCCAGGAGGGCATCTACGAGAAGTTCCTCGGCGACGTCGTGGAGCGGACCAAGGCCATCAAGCAGGGCAACCCCCTCGACACCGAGACGATGATCGGCGCGCAGGCCTCCAACGACCAGCTCGAGAAGATCCTCTCCTACATCGAGATCGGCAAGGCCGAAGGTGCCAAGGTCCTCGCCGGCGGCAAGCGGGCCGAGCTGCCCGGCGAGCTCGCGGGCGGCTACTACGTCGAGCCCACCGTCTTCGAGGGCAACAACAGGATGCGCATCTTCCAGGAGGAGATCTTCGGCCCGGTCGTCTCGGTCACGAGCTTCTCGGACTACGAGGAGGCGCTCGAGATCGCCAACGACACCCTCTACGGCCTCGGCGCCGGCGTCTGGTCCCGCGACGGCAACACCGCGTACCGCGCCGGCCGCGACATCCAGGCCGGGCGCGTCTGGGTGAACAACTACCACGCCTACCCCGCGCACGCCGCGTTCGGCGGGTACAAGTCCTCCGGGATCGGCCGCGAGACCCACCTCATGATGCTCGAGCACTACCAGCAGACCAAGAACCTGCTTGTCTCCTACGCGGAGTCCAAGCTCGGCTTCTTCTAGAGCGCACGGCGGTTGAGCGGAGCGAAGCGGAGTCGAATCCTCCGTGGTTTCGACTCCGCTCAACCACCGGCTCCGCCCAACCACCGGCTCGGCTCAACCACCGGCTCCGCCCAACCACCGCAACATGCAAGGGAGCATGACCATGACCAGCACCTTCAAGGCCGCCGTCGTCCACACCTTCGGAGACCAGCTCTCCGTCGACGAGCTGCAGATCCCCACGCCCGGCCCCGGGCAGGCGCTCGTGAAGCTCATCTCGAGCGGCGTCTGCCACACCGACCTCCACGCGGCCCAGGGCGACTGGCCCGTCAAGCCGAAGCTCCCGCTCGTGCCCGGCCATGAGGGCGTCGGCACCGTCGTCTCGGTCGGCGAGGGCGTCACGGATGTCAAGGAGGGCGACCTCATCGGCAACGCGTGGCTGTGGAGCGCCTGCGGCACGTGCGAGTACTGCCGCACCGGCTGGGAGACGCTGTGCGAGTCGCAGCAGAACGGCGGCTACGGCGTGGACGGCTCGTTCGGCGAGTACATGCTCGTGGACACGAAGTTCGCCGCACGCATCCCCGAGGGCGCGGACCCGTACGAGGTCGCCCCGGTCCTGTGCGCCGGCGTCACCGTGTACAAGGGCCTCAAGCAGACCGAGGTCCGCCCCGGCGAGTGGGTCGTCATCTCCGGCATCGGCGGCCTCGGGCACATCGCGGTGCAGTACGCCGTGGCGATGGGCATGCGCGTCGCGGCCGTGGACGTCGCGGACGAGAAGCTCGCCCTGGCGAAGAAGCACGGCGCCGAGGTCACCGTCAACGCGTTCGCCGAGGATCCGGCCGAGGCCATCCAGAAGGCCACCGGCGGCGCCCACGGCGTTCTCGTCACCGCCGTGCACCCGGCCGCGTTCGGCCAGGCCATCGGCATGACCCGCCGCGGCGGCACCATCGTCTTCAACGGCCTGCCCCCGGGCGACTTCCCGGCCCCGATCTTCGACATCGTGCTCAAGGGCCTCACGATCCGCGGCTCGATCGTCGGCACGCGGCAGGACCTCGAGGAGGCACTCGACTTCTACGCCCGCGGCCTCATCCACCCCACGTTCCACACGCGGGAGCTGGAGGAGATCAACCAGGTCTTCGACGAGATGCACCACGCCAAGATCGACGGCCGCGTGGTCATCAAGTACTGATCACCATGGACCGGGAAGCTCGCACAGTGTCTGCGGCCGCAGCCCTGCACGCCCGGCCGGTGCGGCCGGGGGAGGACTTCTCCCGGGTCGCGCTGACCGAGCCGGCCCTGAACCTTCTGGCGAAGCTCTGGGAACGGCACGGGCCGCTCATGTTCCACCAGTCCGGCGGGTGCTGCGACGGGTCCGCGCCCATGTGCTACCCCGCCGGCGACTTCCTCACGGGCGACGCCGACGAGCTCCTCGGGCTCTTCGACCTCCCGGGCCGGGGCGAGCTTGGGTTCTGGATGTCGAAGGAGCAGTTCTCGTACTGGTCCCACACGCACCTCACGGTGGACGTGGTGGCGGGGCGGGGGAGCGGCTTCTCCCTCGAGGCCCCCGAGGGGAAGCGGTTCCTGATCCGCAGCGAGATCCTGGACGTGCCGTAGGCGCGTTCCTTCCTGCTCGCATTGACTCCCACCAGGCGGCGTGTCGCGGTCGACACGCCGCCTGGCCGCGCCACCTGCCGAGCAACGTGGGCAGGATCGCACGTGCCCTCCTTTGACACCCCTCGCGGGCCGGGCGAAGCTGGCCGCGTGAGCGAGAACCATCACGGCCTGAGCGTGCACGAGGTGGTCCTGCTCCTCGAGACCGACCCGCGCGAAGGCCTCGACGATTCCGAGGTCGGACGCCGCCGTGAGCAGTTCGGCGAGAATCGCCTCCCCGGGGCACGGGGCAACGGGACCGTGCGGCGCGTGTGGGGCCAGATCAACAACCCCCTCATCTACGTGCTCCTGGCCGCCGGGGCGGTGACCACGTACCTCGGCGAGGCCGTGGACGCGACGGTGATCTTCGGCGTCGTGCTCGTGAACATGGTGGTGGGATTCATCCAGGAGTCCCGCGCCGAGTCCGCGCTCGACGCCCTCCGCACCATGGTGGCCACCCCCGCAACCGTGGTGCGCGCCGGCCGGCGGCAGACCGTGCCCTCCGAGGACCTCGTGCCCGGCGACCTCCTCCTGCTCGAGGCCGGGGACCGGGTTCCCGCGGATGCGCGGCTCGTGGCCCACGCCGAGCTGCGCGTCGACGAGTCGGCGCTGACGGGCGAGTCCGAGCCCGTCACCAAGAACGAGACCGTCCTGCCCATCCCCACCCCGGTGGCCGACCGCAGCAACATGGTCTACAGCGGCACCCTCGTCAGCGCGGGCACGGGCGCTGCCGTGGCGGTCAAGACGGGCGCCGAGACGGAGATCGGCCAGATCCACCGGCTCGTCGGCTCGGTCCGCGGCGTCGAGACCCCGCTGACGCAGAAGCTCGCCCGCTTCAGCGCGTTCCTGACCGTTGCGATCCTGGCCCTCGCGGCCGTGACGTTCGCGGTCGGCGTCGTGCGCGGCGAGCATCCCGCGGACATGTTCACGGCCGCGGTCGCGCTCGCCGTGGGCGCCATCCCCGAGGGCCTGCAGGCCGCGGTCACGGTCACGCTCGCGATCGGCGTGAGCCGGATGGCCCGCCGCCGTGCCGTGGTGCGGCGGCTGCCGGTGGTCGAGACGCTCGGCAGCACCACCGTGATCTGCTCCGACAAGACCGGCACCTTCACCGAGAACCAGATGACGGTGCTCCACGTCTGGACGCCCGGCGGCTCCTACTCCGTCACCGGGACGGGCTACACCCCGGAGGGGCAGCTCCTCGACGCATCCGGGCAGCCCGTGGACCTCACGGCGCACGACGGCGGCGGCCCCCTCCACGCCGCCCTCGTCGCCGGGGCGGTGTGCGGCGACGCGACGCTGGCCCTGCACGACGGCGGCTGGCGCGCCTCGGGCGACCCGACCGAGATCGCGATGGTGGTCGCCGCGGCGAAGGCAGGCGTCACGCGCGAGGAGTTCGAGGGCACCCACCCGCGCGCGGCGTCGGTGCCGTTCAGCTCGGAGCGGCAGTTCATGGCGACCGCCCACCACGACCCGGCCGGCGGCGGCGGCATCGTGTTCGCGAAGGGCTCCGTGGAGAGCATCCTGCGCCTGTGCTCGGGCCGGCTCGGCGCGGACGGCACCGTCCAGCCGCTGGACCCGGAGGCAGTGCACGGCATCGCCGCCGGGCGCGCAGGGGAGGGGCTGCGCGTCCTCGCAACCGCGGTGCGCCGGCAGGACGGCGCCGTGCTCGACGAGTCCACCCTGCCCGGATCCATGCTCCTGACCGGCATGGTGGCCATGCAGGATCCACCCCGCACCGCCGTCGCCTCGGCCGTGCGCGCGTGCCGGGAAGCGGGGATCACGGTCAAGATGATCACCGGCGACCACGCGGCCACCGCGACCGCGATCGCCCACCGGGTGGGCCTGCTCGACGGCGAGCCCGGCCACGCCGCCGGGCAGGGCCTTGTCCTCAACGGCCCCGCGCTCGAGGCGCTCGACGGCGCGGACTACGACCGCGCCGTCGAGCGTGCCCGGGTCTTCGCCAGGGTGTCCCCCGAGCAGAAGCTCAGGCTCATCGCCTCGATGCAGTCCCAGGGGAACGTCGTGGCGATGACGGGCGACGGCGTCAACGACGCCCCCGCGCTGCGGCAGGCCGACATCGGGATCGCCATGGGACGCGGCGGGACCGAGGCGGCCAAGGAGGCCGCCGACATGGTGCTGACCGACGACGACTTCTCCACGATCGAGGCCGCCGTCGAGGAGGGCCGCGGGGTCTTCGACAACCTCACGAAGTTCATCGTGTGGACCCTGCCGACCAACATGGCGGAGGGCCTCGTGATCCTCGTGGCCATCCTGCTCGGGACCACGCTGCCCATCCTCCCGACCCAGATCCTGTGGATCAACATGACCACGGCCGTTGCCCTGGGGCTCATGCTCGCGTTCGAGCCCAAGGAACCCGGCATCATGACGCGGCGGCCGCGCGCGCCGGACCGGCCGCTGCTGACGTGGCCGCTCCTGCGGCGCACCGGCCTCGTCTCGGCGCTCCTCCTCGCCGGCGCGTGGGCCGGGTTCCACTGGGCGCTGGGGCAGGGCGCCTCCGACGGCGAGGCCCGCACCCTCGCCGTGAACCTGTTCGTCGCGGTCGAGGCGGTCTACCTCTTCGGCTGCCGGTCGCTGCGCCGGTTCGGGCAGCCGGGTGGGCCGTTCAGCAACCGGTGGCTCATCCTCGGCGTCTCCGTCCAGGCCCTCGCGCAGCTCGCGCTCACCTACGTCCCGGCCATGAACGCACTCTTCCAGACCGCGCCGATCGGATGGCAGGCCTGGCTCGCGATCCTCGCGGCGGCGGTGGCGACGGGCGTCGTGGTCGCCGTGGACAAGAGGGTGGGCTCGGGGGAGTTCTGAGACGCCGACGTCACGAATGCCGCCAATGCTTGATGCCTCAACCAATCTGCCCTAGCATTGATTGAAGATTCAAGCATTGGAGTGTCCATGTCCCAGCCTGCCGCCCTGAACGGTTCCGCCGCCGCGACCGTCCGCACGCGCGTCCGCGTGCCGCTGCGCTTCCCCGACGGCTACGAGACCGTTGCCGACGTCTTCACGTTCCACGGCCTTGCCGATGGCAAGGAGCACCTGCTCCTCGGCCTCGGCGACTGGGAGGCGCATGACGCCGCGGCGGCCGTCCCGCTCGTACGCCCCCACAGCGAGTGCCTCACCGGAGACGTGTTCGGCTCCCAGCGCTGCGACTGCGGGCCCCAGCTCCGTGAGGCCGCCGAGCGCATCACCGAGGCCGGAGGCTTCCTCCTCTACCTCCGCCAGGAGGGCCGGGGGATCGGGCTGTACTCCAAGCTCGACGCCTACGCCCTCCAGGACGCCGGCCTCGACACCTACGAGGCCAACACGGCGCTCGGCCACGGGGAGGACGAGCGCGACTACACGGCCGCCGCCCAGATGCTCGCCGCGGTGGGAGTCGGGCAGATCCGCCTGCTCTCCAACAACCCGGACAAGGCTGGCCAGCTCGAGCGGCTGGGCGTCGCGGTCGCCGAGCGTGTCCCCACGGGCGTCCACGTCTCGGAGTCCAACGTCCGCTACCTCGCCGCGAAGCGGGACCACACCTCCCACAGCATCGACCTCGATACCGCCTTCTCCCTGGGGGTGACCGCGTGACCGAGGTCCTGTCCGCGCCCGAGGCCGCGGCCGGCGTCGTGCGCTACAGCGAGGAGGAAGCGATGCGCCGCGCGCTGCGGCTCGCCGCGACCCCGGGCGTCCCGCTCGGCCCGAACCCCCGTGTGGGCTGCGTGCTGCTGACGCACGACGGCGAGCTGGTCGCCGAGGGCTTCCACCGCGGCGCCGGGACGGCCCACGCCGAGGCGGACGCGCTCGCGCGAGCCGGCGAGGCGGCCCGCGGCACGATCGCGCTCGTCACGCTCGAACCGTGCAACCACACCGGGCGCACGGGACCCTGCGCGCAGGCGCTCATCGCGGCGGGCGTGGACCGGGTGGTGTACGCCCTCTCCGACCCCAACCCGCTCGCCCAGGGCGGTGCTCAGACGCTCCGCACCGCCGGAATCGGCGTCGAGGGCGGCCTGCTCGAGGCGGAGGCGCGCGAGGTCAACGCGGGCTGGCTCGAGAGCATCCGGCACCCCGCTTCGGCCTGACTCCCCGCGCTGCCTGCGCGGAGGCTGGGAATGCGTTTCACCCCACCCCACGCAGGGGAAGGCGTGAGCGTCCGCAAGAGGTGCGAGCGCGATCGTGTGCGAGGTGAATCTGGTGAAGGCATTGGGTGTGACGCCGGGCGTGAAGGACTCCCTGGAACTGCTCGAGATGGACGAGCCTGCCGAGTCGGAAGGGGAAGTCCTGGTCGAGACCCTCGCGGTCGGCCTCTGCGGGACGGACAAGGAGATTGTCTCCGCCCAGTACGGCGAGGCCCCGCCGGGGGCCAAGCACCTGGTCCTCGGGCACGAGAACCTCGGCCGCGTCGTCTCGGCCCCCGAAGGCTCGGGCCTGGCCGAGGGGGACCTTGTCGTCGGGATCGTGCGGCGCCCCGACCCGGTGCCGTGCGAGGCCTGCGCCGCGGGGCAGTGGGACATGTGCCGCAACGGCAAGTACACCGAGCACGGCATCAAGGGACTGAACGGGTTCGCGCGGGAACGCTTCCGGGCCGACGCCGACGCGCTCGTGAAGCTGGACCGGGGCCTTGAGCGGATCGGCGTCCTCCTCGAGCCCACGACCATCGTCGCCAAGGCGTGGCAGCACGCCGAGGCCATCGGCAAACGGGCGTTCTACGATCCGAAGGTCGCCGTGGTGACCGGCGCCGGGCCGGTCGGGCTGCTGGCCGCGCTGCTCGGGGTCCAGCGGGGCCTCGACGTGCACGTCTACGACCGGGTCACGGACGGCCCCAAGCCTGACCTCGTACGGGACCTCGGCGCCACCTACCACACGGATTCCCTCACGGACTCGGGTGTCCGCGCGGACGTGCTCATCGAGTGCACCGGCGTGCCGTCGGTGGTGATGGAGACGATCACGGAGCACGCGCTCGACGCCATCACATGCCTCACGGGGGTCTCCTCGATTGGGAAGACGCTGCCCGTGGACGTCGGGGCGGCCAACCGGGAAGCGGTCCTGGGCAACGACGTCGTCTTCGGCTCGGTCAACGCGAACCGGAGCCACTACGAGGCCGCCGCTGCGGCCTTGGCGAAGGCCGACGCCGACTGGCTGGCACGCCTGATCACGCGGCGGGTGCCGCTCGCCGACTTCGGGAACGCGTTCGAGCACGAGAAGAACGACGTCAAGGTGGTCCTGGACGTCAAGGAGGCCTGAGATGAGCCGGATCGAGGACTACGCGATCATCGGCGACCTCCACACGGCGGCCCTCGTGGCCCGGAATGGGTCCATCGACTGGCTCTGCCTGCCCAACTTCGATTCCCCCGCCTGCTTCGCCGCGCTGCTCGCGGACTCCGAGGCCGGCCGATGGCTGCTCGCTCCGAAGGGCGCCACGACGTGCACGCGCCGGCAGTACCGGGACAACACCCTCGTGCTGGAGACCGAGTGGGAGACGGACGACGGCGCGGTGCGGGTCCTGGACTTCATGCCGCCGAGGGACGGGGTGGCCGACCTTGTGAGGATCGTCGAGGGCATCCGCGGCTCGGTGACGATGGCCCTCGAGCTCGTCCTGCGGTTCGACTACGGGCACATCGTGCCGTGGGTCCGCCGCAGCGGCAGGGGGCTGCACGCGGTCGCGGGCCCGGACTCGGTCTACCTGGCGAGCGACGTGCCGGTCCACGGCGAGCACATGCGCACGCGCGGCGAGTTCACGGTGGGCGAAGGGGACCGTGTGTCGTTCGTGCTCACCTGGGCGCCCAGCCATGCGCAGCAGCCCCGGACGGTGGATCCGGACAAGGTGCTGAAGGGGACCACCGACTACTGGACGGGGTGGTCATCGAGGAGCAGGGCGGGCGGGCCGCACAAGGACGCGGTCCAGCGTTCCCTCATCACGCTCAAGGCGCTCACCTACATGCCCACCGGCGGCATCGTCGCAGCTGCCACGACCTCGCTCCCGGAGCAGATCGGCGGCCCGAGGAACTGGGACTACCGGTACTGCTGGCTCAGGGACGCGACGTGGACCCTGCAGTCGCTCATCGCAGGCGGCTATACCGACGAGGCGGTGGCGTGGCGGAACTGGCTGCTCCGCGCCGTCGCCGGTGATCCCGCGGACCTCCAGATCATGTACTCGCTCCACGGGGCCCGCCGGCTGCCGGAGGCCGAGCTCGACTGGCTCTCGGGCTATGAGGGGTCGAGGCCCGTCCGAACCGGGAACGCTGCCGCAGGCCAGTTCCAGCTCGACGTCTGGGGCGAGGTCCTGGACGGCCTCGCCCTGACCCGCAGCAGCCTCGTGGCGGACCACGACGAGTCGTGGGACCTGCAGACCGCGATCATGGAGCACCTCGAGAAGATCTGGGACCAGCCGGACAACGGCCTCTGGGAGATGCGCGGACCGCGGCGGCACTTCACCCATTCGAAGGTGATGGCGTGGGCGGGCGCGGACCGCATGGTGAAGGGGATCCGGAAGTCCGGCCTGCCCGGTCCCGCGGACCGGTGGGCCGAGCTGCGCGACCGGATCCACGACGACGTCATGCGCCACGGTTTCGACGAGAAGCGCAACACGTTCGTCCAGTCGTACGGCAGCGACGAGCTCGACGCGAGCCTGCTCCTGATCCCGCGCGTGGGCTTCCTGCCCAAGGACGACCCGCGCGTCATCGGCACGATCGAGGCGATCCAGCGGGAGCTCACCGAGGACGGGTTCGTGCTCCGCTATCGGCCCGAGGCCAGCGACGACGGCCTCCCGGGGCGCGAGGGCGTGTTCGTGGCGTGCTCGTTCTGGCTCGTCGAGGCGCTGATCGGCGCAAGGCGGCACGACGAGGCCGGCGAACTCTTCGAGCGCCTCCTGACACTGCGCAACGACGTGGGCCTCTTCAGCGAGGAGTGGGACCCTCAGGCGTCCCGCCAGCTGGGGAACACCCCGCAGGCCTTCAGCCATTTCGCCCTCATCACGACGGCCCTCCAGCTGCACCAGGGCGACGCCCGCGACAGCGACACGCCCGTGAGGAAGAGCCACGGGCAGCAACAGGCCTGACCCCTCAACGTAACAACGTTGAGGGGTCATTTCCCTGCCCTTGCGGGGTCGCGTCCGTGCCCTTGCGGGGTCGCGTCCCTACTTCGAGCCGTGGACCTGGTTGCCCAGCTCGTGGATCGGGGTCCGGTAGGTCTCCCGGGCCCAGAGGGCGCCGATGAGGGCCAGGACGGTCGAGCCGGCGACGATCCAGGCGGCGGGCCCCCAGTTGGCGGCGGTGCCGCCGACGAGCGCGGTGCCGAGGAGCGGCGTGAAGCCAGCGCAGAGGATGCCGATCTGCAGGCCGATCGCCATGCCCGAGTAGCGGACGCGGACGTTGAACAGCTCGGCGAACCAGGCCGGGTAGATCGCATTGGACATCGCGTACGTGCCGGCGGTGATGAGCGTGGAGACCACGAACACGAGGGGGATGTTCGCCGTCGAGATCGCCCAGAAGTAGACGAAGATCAGCGCGCCGGAGCCGATGATGCCGGCGATGAAGATCGGCCGGCGGCCGAACTTGTCCGCGAAGTAGGCGGAAAGCGGCTGGGTGGCGATCGCGATGACGTTCCCGAGGATGCTCACCCAGAGCATGGTCTGGGCGTTGATGCCCACGGAGACGGCGTAGGCGAGGCCGAAGGACTGCATGAACGTGTTCGTGACGGTCTCGAAGGACATGAGCGCGACCTGGAAGAACTGCGCCGGGTGCGTCTTGAGCATCTCCATGAAGGGCAGCTTCACGAGGTCCTTGTGCTGGGCCTTCTCCTCGAAGACCTCGGGCTCCTCGAGCGAGCGGCGCACGAGGTACGCGACGATGAGGACCACGAGCGAGGACCAGAACGGGATGCGCCAGCCCCACGCGAGACGGTCGGCCTCGCTCATCGCGGCGACAGGGAGGAACACGAGGGACGCCAGGACGATGCCGGTCGAGATGCCGCTCATCGCGAAGGACGGGAAGAACGCGCGGCGCCCGACCGGGGACTCCTCCATCGTCAGCGCGGAGGCGCCTGCGGTCTCGGCCCCGGCGGAGAGGCCCTGCAGGAGGCGCAGCGCGACGAGGAGGACCGGGGCGAGGTACCCAGCGGCGTGGAAGTCCGGCAGGACGCCGATGAGGAAGGTCGCCGCCCCCATGAGGACCAGGGTCATGACGAGCGTGTTCTTGCGCCCGATCCGGTCGCCGAGGTGGCCGAACACGATCGCGCCGAACGGGCGGGCCACGTAGGCGAGGCCGAAGGTCGCGAATGCCGAGATCTGCGCCACGACCGGGTCCCCGGCCGGGAAGAAGATCTTGGAGAAGATGAGCGACGCCGCCGTCGCGTAGACGAAGAAGTCGTAGTACTCGAGGGCGCCTCCGAGGAACGCCGCGAGCGCGGCCTTCTTGGCGCGGCGGAGCCGGCGCGCCTGCTCCTCGGGGGTCTTGACGTCCGGGTCGACGATGCCGGACAGGTTGCCTGGCAGGTTGCTCATGTGCTCGCCTTTCATGCGGGGCGGGACGGGAGGGGTGGAACGGAAGGGGGGTGGCCGGTCAGCCGAGCTGGGCCGGCGCGGGGCCAGTGCTGCCGCGGACCACGAGGTCCCCGGACAGGTGGACGGTGCTCGCCGGGCGGTCGGGGTCGCCGATCCGCTCGGTGAGCATGCGGAGGGCGACGGCGCCGCCCCGCTCGTACGGCGTGGTCACCGTGGTGAGGGTTGGCCGGGAGGCCGAGGCCAGCCAGATGTCGTCGAAGCCGACGACGCTGACTTCCTTGCCGACCTCGACGCCGCGGTCGATGAGCCGGTTCATGCACCCGAAGGCCATGAGGTCGTTGTGCGCGATCACTGCCGTGACCGGTTCTGCGAGGACGAGGTCCGCGCCCCGGACGCCGGCAGCGTAGGTCGGCTCTGCGTGGGTGAGCACGCGGAGCGTGACGCCGAGGTGGTCGGCCGCTTCCTCCGCGGCCGCCAGGCGGACGCGGGACGAGTAGTTGTCCTCCCGGCTCGCGAGGTAGGCGATTGCCCGGTGGCCGAGGGCCGCGAGGTGTTCGATCGCCTGCCGCGCACCCTCGGGCGCCGAGAGGATCACCGAGGGGAGGCCCTCGGTGACGTGGTTGATGAGCACGACGGGCGCGACGGCGTCGAGCGCGCGGAGGCGCCCGGCGTCGAGCCTCGGGGCGAAGACGATGGCCCCGTCGACGCGCCCGATGACGCGCTCGAGCTCCTCGGCGTCCGCCTCCGGGTCGTCCTCGCCGTCGACGACGATCAGCGAGAGCGACTGCCGCTGGCAGGCAGCCTGGATGGACTTCACGAGCGGGGGGTAGTAGGGGTTCGCGATGTCCGGGATGAACAGCGCGATGGTTCCGGTGGTCTCGGCCTTGGCGGGGGCGGGCCGGTAGCCCAGGTCCGCCGCCACGGCCAGGATGCGCTCGCGGGTCTCGGCGTTGACCGAGTCGGGACGGGTGAACGAGCGGGACACGGTGGACTTGGAGACGCCGGCGGCCTGCGCGATGTCGGCGATCGTCGCCATGCGAACCTCCTCGTTCGGTCACCTTCAGCTGTGGTCGCTGTCACAGCGACCTTCTAAGAGTGACACCATTTCTGCAACGCGTCAACGTGTTGCAGAAACATGATGCATCAGTGCATCTCTGGGGAGCGGTAGCCGATGGCCTCGCTCGCCTCGCGGGCGGCCCGGGCTACCGCGGGACCGAGCCACTCGACGTCGTCCGGACCGATGCGCTGGAGAGGGAAGCCGACGCCGAGCACTGCGGCCAGATCGCCGAGGTGGTCGTAGACGGGGGCGCTGATCGAGCCGACGTCGCTGTTGCGCTCGCCGAACGCGGCGAAGAAGCCCTGCGAGCGGGCCAGCTCGACCTGCGCGTCCAGCTGCTCCCACGTGCCCGGGGTGTTCTCGGTGAACCGGGTCAGCTCGCTCGCCTCGATGGCCGCCCGCGCCTCCGGGTCGAAGGCGAGGAAGATCTTCCCCGGCGCGCCGGCGTGGATCGGCATCACCTGGCCCACGTAGAACGGGCGGATGACGACGTGCCGGGTCTCGGCGACGGCGACGACCGTGCGGTGGGCGCCGTCGCGCACGTAGAGGCATGCCGTCTCCCCGGTCTCGTCCCGGAGCGCGTGGAGGATGGGCCGGACGGCCCGCACGATGTCCAGCCCGATGGTCCCGGGCGCCGACCACTGCACGAAGCGGATCCCGATCCGGTACCGGTCCCCGTCCCTGTCCAGGAAGCCCTCGCGCACCATGTTCTGGACGAGCCGCTGGCACGTGCTCGCCGGCAGGCCGGTCCTGCGGATGATCTGCTGCAGGGTCGGCTCCGGGTCCTCGAGGGAGAAGCACTTGAGGATCGCGGCGACCTTGACGAGCACGAGGAGCGGCGCGGACGCCGCGCCCGGTTCCTTGGCCATCGGTTCGGGCCTCCTTGCGAAAAACCGTTGACAGCTGGTTTTCGAAATCCGGATTATGGGTACCGGAATCAGCATACGGGTTTGCGCTACCACGACGACGTGGGGGCTGCCGACGGCAACCGCCACCCTCGACCCTGCGACGAGCAGCGGCCTTCTATCCGCATCGAGCACCCACATTTCAGGGCCCGCCAGGCCCCGCATCATGCCACTGGAGGTAGTGATGAGTGCACCAGCAGTAACCCGAGAACAGGCCGTACGGCGCGCCACCTACGCGAGCGTCGTCGGCACCACGATCGAGTGGTACGACTTCTTCCTCTACGGCACGGCGGCCGCGCTGGTCTTCCCGCAGCTGTTCTTCCCCGGCGGCGACAACTTCGCCGGCGTCATCGCTGCCTTCGGCACCCAGTTCGTCGGCTTCGTGGCCCGGCCCGTGGGCGCGGCGATCTTCGGGCACTACGGCGACCGGATCGGGCGCAAGACCACGCTCATGGTCACGCTGTTCCTCATGGCCTTCGGCACGGTGCTCATCGGTGTGCTGCCCACCTACCAGGCCATCGGCGTCTGGGCCCCGATCATCCTGACGGTGCTGCGTGTCATCCAGGGCATCGGCGTGGGCGGTGAGTGGGGCGGTTCGGTCCTCATCGCGATGGAATGGGGCCAGCAGCACCGCCGCGGTCTCTCCGCCAGCTGGCCGCAGATGGGCGTGCCGCTCGGCCTGGTGCTCTCGACCGGCCTCGTCCGCCTTACCTCGGGGGTGACGGGCAGCGACTTCATCACGTATGGCTGGCGCATCCCGTTCCTGCTGAGCATCGTCCTCGTCGGCGTCGGCCTCTTCGTGCGGCTGCGGGTCGTCGAGAGCCCGGAGTTCGAGGCGGTCCGCAAGGCGGACAAGGTCGTGCAGGTGCCCCTGATGGAGGCCTTCCGCCGCCAGCCCAAGGAGATCCTCCTCTCCGCCTTTGTCCGGGCCTCGGAGCAGGCTCCGTTCTACATCTTCATCACCTTTGTCATCACGTACGCGACGAAGCAGTTGAAGACCAGCAGCGACGCGATCCTCGTCGACACCCTGATCGCCGCCGCGCTCGGGCTCATCAGCATCCCTGTCTTCGGCATACTGTCCGACCGCTTCGGCCGGAAGCTCGTCTACGGCATCGGAATCGTGGCCACTGCGCTCTACGCGTTCCCGTACTTCGGCCTGCTCAACACACGCGATGCCCTGCTGATGGGCGTCGCGGTGGTGGTCAGCCTGATCTTCCACGACGTCCAGTACGGGCCCCAGGCCGCACTCATCGCCGAGAGCTTCGACGCGGACATCCGGTACACCGGCGCTGGCATGGGTTACCAGCTCGCGAGCGTGATCGCGGGCGGCCCCGCGCCGCTCATCGCGGCCGCGCTCCTCCAGGAGACCGGCGGGTCCACCGCGATTTCGATCTACATCATCATCTGCGCGGCCGTGGCCATGGTGGCCCTCCTGCTCCTCCCCAAGCGGAGCACCGCGGCGCCCGGGTCGACCGAGAGCCGGACCCACCGCGGCCGGGTGCGCCACGCATGACCCTGCGCGGCACCTCCGTCCGCCCCGACGCCGCTTCTGGGGGCGGCGTCGTGGCGGACGGCCCTCTGAGGGACCTCGTGGTGCTCGACCTGAGCCGCATCCTCTCCGGTCCGTTCGCCACGATGACCCTCGCCGACCTCGGCGCGGACGTGATCAAGGTCGAGCAGCCGGGGCAGGGCGACGACACTCGGCAGTGGGGGCCGCCGTTCCACGGCGGGCAGGCGGCGTACTACCTGTCGGTGAACAGGAACAAGAGGAGCCTCGCGGTGGACCTGAAGTCGCCCGAGGGGCTCGACGCCGTGCGACGGCTCGCGCGGGAGGCCGACGTCGTGGTCGAGAACTTCCGCCCGGGCACCGCCGCCCGGCTCGGGCTCGGCTACGAGGAGCTCGCCGCCGGGAACCCCGGGCTCGTGTACGCCTCGATCAGCGGGTACGGACAGACGGGGCCCGACGCCGGCCGGGCCGGCTACGACGCGATCGCGCAGGCCCGGAGCGGGATCATGAGCGTCACCGGGGAGCCGGACGGTCCGCCCGTGCGGGTGGGGATCAGCAGCGCCGACCTCATTGCGGGGACGTGGGCCGTGATCGGGATCCTCGCGGCCCTGCACGAGAAGGAGCGCACCGGGCACGGCCAGTGGGTGGACATCAGCCTGCTCGACGGCTCGGTCGCGTGGCTCACCTACGTGGCCAGCGGGTACTTCGCGAGCGGCGAGACGCCCCGGCGCTATGGCTCGGCCCACCCGACGATTGCCCCGTACCAGGCGTTCCCGACGGCGGACGGCCACCTCATGCTCGCCGTGGGCAACGACGGGCTGTGGCGGCGCTTCGCCGAGGCGGTGGGCCGGCCGGACCTCGCCGGGGATCCCCGGTTCGCCACGAACCCTCTGCGCGTGGAGCACCGCGGCGAGCTCATCCCGCTCCTCGAGGAGGTCCTCGCCGCCGAGACCACCGGCACGTGGGTGGAGAGGCTCGACGCCGCGGGGGTGCCCGCCGGGCCGATCCAGACGGTGCCGGAGGCGCTCTCCGACCCGCAGGTCCTGGCCCGCGGCATGGTCGCCGAGCTTGACCACCCGGCCGGCGCTCTGCGGACGCTGGCCTGCCCCATCCGGCTCACGCGCACGCCGCCCTCCGTCCGCACCCCGCCGCCCGGCCTGGGCGAGCACAGCGACGCGGTCCTCGCCGCGGCCGGCTACAGCCGCTCGGACATCGAGCGGCTCCGCGCCGCCGGGACGGTGGGGTGACGGGGCCTGCCGTGGAGGCCGCGGGCGGGGTGAGGGTCGACGACGACGGCTCGGTCGCCGTCGTCAGCTTCGGCACCGGGGAGCGCCTCAACGCGCTCCGGTCCGGGCAGTGGGACGAGCTCGGGGAGGCCGCGACCGCGCTCGCTGGGCGCAGCACGCTGCGCGCGGTCGTCTTCCGCGGGCGCGGCGGCGTCTTCAGCTCCGGATCGGACCTGCGGGAGTGGGATGGGGCGAGCTCCGCGGAGGTCGACCGCAGCTTCTGGCGCCTCGAGGCGGCGCTGCGGGCCATCGAGGACCTCCCCATGCCCACGCTGGCGGTCGTCGAGGGGGTGGCGGCAGGAGGGGGCTGCCAGCTCGCCCTCGCCTGCGACGTCCAGCTCGCCGACGCCGCCGCCCACCTTGGCATGCCGATCTCGCGGCTCGGGATCCTCGTGCCCGCGTCGTTCGCGACCCGCATGTCGCTGCGTATCGGGCCCTCGCGGACCAAGGACCTCCTCTACGGAGGACGCATGCTCTCCGCCGAGGAGGCACTGCGGATCGGCCTCGTCACCACGGTGGCCCACGAGGGTGCTCTGGACGACGAGCTGGAGAGGCTCCTCGCGAGGTGGCGCCCGCTCTCGCCGGCGTCGCTGCGGGCGGCGAAGGCCGCCGTCGACCGCGGGCTGGACCCGCTCGTGGCCCCTGTCCGCCGCGAGCCGCCGCGCCCCGCGGCCGATCCCCAGGAGTTCCCTGGCCGGCTCGCCGCATTCCTGCGGCGCCGGAAGGCGTAGGCCCGGGCCCCCCCCGCGCCCCCAACCCGACCACTGGGCGCCCCGATTGATCTCGGCGTGTGCGACATCTAAAATTGAGAAACAGGATTTTGGAGAGGCAGCTCCCAGGGCTTGGCAGGAGGAGGGGTCGAGATGATGTTTCCGCCGAGGATCGAGGTCCTCTACATCGAGGACTGCCCGCAATGGCAGGCGGCCCTTCATCTCGCCCGCTCCGCTGCCCGCTTGGCGGGGGCGGCGGAGGTGGACGTGTTCGCCATCGAGGTCCGCAGCCGCCAGCAGGCCCTTCGCCTGGGCTTCGCCGGCTCGCCCACCATCCTGGTCGGCGGCAGGGACCCCTTCCCCGGCGTGCGGACGGGGCGGCCGGCCTGCCGCGTCTTCCAGACGCCGCGCGGGCCCGCCCCGCTGCCGGATGGCGGGCAGCTCACCGACGCCATCCGCGCCGCGCTCGCCGGGCAGCCCTTCACCCAGAGCGCGTGACGCGCGGCCGGGGCGAAGCGGCCATACCAGGGCCGAAGGCCGGGCCAATTCCCACATCTCGGTGATCGTTGCCACAATGTGAGAATTGTGGCACCATCGGAACATGACCCCGCTCACCCCCGACGAGCCAGCGCCGAAGCCTGGCAAGACCGACATGGTCGGCAAGGCGCTGAGCCTCCTCGTCATGCTCGGAGACGCTCCAGGCGCTACGACGGCAGCGGACCTCTCCCGCCGCGCGGACCTGCCCTTCAGCACCGCCTACCGGCTGCTGCAGTCGCTCCAGCGCGCGGGCTTCGTGGACTTCGAGCCGGAGGGGAAGAAGTACAGCCTTGGCCTGCGCGTGTTCCAGCTTGGCCTCTACGTCGCCAACAGCCTCGGCTTCGCGGGCACGGCGAATCCTGTGCTGACCCGCCTCACCGAGAAGACCCAGGAGGCGAGCATCCTCGCGGTCCGCGACGACGACAGGTTCCTCACCGTCGCGAAGGTTGACGGCCCCAAGGCGTTCCGCGTCACGAGCGACCCCGGCTACCGCGGCCACCTGCACTGCTCCGCCGTCGGCAAGGCCCTCGTCGCGTTCGCCGCTCCCGAGGACAGCGAGCACCTCGTCGAGAGCCTCGAGCTCGCGCCGGTCGCGCCGAAGTCCATCACCGACCGGGGCGCGTTCCGCGCCGAGATCGACCGCATCCGCAGCCAGGGCTACGCGCTCATGGACGAGGAGAACGAGGTGGGCATGCGCGCCGTCGCCGTCCCCGTCCTGGACGAGGCGGGCCGCGCCTTCGCAGCCATCGCCTGCTCCGCCCCGACCGTCCGCATGGGCATCGACGATCTCGTCGACCAGCTGCCCGCGCTCCACGAGGCCGCCGAGGAACTCGCGGCGCGCCTGCCCCGCCACTAGACCCCACGACGGGCAACCGCCCGAAAGGAAACCATGAGCCTCACCACGGAGTCGTACCTGATCGGCCTCATCGGGGACGGTGTCACGCCGTCCCTCACCCCCTCGCTCCACGAGCGCGAGGGCGCCGAGCACGGCCTCCTCTACCTCTACCGGCCCATCGACATCGCCGCCCTCGGCCTCGCCCCCGAGTCCGTGGGGGAGCTCGTGCGCGCCGCCCGGAACCTCGGCTTCAACGGGCTCAACATCACGCACCCGTGCAAGCAGCTCGTGATCGAGCACCTGGACGAGGTCGACCCGGACGCGAGCCGCCTCGGCGCCGTCAACACCGTGGTCATCGGCGCCGACGGCCGCACCGTGGGCCACAACACCGACATGTCCGGCTTCCTCTCCGCCTTCCGTGCCGGGCTGCCCGACGCGGCGCTCGGCAGGGTCCTCCAGCTCGGCGCGGGCGGGGCCGGCTCCGCGGTCGCCTACGCGCTGCTCACCGCCGGGGTCGAGCATCTGGTGATCGTCGACGTCGACCGCTCCCGCGCCGAGGGCCGCGCCACCGAGCTCGCCGCGCTCTTCCCCGCCGCGTCCGTCGAGGCGCGCACGACGGCGGAGCTCGCCTCGCTGCTGGAGGCCGCGGACGGCGTCGTGCACTGCACGCCGGTGGGGATGGCGGCGCATCCGGGAACCCCCTTCGACACGTCGCTGCTGACCCCGCGCCACTGGGTCGCGGACATCGTCTACCGGCCGATCGAGACGCAGCTGGTCCGCGAGGCGCGCGCCGCCGGCTGCCGCGTGCTGGACGGCGGCCGCATGGCCGTGGGCCAGGCCGTCGACGCCTTCCGCATCTTCACGGGCCTCGAGCCCGACGCCGAGCGCATGCGCGCACACTTCCTCGAGCTGATTGCGGCGGAGCAGCGCGCCGAAGCCGAGACGGCGGGCGCGACGACGGCGGGTGCCCGCTGATGCGCACCGGGATCGCCACCGTCTGCCTGTCCGGGACCCTCGAGGAGAAGCTGCGCGCAGCGGCGAAGGCCGGGTTCGGCGGCGTCGAGATCTTCGAGACGGACCTCGTGACCTCGTCCCTGAGCCCCGAGGACGTGAGGCTGCTCGCGGAGGACCTGGGCCTCGGCCTCGACCTCTACCAGCCGTTCCGCGACCTCGACTCCGTACCCGAGGAGCTGTACCGCGCGAACCTCCGCCGCGCCGAGGCGAAGTTCGGGCTCATGGGCCGCCTCGGGATCGAGACGATCCTGGTGTGCTCCAACGTGGGCACCGCGAGCATCGACGACGATGCGCTGCGGACCGAGCAGCTCCACGGCCTCGCCGAGCTCGCCGCGGACCACGGCGTCAAGGTCGCCTACGAGGCCCTCGCGTGGGGCACCTACGTCAACGACTACGAGCATGCCTGGCGCCTCGTCGCCGATGCCGACCACCCCAGCCTCGGGACGTGCCTGGACACGTTCCACATCCTCTCGCGCGGCTGGGACACCGAGCCCATCGAGAAGATCCCGGGGGAGAAGATCTTCTTCGTCCAGGTCGCCGACGCGCCCAAGCTCTCCATGGACGTCCTCAACTGGAGCCGCCACTACCGCGTCTTCCCCGGCGAGGGCCAGTTCGACCTGCCCAAGTTCCTCGGCCACGTGGCACACACGGGCTACAACGGCCCGGTCTCGCTCGAGGTCTTCAACGACACGTTCCGGCAGGCCGACGTGGAGCGCACCGCCGTGGACGCGATGCGCTCGCTCATCTGGCTCGAGGAGCGCACGGCCCAGCACGTGGCGGCCCAGCGCGTCGCCGCGGAGCACGACGGCGCCCTGGCCGCCCCCGCGGCGAAGCCCGCGATGCCCCTGCGCACGCTCCCCGAGGTCGCGCCGCCGTCGGGCATGAACTTCGCCGAGGTCACCGCCGAGGACACGCACCCCCTCGAGCGGCTCCTCGCCCAGCTGGGGTTCGCCTCCCAGGGCGAGCACCGCACCAAGCCCGTCTCGCTCTGGACGCTGGGGGACGCGCGGATCGTCCTGAACCGCCAGCAGGCCCGCGGTGTCGCCCCCGGGATCTCCGCGCTGGCCTTCGACGTGGACGACGCCGTCAAGGCCGTCGCGCGCGCCTCCCAGCTCAAGGCCGTCCCCGTCGCGCGCGCCTCCCAGGCCGGCGAGGAAATCCTCCAGGCCGTCCGCGCCCCCGACGGCACCGAGGTGTTCCTGTGCCAGGACGCCCGCTGGACCCGCGAGTTCGGCGGCGGGGAAGGCGAGGCGGCGCACGACGGCGACCGCTCGCCGTCGTCCGTCGGCTCCGGCGCGCGCGGTGGCCGGGCGAGGATCGACCACATCAACCTCGCCCAGCCGTGGCAGCACTACGACGAGGCCGTCCTGTTCTACTCCTCGACGCTCGCCCTGACGCCGCAGCCCTCGCAGGACGTCTCGAGCCCGAGCGGGCTCGTGCGCTCGCAGGTCATGCAGACCCCGCTCGCGGACGGGGGCCGGGCGGTCCGCCTCGCGCTGAACCTGGCCCCGTGGGTGCGGGCGGACTCGGTGCGCGGGACTGTCTTCGACACGTTCGCCGAGCACATCGCGATCGAGGTCCCGGACCTGATCGCGCACGCCCAGGCCTGCCGCCGCCGCGGCCTGCCGTTCCTGCCCATCCCGGACAACTACTACGAGGACCTCGACGCCCGGTTCGAGCTGCCCCCGGGCAAGCTCGCAGCACTGCGCGAGTTCGACCTCCTCTATGACCGCGACGAGCACGGCGAATTCCTGCACTTCTACACGGCCACGGTGGGCAGCGTGTTCTTCGAGGTCGTGCAGCGGATCGACGGGTATGACGGTTTCGGCGCCCCCAATGCGCCCGTGCGGCACGCGGTCCAGCACGCGGCGCAGCACCGGGGTCAGAGGTAGCTGCAGATCTCCCCGAGCCGGCACTGCTCGGGGCGGACCCCGGCCATGCGCTCCTGCCCCGCAAGGATGGAGGCACGGACCTCGGCCAGATGGGCGAGCTGTGCCTCCACCTCGGACAGCCTCCGGGCGAGGAGTTCGCTCACGTGGGCACAGGGGGCGTCCCCGGACTCGCTGACATCGATGATGTCCTTGACCTGTTCCAGGCTCAGGCCAGCCTCGCGGCTGCGCCGGATGAAGTCCAGCCGCCGCAGCGCGCCCTCGTCGAAGTCCCTGTACCCATTTGCCGACCGTCGCGTGGGCGGCAGGAGTCCTCGTCCCTCATAGAAGCGGAGGGCTTTGGCCGTCATTCCGGCCGCCGCCGCGGCCTCTCTGATCCGCATGTGCGGCCTCCTCATGTCCGAACCTGTCGTCGTGGCTGCCCCGCCAGCTCTGGCTGCCCCGGCGGTCCCTTGCGAGAACGTCGTGCGCCCCGTCACCATTCCGATTCCGGACGCTGGTGGGAAACAGCATCCGCGGACCCTCTTGACCTTCCCCGTGGGGGCAGCTTTGAGACTTGCTGCATGGCAGAAGCGGACGACGTCTACGACCTCATCATCATCGGCTCGGGGGGAGGCGGATTCGCCGCCGCGATCCGGGCGAGCGGGCTGGGGAAGCGCGTCGCGATGGTCGAGCGTTCGACCGTGGGCGGCACGTGCGTCAACGCCGGCTGCATCCCCTCGAAGGCCCTCCTCGCCGCCGCGGAGGCACGGCACACCGCCGTCACGGCGTCGTCCCGCTTCCCGGGCATCGCCGCACAGGCAGGCCGTGTGGACATGCCGGCGCTCATGGCTGGCAAAGCGGACCTCGTGGAACGGATGCGCTCCGAGAAGTACCTCGACCTCATCGACGACTACGGGTGGGACCTGGTCCGCGGGACCGCAGCGTTCTCCGGCACGCCCGATCGGCCGCTCCTGGAGGTCACCGATGCCAACGGCGGGAGGCGGAGACTCGCGGCTGAGCACTTCCTCGTCGCGACCGGCTCGGAGCCGTGGGCGCCCGAGGTGCCGGGGCTGGAACAGATCCCCTACCTGACGTCCACGACTGCCATGGACTTGGAGGTCGTCCCGGATTCCCTCCTCCTGGTCGGCGGCGGGTATACGGCCGTGGAGATGGCGCAGCTCTTCGCCCGCCTCGGATCGTCCGTGACGCTCCTCGTCCGGTCCCGGCTGCTCTCGCAGGAAGAGCCCGAGGTTTCCCTCGCCCTCTCGGCGGTGTTCAAGGACGAGGGCATCGAGGTGCTGCGCCGGGCCGCCCTCACCTCGGTGACGAGGGACCCGGGCACGGGCGAGGTGGTGGCAGCGGCGCAGGTCGCGGGCATTGATCGGGAACTGCGTGCAGAGAAGCTTTTCATGGCCACGGGCCGCCGGCCCGTCACCGACGGCCTCGCGTTCGAGTCGGTAGGTGTGGAGACAGGCTCGCATGGCGAGGTCCTCGTCGATGCCGGACTTCGGACCAGCAATCCCCGCATCTGGGCCGCGGGAGACGTTACGGGCAACCGGGAGTTCGTCTATGTTGCCGCCGCCCACGGGGCCATCGTCGTCGACAATGCGTTTTCCGACGCGGCCCGCACGGTGGACTACCGACACCTTCCTCGCGTCGCCTTCACGAGCCCGGCGGTCGCTGCAGTCGGTCTCACCGACCGGCAGGCCACCGGGGAAGGAACACCGTGCCGCTGCAGGGTCCTGCCGCTCGAGTTCGTTCCCCGCGCGCTCGTGAGCCGTGACACGCGGGGCTTCGTCAAGATCGTGGCCGACGACGACACCGGGCGGATCCTGGGGCTCACGGCGGTGGGGCAGGACGCTGGAGACCTCGCGGCCGCCGGGGTGTACATCCTCGAAGCGGGCATGACCGTCGAGCAGGTGGCGGGCATGTGGGCGCCTTACCTCACCATGGCCGAGGGGATCAAGATCGCTGCCCAGTCCTACAGCACGGACGTGAGCAGGCTGTCCTGCTGCGCGGTCTGACGGATGCCCCGCTTCCATGCGTCGATGGCGCACAGTCCCGTCGTCCTGGCGGCCTACCATGGGATCTCCACGATCACCGAGGTCGCCCGTCAGGCGCGGGTTCCACGGGTGATGTCTCCGACCCGGTGTGGCAGGCTGCTCTGGACGCGGTGTGTAGCGCCGATGACCTTGTAGAGGCCTTCGCGCACATTGGTGACGTGCGACGTGGAGCGTCGCCTAGAATAGGTGCCCGATGACGGCATCCCCTGGACCCCAGACCAGCCCCCTGCCCGTTCTCCAGACCCCGGAACCGGGGCCCGACCCTGCGGTGGGGCCCGTCTTCGTAGACTCCACGGGGCGCCGTCTGCGCCGCGTACGGGCGATCTGGATCCTCGCCCTCGCCATCGTGGCCGCCTATACCCTGCTCCTTGGAGTGGCGCTGCTCGGCGGCCCGAACGTCGCCGCCCCCTACCTTCCCCGCCAAGCCGTCGGCGCCCCCGCGCCCTCCGCCCCGCCATCGCCGGCTCCCTCCTCGGCGGCGACCGCACACGCGCCGGAGCCCTCTTCCGTGGCCCGGACGCAGGCGGCCGCCCATCCCGCGGGCAACGAGCCGGTGGCGGTCCCGCAGCCCGGTGCGGTCCAGGCGCCCGCGACTGCGGCACCGGCTCCCGCTCCCACGGCGGCTCCGGCGGCCCCTGTGCCGGCAGCCACGGCGGCCCCGGCCCCGTCCGCCGCGGCGTCGGCCGTCAACGGCAAGAGCGACACGGCTCCGGGCCAGACCACGCGCCCGACTGCCCCCGCGCACCCATGACGGCGCCGGCACTCGACCCGGCCACGCGGCGTCGTGCGCGGGGCAGCCGCGGCGCGCAGCCGGCCCGAGTCCGCGCGCACTGGCTCGTCCTGGCCATCACGATGCTCGCCCTGGGACTCGCGCTCACGGTCCAGGGGTATGTGGGGCGCTCGGCCAGCTACGCGGAGCAGTCGACGGGCGCCGACGCCGCATCGGCGACGGTGCCAACGGCCGTCTCGCACGGCGGCCCCGTGATCGACGCGCGCGGCGGCGCGGTGCAGACGGCCGGTCCCGCCGACGGCACGATCGCGCTCACGTTCGACGACGGCCCGGACCCCGTGTGGACGCCGCAGGTCCTCGACGTCCTCGCCAAGCACCACGTCCACGCGACGTTCTTCGTGGTCGGCTCGGCCGCGATCGACCACCCCGACCTCATGCGCCGCATCACCGACGAGGGGCACGAGGTCGCCGTCCACACCCTCACCCACGTGGACCTCGGCAACGCCCCCGCCTGGCGCCGTGACCTCGAGATCGAGGGCGCCCAGCAGGCCATCACCGGCGTGACGGGGCGGTCCGCCTCGCTCCTGCGGCCCCCGTACAGCTCGGACAACGAGGCGGTCGGGGACGACACGTGGTCCGCCATCCGCTCCGCCGCCGACCAGGGCTACCTCACCGTCCTCAGCACCCTCGACAGCAAGGACTGGCAGCGTCCCGGCGAGCGGGCCATCCTGCAGAACCTCGCGCTGCCCGGGCCGGACGCGCGGCAGCGCCCGGGCCAGGTCGTCCTCATGCACGACGGCGGCGGGGACCGCGCGCAGACGGTCGCCGCCCTCGACTCCTTCCTCACGGACGCCGCCGCCCGGGGGTACCGGGCGACGACGGCGGGTGACGCCGTCGGCGTCGAGAGCACCCGACCCGCGAGTCTGGCCCAGGAGGTGAGCGGCACGGCCTTCGTGTGGGGCGTGCGGCTGAGCGACTGGGTGGTCACAGCCATCTCTTGGGCCCTCGTGGCCGCCGGCGCCGTGACGTTCGCCCGGGCCGTGCTCGTGATCGGCTTTGCCGCTCGCCACAGCCGCGAGGCCCGGCGGAGGCGGCGGGTTGGGCGCGGCCGCCGCACCGTGGGCGTCCTGAGCCGGCCCGAGGTCACGGAGCCGGTCACCGTGATCGTCCCGGCCTACAACGAGTCGGCGGGCATCGAGGCGGCCGTCCGCTCGATCGCCGCCTCCACGCACCCGGTCGAGATCATCGTGGTCGACGACGGGTCGACCGACGGCACCGCGGACATCGTCGACGCGCTCAGGCTGCCCGGCGTCGTCGTCATCCGGAAGGAGAACGGCGGGAAGCCCTCCGCGCTGAATGAGGGCCTGCTCGCCGCGAGCCACGAGATCGTGGTGATGGTGGACGGCGACACCGTGTTCGAGCCGGACACCGTGCACGCGCTCATCCAGCCGTTCGCGGACCCGCGCATCGGCGCCATCTCCGGCAACACGAAGGTGGCCAACCGCGGCGGCATCCTCGGGGCGTGGCAGCACATCGAGTACGTCGTCGGCTTCAATCTGGACCGCCGGCTCTTCGACCTCGCCGAGTGCATGCCGACCGTGCCCGGGGCAATCGGCGCGTTCCGGCGCGACGCGCTCCTCGCCGTCGGCGGCGTCAGCGACGACACGCTCGCGGAGGACACCGACCTGACCATGGCGCTGTGCCGCCAGGGCTGGCGGGTGGTGTACGAGGAGAGCGCGCGGGCCTGGACCGAGGCCCCCGCGACGCTCGGCGCGCTGTGGAAGCAGCGCTACCGCTGGTGCTACGGCACCCTGCAGGCCATGTGGAAGCACCGCGGCGCCGTCGTCCAGCGCGGGGCGGCTGGGAAGCTCGGCCGGCGGGGGCTCGGATACCTGCTCATGCTGCAGGTCCTGCTGCCGCTCTTCGCACCCATCGTCGACGTGTTCGCCGTCTACGGCCTGGTCTTCCTGGACCCCTTCCGCATCGCGGCGCTGTGGCTCGTCTTCCTGCTGGTCCAGCTGCTCATGGCCGCGTACGCGTTCCGGCTCGACCGGGAGCGGCTCGGTCCGCTGTGGACGCTGCCGCTCCAGCAGTTCGTCTACCGTCAGCTCATGTACCTCGTCGTCATCCAGTCCGTCGTCACCGCCCTCGCCGGTGTCCACCTGCGCTGGCACCGCATGGAGCGCTACGGCAGCCTGACGGTCCCGCCGGCCGCGAAGGCGTAGGCGTGAAGCCGCTCGCGGGCACCACGGCAGTGTGCCTGGCGGTGAACCTCCCCGGCCCACTCGCCGCGGCGCGGCTGGCCGCTCTCGGCGCGCGCGTCGTCAAGGTCGAACCGCCGGAGGGAGACCCCCTCGCGGCCGCCGCACCGGACTGGTACCGGGAGCTGGTGGCCGGCCAGGACGTCGTGGCACTGGACCTCAGGCACGACGCCGGCCGCGACCGGTTCGCGGAGATCCTCGCCGACGCCGGGCTTCTGATCACGGCGATGCGGCTCTCGGCCCTGGCCCGCCTCGGAATCCCGGAGGCGGTGCGGCGCCTCCGGCTCGCCCACGTGGAGATCGTGGGCTTCGCGGGCGACGACGCCGAGCGCCCCGGCCACGACCTCACCTACCAGGCCCTCCACGGCCTGCTGAGCCCCCCGTCGATGCCGCGTGTCCCCGTGGCGGACCTGCTCGGAGCCGAGCGCGCCGTGTCCGCGGCGCTGCTGGCCCTGCTCGAACGGGAGCGGGGCGGTGACGGCGGCCACGTCAGGGTGGTTCTCGACGACGCCGGCCGGGACGCCGCCGCCGCAGTACGGCACGGCCTCACCGCCCCGGGCGGCGTGCTCGCCGGTGGCCTGGCCGGATACGGCGTCTACGCCACCCGCGACGGCTTCGTCGCCGTCGCCGCCCTCGAGCGGCCCTTCGCCCAGCGGCTCGCGGCCCACGTGGGCCTCACGCGTGAGGACCTCGCCCGGCGGTTCACGGGGGAGACGACCGCGCACTGGGTGCGACTCGGCCGCGACCTCGACATCCCGATCGCGGAGGTCCGGGGCCCCGCGGGCTGAAGCTCCCCCGGGCGGCAGCGGACGGGTGCGGCGCGCGGGGACGCTGCCGGGTGCATGATGGGCAGCACGAGAACCCACACGAGGGGAGCCGCTGTGGCCCACGAACACGGTGCCGACCTGGTGGCCCTGCGCCGTGAACTCCACCAGGTCCCCGAGACCGGCCTCGACCTGCCCCAGACCCAGGGCCTCATCCTCGAGGCCCTCCGCGGCCTCGACCTGGAAGTCACGACCGGGACGCGCACGACGTCGGTCACCGCCGTCCTGCGCGGCGGAAGCCCAGATGGCGCCCCGGCCTGCGTCCTGCTGCGCGGGGACATGGATGCCCTGCCGCTGTCCGAGAGCACTGGGCTGCCGTTCGCCTCGCGCAACGGCTCGATGCATGCCTGCGGACACGACCTCCACATGGCCGGGCTCGTCGGCGCCGCCCGGCTCCTGCATGCCCGGCGCGCCCAGCTGCAGGGGGACGTCATCTTCATGTTCCAGCCGGGAGAAGAAGGGTTCAACGGCGCCCAGGTCATGATCGAGGAAGGCGTCCTCGACGCCGCCGGCCCCCGGCCGTCCGGCGCCTACGGTCTCCACGTCGTCTCCGACGCCGTGGCCGGGGTGTTCACCAACCGCCCCGGTCCCTACATGGCGGCCTTCGACCGGCTCGACGTCGTCATCGACGGCCGAGGCGGCCACGGCGCCCGCCCCTTCCAGGCGCTCGACCCGATCCAGGCCGGCGCCGAGATCATCGGGGCGCTCCAGACCTACATCACCCGGCGGTTCGACGTCTTCGACCCCGTCATCCTCACCGTGGGCGAATTCCACGGCGGGACCGCGCCCAACGTCATCCCGGACAGCGCCTACTTCAGGGCCGGGATCCGCTGCTTCACCCCTGAGGTCGAAGACCGCCTGGAGCGCGAGCTCCCCGAGCTGGTCACCGGGATCGCCCACGCCCACGGGCTCCGCGCGCAGGTGGCGTTCCGGCGCACCCTCCCCGCCACCATCAACGACGCCGAGCACGCCGGGTTCTGGGCGTCCACCGCGCAGGACCTCTTCGGCGAGAGCCGCTTCGAGACCCTGCTCAACCCCAAGGCGGGATCCGAGGACTTCTCGAGGGTCCTCCAGGAGGTCCCCGGCTCCTACGGGCACCTGGGGGCCGGGTCGTTGGACCTAGACCCCGCGGACTGGGCGCCGATCCACTCTGCACGGGCGGTCTTCGAGGACAGCGTCCTTCCGGACCACGCCCTCTTCCTCGCGACCCTCGCGGAGCGGCGCCTCCGACTCGCCGCGGCGGCCTCTCCCTAGCACCGCGAACGCCGGAGTGCTCCGGCGCCCTGCGCGGGCTCCGGAGCACTCCATGCTGGACGTCAGTGCGGTGCTGGGCGTCAGTGCGCGGCCGCGGGTACTGCAGCGCCCTGCTTCTCTGCCTCCGCCTCTGACTCAGTCTCTGACTCAGTCTCTGACTCAGTCTCTGACTCCGCCACTGCCTCAATCGGCACGAAGCCCGAGCTGAGCTCGGCCCGCAGGACCTCAGTGTCCAGGGCCTTCTCCCATCGTGCGACCGCGATGCAGGAGACGATGTTGCAGATGGTGCTGGTCAGGGCGCGGGCCTCGCTCATGAAGCGATCGATGCCGACGATGAGCGCGACGCCCGCGACCGGCAGGGTCGGCATGACGGCGAGGGTGGCCACAAGGGCGACGAAGCCGCTACCGGTGACGCCCGCGGCGCCCTTGGAGGTCAGGAGCATCATGCCGAGCATGAGCAGGATCTGGTCCCAGCTGAGGTGGATGTCGCAGGCCTGGGCGATGAACATCGAGGCGAGCGTGAGGTACACGGCGGTGCCCGTGAGGTTGAAGGAGTAGCCGGTGGGGACCACGAGGCCCACGACGCCGCGGTTGCAGCCGATGCGCTCGAGCTTGGAGAGCAGGCGGGGGAGCACCGGCTCGCTCGAGGAGGTGGCCAGGACGATGAAGATCTCGTCCTTGAAGTAGCGGATGACCTGCCAGAGGCTGACGCCGTTCATCTTGGCGAGGATGCCCAGCCCGATCACGACGAAGGCGATGCAGGCAGCGTAGAAGGCCAGGATGAGCAGGCCGAGGTTGCCGATGGAGTGCGCACCGTACTTGCCGACCGTGAACGCCATGGCGCCGAAGGCCCCGATGGGGGCCACCTTCATGAGGTAGCCGAAGATGACGAACAGGAGCTTGTTGAAGCTGTTGACCACATCCAGGGCGAGCTTGCCGGCGGCGCCGAGCCGGGTGAAGGCGAAGCCGCAGAGGAGCGCGATCAGGAGCACGGGCAGGACCTCGCCGTCGGCGAAGGCGCCCACGAAGGTGGTCGGGATCAGGCTCAGGAGGAAGTCCACGGGGGTGTTGTTGTGGATCTGGCTCGTGTACTTCGCCGCGACGCCGGCGTCCAGATGGGCCGGGTCGACGTGCATGCCCGCGCCGGGCTGGAACAGCATGACCGAGGCGAGGCCCAGGGCGAGCGCCAGCGCGGTGAGGGCATAGAAGAGCCCGAGCGAGCGCAGCAGCGTGGGGCCGATCTTCTTGGTGTCCGTCAGGGACGTGATGCCGCTGACGATGGTGCAGAACACGATCGGGGCGATCATGAACTTCACCAGCTTCACGAACCCGTCACCGAGCGGCTTCAGGTCTGCGCCGAGGTCGGGCCACAGTGCGCCGACGAGGATGCCCAGCCCGACGCCGATGAGGACCTGGACGTAGAGGTGCCCGAGGATGGCTTTGATCTTCATTGAACAACTTCCTGGAGTTCTGCCCTGTCCATGATGACAGGGGGCTGGTGATGGGTGCTACGCCGTCTGGGCGAGCGGCCGTGCGACGTCGATGTCGGCGACCGCGAGCTGGCGTGCCGCCCGGTGGAGGGCGACTTCGGTGACGGCGCCGGAGCCGTCGGTGATGGCTTCGGTGGTGATGACCCCGGCCGGCGTGCCGATGCGCAGGAGCCTCGTGCTCCTTCCGGTGTCCACCGGAGACAGGGCGTCGGCCACGACCGATCCGGCCACCGCCCCCGCCAGGGAGACCGCGACAGCCGAGGTCAGGCCGATCGCGGGGTGGGGTGCGAGCATCGAGAGCATCCTCACCCGCACGTCGTGGCTGTCCGCCGCGATCCTGGAGCCGTCGGCCGCCGTGTAGTCCCCTGCAGGGGCCACGACCCCGACCTTCGGGATCGCGTTCTGCGGCGGATCCTCCGGCCTCCGCAGCCCCATGGCGACGCCGGCGGCGGCCCGGGCGGCGAGGAGCTGGGGGAGGTGCTCGGCCAGGCCGGAATCCATCCTGGACAGGTCGATCCCTGCCTCGTCCGCGCGGAGGAAGACGGCGGGAGCCCCGGCGTCGACCATGGAGGCGGTGAGCACGGTGTGGCCGACGGCGAGCCGGTCTGCCGGGCTGCCGGTGGGAAGCACCGCTCCCGTCGTCTGCCCCCACGGAGCGTGGAAGGACAGGCTGACCGGCACGCCGGGAGCGTCGCTGCCCGGCACCGTGGCCCGCCCAGAGGTCGGGATCCGGCGGCCGGGGGTCGCGATCGTCCCCGTCAGGACCGCCCCGGTGTTGAGGTTGCGCATCCGGACCCGCGTGGTGCCCTCCGCGGGGGCGACGAGCCCGGCCTGGACGGCATACAGGGCGATGGCGGTGGCGCAGTTGCCGCAGTTGGAGCCGAGCTCCACGGTCGGCTCGCCGATCCCCACCTGCGCGAACAGATAGTCCAGATCAGCCGGCCCCGCGGGGGTCGCGGTGATGATCGCGGCCTTGGAGGTCGTCGAGGTGCCGCCGCCGACGCCGTCGAGCTGGCGGGCGTCCGCCGCACCGAACGCGTCGGCCAGCAGCCCGACCATCTCCTCGCGGGTGTCCGCGTGCTGGGCCATGTCCTGTGCGTCGAAGAGCCAGCACTTGCTCGTGCCGCCCCGGTACCAGTGACCGTGTAGTCGCACTGCCGTCTCCTTCGTGTCGTGGGGTGTCGCGCCTCACAGCGCCTGCTCCTTCTACGATCGGGGCGCCGAGCCTTCAGCACAATCACGAAGAAATCGACCACTGTCTATTCCTGCTAAGGTCTCTGTATGGCTGACCTCGATCTGCGCCGGCTCCACCTGCTGCGCGAGGTGGCTCGCCTCGGCTCCCTGACGTCCGCCGCGGCGGCGCTGTCCTTCACCACGTCGGCGGTCTCCCAGCAGATCGCCAAGCTCGAGCAGGAGATGGGCGTGGCCCTGCTCGAGCGGCGCCCGCGAGGGGTGGCCCTGACGGAGGCCGGCACGGCACTGCTGCGCTACGCCGACGACATCGACAGGACGATCGACGCCGCCCGGGCCGAGATGGACGAGTTCGCGGGACTGCGGCGCGGGCAGCTCCGGATGGGCACCTTCCCCACGGTGGGCGCCTCCCTCATGCCCGACGTCGTGCTCGCGTTCCGCGCGCGCCACCCCGACGTGGCCGTCACGGTCGTCAGCGCGCGCCGCGGCGGCCTCATCGAGCGGCTGAAGAGGCGTGACATCGAGCTGACGCTCCTGTGGGACTATCCGTGGGAGCGGATCGAGGACGACGAGCTCACGGTCACGCCCCTCATGAGCGACCCCACCGTGCTCCTCGTGCCCCGCGAGCACCCGCTCGCCGACGCCGGGCCCGTGCGCGTGGCAGACCTGCGGGACCAGGAGTGGGTCGTCCGCGACGAGCACCCGGTGGCCGACGTCCTCAGCCGGGTCTGCCGCGACGCCGGCTTCGAACCGCGCGTCGCCTTCGCGGCCAACGACTACCAGGAGACGCAGGGCATGGTGGCGGCGGGGATCGGGATAGCCCTCGCTCCCCAGCTCGCGCTCTCCGCCCTGCGCCCGGACATCGTCTCCGTCCCCATCGAGCGTTCCCCCAACCGTAGGATCCTCCTGGCCCACCTCGCCAGCCGCCGCCTCAGCCCCGCAGGGCAGCAGGCCGCCGTGGTCTTCCGCTCGACAGCGCGGCGCGCCCAGGCCCGCAGGCGGCAGGATCCGCCGCGGCCGGTTCAGCACCCCGGCGCCGGGTAAGCCTTCCGCGGACGGCGCATCCCGGCGTCGTGCGTCGGGAAGGAGGGACTGCGGTGAAGCTGAACAGGAAGGCGTACGAGAACGCGAAGGCGCTCGTGCGCGAGGGCAAGGTGGTGCGGGACTCGCGGGACGACTGGAGCGAGCACGCGCCGTCGGCCAAGGAGCTCAGCGCGTACCTCGACAAGCACGGCGAGGACGAGTACGCGAAGTGGTTCCTCGGCGTGGACGACGACGAGGGCGGCACCAAGGGGCGCTACAAGTTCCCCTTCAGCGATCTGGCGAAGGTGCACCGGTGCGCCGTGATCTCGGGGGAGAGCCGCGCCTCGCAGTACGGCCATGACGACATCCGCGAGGCCCTCGGCGACCTGCTCAAGCGGATCGACGAGGGGTAGCCCCGGCCCGTGGTGACGGATTCTTGCAGAGTGTGTAAACTTGCAGAGTCTGCAAAGTTGCCTCGGCGAACGACTGCGCTCCCAGGCCCCTGACTCCTGAACCCCTCTGACAGATTCGGACACCTCCATGTCTCACGCATCGGCAGGCTCCCCGGCGACAGCCGCGCCGTCGGACGCCGTCATGACCCAGCGGCA
Source organism: Sinomonas flava (assembly GCF_039531875.1). Taxonomy (NCBI): domain Bacteria; kingdom Bacillati; phylum Actinomycetota; class Actinomycetes; order Micrococcales; family Micrococcaceae; genus Sinomonas; species Sinomonas flava. The sequence goes on along the minus strand of NZ_BAAAQW010000011.1, from coordinate 13,156 downwards.
GATCATGCTGGTCATCTACGCCCTCATGGCGGGGATGTTCCTCTCGTCCCTCGACCAGACCGTGGTCGGCACGGCGATCCGCACCATCGGGGACGACCTGCACGGCCTCGACCAGCAGGCCTGGGTCACCACCGCGTACCTCATCACCTCCACGATCACGACGCCGATCTACGGCAAGCTCTCGGACATCTTCGGCCGCCGCCCGCTGTACATCTTCGGCCTCGCGGTGTTCATCCTGGGCTCGTTCCTGTCCTCGTTCTCGACCTCGATGATCATGCTCGCCGGGTTCCGGGCGTTCCAGGGCATCGGTGCCGGCGCTCTCATGTCGCTGCCGCTCGCGATCATGGGCGACATCCTCGCCCCGCGCGAGCGTGCCAAGTACCAGGGCTTCTTCCTGGCCGTCTTCGGCGTCTCCTCGGTGGTGGGCCCGCTGATCGGCGGCGTCTTCGCCGATGCGAACCAGATCATGTGGATCTCCGGCTGGCGCTGGGTGTTCCTGATCAACGTGCCCATCGGCATCCTCGCGCTGCTCATGGTCCTCGCGTTCCTGCACCTGCCGAAGTTCCACAAGCACGAGGCGCCGCGGATCGACTGGTGGGGCGCCACCGCCGTCGTCGTCACGCTCGTCCCGCTGCTGCTCGTCGCCGAGCAGGGGCGCGAGTGGGGCTGGGACTCCGCCGCGTCGATCGCCTGCTACGTGATCGGCGGCGTCGGGCTCGTCGCGTTCATCCTCATCGAGCGCGCCATGGGCGCGGACGCGATCATCCCCCTGCGGCTCTTCCGTTCGCGCACCTTCTCGATGGCCACCGTCCTCGGCTTCCTCGTGGGCTTCGCGATGTTCGGGGCCATGCTCACGCTCCCGCTGTACCTGCAGCTCGTCACGGGCCTCACCCCCACCGAGTCCGGCTTCGCGACGCTGCCCATGATCGGCGGCCTCATGATTGCTTCGATTGCCTCCGGCCAGATCGTCTCCCGCACCGGGAAGTACCGCATCTTCCCGGTAACGGGCACACTCCTCGTCGCGATCGGCTACCTCGTCCTGACGTCCATGACGGTCGACAAGCCGCTCTGGTACCTCATGATCGCGATGTTCCTCATCGGGCTCGGCATGGGCCAGCTCATGCAGTCGCTCATCCTGGCCTCCCAGAACTCCGTCACTCCGCGGGACATGGGCGTCGCCACGAGCTCTGCCACCTTCTTCCGGCAGATCGGCGGAACGCTCGGCACGGCCGTGCTGCTCTCCGTCCTGTTCGCGACGATGTCGGCCAACATCAGCTCCGCGATGCAGAACAAGGACGACCTCACGAGCGCCCTCGACGCCGCCCTCACGCCCTCGGTCGCGTCCGATCCCGCGAACAGGGGCGTCATGGAGAAGATCTGGGCCCCCATCGCGGGCCCGGTGAAGGAGCAGGTGCAGTCCGGGCTCGACCAGGGTGCCACCGCCGCCAAGCAGGCCGCTGATCAAGCGGTGACGCAGCAGGTGACCGCCGCGGTGGCGAAGCAGGTCGCCGCAGGGGTGCTCCCGGAGTCCGCCGCCCAGGGGGTGATCGACAGCCAGATCACAGCCGCGAAGCCCGCCGCCGAGCAGCAGGCCCTCGAGACCGCCGCGCAGAAGGCCGGCGCCGCCGTCGAGAACGGCCGCCTCGTGGTGGACTACTCCGACCAGGCGCAGCGGTCCGCGATCGTGGACAGGCTCGTGCCGACGATGGTCGACAAGCTCAAGGACGGGTCCTCGTCCGAGGGGTCCTCGTCCTCCACCACCTCGGACACCTCCTTCCTCAAGGGCGCCGACGCGCGGCTCACCCGGCCGTTCATGGTCGGCTTCAACGACTCCGCCGTGAGCATCTACTGGGTCGGGTTCGGGATCACGGTCCTCGCGTTCGTGCTCTCGTGGTTCTTCAAGGTCCCGCCGCTGCGCCAGCGCTCGGCGCTCCAGGAGCAGGCCGACGCCCGCAGCACCGCAGAGGACCTCGAGTCCGACGCCGCCCTGGCCGCCGCCGAGACCGGCTCCCCGACCGGCCCCGACACCGGCGTGATCCGGGTCCACCGGGGGTGAGCGGGATGGAGGGCAGCGCGATGCGCGAGGACGCGCCGGGAACCCTGCGCGAGCGCAAGAAGGAGCGGACGCGGCGGGCAATCCACGACGCCGCGTTCGCCCTCGCCGCCGAGCGTGGCCTCGCGCAGGTCACGGTCGCGGACGTCTGCGCCGAGGCGGGCATCTCCGAGCGGACGTTCTTCAACTACTTCCCCTCGAAGGCGGCCGCGACCCTGGGGCTCCCCGCCACGGCGCTGTCCGAGGAGCAGGAACGCCGGTTCCTCGAGGCACACAGCACCCTCGTGGACGACCTCTGCGAGCTCGTGGCGGGGATCGCCGGTGGGCCGGAGGGCGATATCCCGCGCATCAAGGAGCTCATGGGCTTTGAGCCGGACCTCCTCGCCGCCCTCCACCAATGGTCCTCGGGGGCGCGCAAGGGCGTGATCCGCCTCGCCGAGCAGCGCACGACGCCGGAGACGGCCCGCCTCGCCGTCGCGCTCGTCTTCGCGGCGCTGATGCTGCACGCCGACGCCGCCTATTCCGCGGGGACGGGCAGGGCGACTCCTGCGCAGCTGCGCGCCACCGTCGCAAGACTCTGTCAGGTCGGGGGGTCCGGCGTTTAGGATCCGACCCATGGGGGTACGCCGACTCATTGGAGCACGCCGATGAGGATCCTAAGGAGGCAGGACATGACTGACGAAGTGCCTGAAGCAGACGCGGTAGAGCAGAGCATTCCCGCGGGTCCCGTCACGCCCGACGAGCCCGCTGCCGGCACCCCGCTGGAGGCCTCGGAGGCCGACTACCTCGAGCAGCGCACCTCGGCCCTACCCGGCGGAGGTGCCCCCTCTGCCAGCGCGGACCCCGAGGCGAACGAGGCTGACCTGCTGGAACAGGCCGAGCCCTTGCCTGACGACGACGACGACTACCCGCCTGCGGGCAACGACGAGTACGAGGACTAGGAAGGGCGCCCGCATGGAGTACCGCACACTGGGACGGAGCGGCGCCGTCGTCTCCGCTTTCGCGCTCGGGACCATGACGTTCGGCGCGGAAGCTGACGAGCCGACGTCGCACGCCCTGCTCGACGACTATGCCGCCGCCGGGGGGAACTTCCTCGACACGGCCGACGTCTACAGCCGGGGCACCTCGGAGGAGATCATCGGGCGCTGGCTCGCGGCCAACCCCGACCGGCGGGACCAGATGGTCATCGCGACCAAGGGGCGGTTCCCGATGGGGGAGGGGCCCAACGACCTGGGAACGTCGCGCCGCCACCTGCGCGCCGCGCTCGATGCCTCGCTGCGCCGGCTCGGCGTCGACCATGTGGACCTCTACCAGATGCACGCCTGGGATCCGCACACGCCCATCGAGGAGACGCTCCGCTTCCTCGACGACGCGGTCTCGGCCGGGAAGATCGGATACTACGGGTTCTCCAACTTCCTCGGTTGGCAGATCACCAAGGCCGCCTACGAGGCCAAGGCCCACGGCTGGGCCGCCCCCGTGACGCTCCAGCCGCAGTACAGCCTGCTCGTGCGCGGCATCGAGTCTGAGATCGTGCCCGCCGCGCTCGACGCCGGTCTCGGCCTCCTGCCCTGGTCTCCCCTCGGCGGTGGCTGGCTGAGCGGGAAGTACCAGCGTGACACCCAGCCCACGGGTGCGACGCGGCTGGGCGAGAACCCGCAGCGCGGCATGGAGGCGTGGGGTCCGCGGAACGCCAAGGAGAAGACCTGGGAGATCATCGAGGGGGTCGCGTCCGTGGCGGGGGAGCACGGCGTCTCCTCTGCCCAGGTCGCGCTGCGGTGGGTCGCGGACCAGCCCGCCGTGACGTCCGTGATCCTCGGCGCCCGCACCCGGGAGCAGCTCGCGGACAACCTCAAGGCCGCAGATCTCACGCTGTCCGCCGAGCAGTCCGCCGAGCTCACGCGGGTCAGCGAGCCCGAGCTGGACGTCTACCCGTACGGGTCCCGGGCGGTCGAGCAGCGCAGCCGCAAGATCGAGGGCGGGCGGTAGGGGCCGTTCCGGGGCAGCGCACCCCTGATTCAGGGTTGACCCGCGCGGTGACGGGTAGCTTCCGGAGGACAGACGCCCCCAGCGGAAAGGAGAACCGGGATGAGCGAAGAGCAGCCTATGGGTCTTCACCCCGACGAGGAGCAGCCCGACGTCGAACGCCTGGACGGGTTCCAGCACGACACCGGCATCGCCTCGGACAAGAACGACGAGAAGGCCAAGGACCTCGAGGAGAGGGCCTACGGCGACGAGGACGACGCTCCCGACGTCCCGCTCCCGGGATAGACCCCGGGTCGCCG